>CAYVFE010000001.1:0-587788 GCA_964450885.1 uncultured Gammaproteobacteria bacterium
TAGACTTGAAGTGAAAAAAAACTCACCGGCTCATTCTTCAATAGGCACGACATCATACGATAAATCGCACTTTGTCTGCTTGTTAGTCAATAGTTTCAGATACTATTTCATTCCCCTCCCGGGGTGCTTTTCACCTTTCCCTCACGGTACTAGTTCACTATCGGTAAGTGTTGATAATTAGCCTTGGAGCGTGGTCGCCCCAGATTCCTACAAGGTTTAAATCGTGCCTCATAGTACTCAGGATACAACGAAGAGAAAAATAAGTTTCGCATACTGGACTTTCACCGTCTATGGTCATGCACTTCCGGCATGTTCTGCTACCTATTTTTTGTACTCTTTTGCATTTAAGCAAGTCGTCCTACAACCCCACTGTATAAATACAGTAGTTTGGGCTGATCCGTTTTCGCTCGCCGCTACTAACGGACTCTCTGTGATTTCTTTTCCTCCGGGTACTTAGATGTTTCAGTTCCCCGGGTGCCCCGGTTACCACTAATATTTATTGCAAAAAGCAATAAAACTTCATAGCAACCTGCGCAAAATGCGCGGGTTTCCCCATTCGGAGACCACCGGATCAAAGCGTCGTTGATCGCTCCCCGATGATTTTCGTTAATCTCGATACGTCCTTTATCGGTCAACACTTCCTAGGCATCCACATATTGACTTTAATTGAAATAGCACAGACATTAGAAAACCAATTCTATATGTCTGGCCTAGTTTTAATATAACCCCAATTTTTAATGTGCACTAATAGGGTTAACTATTAGTACTTACCGCTTAGATTAAGCTGCAAGTACCAATCGTCAACCTTTCTGGTGGACCCTAGGAGACTCGAACTCCTGACCTCCTCATTGCAAATGAGGCGCACTACCAGCTGTGCTAAGGGCCCAAGTTTATTGCAAGTCACTTAAGACCTAGCTCGCCCAGCATGAAGCTAGTAAAGCGGTCACTATTACTTTATTTTTCAAACCGTTTGAGAAAAAGCGAACTAGAAGGTTAAAAAGTCACAATTTTTCCACCAGCTGGCGGATTAAACGTTGTCTTTAAAAAACTTTATCATGCGTAATTCGATTTACCTCAAAAGGTAAGAACTATTCTACACAATACTCTCCTTTTCGTCAAGGAGAAGAATACCCTAACTTGTATTGTATTTTTCTTACTTTAAACCTAGGAAAAAAGGTATCTGGCCTCATTTGAGGCTAAATCTAAAATCATGACTTTCTAGTTCAAAATACTCGATTTTGCTCTTTTTTTGAACCGATAACTATCTTATAGTTTTTCTTGACATCGAATTTATCTTTGCTATACTCGTGTCTTATCGCTAAGGCCCAAGAGGTATCTTGGGCCCAAACGACTATGATTAAGGCAGGAAAAGCACTGCTACTTGCAGCATCATTGCTGCTGGTAGCTGCAACTACATCACATGCCCAAAACCTAGATAAGATAGGTTTGGTCACGGCTGAAGAATCTACAAATCTCTGTACATCTCCTCTGAAGCCTTATGTTCTCACATACGCAAAAAACTGTCCTATTTCTGAGCTCAGACAAGTTCAATATCTGGGAAATGTAAAAAGTACTAAACCTGAGGAATTTTCTGTAACGCACAGTATTATTGCTGCAAGCTACACTCCCTCACCAAAAAAGGCAACACCTACACCTAGTCCGTCAGTGATAGTTTCTGAGGTAACCATCTCGGAGCCTACACCTACCGTAATAGTAGCCGAGCAGAATGTTACTCACGTAGGAAATAACCCTGACACAGTTATGGAACTGGTTAACGCCCATAGAGCATCTATCGGAAAGGCTGCTTTCATAAAAGATGACGCGCTATGTAGTCTTGCCCAAACCCGCTCAAATGAGCTTGCCTACGAGGGCAATAACGGCACCCTTCACTCAGGACTTTACAATAGAAACTTTAACTATTGGATTACGGAAAATGCGAAGATCGGAGGAAATGAAGCTGAGACAGTCAACTGGTGGTTAAATAGCTCGATCCACAGAAGCCAAATCCAAAGCGACTATACGAACGCTTGTGTAGGGTGCACCGGGAAAAACTGTGCGCTGGTGTTCACCAGCTACAATCCGAAAGGACGAGTCGCGACTGTGTCTGAATAACTTCTTGATTTATTTCTGATCCTCTAGCCAGCGCTCTGCAGATAGCGCCGCTTCACACCCATATCCTGCTGCGGTAACTGCCTGCATATAGTGAAAATCGTGCACATCTCCTGCCACAAATACGCCTTCTATATTCGTCTTACTTCCTTCAAGCCTTTTTATAAATCCCTTTTCATCGCGCTCTATATCGGGAAATACACTTGAATTCGGGATATGACCTATGGCAACAAATACACCATCTATAGGCATTTCTGAAGTTTTATTTGTCTTGCTATTTTTTAGTTTTACGCCTGTTACTTTTCCATCCCCTACTATCTCGTAAAGCTCCGTGTTGTAAATAAACTTTATTTTAGGATTCTCTTTTGCTCTCTTTTGCATGATCTCAGAGGCACGCAGCGCCTCTCCGCGATATACAACAGTTATCTCTGATGCAAACTTTGAGAGCACATTTGCCTCCTCCATAGCGCTGTCTCCGCCACCGACAACGATGACATTTTTGTTTCTGTAAAATGCCGCGTCGCATGGTGCGCAAGAGCTAACTCCCCGTCCGATATGCTCCTGTTCTCCTGGAATCTGCAACCACTTTGTGTCAGCACCCGTTGCGATAATTACAGCTTTTGAGTAAAAAACTTCGCCGCCCTCAGCGGTCAATTTAAAAGGCTTCTGTGAAAAATCGCTTTGTGAAAAATTGGCATCAACTATCTTTGTTCCGTACTTTTCCGCTTGTTTGCGCATGTTGCCCATAAGCTCCGGTCCCATTATCCCGTCAGGAAATCCTGGAAAATTCTCGACTTCTGTCGTCAGCATAAGCTGCCCTCCCCACTTGAGACCTGCAAGAAGCACGGTCTTAAGATCCGCACGGGAGTTATAGATACCGGCTGTTAGTCCTGCTGGGCCACTGCCTATGATCGCTACATCGTATATTTCGTTTTTTGTATCTGTGTTTTTCATTTTAAGACAAAAAATGCGCCTGTTAAGCGCTTTTATAATGTTACTAGACAAATTTTAGCTGAGAAGTTCATCGGCAGCTTTTTTCAACTGATCTTTGCTCTGCACTCCCACCATGGTCTTTTCCGGATTACCATTTTTGAAAAAGATCAAAGTCGGAATAGATAGGATATTGAATTTTCCTGGAGTCTCGGTATTTTCGTCTACGTCCATCTTCACTACCTTTACTTTATCCTTATATTCTTCGCCAAATTCCTCGACAATCGGGCCTACTATCTTGCATGGTTGGCACCACTCTGCCCAGAAATCGACTAACGTGACTTTGTCTGACTGGAGAACTTCTTGATCAAATGTTTGGTCTGTGATATTTGCTGCCATAAACGTTAGAACAGTATAGTAAGTCTCTCACTATGTTGTCAAGAAGACTTTGAGAAAAGTAATGTATTGGCATAAGATTATGCCAATACATCATCAAACAACAATTTTACTTGTAATAAGATCTTATCTGATAAAGGATATAAAAACCTAAAAGGGTCATTATTATTCCTCCTACAGAAAAAAGTATGATATTAGATACAAGCATCACTACTTCACTATAATAAAAAAGCTTCCAGCCCTGAGCCTTTTTCTCTTTCGTGCCCTTAAATGCCATAAGAAGCAGTACTGAAGAAACTAAAGCAAGGACCACTGAAAGCATTCCCCGTCCTACGACGTCTGCTCCACCCCAATACATACCAGGTGCGAAGTAGCTGAACAATCCGAAGCTTGATATAGCACTCAAAACTCCAAGTATTCCAAATATAAGCGCTATCCATGGAAGGACCATAACAAAAAACTCTCTCCCTCCGCGTGGTAGTTCTGGAAGTTTTTTGAAATAATCTCCGACACTATCTATATATCCGTCAATCGTATTTTTTGCAGCCATCTATTCTCACCTCCTCTCCTATTTATCATAGCACAGTGGAATTTAGAGAATACAACCCTTGCAGTGTATAATGTCCTTATGTCGAAACCCCTGTTTTCTGTCATAATTCCAGCTCTAAATGAAGAAAAATACATAACGCGCATCCTCAACGATCTGACCAAACAAACCCTAAAGGACTTCGAGGTTATAGTTGCGGATTCCAACTCCACAGATAAAACCGTCGAAAAAGCAAATAACTTCAAAAAAAACTATCCACTCAAGATAGTAAATACAGACAAAAGCAACCTTTCGCATCAAAGAAATATTGGAGCAAAAAGTGCCTCCGGAGGTATCTTTTTCTTCATTGACGCCGACAATAGCATCCCAGGTGATTTTTTGGAAAAAACCGATAAATACCTCCGTGATAAAAATCTGGACGCGGCAATTCCGCGAGTTACGCCAGGAGATGATACTCTCATAAACCGGCTGTCATACAATTTGACGCTTATTATGCTATTTGTACTTTTGCATACGCCCCGCGCTTACTCTACCGGTGGAAACCTCGTCATAAAAAACAACACCTTCAAAAAAACGAAAGGGTTTGACGAAAAAGTATTTGTAGGAGAAGACCACGACATGGTAAGACAGCTCAAAGAAATAGGCGCAAATGTCAGGATAATGACTGCAACTTATGTCGTTTTCTCGATGAGACGGTTTGACCAGGAAGGTTTCTCTACTTATCTCAAATACGCTTATGCCTTTGTCTATCAACTACTCTTTCGCAAAGTAGACAAACATATATATAATTACGAGATGGGCGGAGACAACTATAAATAATATGAAATATCTAAGACCACTACTTTCCACTTTTCTTTTTTTTGCAGTACTCCATGTGATCGTTCTTGTGTTCATGATTCTACTTACGGGCGACATATCGTACTTGAATGTGTTTCATATCGTAGGACTTACATACTTTTTCCCGGATATCGACAAAGGAAACTTTAGCCAAATTCTATCGACACTTATAATTATCATCGTATATCTATTTTTCTATTTCAAAAGACCAAAAAAATAGCTTAAGAAAATATTTTTTGATAGAATGCAATTTTGGTATGCAATACGACATCATCATAGTAGGAGCTGGCATCTCGGGCGCAGTCATCGCAGAGCGTTATGCTACAAAGCTAGATAAAAAAGTCCTGATACTTGAAAAAAGAGATCATATCGGAGGCAACTGCTACGACTTTTACGATGACGCCGGAATTCTCGTCAGCAAATACGGCGCCCACCTCTTCCACACGAATTATGAGAATGTCTGGGAATATGTACAAAAATTCTCCGAGTTCACAAAATACGAGCACAAAGTTCTTGCAAAAGTCGATGGGAAATTAGTCCCTGTACCTGTCAACATCACGACAGTCAATATGCTACTTGGAGAAAATATAAAAGATGAAAAAGAGATGGACGAATGGCTCAGTAAAAATCAGGTCAAAAATGATAACCCCAAAAATGGAAAAGAGGCAGCTCTCGCCCGTGTCGGAGAAACTCTTTATGAGAAGATTTTTAGAAACTACACGAAAAAACAATGGGATAAGTATCCAGAGCAGCTTGATGCATCGGTTCTCAATAGAATTCCTGTCAGAAATAATTTTGATCCGAGATATTTTTCCGACAAACATCAGGGACAGCCAAAAGAAGGATACACGAAGCTTTTCGAGAAAATGCTCGCACACCCTAATATCACGGTAAAGCTCAATACTGACTTTTTTGACGTCAAAGATGAAATCAAAGACTACGAAAAGCTTTTCTATACTGGACCAATCGACCAATTCTTCGACTTCAAACATAGCAATGAGGAAAAACTGGAATACAGGTCGATAAAATTCGTATTCGAAAGCTATGACAAAGAATTTTTCCAGGAGAACTCTGTCATCAACTACCCTAATGAAAATGAATTCACCCGAATAGTTGAATACAAATACTTTACAGGTCAAAAACATCCAAAAACGACTATCTCAAAGGAATTCACAGTAGACTACAAACCAGGAGTAAATGAGCCCTACTATCCCGTACCAAATCCGAAAAATGGGAAGATCTTTGAAAAATATCAGACGGATGCAAAAAACCTTGAAAAAAATGGCGTATATTTCGTGGGGAGGCTTGCCAACTACAAATACTTCAATATGGATGAAGCTTTCAAAAATTCGTTAGAACTTTTCTATAACATAAACCCAACAGTCGATAAAAGCTGACTGTTATAATATAATTTAACTTATCGCATGGGAAAATTCGATGCATCAATCGTCATACCCGCCTACAATGAAGAAGACTTTATAGGAGCATGTCTTCAATCTCTTACATGGCAAAAAACTAAAACAAAATTTGAGGTAATCCTTATAGACAACAATTCCACGGATGGGACGAACAAGATCGCCAAATCGTTCAAGGATAAATTGAATATACGCGTGATCGTCGAAAAACAACAAGGAAGAGGCGTAGCGCGCTGGCGCGGATTTGAGGAGGCGACCGGAAAGATAATCTTCTCCACAGACGCTGATACAATTCTTCCAGAGGACTGGATCGAACGCTTTATGAAGTACTTCAAAAACAAAGAAATCGTTGCTGTAACAAGTCTTTGCAACATCGATGAGCCATCCAGAGTCGATAAAACCATATTTAAGTTCTTTGTGCTTCTTGCAAATGAGGGCCACAGGATAGCGCTCGGACACTATTGGCTCTCTGGATTCTCATACGCAATAAGGCGTGATACATACATAAAAGCAGGAGGTATAAATAAGGAACTCGATGCGCTTGACGATATAGATCTGGGGCGCAGGGTCAGAAAGCTCGGGAAGATAAAACTGGTCCGCAATCTACCAGTACTCTCCTCCAGCAGAAGATTCAAAGACGGCGTAACGCGGGGTCTTGCGGGATACGTAAAACCTTTCATAAAGGTAGCGATTCTAAAGAACAAAAACTTCAGGATGAGTAATTTGAGGTAGCTATCTCACGACAGTCTGCTTCCCAAATGTATAGGACTTTCTAAGTACGAATATCGACAAGAAATTTATTATCCCTATCGCTACGTATGGAAGAAGCTGCCCCATATTATCCTGCTTGCGGGGCGAAGCCTTCACCTTTAGCTTGTTCGTATACAGCGCGCTTCTTAGGCCAAATTCCTTTTGGATACGCATCACAAATTCCCAGTCGTCGCTGGTTCTAAGATTTGTGTTAAATCCTCCGATTTTCGCAAAGGCACTACGTCTTACGGCCATATTCGTACCCCAGATAAAAGGAACACCTACCACCTGAAAACCTCTTGCAAAATAGTCGAAAAACTTTAGGACGCCGATGGAAAATTTGTTGTTCCCTGTGGCAAGAACCGTGCCACCTACACACATGAGCTTTTTATCCTCAAAAAGTCTTAGGATATTTTCTAGCCAATCCTTTGAAACTATAGCATCGGCATCGGTTATGACGATAATCTCCCCTTTTGCCCTTTTTGCTCCAAATTGCTTCGCCCAGATAGCACTTTTTTTGTCCTTGTACATGACAGGCGTTACGCCCAAATTCTTTGCGATCCTTGAGGTATTGTCTGTGGAATTATTGTCTACAAAGATAATTTCGTACTCTTTGTGGTCGATCGTCTGATTGAGGATGGATCTGAGGCAATTTCCTATAAGTTTTTCTTCATTATAGGCAGGAACTACAACAGATAACTTCATAGATTTATTATACCTATAAATATGTCTAGAATTCCAAACCCATTTGGGACTTTTCTACTTTTGCTTCCGCTTTTTTCGTTTCTTTATCCCAGATCTCGACTATTCCATAAGTATTGTCATACCCGGGAACGATGTGGATGTTGCGTGACCTTACTTTTTGGACCGCCTCGGCGACCCGCTCACCTCCGATAGATGCTATTTCCGAGAGGTCTTTTCTGAGCAAAATCTCGTGTTCTGTGCCTAGGTCGGTCAAAAGCTTATCATACATGCTCTCGACAGTCTGAGTGCCCGTCCCTTTTCCAAGCGCCTCAGACAAAACCTCAAGAAGCGGCACGAGATTCACGAAATGTGGCCTCTTAAGATTTTTATCCTTCATCCAGATGACACCGCTTTTGTCTTTTTCCTCGACGTAATTTTTATCGGGAGTGTTCGCAAGCTCTTCTACCCTGTGCATCACTCCAACCGTTAACCCCTGACCGCATACAGGGCATATTTCACCGTTCTTTTTTGTCTCTGTTGGAGTTTGGACTATGTTGCAATTTCTATGGCCTGTATAATGATATTTACCCTCCTCTGGATAAAACTCTATCGTGTAGTCTATTTTAAATATCCTCTCACGACCTCTGACCATGCTATTCATGATGTTGTCATAGGTGATATTCTTTTCGGCTATATCGTTTCCATCTATGGTCGTAAGTATAGTCGCCTCGCGTCCCATCTTCTGCATGGAGTGTGCGTCGGAAAAACTGACTACCGACCGGTCCGCCAGCTCATTTACCCTCCAGTTCATAGTAGGATCGGATGAGAGTCCGGTTTCTACTGCAAAGATTCTTTTTGCGTATTTTCCGAAACAATCCTCTATCCTGTCGTAACCGGATTTACTGCCATAAAGCGAGAACCAAGGGGTCCAGATGTGACACGGAATAAGCGCTATCTTGTTATCTATAGACAACAATAACTCCATAAGATTTTGTGATGAGATTCCTAAAATCGGCCTACCGTCAGAGCTCAAATTAAACCCTCTCGCCAAAAATGCCTTATTTATCTTATCGACTACCTCAAAGCTCGGAGCAAGGATAAGATTATGAATTCGTCTCACTTGCCCGCCCTCGGAATATATACTAGAGACTTCTGTCGACAACATAAAATATGTAGTCAGATCTTCCTTTTGAGTTGAATATGGTAGATCTGGTATAAGCTCCTTTTCGTTCTTTAGCTTATAAATACCGCTGTTTACCTCAACAAGCTGAGCTTTTGCTTCACGTAGCCATATAGGATGTGTAAAATCACTTACCGAAAGTAAATTTAACCCCTTCTTTCTTCCCCAAAAGAACATATTCGGAAGTGTCATCTTCTGTGAAACGGCCCGTGAAAAACGAGAATGTAGATGCAGATCTATAACTAGCTCCATTGCTGCTCTATTGAAACAGAAAAGGATGGATTTTACAACAATGCCTAAAGTCTATCGTGTTATAATCGCCGTTACTATGGGAATAGAAGTTAATGGTGGTTACTCTGTCGCCCTTCCTCACCTGCATACCGTCGAGAGCGATGGCATGGTCACCTCAAACCAGCTCTTTTCGGATATAGCCCAAGCCAAAGAAGAACTTGGAATAAATATCGTAGGCGGATACACCAATCACGACACGATAAAAGGAATGGAGCCCGCAAGACGTGCTGCGGACTACTTCGGAATCGAAATGATTCCAGGTCAAGAGATAACAGTCGGAAGATTTCCTCCAAAACATATCCTCGCGTTGTTTCCGGAAGATCCGCAAGGCCCTATACGACCAGCAAAAACTGTCGAAGGAACTATAGACAAGATCAAAGAAAACGATGGTCTAGTTATAGCCGCTCACCCTGATGCCTTTCGCGGCATAGCCTCGTTAACCAGTAGCGAGATGCGAAATCTTGGAAATAGAGATCTCATAGATGGACTCGAGGTTATAAGCGGAACCTACAACAGAGAAGAAAGGCTGCAACCTATCGCAAAAGAGCTAGGAAAAACAAGGCCCGTAGCTCAAATTGGTAGCTCGGATAGTCACTTTGGCTCAAAAGATCTTTTGACTGCGATAACAATATTCAAAGGAAAAACAGTTGAAGATTTTTTCGAAGCAGTAAAAAAAGGCGAAACTGTTGCTCTCCCGGGGATTATGCATACCGTGAGGACTCGTGACAGGGTCGTCCAAAACCTCTATTCAAATATTGTTTTGAATGTGAGACGACTTATGAAAAGCCTCTAATGTCTACCTTTCAAGCTCGATGAAGGTAAAATTGTGCCCGTTATCACTATCTCCACGCGATGAGATAATCTTCGTAAACTCTTTATCGTATTCTGGAAAAAAAGCGTCCGCGTCCTTCACGTCTTTATCGACAACTGTCAAATAAAGTTTGTCCGCAAATGGCAGGAACTGCTCATAGATTTGAGCGCCACCTATGACAAATGTCTCTTCCTCTTCGTACTTTTTTGCCTCTTCAAGCGCTCTTTCAACGCTATCCACCTTGATTACTCCCTCAGAAGCCGCAAAGCTTGCATCACGGCTTACCACTATATTTACTCTATTTGGCAACGCGCGACCGATAGATTCGAATGTCTTTCTCCCCATGATGACAGTGTGACCCGAGGTCATTTCCTTAAAATGGGCCATATCTTTAGGAATATCAAATAAAAGCTTATTCTGATATCCAAGCTCGCGGTTCTTCCCGATAGCCGCGATTAGGGAGAGATGTAATTGTCGGTTCATAAAATTATTATAACCTCTGAGAGAATATTCGTTCTATTTCGCCATCTTGCCGGTCTTTTTGTCATAAAGACCTCCGGCAACCGTAAGTTCTGCTCGCAGCATTGGATATGGATCATATCCTTCCAGCTCTACGAATTCAGGGCGGAAATCGTCTATTGTCTTAAATTTTTTAGTAAATTTTATCGTAGGGAATTTTTTTGGTTTGCGCTTCAGTTGCTCTTTTACCTGCGGGATATGATTTTCGTAGATATGAACATCTCCAAATGTATGAATGAATTCTCCGGGTTCAAGTCCAGCGATTTTTGCAAGCACCATGGTAAGTAGCGCATAACTTGCTATATTAAATGGAACTCCCAAGAATATATCTGCACTTCGCTGATAAAGCTGCAAAGAAAGCTTATTGCCGCGACGTGATATCTGATACATATTGTGGCAAATCGGATAACGCGATGCGTCTTCATTTGTCGCCATCGTATAAAGGTACTCGGGATTCCAGGAGTTGACTATCAGATTCTTTGCATCGGGGTCATCCTTCATCTCCTGCATGACCCACTTGAGCTGATCTATGGTTCTGCCTTTTTTTCTGGTCGGCCATTTTCTCCATTGTTCACCATAGATCCGTGGAAGCTCTCCCCATTTTTTCGCAAAGACTTTATCATTTTTTATCTTATCCGCAAATTCTTCTTTGGTTATAGCGCTCTTAGGATTTTTCCCCTGATAGATCTTGTATGGATAGTCATCCCAGATATGGACATTGTTGTCGACCATGTATTTTATGTTGGTCATACCCGACATAAACCAATAAAGCTCGTGCAGTACACCCTTCCAATAGACTTTTTTTGTGGTGAGTAATGGGAAACCCTTACTTAAATCGTAGCGTGTCTGACGCCCGAAAAGTGAATATAAGACAACATCCGTTCCTCGATCGACCTTACGTTCTCCATGATCTAAAATCTCTTTAAGTAGATCTAGATACTGATACTCTGGATGCTTTTGTCTTGCCATAATTTTTCTAAACTATAAACTTAAAATTAGCGGCTGTCAATCAGACTTGTTTTTCTTTTTTCGTTGCGGCGACACGTCCTCCTTGCCACTGACCTCTATACATACTCCCTCCCCCGTCTACCCAGAAAAACTGTATATGAACAATCCTCGCTCCCATCTCGATAGTAACTGGAAGCGGGCCTTCATTTTTTATCGCAAAAGATAGCGGCCCTTTGTATCCTGGCGCTACATTTCCAGTACGAAGAAACAGTCCTGACCGGAATGTTGTAGTCCTTGGTTTGAAATTGGCAGTTATATCTTTAGGTAAATTTACGGATTCGATAGTGGTTACTAAATAAAATTCATTCGGAAAAATCGTTATTGCATTTTTCTTTGTCTTTGAGTACCTAAGAACTGTCTCGATCTCAGGAGTTTGACGCTCCTCCTCTCCTAAAAACGCTGTCCCACCAGATATCTTGTGGACTTCTCCTATCCGCAAATCAAAGCCTGCGCCCTCGGGATTTGTCAGCTCACGCTCAGAAAGCTTGCTGACCAGTTTTTGCTTTTTAACAAGCTCGAGTAATTTTTGGGGACCTATTATCATAATTTATCGATTAAAGATACTATATCTTGCGTTACTTTTTCAATAGGCTTACTGGCATCGATCTTCACGAATTCATCAGGAAATCTTTCCAGAAGATATTCGTAGCCTTCTTTAATTTTTGGCAAAGTGTCTTTTTTCTTATAGTGTTCTTTCGGTTTTCCTGTCTGATTTACCCTCCTCATTCCCAGTTCCGGATCAATATCCAGATAGACACTCAGATCAGGAAGTAAGAATCTATTGTAATAAGAAAGGATCGAGTACGCAGTCAGATAAAAATCGTCAACCTTTTCCATGTCTACCATCCCATAAGCAACAGATGACCAAAAATACCTATCGGAAATTACATACTCCCCTCTCTTAAGCCTCTCTATTATGTCAACCTGCGTCGCTGCCCTATCTGCGGTATATAGGTATTGAAGAGATGTGGCTGGCAATTTTACCTTACCATGCAAAACATCATAGATGAATCTTCCGATTGGACCCTTACTGGGATCTTTGGTAGAGAAGACTTTTATTCCCCTGCTCTCAAGTTGCTTTTGGATAAGTGGGATCTGAGTTGTTTTTCCGCTTCCGTCCAGTCCCTCGATGACTATAAATTTTCCTTTGTAAGGGTTTTTCTTGAATTCTATATCAAATTTTACGGAGTGGCGCATCAGTGGCATCATCGTAGCATACATAAATAAACTCTTCAATAATGTTTTATAATAAGTAAAGTGAAGCAACTGTCATCTATCCTAAAAGATTTCAATCCGACCAAAGACAAATACATAAGCCGGGAATTCCAGAAATATGGTGTTTTTCTATCCGAAGAGCTAAATGACTACAAGCATAAAGCGCTTTACATAAAGCTTGCCAAAACGACCAACCGCGCACTACTTGAAAAAGCTTATTCGTACGTGAAGGACGCAAAAGTTGACCGTCCTGGAGCACTATTCATGTGGAAGTTAAAACAGCTCAGAGATGAAGCGAAAAAGAATGAAAAAAAATAAGAGAATCACAGATTTTTTGTCTACAAAAACGGCGTCGAGCAAAATCATTCTTATCCTTTTGTTTGCCATCTCGACAATCCTGCTTTTTCTACCTCTATTTTTTGAGCTGGATTTCAAAGCACTTCTGGCATTCGGGCTTATAGGTCTTTTCCTCTTAAATTTTCTGGGGAGTGCAACACTCTTTCTTCCAGCGCCTGCTATTGTCTCTGTTGCGATTGCTGGAGCATCATTTAATCCATTCGTTGTAGCTCTAGTTGCAGGAATTGCGTCAGCTCTGGGAGAAGGTGTCGCATATCTCTTTGGCTATTCTTCTACAGAAGTATTGAATCTAAAAAGACATAAATTAATCTTTAAGATCTCAAACACCATAATGAACTGGAAAGGCGGAATGCTGATTCCTCTTTTTGCATTCTTCCCGAATCCCCTATTCGACGGATTGGGGATACTTGCAGGAATGTCCAAATACCCCATAAAAAGATTCATTCTTCTCACATTCATCGGTCGAACCATAAGAAATATTGGCGTCGCCTACCTAGGACTTTTTATATGGTAATCTCACAAGTAAGTGAAAAAGTATACAAAATAGTAAAAGAAATTCCTTCAGGGAAAGTGACTACCTATGGTGCAATCGGGAAAAAACTTTCTATATCACCTAGGATCGTTGGCTATGCTCTTCACATGAATCCTTATGAGGGGGAAGTTCCCTGTCACAGAGTCGTCAACCGCAATGGACGGGTCGCACCGAATTTTGCCTTTGGAGGGAAAGACGCACAAAAAAAACTCCTCGATAAAGAGGGAGTAAAATTTCGCGATGAAACTCACGTAGTAAAGGATCAAATAGTAACTGTCTTATGAAAAAACTTATCTTTGCGATAATTGCTTTACTCTTTATAGCACCGGTCTCATTTGCGCAAAGTTATGAGCATATAGAAAACTTTGGTACCTACGTAAGCGTAAATGCAGATGGAACGATAGATGTCAGAGAAACCATTCTTTATGACTTCGGGCAACAGGAGCGTCATGGAATCTTCAGGAATATCCCCTTCACAAAACGCGGCGAGAATAACGATAGATTTGATCTTAAGTTTGAGAATTTTAAGGTAAATGACGAAAAAGGAAAAGCATATGAATTCGATAAATCAACGGAAAATGAGCAAATCGTGCTTAAGATCGGTGATCCCGACGAGACGATCACAGGCACGCACACGTATGTTATTTCTTATAAGGTCAGTGGTGCGATAGGATACTTCAATGACCATGATGAATTCTACTGGAACACGACAGGAAATGGCTGGGAAGTTCCTATCTCATCTGCAACAGCGTCTATAGATATCCACACACTAATAGAAAGAGATGATCTGCAGCTTGCCTGCTATACAGGAAAATACGGATCAGACGAAAAAAATTGCGAGATGACTACATTTGAGGGAATCTATACGATGACAACTATCTCCCCTCTAGCGCCTTACGAAGGATTTACCGCAATCGTTGGTTTTCCTAAAGGAATAGTCGAATATCTTCCAGCGGAAAAGTACGTCTCATTTTGGGAAAAGCCCATCGGTAAGATTGCCATTGCAGGAATTATTCTGACTGCAATCTTCTGGTATCTTCTTCTTCCCGTCATACTACTTTTTAGGTACTTTAAGCACGGTAGAGATCCATATGTGGGACCAAACGTTACATCCTGGTATGATCCCCCTGAGACCGTAGGTGGACGCAAACTAACTCCAGCCGAGACGGGAGGGTTGATTGATGAAAATGTAGACACCCGCGATATTTTTGCAACGATAATAGACCTTGCCCGTCGTGGATACATAAAAATCAAAGAGCAAGATAAGAAAAATTTCTCGCTGATCCATGCAAATAAGCCCTCTAGTAAAGATACACTCGCACCCTACGAGGAAAAACTTATTGATGGAATTTTCAAAGAAAAAAAGGAGATAAAGCTCAAAGACGTAAAACTTTATAAAACTGTACAGGAAGTTGAGAAGATGATATATGAAGGACTCGTCAGTGATGGATTTTTCCCCCAAAATCCCAAAAGCATAAGGACAAAATATTATGCTCTGGGAACTGTAGCACTTCCCACATTTAACCTCGTTCTTGCATCGATCGCATTTTTCATAGGACGCATCATGCCTAGAAAAACTCTCTATGGTGCGCAGCAGGCAAACGTCGCAAAGGGAATCAAAAGCTTTATAAATTCTCAGGAAAGACAGATGAATTTTCAGGGTGACAAGCAGATGTTTTTCGAAAAACTTTTGCCTTTTGCCGTCGCTTTCGGCGTCGAGAAGAACTGGGCAAAAAGGTTTGAGAAATTTGATCTTAAAAATCCTGACTGGTATCAAAGCACAACATCTTCGCATTTTAACGCAGCGCTTCTCGCATCAAGCCTGGGCAGCTCATATTCGAATTTCAAAAGCGCTTCTACTCCTCCATCGTCCTCATCTTCCGGATTCTCATCTGGCGGAGGCTTTTCTGGTGGTGGTGGTGGCGGTGGTGGTGGCGGTAGCTGGTAGAATTTGCAATAAATTTAATTTCGTGTATATTTGAATACGATGAGCGAAAGAGACATATACTACCCACCAACCGGAAAGAAAAGAGAAGCAATAAAACAAGAAATAGTTAATGCAATTCATTCAAATCCCAACCAGGACCCTTCAAAAACTATAGCAGAGGGGAAATCAGAACCTCAGAGTACATACGACCATCTGGATATCGTTATACCTTTGATACAGATGGCTAGAGAAAGAGAAATAACATATGATCTTAAATCTGGCTGGAGTACAGAGCTTACACCTGACGTAGACGCAATTATTTCAAATGGAAATGGTACTGAGCCTACTTCTCCTGAAGCTTAACTATCTAATCCGTCATCTGGTAAAACTGACTCTACCCGTCCCGCCTGCAGCTCCTTTGCGATAGTAAAAAGTCCATCATCCGTAAGCTCTGGGTTGTCAAATTGCGCATCAAAATCGGCTTCTGAGATTCTCCTTTCGGAAACCGCCTGCGACCAGAATTCTTTCGCTACATCAAAACGCTCTTCTATCGAAAGTGGCTTTGGAGAAAATGTATACTCGGGTCCTTTACTCATTATTTCTTTTGTAATTTAAACATTTTCGTGACCTCCGTTAACGTAGTAGCGTCACTGCTCTTCTTGTCGTCGCGGAATCGCTCGAGCCGCGGAAAACGCAGTGCATAACCCGGAACATCTACGCTAAATGCACTCCCCGATTTGGATGCTTTCATAATTCTACCCGCTGTATGAATCGGTGAACGCGTTATCTCATCAGCTCTCACCTCAACTACTATCTCAGGCTCTATCCAAACATCAGGAAAAAGATTTTTATCGACCTCATAAAGTGGGGGTTTCTCCGATGCTTTTAGCTTTTCGCCCCTTTTGGCAAGTTCTCGCCATTCGTCGTCGGTTAGCCCCGTTCCGATTTTTGCGATACTCATGAATTTATCGTGCTTTTCATCATAAATTCCTATGAGAAAAGCACCTATCCCAAATGCTGTCCTTTTTCCTTTCCCATAAAAATACCCCAACACTACACAATCGATTGTGTCATCGAGTGCGGATTTCGAATACGAGCGCTTCAACTTGATCCAATTCCAACCTCGTGCCCCTGCCTGATACGTCCCGTCAAGCCTCTTTGCAACTATCCCCTCGAGTCCCTCCGCCATATAGACGTCAAATAACTCCTCGACTTTTTTCGGGTCAGAAATGGTCTTTTCTTCCGACAGGACTATCGTATCGGAGCCATTTTTTATGATTTTTTTCAAAGCCTCGCGGCGCTTTTCGTATGGCTCGTCTATATAATTTTTTCCGTCCAGATATAAAAGTTCAAAAACGAGCATCTTGAGAGGCAATTCTTTAGCTTTTTCCTCAATGCCGTATTTTCTTTTACGCTGGGTCGTAAGCTGAAAAGGCAAGAAGCTTTCTGTTTTTGTGTCATATGCTATAGCTTCTCCCTCAAGAATCACATTCTTTGCGCTAAGCTCTTTTTTTATACCTTCAACTACATCGGGGTACATAAATGTAGAGTCCTCCAGACTACGGGTAACAAGCTTTACGGTCTTTCCATCAAAATGCGCCTGCAAACGAAATCCATCATACTTGGGCTCTACTGCGCATTCTCCGATCTTCTCTATTATCTCCTCTCCAGAAGAAAGCCTTTCTGCTCTTGCCATAAGGATCGGAGTGAACACCTGAGGCTTTACGTCATCAAGGCCCTTTATCCCTTTTTTCTTGAGAGTTTTTGATATATAACCGAGATCAGGTCTGATATTGTATTTTGCTTCGATATCTTTTCGCAAAGACTTGTCGCCAGCAATCATCCACGAAAGACTGTCTATTACTGTCATGTCAGAAAACCCCAGCCTGAGCTTATTTACAGGAATACGCGAGACAAATCTTGCTGACAGACCGTCCAAAGACTGCAGGAGGTTAGACAATATCGTCATCTTCTTCTCAACCGATCCTGCACCGAGAGCATCTGTAACTTCTTGAAGCGATTCAAATACTTGTCCGACTGTCACTTTTGAGTCTTTCTTCACGGACAAATTCTGCGCAAGTTCCCCCAAATCCCCAACTTTCTTGTAGTCTTTCAAAATCTCCTTTCCGTCTTTTCCATACGCCTGAGCTATCGCTTTTACCATCGACTTTTCTGCTATATTGAACTCGATATGCTCATAAAGAGGCGCTACTCTTCCTTGGAGAAGATAAATGACCTTGTCGATTTCATCACCGGAAACTTTTTTAAAAAGCTCAGCAAGAATTACGACCATCTCGTTGCGGGAAGTGATCTTTTCTAACTTTTGAAGATATTCTGATAAATCTTTAAATGTCATATTACTTAAAGCCGCATACGATTTCGCCTCCTGCAGCCTGTGGATCTTTTAAAATCCCTTTGTATCCTTCGTCTAGCGCCAAACCCTGTACATAGTCATCTATTTGCTCTATTTCTTGCCCATCTTTAGTCAGAATTACTCTTATCTCATCAATCTCGCCTTTCTCATTCATCTCCGAAAGTTTAATCCCCGCCTTAACACCCTGACTGTCCCACTCCAAAAATCTGCTCGCACCAAATAGCGTCAAAAACATTCCCGTCAACACCTTGCGCTCCTGTCTGATCTTTGCAACCTGCTCGAGATCCCTTTCTCCAGTCAGCAAGTTTATGGGAGTTTTTAGGGCATGCGGGTCTTTTTTGTAGATATCAAGCAGATTGTCTTGGCTAACGAGTTCTTCTTCTCCCTCTACAGGCACTACCCTGGAGCTTGCCATTATCCAGTTCTCCAGCGCGGTAGCATCGCCGTCATTAAATGGTAATTTTTCGCGGTATTCTTGTCCTTCTTCCATAACCTCAAATCATCCTAAGCATCAAACCAAAATCTGTATTCTCGAGTGCAAACATCGATTTATTGTCTTCGTGTATATTGATCTTATCCCTGTTCTGGTCAAGTAACTCATGAAGCAGCCCATCATCTACTATTTCGTCTTCCAAAGTCAACGGTATTACAATAACTTCCCACTCTGTAGGCGCAACTCCCAAATTCGGGTCTACTGGAGAGGTTTTTAGAGCAACTTCAAGCCCCTCGTCTGCTAAAGCTTTTTCTCCTTCATAATCAAAAAAGGGTAAAAATCCTCTGATATATCCCTTGCTGCGCTCGTCGTTTACGGCAATTACATCTTCTTCTCCACTAAGCAAACTCTTAGGTTTTTTATGATCGGTCTCAGGCTGGCTTTTCTTCAATTCGCCAGTATTTACCATTTCTCCCCCGATTCTTGTAGATCCGCCAATAAAAAAACACTCTTCGATTGCACTTAAATGACGGTTTCCTATCCGTGGAAATCTATCTCTTGTCGATCTATAAGAAGTTGGTGTCTCATGCATCATGCCATTAAGTATTTTACGCCCTTGGTGCGGCCTCTCTTGACTATTATACCTTTTTTTACCAGGTCTTGAACTTCCCGAAGGACTGTATCCTCAGAAACATCCGGGAAAAGATTTGCAAATACCTTGTTCTCCAGATAGCCGATCTGCTGCATATACTCCACTATCTTGAGCTGACGATCGGTTAACATAACCGGACCGCCCAGCTTTTTCTTGAATGTAGAATCTATAGATATATGCTCTATCTTTTCTTTTATCTTGGTAAGTTCTATAGCTAGACACCCTGTAAAATACTCTAGCCAAACCGTAAGGTCTCCATTTCTCTTATCAACGCTTTGAAGTGAATCGTAATAAGCCTCAGGATCACGATCAAAATGCTCCTCGAGTGAGAAAAAGCGCCTCACGTCATACCCATCCTTAAAAAGAACCAGCATCGAAAGCGCGCGTCCAACCCTACCATTCCCATCTAAGAATGGATGAATACGGACGAATTCGTAATGGACGATTCCTGTCTTTAGAACTGGATGGATTTCTTTTTCTTTCTGGATAAAATGCGCAAGATCCTTCATCTGCCATTCGACCTCTATGCTATGTGGGGGCTTAAAAGATATTTCACCGGTTATACTATTTCTTATGACAACATCCTTTTCGCGATAATGGCCTGCATCTTGAGGCGCAAGAATTTTGTTGACGACTATCTTGTGCAGGTCATAAATCGTGTCTTCATCGATAGGCGCGTTGTGTTTTTGCTCTATGTAGCTGACGACATTCCTATAGTTGATTACTTCCTGAACATCACGCTCACGGGCAACTATAGCTTCTCCCTCCAGAACTCTTTGAACCTGATTTAAAGAAAGCTCATTTCCCTCGATATGAGTTCCGTAATGCGTACTTCTTACTGCTGCTTCCTCCTGAAATTTTTTCTCCCAGTATGGCAAAAGCGGAGCATTTTCTATAACCTGTTTTGCAGCCTCGATAGCGCCGATATTCTGAAGAATTTTATTGGTTATCTGGAATGTTGGCGTATACATATCGGTAATACTGCGTTAATTATGCGGTATTAAGTCGGTAATGTCAATTTATTTGTGGCCCCAACCCTGCTTTTTCAAGCAAATCTCCCAGTAAAAGACCGTCTACCCAACCTGTTTCTCCGTTTTCCTTCATCACCAGATACATCTTTGTCATAAGTCCGGTCTGGAGATTCATTTCCTCCTGCGAGGTATTTATTATTCTTACCCTCTCGTTATTCAAAACGACCACGAGCTCATTTTCTCCGTCTAAGGGATCCTTATTAAAATCGGGAGAACTTCTGAGTATGATGCCATTTTGAAGTGAATTTGGCTTGCTTATCGAAAAAACATCTCCTATCTCAGGTCTAAAAGGCATTCCATTATATAGATATTCCTCTCCATTAAATAGTTCGCGCATGAATTCATATTTGCGCTTTAAAAACTCGTATTCGGGACTCTGAGCCAAAAACTCAGCCTTTATCTTATCGCGGAATTCTTTGCCCCTCGTAAAGTACCATTCAAAGACTGTCGCATAGTCCTCTTTATTATTTGTGTTTCCGTACTCTTCGGTAAATTGAGAAAGCCCTGTCACCATTCCTCTTGCTGTAATCGCATCTTCGACTCCTGTAATCTTAAAGTCATAAGCTCCCTGACTAAAAGCCTCATTCTCATCTGCTTGATTGTGCCCCACTTCGTGAACCGACGTGCCGCTTCCTTCATCGCCTGTTATCAGAATTCTATTTTGGGAGGATATGTATTTTCCTATCGCGGTGTCGTGCCCAAATTGCTGCACATAATCAATCTCCTCAGGCATTACGTATCCTAGCGAGTCCATCTTTTGGAGAATTCTTGAGAGATTGAGCATCCCCTCGGATTGCAGGAAGGCAAAAGCATCTTCTTTAACTTCGATATCAAGATCTCGATTATTCGCAAGCCACAAAATGTCATCCGTCCTTTCTCCTTTATCGGCTGGCTTTTCCTTAAAGTCCTTCAGTTCGTATTGGATAATCTGATCCAAAATAACAAGATCTGTTGTATTTCCTAAGCTAAAAGGTCTACTTTCCGGAATTTCAACCAATCCCTGTTGCGCATTTATCCTGATATCAGCTCTACCCAGATAGCTTTGTAGGATGTTTATCCCGAATATTACGCTCTCGTATCTCTCTTGCTTGACTTGAGATATCGCATCCAAAGACCCGTCTGTAAATAATTCATACCGTGCAAAATTGATAAAACCATCACGCTGCTGCGTATATGAATCCAGAACCCTGTCTCTAGTCTCTACGTCGGTCAAACCATCCTTACTCCTGTCCTGATGGAACTCAGCCACCCTATCGAGCTCACTTCCGTTTTCTATTGGTACTATCGGGAATGATCCGACGATTTCCGAATCTAAAATCTCACTAATATCAGGCAAATTTATGATGCTGTTTTCGTCTGGTGTTTCGGGACGAACCGAATCAGATGCCACAAGTCCGGTCACAATAAGTCCTAATGATAATCCTGCAACCCTATCCCTCCATGTAGTTTTCGACCTTCCAACATGGACAACGGAATATTCACGATTGCCTCTTTTTATCGATCCTACCTCTACACTATCTTCGCCAATTACATTCTCTCCTTCTTTCATGATTTAGTTGCAATATTATAATCTAGAGGATGAAAATAACAAAGGTCAATTTGTACTTTCACTATTTATTTTCGTATAATAATCAATATGACAAGCAAAGCGAAAGAGAAGAAGAAACTTCATATAGAAATTGTGCGACAGATGCTAACTCTGGCAACGGCCGGATTCGGGCTCGTCGCAGCTCTCGCCTGGAATAGTCTTATACAAGCCTTTGTAGCAGATTACATCCAGAAATGGCTCCCTGAAGGTGGACAACTCACCTCTCTTGCGATATACGCCATCGTCGTAACAGTTCTTGCAGTAATGGTCACGCTCCAGCTTTCAAAGCTTTTAGGAAGACTCGAGAAAGAAAAAGACGACACGAAATAAACCCGCGCCCTATTGCTCCCTGCTTTATAATGTGAGAGATGAAAATACTATCGCTTTCACTAAATACTTTCCGTAACCACAAGAAACGTAAATTCTCTTTCGCACAGGTTACTATTTTTATAGGGAAAAACACCAGCGGAAAAACCTCTATTCTTGAGGCTATAACCTTTCTTTCCCACGGAAAGAGCTTCAAGGCAGAAAAGGATTTTGATGTCATATCGGAAGGCTCTGATTTTTCCAGAATCGAAGGCGAAATTAGAGAAGAACAAGACAGTAAAAAACTTGCTGTTATAGTAGCGCTTCTCAATGAAAGAGCATCTAAAAAATATCTCGTGAATAATGTTTCACGTCGCCAAAATGACTTCATCTCTAACCTTCTGACTGTACTTTTCACGCCAGAGGACCTGGAGATAATAAATGACTCACCATCTGTGAGACGGGGTTACCTAAATTCTGTCCTAGTTCAATCCGAAAGAGAATACAGATTGGCACTTAATATTTACGAAAAGGCTCTCAAACGCCGGAACCGCATGCTCTATCTCACTCGCGAAGGTAAAAAGTTTTTTACAAGTGATGAATTCGAATACTGGGACAATCTAGTTATAGAAAATGGACAGACAGTAACTCGCTTTCGGCAGGAGTTTATCGATTATGTAAATAACTCAAAAAAAGAGATATTTGAACTTAGCATAAGATATGACAAAAGCACTATCTCAAGAGCGAGACTCGATCAGTACAAAGAGGCAGAAATGGCTTCTGCCAAGACTCTGGTCGGACCTCAAAGAGATGAAATAATCTTTGAAAATATAGACGGAAAGTCTATCAAAGAGTTTGGCTCGCGAGGCGAACAACGCCTCACAGTATTTCAGACAAAACTGATAGAAACTCTCTTCATAATAGAAAAAACGAATCAGACTCCAGTGCTGCTTCTTGATGACATCTTCTCGGAGCTTGATGAAGGAAATATTGTAAAAGTATTAGACCTACTCCCCCACCATCAAGTAATTATCACAACCACCCATGAAGAATTCATCCCTAAACGATTTGAGAATAAAGAAGGAGTTAGTATTATTGAATTATAAGCTCCTTCATAACCGTTGGTATTTCGTCCGCGAGATCTGAGGCATTGAAATAATATCCTACTCGTTCAAACAAGCTCTCTCCTGCCTTTTTATTTATATAAGAACTTGCGGTTGCCGATAGAACCGCATCATTTTTCGTATACAAGGCTGCTACTAGCCCGGCCAGCACGTCACCTGTCCCACCTTTTGTCATACCGGAATTTCCACCCTCGATTCTAACTGCATCCTCTGGAGAACAAACAATATCCTCTTCTCCTTTTAAAAGGATTACGCAATGGTACTCCTTTGCCATCTCGCGCGCTGCTTCGGCTGATGCGTCGATTCCAAAAAGTGTCTTGAATTCTTTTATGTGTGGGGTCAGTATGGGCATAGTTTTTAGCTCCAGTAAGACCTCAGGGGAAATCGTCTGGAGTCCTCCGCCATCTATAACCCATTTTTTCGCTGGATATTTTTTAAGTAGCTTCTCGGTTAGATGCTTTGTGTCGTCATCACCCGTTTCAAGGCCATCCTCTCGAGGAAGGCCTGGACCGATGAGCACCACATCTGCCTCATTTATATAATCCTCTATTTTATCTCTTGGAACAATTATCCCATTCCTGAATTCCTCTTTTGCCTTCTGGACTATTTCGTTGTTCTCAGTAACAGACGAATAAAACGTCATGTCAACGATCCTACTTATAATAGTTAGAGACCAAAGGGATGCTGCGTGAAAGAGCTTTGACCCTCCGATGAGCATGACAGAACCGTTTTGAGGCTTGTGGGCATCTTTAGGAGGGGTGTACAAATTTTTTAGGGTTTCAGGGTCAAATGACCTCATATATTATTTGTCTGGCGCGATAACCGTACCGACAAATTTTTCTCCATCGATACATTTTCTCAGGTTGGCAATATTCGTTCCTTCTAAGATTATAACCTTCAATCCGAGCTCCTGAGCTCTTTTTGCCGCTATCGGATCGAATGGGACATTTAGCCCTGGTGCCCATGTGTCCCCCACGATTTTTCTAAAATCTGACCAGGTAGTATTTTTTATGGGTTTTGCATCCTTGAACTCTTTCGGGTCCTTATCATAGACCATCTTTATATTGCTCATGTTGATGACCTCATCTACACGATAGTCCTCAGCCATGAGAGTCGCACAAAAATCCGTAGACCACCCCGGCTTCCATCCGCTTCCCACAACAACGGGTTCTGTTACCTTACGTATGATTTCGTAGTGCTTTAGTACATATTGATGCGCAATATCCCGAAAAATAGTTCTTATGAGGTGCGCATTCATCTTGGTCGCATGAATTCCCAACCAGTCTAAATCGTCAGGAGATAGCTCGTGACCCACAACGCTTCTACCGGAATCCCTATAATGTCTTGCTATTACTCCACCCCCTACGACAATAAAAAACTGGCGATTTGGGTTCTTCGCCAGTTCCTCTCTGATGAATTTATTGAAACGTTTAAGAAAATCTACATCTACACCGCCGTTGGGATAAACCAGCGACCCTCCTAATGACATTACTATTTTATCTTTTGTATCACCCATAACTTATCCCTAAAATAAACAGGCTATTTCAGCCTGTTTGTGGATTTTTAAAATTTAGCACAAATAATTGTAAAGGCAAAAATCATTTTCACTGGGTATATTATACAAAATAAGCTTTAAGTTACAACCCAGCGTCAAAAATCCCTGCTTGACATTTATTCCCCTATTTGGTTTTATGTATTATATGGCAAAATCATCCGATTCAAACATTTCCTCAGTTTTCGCGAAGCCCTTTCAGCAGCTTATGGTCCGATTTATGTATATAGCACTTTTGGTCGCATTCCTCGTAATAGGATATCTTTTCGGTCAACTTCAGGCAGCAAATGGCGGAGGCGGTGCACTTCTAGGCAATAATCAACCAGCAGCTCCTGATGCTGGTGCAGTCGCACCTCCAGGCTCTGGAGAACCGATTGTTGCTGATGTAGAAATCGGACACCTACCTGTAAAAGGTGATGAGAATGCACCTGTCACGATTGTTGAGTTTTCTGATTTTGAATGTCCTTTCTGCGGCCAATTCTATAGCAATACATTGAGTCAACTCGTTGAAGAATATGTCGATACGGGCAAAGCAAAGATCTATTATAGACATCTTCCACTAGACTTCCATCCACAGGCTCGTCCTGCAGCGCTTGCGTCAGAATGCGCTAATGAGCAAGACTCATTCTGGGAATATCACGATGTTCTATTTGATAACAACGCTACACTGGGAACAGCAACTACTGATAAGTATGTCGAGTGGGCAACTGGATTAGGACTAAATGAGGGACAGTTCAGAACCTGTCTTGAGAGCGAAAAATATGCTGAGAATGTTGACGGCGATAGCGCTGATGCAGCTGCAGCACAGGCAAATGGCACTCCAACATTCTATATAAACGGACAGCAATTAGTCGGAGCGCAGCCATTTGCCTCATTCCAAGCCATAATCGATGCTGAGCTTGAAAGCTAGCCTCCTCTCTTTTTTCCCAAAAAGACTATATAATTAAAGTATGAATTTTCGCATTGCTGCTGCAATCCTAAAACAAGAATTGCTTACTGTCAGATCGATAATTCTCATACTGGCTCTCACCACCCTCTTTGTGTCTTTTTCTGCAGTTATTGTAAACCTCCCCTCCTTCATTTCATTTTTCTTCAATGACTATCTTTTTTTTACAAAGGCAAATGTTTTATGGTTGATTTTTATTGGTAGCTTCTCGGCTATATCTAGTATCGACATAGTGCTGGTTACAATCATGGGAGTCTTATTCGGAATCAATATGACTCTTCTTATCAATAAATATAATGCTTTAAAAAGGAGAGGAAATCTCAGGATTATGTTCGGAACCGGACTTATCTCAGTGTTTGCAGTGGGGTGTGCATCATGCGGGCTTTCGTTCGCATCCCTTATCGGCATCTCTGCAGTTATAGCAATTCTTCCATTTGGAGGTATCGAGCTTTATATTTTGGCGATACTTATTCTTTTAATTTCACTTTTTTACAACCTAAAACAGCTCATTAAGGTATGTAAGATAGACTAAATCTATTACTTTTGGCAATTTGGGCAGTAGAATGTTCCGCGACCACCTAATTTTATGAATTCGATTTTAGTCTTACAATTTGGACATTCCCTTCCCTTCTTTCCATATACTAGACTGTATCTTTGGTAGCTTCCCTCGTTCCCGAGCACATTTACGTAGGATAGTTCTGAGGCGCCACCCTTTTCAAGACTTAATTTCATAACATCTATTACCGCTTCATAGAGATTTTTCATTTCATCGTCAGTTAGACTCTTTGCGCTTCTGCCAGGATCAATATTTGCCTTAAATAACGCGTCATTTGCATAAATATTGCCTATCCCCCCGATCCTGCTTTGATCCATAATAAGAGGCTTTATTTTCGTATTCTTACCACTTATGATTTCTCTAAACATCTCTAGGGTCAGCTCTTTCTCGTGCGAACCTTTTGAAATCGGTGGCTCGGGCCCGACAGTTTTGAAAAAGGGCAAATCCATAACATCTTTCGTTCTGACAACTTTTATCCATCCAAAACGTCGTTGGTCATTATAATAAAGCTTTGCGCCATGATCGAGCTCAAATATTACATGGGTAAAGTTGTTTGGAATGCTGCCTACCTTCGTCTTGGAGATTTCTATATCCTCCGTTTCTTTCCCGCGATAGATAAGTTGCCCTGTCATCTTTATGTGGATTGCCAGGGAATAGTCGTTGGACAAATTTAGAATAAGGCCTTTCCCCAGACGCCTTACGCCTGTAATTCTTGCACCGATCACATTCTTCCTTTCTCCAGTAAAGATCCTGGGCGCTTTCACTTCGATATCCAGGATTTTGTGGCCGACGACATATTTATCCAGCCCGCGGCGGATTGTTTCGACCTCCGGCAACTCAGGCATTTACTACCTCCTTAAATCCCAGACCAAATTCTTTTGCGGAGAACTTCTCAGCCTGGCTGCGGCATATCTTGGGGTCAAATTTCATAGTACCAAACTTTTTTATAGCCTTGTTCAGATTTTCAGGTGTATTTTTACCATAAAATAATCCTGTCTTTCCCTCTACTATGGTCTCTTTTACTCCGCCGCTTTCGTACGCTATAACCGGTGTTCCCGCGCCCATACTCTCGACTGGAGTTATCCCGAAATCTTCGTCATAAGACGCGAATATAAAAGCTTTTGCTTTTCTCATAAGCTCGAATTTGTTGTCATCATCCACTTCCCCAACAAACTCGATGTTATCCTTTGCCATCTCTCGCAGTTCCTGCTCAAATCCTGCAAATCCTTTCCCGAATATCTTCAAATGCTTGCCGTTTTTATTGAACGCTTTTATGATGACATCCGTCCCTTTTGCCCGTGCCATACGCCCTCCCGTGAGGTAATATTCCTCCTTGCGGCTAACTTTCGGACTCGGGATATTTACCGGAGGGTAAATAACTACTGCATCTCTGCGATAGAACTTCTCTATGCGCCCACGCACCTCCTGAGAATTTGCGATGAATTGATCGACGTTCTGGGAAGATCTAAAATCAACCATCCTAAGAAAATGATTTGCGATCATAGCAAGGGAGTAGACAAGCTTGTTCTTGGTCAAATCACGCGCAGTCTTGTAGCCATAAAGGTATCTAGGAGGGGTATGAGTGTAGGAGACCAACTTTGCGCCTTTTTTATTCAAGCTATTGGGGAAATACGCGCCCGTCTGGCTAACTATTATCAGATCGAAGCCTGCAAAATCAAAGCTTTTGAAGGCAAAATTCGAGATCAGACGCATAGGAGAGATTAGCTTTGCCTTAAATGGAACATATTGAAGAAATGATGTATGGATATCGTACTTTTCAAATCGCCTGCGGTGTGGGCCTAAATACTTGGGCAGAAAAACGGTCGTATAAATTTCTGCTTTAGGAAATATTTTAACAAGCTCCTCAAGCACCCTCTCTGCTCCACCGTATTCTTTGATATAGTCATGGACTATGGCTATTTTCATATCAGCTTCATCTGCTCTGCTTTCTTCTGCTGTTTTGTCTTCTCGATTCTCCCAAAAACTTCATCAACGCGTTTGGGAAGAGTTTTAAAGTCATATTTCTCGAATGCTTTTTTTAACCCATCTATGTCAATTTTTTTAAAATCCATGTCGGAAAAATCATGGGAAAATGGAACATCTGTGAGGATTTTGGCAAGGGTCTTGGCCAAAACAGCTGCTTCTGCACCATTTGTTAACTTATCCGCAAGACCTTTTTTCTTTGAAGCGATATCACCAAGATTTTTATAGATTTCCTCGATAGTTCCATATTCATTTATAAGTGTTGAGGCTGTCTTGGGACCAACTCCAGCCACTCCGGGATAGTTATCACTGCTGTCCCCCATAAGCCCCTTCAAATCCACGAACTGCGATGGAGAAATACCGTATTTTTCCCGCACTTTATCCGCATCAAATATCATAACCTCCGAAATACCCTTTACTGGGGCTATAATTTTTACTTTATTGTTAATAAGCTGGAGCATATCGCGATCTCCAGTCACAATATACGCCACTCCGCCTAGATCCTTTGCTTCATAAGCGAGGGTTCCTATTATGTCATCAGCCTCATAACCGTCAACCGCATAGCTGCAAATCTTTGCTTTTTGGAGAATCTCGATTATGATCTCGAATTGAGATGATAGTTCTGACTCCATCTTCGGCCTTTGAGCCTGATATCCTGCGTACATCTGTTGGCGAAAAGTAGGCTTGGGTCTGTCAAATGCTATCGCGATATGCGCGGGACGAAGATTTTCGATCATCTTAAAGGTCATCGCGAAAAAACCATGGACTGCGCCGGTTTGATTTCCTTTACTGGAGCTAAAATGAGGCAACGCGTGATACGCGCGGTGGACTATGGCTGACCCGTCAACGAGCATAAAGATGTCTTTATTTAGGTCTTCTTGCATTTAGCTATTATACATCAGTTAACTTTCTGTATCGCTGATACTGAGGTTAAGGTGATACTTTTCTCCCGTACCTTTCTTTCGAAAGACGAACGATTGTTTCTCTGTTGTCATTTTTAAGCGATGGCGGTGGAAGAGTTTTTGCAGGGAAAGGAGAAGAGCTCATTCCATCTATCGAAAGCTTCAGGACGATTTCATGCTTTCCCAGAGACACAAGATCGTTTTGAGTATAAATTCCGGCATATTCCTGCTGCAAGAGCGCTGCATCCCCTGCTCCGGTCACAAAGCTTACAAGCGTTCCTGCATTCCCGAAAATCGCCTTCTGGATAGTTATATCCAGTTGATCTATATATTGATTCGCAAGCGTTATCGCGAGCCTGTATTTTCTAGCCTCAGAAAGAATCTTTATGAAGGAGCTTGTCGCAAAATTCTGGAACTCATCGACATATAGGAAAAAATCCTGCCTATCCTCTTCCTTCATAAAAGCCCTATTCATTGCAGCAAGTTGAATCTGGGTTATTATCATGGCACCTAGAAGTGACGCGTTATCCTCCCCCAGTTTTCCCTGCGAAAGGTTGAGAAGAAGAATTTTTTTAGTATTCATTATCTCTTCAAGATCGATCGTTGATTTGGGACTACCGATGATATTTCTTATCATCTTACTCGATACGAATTGTCCTATTTTATTCTGAATTGGAGAAATAGCCTCGACCCTTAGCTTATCGGTCATCTTATCGAATTCATTGTCCCAGAAGTTTCTTATGACAGGATCTGTTATCTGAGGTACTACTTTATTTCTATAATCTCTCTCAGAAAGAATCCTCAGGGCATCAATAAGAGTCGTTCCTTCTATCTCAAGGAGTGAAAAGATAGTATTTCGTAGTATGTACTCAAGTCTTGGTCCCCACGAATCTGCATATATTTTTGCAAAAATTCCGACTATTCCCGAGGCTATGAGATCCTTATGCTGCTTATTTTTGATCTCCAGCACATTTAAAGAAAATGGCCTTTCGGTATCAAATGGCTCAAGGTAAACAACGTCATTGAGTCTTCTTTTAGGAATGTAGTCCAGAATCTGCTCGGTCAGATCTCCGTGTGGATCGATAATTCCGATTCCCCTGTCTTTTCTGATGTCATCTATCGCCATGTTGGCAATAAGAGTCGATTTTCCTGCACCGGTCTTTCCCATGATGTATACGTGTTTTCGTCTATCTTCATTTTTTACTCCAAAAATAGTATTGTTGTTTTTGAACTCAGTCTGAGCGAAAAAATTAACTTGTCTTTTCTCATCTTCAGAAAGGTTGAATGCTGTAGGCAAATTCTCAGGAGGCTCTCCTTTCAATGTCTTACCCCACGATATGTTCTTTATTCCAGCAAGAAGCAGTCCTGGTGGGTGCCACAATGTAGCAAGTTCCTGCGAGTTGAATATCTGATAACGCCTTTCAAACGTTGGACTTTCACGCTTGGTGAGCCTATTTAGAAACGTTCCTTTGCGGATAAGGGGCTTTTTCAACACCAAATGATTTCCCTCCCCGAGGGAAAATGTCCCAAAAGTTCCAGCGAGGTCATGGAGTTGTGGCAACGGAGACATACTATCTGAACTGACTGCAAGCCGTATTATCGCTTTACCACCTTGAAACGAAGCTTTTTTTACCATTTGCGCTTTTGGCAAGGCATATTCCACGGAAGGCCCCTCTTCCCCGCTACCGCCTTTTTTTACCTCGGTTGTCTGACGGACAATACTTGATTGCCAAGGAAAGGATGCGGGGGTAACCAGAATCTGAACCGCCATATTGATATCCTCCGACTGTTTTGCCATAAATCCGACCAGTGAAGTTAAAGGATCTATAGAAAAATCAGCATAAGTCTTAAGCGGCAAATAATATCTCTCATTTAGCTTCATCTCACCAATCGCTATGTTTTTTGCTGATAAAATATTTTTTAAAGGATCATCTGTTGAGCTGATAAAGGACACTGGATAAGAAGATGATATAAGGCTTGTCATATACTGCGCGCTTTGCGAGGGTACGGTTACATAAAAATGGATAGTCTTGTTGATAAGAAATAGCTCAAATGAAAAAACCGGAGGGGTTTTGAACATTCTCTTAAAAAGCGACACATGCGATGAAAGAAGGGAAGAAAATATCTGGGTTGCAGACTCTATCGACGTCTCGTCATCCTTTGCATTCCTGATATGAAGGTGAGTCAAATTTTGCATACAATACTTCTAGTATATCAGCTGCAGGAGGTTTTAAAAGCTTTTCGAGGAGGCAATCTTTTTAGGTGCTGTCTTTTTCATTTCGCCTTGCATAAGTTTTACGAATTCGTCAGAATCGAGGCTTTCTTTCTTAAGTAACGCCTGCGCGACAGCATCCAGACTTTTCCTGTTTTTAGAAAGCGCACTGACAGCTCTTTTCATCCCCTCGTCGAGGATCCTCATCACTTCACTATCTATCTTTCCATGCATACTCTCTGAAATCTTTGATGAATCACCATACATAGATACCGACTTCTCGACGTCAAGATTTATGGCTCCTAGATTACTCATACCGTATTCGATTACCATAGCGCGTGCAAGACTTGTTGCCTTTTCTATATCATCTGCAGCACCTGTTGTTATGTCATTTTTCGTAAACACCATCTCCTCAGCAGCACGCCCTCCGAGCATTGTCGCTATCTGCTCAAGAAGTCTAGTTTTTGTCTCGTGCACTCTATCCTGACTTGGGGGAATAAGAGTATGACCCAGACTCATTCCACGGCCTACAATGCTGATTCTATGTACTGGATCGGCATTTGGCATCGCGTATGACACGATTGCGTGCCCCGACTCATGGTAGGCAGTAATTTTCTTGTCCTGATCCGACTGCATTCTCTTTTTTTGAGGGCCCATCTTAACCTTTGTAGCAGCCTCTTCAAGATCTTTTTCATCGATATCGTTCTTGCTGTGTCTGGCCGCAAGAATCGCGGACTCATTCAACATATTCTCCAAATCTGCCCCAGTAAATCCAACTGTACGTTTTGCAACTGCCTCCCAATTCACGGACTTTTTAAAAGGTTTTCCTTTAGAATGAATCTTTATGATTTCACGTCTTCCCTCTATATCCGGATAGCCCACAACAATACGCCTGTCAAATCTTCCAGGGCGCACCAGCGCGCTATCCAAAATATCAGGCCTATTCGTTGCGGCAATCACCACGATCTGCTCACGTGGAGTGAATCCGTCCATCTCAACTAGTATCTGGTTTAGTGTCTGCTCCCTCTCATCATGCCCCCCCATCATACTGCCTCCACGGGTACGCCCTATCGCATCGATTTCATCTATAAAGATAATAGCTGGCTGGCTTTTTTTTGCGTTATTGAACAGGTCACGGACACGAGCGGCTCCTACTCCAACAAGCATTTCCATAAATTCACTACCTGCTATCGAGAAAAACGGGACTTTCGCCTCCCCAGCGACAGCGCGAGCAAGGAGCGTCTTTCCGGTTCCTGCAGGACCGACCAAAAGTACCCCTTTGGGAGTACGTGCCCCGAACTTATTATATTTTTCAGGGTGTTTTAGAAAATCCACAACCTCTGACATCTCCTCTTTAGCTTCATCAGCCCCAGCAACGTCGTTAAATGTTACCTTTGGAAAAACTTTATTGAATGCTTTCGCTTTGCTGCCTCCAAACGAAAATATATTTTCCTGTGAACCCTTCGCCTGTCTAAAAACAAAATAGAAAAACCCGATGATTATCAGTATCGGTAGAAAAGCGGTAAGAACCCCTACAGCCGTATTTATTCCGGAATTATCTTTGATAGTGATTTTTGTCTCTGAAGGAGAAACACCAGCATTCTGCAAAACCTCATAAAGAGATGCTCCGGGTTCTTTATTGCTTGCAGCTTCTTTTCCGTCGTTATACTTTACCTCCAAAGAATTGTCACTTACAATTATTTCCTCTACTTTACCTTCATTCACATCAGAAATAACCCTTGAAAGCGGAATATTTTCCTTCGCACCCTCTCCACTGATATCAGAAAATCCGAGAGTTATTATGAGTAGAAAGATAAAAAGTGCTCCATATAATATGAAGTCTTTCCATCCAAGCCTAAAACCGAGCTTGCTTTTCTTTTTAGAGTTTTTTGATTGCAATTTCATTAAATTATTTGGGAAGAGCAGGAACTCTACTTCAAAATGTAGAAAGGTGATTATAACACATATGAACCTGATTTTTAAGCTTTCTTGACGGGAACTGGATCAAATCCTCCTTTTGAAAAAGGATGACATCGCAAAATCCTTTTCGTCCCCAGATATAATCCTTTAAAGACGCCAAATCTGTTGATGCTTCCTATCATATAGTCCGAACATGTCGGGCTATACCGACACGACACCTCAGTCAGCGACAGCGCCTTCAATGCTGGAAGCTCAAATACTTCGGCTTTCTGATAGATTTTAATAAGCGAAATTATTATTTTTTTCATGCTGTTTCACGTTTTACCATGTCTGTAAATTTTTCAACTATCTCCTCTTCTTTGACTAACACATTTTTTACCTGGGAAAAATATGATCCCTTCCTGACGTGCTCTAAAAGAGCTTCCAGTTTTTCTTCCTCACCCTGAAGTATCGCCTCCACACGACCGTCTTTGAGATTTCTTACCCACCCAGTAATCCCCATCTTCTTTGCTTTTCTTCTCACGAAGACGCGGAATCCTACACCCTGCACAAAACCTGAAATATATAAATGGATCTGTTTCATAAATTGAAGTTTTTAGGCAAGGCCCATCTTTTCCCTTACTTTCTTAACTGTTTGCCTTGCGACATCTCTTGCTTTTTCATTTCCTTCGGAAATTATTCTATCAACGAGTTCTTGATTGTCCTCAAACTCTTTTCTCTTATCCTGAATGGGTTTTAGTTCGCTAAATATAGCCTCAGAAAGGTCTCTTTTGATATCACCATATCTTACTCCTTCGTTAAGATACATTGTCTGGAGTTTTTCTCGTTTTTCTTTTCCTTCAAAGAGCTCAACGAATTCAAAAAGACTTTTTACTCCCCCTAATATCTCGTTGCCTTTCCCGCTATCAGTAGGAATTTTGGCAACCTTTGAACTTATTTCTTCCAAATTATCTGTCAGATTTATAAAAGAACCTTCTACACTTTTACTCATCTTCCCCTCACCAGTAAGAGATGGGACATACTCACCTTGAGTTTTAAATCGCTGTGGCTCCGGAAAATCAGTACCATAGTCGCTATTAAATCGTCTAACGATCTCTCTTGCTACTTCTAGATGCGGCTCCTGATCGATTCCGACAGGCACGAGTCCTGCTTTATAGATCAAAATGTCTGCTGCCATAAGCGTCGGGTAATTAAGGAGCGCAAGTGTCGCATGTTCAGGGTATTGCTTCACCTTATCCTTGAATGTAGGCAGATGCTGCATCTTCGCGATTGTCGTGACAGATGATAGATAGAATGCGAGCTCCAAGTGCTCATTTACCTCACTTTGCTGAAAAATAACAGATTTTTGTGGATCTAGTCCTGCCGCGAGATAATCCAGAATTACCTCTCGTCTGTTTTTTCTCAATTCCTCAACACTATAGGGAGTTGTAATAGTATGAACATCCGCAACCATATAAAATGTCTCGTACTCTTCGTTGTTTTGGAGTTCAAGCATACCTTTTACAGCTCCCAAATAGTTTCCTAAATGAAGTCTTCCTGTTGCTCTTATTCCTGATAAAACTCTCTTTTTCATAGTTATATTGTACTATTCTAAACTGAGATGGGCAATTTTAACTATTCACCCAACTCCAGTTCGATGTTTGGCTCAAGATCTCCACTTCTTACTGGAAAATCTCCAGCCGCATCCATCATAAAACCAACGTACGTAATTCCCGACATCTCAGGCTTGCCAAAAACAGTATTTGACTCAACTTTCCCGTCCCGTGCTGCGACAAACGGGTGTCCTAATTCTGTCGTTCCATATATGGCTTCAATGGGTCCGTATTTTTTTTCCATATTTTTTCACCTCCTCTCAATTAAAAAACCCTTGCAAAACTCCAATATAAATTGGAATCTTACAAGGGCCTTAAAGGATCGGCGGTGCCACCTTGCTTTACCTACAAAAAATGCTCCCTCTTGGGAGCACGTCATAGATCTTATTCATGACGAGCTCCGGATTTCTCCGACATTCGTTACGGTCTTTTACGGTTTCGTCTCCGTGGGTGATTTAGACCCCGGCTCCCTGGTTCCATCCCTCCAGATCAAAGCTTTATGGCAAAATTATAATTAAGGTTATCTAATTTGTCAAACCAAAAACCTCTTCTTTGAACTTTTCTCCACGGTCTTTATAGTTTTTAAACATATCAAATGACGCGCAGGCGGGAGAAAGAAGAACCACATCGCCAACTTCGGCGATTTTTGAGGCTTCCTTTATGATTTCTTCCATGCTGGAACAGTTCTCTATAATCTCTATCGAATCACTATTTATATCCTCTTTTATCCTCTTCCACTCTTCTCCTATCCCGATGATTGCTTTTACCGATGAAGAATTTGAAATAACCTCACCTAATTCTGAAAAGTTGCTATTCTTACTCGATCCACCGAGTATAAGTATTTTGGGATTGTCAAAGCTTTCGATTGCAGCAATCGTCGTCTCTGGGGTCGTTGAGAATGAGTCATCATAGTACCTAACTCCACGGACAGTTGCGGCAAGTTCGATCCTATGAGAAAGACCCTTAAAGGACTTAAGAACTGGGATAATAGCGCGCATGTCAGCACCTGCCAGAAGAGAGGCTATGACCGCAGCAGCAGCGTTCTCCCAATTATGCTTTCCTGGAAGCAGAAGATTCTCCATGTCAAAAATCTCCTTGGTGTTCCCACTCATCTTGAGCATCATTTTTCCGTCTTTCACAAAACATCCTTGGTCAAAAACCTCATTCTCGCGGCTCACCTTGTAGGTAGCTGCCTCACCTTCAACATCTGATTCGCTGCTTGCGGGATAGTCTTGATTTACTATCGCAAAGTCTTGTGGACCCTGAAATCTGAATATATTCCTCTTTGCATCTATGTATTCATAAACATCCTTGTGGTAATCGAGATGCTCGTTTGTCGTCATAAGCATCACTGCAATATGGGGACTTTTATGCAGATCCTGTAGTTGAAAACTCGACATCTCCAAAACTACCCATGAATCCTGATCAAGATTGTCGATGAAGGAAAATGGTGATTCGCCTATGTTTCCGCCCAGATAGACGTCTTCTCCATTCTCCTTTAGGATCTCGTAGATAAGGCTAGATGTGGTTCCCTTTCCTTTTGTACCTGTCACGCCAATTATCTTTTTCGTGGGGGTAAGATCGAAAAAGAGCTTCGTTGCGGATGTGATTGTTCTGTCTTTTTTTCTCGCATCCTCCAAAAATGGCTCTGACAATCTTATTCCTGGAGATCTGATAATTATGTCAAATGAAGAAATCTCATCTTGGCTATTTGTATATAAGGCACCTTTCTTTTCGACTTGCTCAAATCCTTCCAAATCGCTTTTATTTTTTCTATCATACACGCTAACTTCTATTCCCTTATCTAAAAGATAACTTGCTATGCTTTTCCCCTCAACGCCAAACCCTAGAACCACTATCCTTTTGTTCTTTAGCTGCTCTATCGATTTTATTCCTAGTTCTTGTGCGCTAATCATAATCTACCTTATCTACATTTTTAATATTAAATCCCAAAAGTTCCTCAGCTACATCTTTAAACATTGCAGCCTCACCTGTGGTGAAGTAATGATCTTCATCTTTTTTGTCGGAAAGCATATTCTCAAGCCTCAAGACTTCTTTAGTACGCCTACTGACAGCTCCTCCCGAATCCAGTAGCACTACGCCTCCACCTACTATTTTTTGGATCTTATCACGCAGGAATGGATAATGAGTACAACCAAGCGCGATAGTATCAACTCCCTTTTTTACCAATTCCGGCAATATCCGATTCAGGACCTCATCTATTTCAGGATTGTCTAAATTGCCTTTCTCGACCAACTGCTCAAGGTTACTGCCACCAACCAGCTCGACATCAAGATCCGGAGCGAATCTTTCGACCAAATCCCTCAAATATTCGCTTTTTGCGGTCGCAGGAGTTGAAAAAACTGCCGTTTTTTTTGTTTTAGTATATTTTTGAAGCTGCTTTATCACCGGAACCGTACCGATTATGGGAAAATCATATTTTTTTCGCATCTCTTCTATTCCATAGACAGTTGCCGTGTTGCATGCAAGAACTACTGCTTTTACATTCTTTGACTTAAAAAAGTCCAAAGCTGCAGTCAAAAGCTCTATAATCTGCTCTTTAGTCTTTCCCCCATAGGGGACATTCTTTTGATCCCCGAGAAACACAAAGCTCTCGTCAGGAAGTTCTTTAAATAACTCTCTGAGAATAGAGAGCCCTCCTACTCCTGAGTCAAATACGCCAATCGGTTTGTTATTCATGAAGCTATTACTCGCTCGCTTTTTAGTAGCTGGAGTGAGATTTGAACTCACGACCTTAGCCTTATGAAGACTCTGCTCTAACCACTGAGCTACCCAGCCATACCAGGCCCTTATTTTAACATTTTAAGCTAGAGAATTAAACAAAATAGAGCTTTTTATTCATAAATGGTATCAGGGCGAGGATTAAGGCGTGTTCGTAGTATTTTGACCTATCTATAAGGTTTTTAGTTAAAAATCCCACCGTGCCCCCTTTTTTCTTCGAATTCGAGGCTTTAAATACTATATCAGTCGCCTCCCCCAGTTCTATTCCACTTTCGATAAGACGGCTTATTTCTGCCGGAAGTATAAATATGCCAGTCTTTGATTTTCCGAGGATTCCGTTGACATTTCTGATACTTATCCAAGCAAAAGAATCATAAATATCTCCCTTTTTTTCCACACCTCCCTCAATTCCGACAAAATAATCACCGTTCATACTCTTTGCAGCCGCAAGGCTCCTATTTTCTGCACCCTTTAATGTCTCTTTATCAGTCATGGGCTGAGGAGATACGCCCGAATCAACATTAAGTGATTTGAATACCAATTTTCTACCGCGAAAAACCTTACCAAATGCACTTTTTACTGCTTTTACTTTGGCTGGATTTTCTGAGGCTATTACTATTTTCACAACTAAATTATATTACTTACTCGCAAAATTGTAGCTATTAATTTATAATTCACATTAATTCTCTAGTAAAATTTCACTAGAAATTTTAAAGAGGAGGAGTCGGATAGTGGCCCATTCCACATGCTTGGAAAGTATGCGTGCGCAAGCACTCGCGAGTTCGAATCTCGCCTCCTCCGCAAGCTAATTTGGAAGTTTTTCTATCTGTGGCAGCGCTTTTTTAAATATATCTTTTTCTCCCTTATGGGTAAGTGTCTCAAGTACTCTTTCTGATTCGACCCATTCTACCTCTTCCATCTCAAAATCGTGATCCGTTATATCACCACCGATATACTTCATTATGAAGTAATAAACGGTCTTTTTTCGTCTTTCTCCATCCCACGCGTACCAGAAAGTAGTTGGCTCTAAAGCCTCCTGTATCTGCCCCAACGCTCCTGTCTCCTCTTTTACCTCACGTAAAGCTGCATCCTCCTTACTTTCCTTCTTATCGCGGTCTATAAGACCCTTAGGAAAAACCCAGCCCTTGTGGTACGAGTGTTTCGCGAGTAAAACAAATAGTTTGTTTTTTTCTTTTTTATAGACAACTCCCCCAGCGCTAAATTCGAATTTCATAATTAAACCATTCCCTGAGATACATCGAATTCATAAGCTTTTTTGACTGCTTTTGCGATAGCTGGAACAACAGACTTATCCAGAGGAGACGGCAAAATATTTTCCACTGTAGGCTTATCTACAGATTGAGCTAGTGCGAAAGCTGCCATTATCTTCATGTGATTTGTGATAGTTTTTGCTCGGGCATCGAGGGCTCCACGGAATACACCCGGAAAGGCCAGCACGTTATTTACCTGATTAGGAAAGTCTGACCTACCTGTTCCGACTATAAAAGCTCCTGCTTCTTTTGCTTTATCAGGCATTATTTCCGGTATAGGATTTGCCATCGCAAGGATGATTGCTTTCTCATTCATCTTCTTTATGAACCTTGGATCAAATATTTTTCCTTTGCTTACCCCTATAAAGACGTCTGCATCCTCTATAGCATCAGAAAGTTTTCCCTCCCTGTTCTGCCTATTTGTGATACTTGCAAGCCTCATTTTATAGGGATTGTTCTGAATATCAGACCGTGTCTTGTTTATTATCCCCTCACTATCACAAACGATTATTTCACGGACAGGCTCGCAAACCTTCGGATCGTATCCGACACAAAGCAGAAGGTTTGCGATAGCAGTCCCTGCAGCTCCTGCTCCATTTATGACCACCTTTAAATCCGTAAGCTTTTTTCCAGCAAGTTTTGCTGAATTTATAAGAGCCGCAAGAAGAACGATTGCAGTACCATGCTGGTCATCATGAAAAACTGGAATTCCTACTTTTTGGAGTGCGTCCTCTATCTCGAAGCATCTGGGAGCTGAGATATCCTCCAAATTCACACCACCAAAGACCGGCGAGATATTTTTCACCAGATTTATTATCTCAAATGAATTTTGAGTCTTAACAGTTATCGGGAAGGCGTCAATATTTGCATATTCCTTAAATAAAATCGCCTTTCCTTCCATAACAGGAATTGCCGCATAAGGCCCGATATTCCCCAAACCCAATACCGCAGAACCATCAGAGACAATAGCAACTGAGTTGTGCTTTATAGTAAATTCATAGGCCTTGCTTTCATCTTTGGCTATTTGCCGCGACACCTCAGCAACTCCTGGGGTATAAACCCTTGACAAATCTTCACGTGTTTTTACCTCAACTTTTGATTTTATCTCAAGTTTCCCTCTTTTTCTTTTATGAAGAGTTATAGATTCTTTATATATATCAGCCATACTTTATCTTATTTATTTTTATGTAAAATTCCAAATGAATTTTAAGTTGCGGAGAGTACAGGATTCGAACCTGTGAATCCGACGAGCGGATCGAGTTTTCGAAACTCGCGCAATTGACCACTATGCGAACTCTCCATATGCGTCCCCGAGTGGGGTCGAACCACCAACCTTTGGATCCGCAATCCAATGCTCTATCCATTAAGCTACGGGGACACGTACTCGTATTTTAGAAGAATGTGCCCATTTAATCAATAATTATGGGCTAGCGTCTTTCGAGTGGGAAATTGTGGGATAACCAGTCCCCAGAACGCTCCATGAACGTAGGTTTTACCACTTCGCGATAAGGAAGATATGTCACCATAACACGCCTCACATGATGCGGATGAAGTTCGCCTAGCGGAATCTGCACCTCCCCCGGAATAAGTGGTTTTGTGCGTACGACCAAAACATCCGCGCCCTCAATTCTTTTAAAATAAAAATCGTAGAGCTCATCCCAGATAAAAAAGTGGTCCTCAACCTTTATGCCCTGATTGCTGATTCTGTAGTGAAAATTTCGTGGCGGAACGGTAGCAAGTGCCACTGATAGAAAATACAGTGCACCCACTACGAACATAAATAAATATTGTTGAAAAAGAAACAATAGAACCTCGACTAGAAATGCGATCAAAAGCCCGTTGAGATAATATTCTTTACCTTTTGCCTTAAAGGGTCTACCAGGAGCACTCCAAGACAAAAGAGTTTTTATGTCTGAAAAATCCGAATGGTTATCGTGGGGTGTGTCTTCTCGCCTGTCCATAGTTTAACTATAGCCCACAAGCTTAAAAAAGACAATATTTATAGCTCGGCAAGAACGGTGCTGTCCCCGTTTTTGACTTCTTTTATATATTGCAGGTAGCGCTCAGTCGAAGAAAGTCTCTTGTGACCTAGAACCTTTGATAAAAATACCAAAGAAACGCCTTGCTTGAGGTGATGTGCGACAAATGTGTGCCTCAGGTCATTTATCTTTACCTTCTCTATACCTGCTTTTTTGAAATAACGCTCTACAGCATCCCTAATATTCCTGACCAGAAAAGGCCTACCGGTTTTGGTGACGAAAACATAATCTGACTCTGTCTTTGTACGCGTATCCATATATCGCTTTAAGGAATCTTTTGCCCTGCGGTTCAAAGGCACCTCTCTTTGTGGATGACCTTCATATGCTCTAATCGTTAATGTGGAATCATTTATGTCTTCTACTCTAAGATTCGCGAGCTCGCCAATCCTTATTCCTGTCTGTAAAAGTATTTCTATGATTGCATATATTCTAGGGTCTACAGATGCAGCGTCGCGGAGCGCTCGATACTCCATAGGAGACAGTACTCTAGGTGGATTAAGCTCATATTTTGGATGGTCAACCAGAAGAGATGGGTCATCTGTTATAAATTCATTTACCTTGAGGTATCTGTAAAAGGTCCTCGTGGAATTTAGTTTTCTAGACAATGATTTAGGCGTATAGCCTTCATCTTGAAGTTTTGACAAAAAGGCTTGTATGTCTGCACTTCCTACTTCGTGAACGTTTTTTTTATCCAATTCCTCGAGAAAAGACACTAGCTGATCTAGGTCTTTTCCATATGCTAAAATGGTGGCTGATGCTCTATTTTTGCCTTTCAGAAAATCCTGAAATTTTGCGTGGGCATCACGGAGCTTTGTAATCTCTGGCATAATAAATTTGAGCCTATAATATCAGTAACTATGAAGTTTGTCAACTATAAGATTTTAATCGGAGGTGCTTTGATAATTATATTCGTTATCTTACTTGTAAACACTGGAAGGGAGCTTCTGACTATACAAAAAAATGGATCACTCATAAAACAGCTTGAAAATGAGCTCGAACGCAAAGAAAATCATAACAAATTCCTTCAAGAACAACTAAAGTATGTGCAGACCGAGGATTTTATCGAAAAAGAATCTCGAGAACGTCTGGGACTGGTCAAACCTGGCGAGGTAGTAGTTCAAGAAAGATTTGAATCTAAGATACAGGAAAATATTCAGAAACAGATTGAAAAACCTAACTGGAAACAGTGGATGGAGTTATTCTTCTAGATTGTGTTGCGGAGTAAGGAGTTGAACCTTATCTAGGAGATTATGAGCCTCCTGTGCAGCCGTACACTACCCCGCGTAACCTTAAAACTCAAGGTGAGGTATCATTATAAGATTTAAATTTGTAGCTGTCAAACCTGATAATTGTGTTTTTGTAGTTTCTTTAGTAAAATAAGTCCTTAATGAAAAGAGAAGAGCTAAAAGCAGACAAAAGATCCGTAACCGGCAAAAAGGTAAAACAATTACGCCGTGAAGGAATAACTCCTGCAAACATCTACGGAAAGGCTTTCGAATCAATTAGCATACAGCTTCCTGTTAAAGACTTTGAAGCCATGTATAGCAAAGTTCGTGAGACGGGACTTATCGATATAGTCGTAGGTAAAGATACCTATCCAGTTCTAATTCACAACGTTCAAAGAAATCCTATAAGCCGAGACGCAGTACACGTAGATTTTTATAAAGTGAATCTTAAAGAGAAAGTCAAAACGTCTATTCCAGTTGTAGCAATCGACGATGCTGAGGCAGAAAAACAAAAAGTTGGAGCGCTTATGCAATCCCTAAATGAGGTAGAAGTGGAAGCATTACCAACTGAGCTACCTGAGAATATCGAAGTATCTGTCGCGCACCTTGCTGCGATAGACGACCATATACTGGTATCTGACCTCAAATCACCTACTGGAGTCGAGATACTGACGGCACCAGACAGCACTGTATTTAGGATTGCTGAGCTAGTTTCTCAGGAAGCTGAAGAACTTGAAGCAGAAGAAACAGCTGAGGCTGAGGCTGCTGCCGAAGAGAGTGGCGCAGCCAGCCAAGAGGGTGAAAAGAAAGAAGAATCAGGCGAAGAGCCTAAAGAAGAATCAAAACCTCAGGAATAATTACTTTGCGTCCGAAATTATCTCCTCTTGAAGATTTATCGCATTCGAAAATAAAGGATCCAAAACTATAGATTTGTTTACGAGTTTTAGTGCGGTTTCCTTCTTATTGAGTTCAATAGCCGCAATCGCTGCATTATAGAGCACGTCCGGGGAATTCGGATACTCTTCTACTCTCTCCATCCAAAAGACGAACCTATCCTGTCTAGTCTTTTGGTTCATGTAACTATCCTCAAGCATATTCTGCAGAACAAATATCGAAAAAAGCATAACTACAAGAGTCGAAAGCAAACAAAGAGTCCCCAGAATCAATAAATTCCTGCTTACCTGGTTGCCTCTTAATCCCAATTTGGATACAATTTTCCTGATTTTTTGCATAGTGTATTTTAACAAAATTTATTGACAATAAGCATCGATAAGCACTATTATAACTAAATTCATGTGTGGAATATTCGGCTTCGTGTCAGATAACGCTTTACCTTCACAGATAGTATTTTCGGGTCTTAAGAGTCTAGAGTACCGCGGGTACGATTCATGGGGTATTGCCGTAAAACAAAAAGGCGGGATCAAATCATACAAAAAAACCGGCAAGCTACCACATACTCTAAACCCAAATCTATCTAGAAACACTACTTCGCTTGCGATAGGTCACACGCGTTGGGCTACTCACGGAGGTGTTACACAAAACAATGCGCACCCGCATATGGACTGTCAAAATAAGCTCGCTCTTGTCCACAATGGAATTCTCGAAAACCATGAAAAGCTAAAATCAAGCCTTTTGAAAAAAGGGCATAAATTTAAATCTGACACAGATACTGAGGTTATAGTGCATCTGATAGAAGAGGAGCTGAAAACGAATGGCTTTGCGACAGCTGTCAGGAACTCTTTTGCGAGGATGAAAGGACTGAATGCATTTGTCGTGATAAATTCCAACTCAAAAGAGATGATTGCAGCAAAAAACGGCTCACCCCTTATAATCGGCATAGGCAACAATGAGTTTTTTATATCGTCAGACATCGCAAGTGTTCTACCTCATACTACAAAGATTGCGATCCTAAGGGACTACGAAATGGCGATTCTAGGAAGCAAGCTGCAGATTCTCTCTCTTAACACAGGAGAAAAAGTAGCCCCAAAGATAGAAACGGTCGAATGGAACACAAAAGAACATGAAAAAGGAAAATACAAACATTTTTTCATCAAGGAAATACACGAAGAACCTGAAGTTGTAAGAAGGATCGCTATAAATGCTATAGCAGGGACTAAAACGCTTTCGGAGCACATAGGCAATGCTTATGGAACTTTTATGATTGGTTGTGGATCGGCATCCTATGCTGGAATTGCTGGAATCTACCTTTTTAGTCAGATAGCAAAAAAACATCTGAATATGGCTGTGGGGTCAGAATTTAAATATCAGGAAGACTTTGTAACCAGCAAAACTCTAGTTATTCCTATATCCCAAAGCGGAGAATCAATAGATGTCATAGAACCAGTATCGCGTGTCAAGAAGAAAGGCGCAAAAATCGCGTCGCTAGTCAATGTAATGGGATCAACCCTGTATCGCATGTCTGACTTTAATATTCTTCTCGAGTCTGGAACCGAAAAAGCAGTCGTTGCCACAAAGAGCTTTACTGCGATGGTCGCAACACTTATTCTGACCGCCTACACTCTCGCAGGCAAGCAAAAAGAGGGACAAAAACTACTTCTAGACGCATCTTCTGATATCACAAATATCCTCAAGCCTGCGTATATAAAGCTCATAAAATCCCTTGTAAGGCAAATCAATTCTAAAGAACACCTCTATATAATAGGTAGGGGCCTTTCCTACCCCGTGGCTCTTGAAGCGACACTTAAGCTAAAAGAGGCTTCATACGCACACGCCGAAGCATTCCCGGGAGGAGAATTAAAACACGGTGTAATAGCCCTCATCGAGAAAGGCACCCCTTGCATTGTATTTGCTCCAAATGATGAAACTTATGACGAGATAATCTCAAATGCTCAGGAAGTAAAAGTCAGAGGGGCTTTCATAATCGGAATCGGACCCAAAAAAAATAATGTGTTTGACGTCTATCTACCGACTGCTGATTTAAAACATGCCACAATACTCTCTCAGGTTGCTGTAGCACATCTACTTGGGTATTATCTCTCGCTTGCGCGTGGGGTAAAAGATCCGGACAAGCCACGGAATCTCGCAAAAAGTGTTACCGTGAAATAGTCGGCCACTCTGAGGTAATAAGCGGCTTATCATTAAATTTCCCATAAATCTCCTCGGTCACAAACGGCATGATGGGGTGTAAAAGTTTTAGAATTGTTGCATAAACAAACTCTAAGCAAGGTTGTGCTTGTGCCCTTCTCTCTTTTGTACTCTCTATATACTTATCAGCAAACTCGTGCCAAACAAATTCGTAAAGTATTTCTGAGATATCATTGAAGCGATAACTTTCATAAGCCTTATCTACTTTTTTTATGACATCGTTGAGCTTTTCAATTATTTCCTTATCGTCTTTATGGCTGCTTATTTCTGCTTTCGCGTCGTCGGGCTTGAAGTCTATCAAAAATCTTCCCATATTCCATAGTTTATTCGTAAAACGACGGGAAGCCTCTAGCTTTGGATAAGAAAGGCTTTGATCATTTCCAGTAGCCGTTCCATATACTAGTGCAAAGCGCACAGCATCTGCGCCGTATTCGTCCGCGAGCTCGAGAGGATTAACGACATTTCCCTTACTTTTACTCATCTTTTTTCCCAAAGGATCATTAACAAGCCCATGTAAAACTACATTTTCAAATGGAACCTTTTTAGTCACATAAAGACCCATCATAACCATTCGGGCAACCCACCAGCGCAAAATGTCATACCCGGTCTCCATAACACTGGTCGGATAAAACTTTTCATACTCCCCGGTTGTCTGTAGCGTCGCAAATGGCCACTGAGACGAGCTAAACCATGTATCAAACGTATCGGTATCTTGAATTAAATCATTTGAATTGCATTTCGAGCATTTTTCAACAACTTCTCCCGTGCTTACCATCCAATTCGAACATTTTTCGCATTTGAAAGCTGGAATCCTGATGCCCCACACCACCTGACGTGAAATGTTCCAATCGCGAATGTTTTCCAGGAATTGAAAATAAAGTTTCTCAAAGCTCTTAGGATATATCTTTATATCGCCATTTTTAACCGCATCTATCGCAGGCTTTGCAAGAGGCTCCATCTTCACAAACCATTGTTCAAGAGGAAGAGGCTCTAGGTTGTTTTTACATTTATAGCAGGTTTTTATGACCATCTTGTGCGGCTCTTCTTTTACAAGTAGCCCTTTTTCTTCAAGCATCTCGAGAATCTTTTTTCTCGCCTGCTTGATATATAGACCATCAAGAACTTTTGTATTTTGCATCTTTCCATCAAAACCTATTATTGGAGGAAATGTTAGCTTGTGCTTTTTGGCTACTTCATAGTCGTTGAAGTCGTGACTAGGCGTAACCTTTACAGCTCCCGTTCCAAACTCAGGCTGTACATAATCATCTGCAATTATGGGTATTTCCCTGTCTACAATGGGAAGCACAACTGTTTTTCCGATAAAACTCTTATACCTTTCGTCTTTTGGGTTTACCATGACAGCAACATCCCCCAACATCGTCTCCGGTCTCGTGGTCGCTATCTGGATCTGTCCACCACCTTTAATGGGAAAATCTATATAATACAAAACTCCATCTTTCTCTACATTTATAACTTCCAGATCAGAAAAACTCGTCCCGTCAAAAGTGCAGTAGTTAACCAATCTTAAATCCCGATAGACGAGTCCGTCGTCATAAAGTTTTTTGAAATTCTCATGAACAATCTTAACTATGTCTTCATCCATCGTGAATTTTAACCTACTCCAATCGAGAGAGAATCCAAGCTTTCGAAGTTGATCTTCCATCCCACCCCTATTATTTTGTACAAAATTCCAGATATCGGAAAAGAGCTTCTCGCGGTCGTAATCAAACCTACTCTCTCCCTTTGCCGCCAAGTGCTTCTCATAGACAAACTGTGTCTCAAATCCAGCGTGATCTGCTCCCGGTAGCCAAAGAGCGGCAAAACCTTTCATCCTGTGATAACGGATAAGTATATCCTCCACAACATACATAGCGTGGCCGAAATGGAGCGGCGCGTTGGCATTTGGAGGTGGAAGAATTATTGAATAAGGCTCGCCATCCGGATTAACTTCGGGCTTGAAGCTCCCGCTTTCCTCCCACTTTTTATAGATATTATCCTCAACTTTTTTGTGATCGTATGCTTTATCCATCGTGAAGTGATTGTATCACGCTACTTTTTCTGAGGCAAAGGGGAGTGTTGCACATCGCAATTTACCGCAATATAATTGAACATCAATATAATATGACATTAAATTCTTACGCAAAAGTACTTAAAAAAACTTTTGAAAAACCGCACGCAGAGGCAAAGCTCTCTTCATCGACCCTAAATCCTCTCGTAAGCGAAATGGCATCGTGGTATGAAAGATTTAGAAATTCTATCGAGTACAGAGAAGAGGAAATGATTCTTCGTGCCAGCATCGAGAGGATCCTTAAAAGAAAACTTGTCCTTGGTCCTGATAAAAATAAGATTGGAGAAGATCTGGTACGGGAGCTTGCTCTTTCAAAGCATATTCCTGAGGAAAGCATCACTCAAGAGATAACCAACCGTGTCTCAGAAAGCATAAAACTCCATCTTCGCTTAAAGGAAGTTATCGCTAAACAAAGAGTTGTAAAAGACGGACACCCCAGCTCTTTTATACACAATATACTTTCTTCAGATATCGAGAGCATACTCAGTCCTTCAAAGGAACGTGAGACTGTAGAAAATTACATATTTCACATTCTGTCTAAAAATCTAAAGATAGAAAAAGGTGAAAGCGAAGACGAAAATGCCCAGCTGTATATCGCCATAAAAAAAACGTACTCTAAAAATGATCAGGCACTTCTCGAATATAATTTATTCAAGCAATATTTCGGTGAGCTAACAAAGGGAAATTTTGAGAAAACCTCATCTAATTTTCCGGCAGGATACAAGACGATCAAATCTCAACTGGAGCATCCGCTAAGATACAAAATCCTCAGCTACGTCAAACGTCAAATTCCGCCCTTTCTGATTCTAGAAGACATCCTGCGGCAGGATTCCTTCAATCTCGACCTTATCGAAAAAGATGAAGAAAAATTTAATAATCTAGTAGTTGAAACCTGCAAAAGACGTTACCAGACAATCTCTGGAAAAGTTAGACGCGCTATTATAAGAAGCATTATATTTATTGCCCTATCAAAGGTATTTTTTGCTTTTACCATAGAAGCAACCTATGACAACCTAGTCCATCAAGAGATTTTCTGGGGACCTTTAATCGTAAACATCGTAGGACCTATCATAATCATGATAATAGTAAGTCTTCTTATAAAAATACCTGGAGAGAAAAATACGTCAGAGATACTCCGACGAATCCGCATTCTGATTACCGACAAGGATCCGTCAATCGGCAAACAGCTCACCATAAAAAGTGATGATGACAAGAAGACAAGCGCGCTATATACCTTTTTTACCCTCCTCTCGCTGACTGGATTTATAGCGATAATTGGACTTATCGTAATGCTTCTTATGCGTTTTCATTTTACCCTCGCAAGTCAGGGGATATTTCTGTTCTTTCTTTCAGTAGTCTCATTTCTTGCATACAGGATAAACCAAACAGCTCAAATCTATACTGTAGTCGAACGACAAAATTTCCTGACGCCAATAATAGACCTGTTTTTTATGCCTATCGCACGTCTCGGACGCCATCTGACAGAGGGCATATCCCAAATAAATATTTTCCTCTTTGTCCTCGACTTTCTTATAGAAACTCCCTACAAAGGTCTTTTGTCGTTTTTTGAGCAATGGTTTTTCTTTCTTCACTCCAAAAGGGATGAGATGAGCTAGTATGTAAAAACCTCCAGTAGAACCACGAGCAAAACTACAAGAGACACAGCCATAGGAATCATCGTCAGAAATCCCAGCACTTTTTTCATAACCAGAGGCAACTTCAATCCAAATTGCTGCTCCACTCTGGTTATTTGTCCAAAATATATAGCGCTATAGACAGAGATCACTATCAGCAATGTCGATGCGATCAGTTTGAATGTTAGTAGTAATGCGTCCATAATTATATGATTGAACTGTTAACTAAAGGATTGCTTATCCATGATGCTACTCCGCCCTGCTCCTTGTACTTTTGCATCTCGAATGAGTCTGCAAGATGCATCGCTGCCCTTCTTGGATCTTTTATATTTTCTATAGTAAAGATCTTCTCGTTTGTCGGTCTGTCAAAAGTCATTAGCACTGTACCTACATTCATAATCTCATTAGAAAGACCGCTTGCCTTTACGTCCACCTCTGTGCACCTTACCTGATCCAGCAAAACCTCATAGATCACCTTGGAATACATCGGTCTATAGGCAACCTCTACGATCTTCCTGTTGGTTACTATATAGAAATGAAAGAACCACTCTGCAAGATTCTTTATGAAAATCTCAAGCGAGATGCTAAGCACTATGAGAGCTATAAGCATAAATGAAAAAAAGTAAATCGGGGCTATCATAGATGACAGTGAAACAAAAACGGAAACTCCAACTACCAAAAAGACATTAAGGGTAATTGCTGGAAACAGAACACTCCAGTGCTGTCGTGTTGAAAAAATAAGATGCTCATCTTGAAGTGTCAGAAACTTCTTCGCGAATCTGTCTCGTAGGTTGCATTTTGCGCCAATCATATTCGTATTCCTTTCTGTCGTACTTTGCTCGTTCATAAAACCTAATCAAATATATACTCTTTAAAACCACTATGCCGTAATGTATATCACGCAAATTCTGTAATCCAGATTACAAAAACGTAAGAAAACTGTTATAATAACTTTTTAGTGATTGGTAGTGATCAAAAGCTAAAAAATTTCTTCAAGCAAGGCAGGCCTCTGCTCTACAAAAAAAACGAGGTCATACTGAGAGGTGACGAAGCCCCAAGCGGTATTTTTTATCTAAACAAAGGATATGTTAAAAACTATGCATTCTCAGAAAATGGCGACGAATTCACTTTTATACTTTATAGGAAAGGAGATTTTTTCCCGATCTCCTGGACATTCAACCAAACGAGAAAGCCCTACTTCATAGAAACCCTAACGCAATGCGTTATTTATAAAAGAGACAGAAAAGAATTCCTGGAATTTTTGACAGAAAATCCGGATGTCCTACTATACATAACCGGAAGAATAACCAAAAGATTTGATGGATTACTTGTACGCATGGAACATATGGCATTTGGAAATGCTTACAAAAAAGTCTGCTCCATCCTGTACATCCTTACAGAAAGATTTGGTAAAGAAAGAAACGGGAACGACGTAATAATAGATATGCCCCTTACACATAAGGACATCGCAAACCTGCTGGGAGTTGCCAGAGAGACTGTAAGTGTTGAGATCGCAAAACTCAAGAAAGAAAGGATCATAAAAAATGTCGGAAAACATATATACATACTCGATCTGAAAAGCTTAAAGAAAGACTCTCTCATTACTTAGTCGTCAAGGCTTTCATTACTTTACGCTATGTATTATCATAGAAATGTTCCGTTCTAAATTAGCGCTTTATAATAGTAAGAATTGAAATTTATTTGAATAAAGATTATGAACAAGGCAAAAAATGAAATAACAATTTACACTGATGGAGGCTCGCGCGGTAATCCTGGGGATGCTGCTTACGGATTCGTTGTCTATCAGGATGGTAGAAAAATCTACTCAGAAGGAAAGTATCTAGGAATCCAGACCAACAACTATGCTGAGTATATGGCCGTTATAAGGTCTTTTGAGTGGGTAAAAGAAAATCTCGGGGAAGACACTTTTATAGATCTCTACTGTGATTCACTGCTTGTTGCGTCACAGCTTACGGGAAAGTTTAAGGTAAAACATCCCTCTATCCTTCTTTTAGTTAAAAAGGCAAAAGGGCTTGAGAGTTATTTTACAGAAGTAAAGTATACACACGTATTGCGCGAGCATAATAAAGAAGCGGACAAAATGGTAAATATAGCACTCGATCAAAGACAGTAACTATTACCGCATAGGTTCATTTTTACTCGACAATCTCTTCTTTATTTCATACAATAATCAGGTATGGGAAAACTGCTCAATGAAGAAATTAACGATTCCAAAAAACCGTTATTTCTTATCTATACAAATAACGTCGATCTTCAACTACTCTTCCTGAAAGAATTTTCCCATAAATTATCCTTGCTTTTCGTGAGTGACAACACCCCACCTAACGAAGATACCGAATCTTATCATGTCAAAATATCAGACCTAAATCTTCTTCCGCATCTTGAGGAAAAAATCGACTATGCGCTAGTTATGCTCACGAATCAAAAGGATAAAAACGGAATGAATCACCTGATCGAAAAGATCAAAAAAGATGAAACAAAATCTGCGTTTATAATCCCCGCAAGCGCCTATTCTGAGTTCATAGATGTGCTGCTGGAAGTAAAAGGGGAAAACAATATTATTCCCGCAATATACGGTGACATCTTAGAGACTGAGACTTCACAAAGTGAACTTTTAAAAATTATTCGAATGGCGCTGGGCAATGAAAAGATTAAGCTGTCCGGAAATGATCTTGCTCCGGTCTTTCCTATCTCCAGATCCGACTTTATAACTTGCGTGAAACAGCTTTTGTTCTCCAACAAATCAAACTCTTTATACTATATTTTCTATAAAGAGCCGCAAACACTACTTGCTGCGATCCATTACCTTGCCAGGATCGAGCCGGAAATAAAATTTGATCTAAACCACGAAAAGCCGGTTGAAAGATATGAGGAAAGAAGCTCGATGGATCAGACTCTTCATGACAAGTTAAATCTACCCATACATTATCTGGATAGTCATCTAAAAGGCTTCACTTATGCTGTCGAACATCTGAGAACAAAGCCGAAAAAGACGTATATGGAAAATCGGCCTACAAAAGCAAAAAGCAGGATTAGCCTTCCAAAAGTTGGTGTATTCAAATTTAGCCCCTCCGTTTCGCTAGCTCTTTTTTCATCATTGTTATTTTTTCTATTCTTGAATATAACTGCTGGAATTCTTGGTGTAATTCTTTTAAAAGGGTCGATAACAGCATTTGAAAGCAATGACTTTGCAAAAGCAAGGGAAAAGGGGATAATGGCAAAGAATATCCTCTCCCTTCCACTTCCTACTCTAAATGTTGCACAAAGCGCGATCTCATACATTCCATTTATGGACAGCACGCATAAGACTCTTGACCTAATAACAAACACTGCAGATCTTACAGCAGTCGCATCAGTTCTCATAGAAAAACTCGATAATGCCGAAAATGGTTTTGATAAGAAAGATTTTGAGAAAATAATGCTTGACGCACAATATCTCTACCACGAAGGATCCAGGATCTTGCTTAGTCAAGACAATAGGGCAGTCATGAATCTATTAAAACCACAAACGACAAAATCTCTCAGTATCATGCCTATCCTCCCAACGCTTCTGGGTTATGACTCGGAAAAGGAATATCTGATCCTATTTATAAATAACGCCGAGTTGAGACCTACGGGTGGATTTATAGGATCTGTAGGAAAACTGATTGTTGAGAATGGGAAGGTAAAAGAATTTGCTATACAGGATGTGTACGACCTCGATGGCCAACTCACACACCATATCGAACCACATTACGTTATTAGACGGTATCTGCAACCACACCTTTATCTAAGAGACAGTAACTTTGACCTAGATTTCCAAAGGTCAGCAAGTATGTCAGCATTTCTGTACAATCTGGAATCAAAAAATACCCCAGATGGGGTAGTGGCTGTCGACTATAATATGGTAGAAAAGATCCTTGAGATAACTGGTCCCATAGAACTACCTGATTATAAAAAAACTATCACATCCGAAGATAGTCAGGAATTCCTGCAAGACACGATAGAGAAGGATTTTTTCCCAGGATCTACGCAGAAAAAAGACGTTTTGAATGAACTATTTAGAAGAATCACTTTGGAGCTTGAGAAAAAACCAGAACATCTGGTAAGCATCGGGCTTGCACTTCCGCAGCTGCTCGAACAAAAACATATACTTCTTGCCTATCAGAACCAAGATATTCAATCACTACTGTCGGCACTTAATTTTGGAGGAAATATACCAGTCTCAAATGCCGAAAATAGCAACACGATGTACGACACAATAGGTTTCAACGAAGCAAACATCGGTGTTAACAAGGTAAATAAAAATGTCTCAAGGAGTATCTCATATGAAGCAGACCTTTCATCACGTCTATCAAAAGCGCAGATATCCATAAGAAACGAAAGCACGACTGATGACTACAAGACCTATCTTCGACTTATTGTCCCAAGAAATAGTATCCTGCGCAATGTGCGTATCGACGGAGAGGAGGTCGAAACCATAGACGCCGTAACCGATTTTAGGCTTTATGAAGCCGACAATTTCTCCCCTGATCCCAATGTGCTGGAGATAGACAAAGTGGATGACTATTTCAAAACTATCTTTGGAACTGTTATAACGATAGGCAAAGGTGAAATAAAAACAATAGAATTTGAATATACGAACCCAGTGCTTTCAATCAGCGACAAAAAAGACGCCTATGAATTGCATGTAATCAAACAGCCGGGAACTCAGACAGCACCTGTATACACAAGTATTCTTTTTCCTGACGACTTTAACGCTGCGGGAGAAGACATAAACTCTTTTGGTTCAGGGAATGTTAAAATAGAGGATAATCTTTTAACAGACTTAAATTACGAAATAAAATTCAGCAAGGACTAATATGGCATATAACGAAAAAACTTTTAAAGACCACGTAGAAAAAGAACACAAACAATCAAAGATCTCTGAGTATCTAAGAGAAATAGTATACGGCGGAAGTGATGGAATTGTGACAACGTTTGCGGTAGTTGCTGGATTTGCGGGAGCTCAAAGCAGTGGGGTAGCACAGTATTCAATTATGGTTGTTCTGCTTTTTGGGCTGGCAAATCTTTTTGCTGATGCCAGCTCTATGGGACTGGGGAACATTCTCTCGATTCTTGCAGATAAGGATGTATATAGGACACATAGAAAGAAGGAACTTTCTGAGATAAGAAATAATAGACAACGTGAAATTGAAGAGACATTATACATCCTGCAATCAAAAGGATACAGCAAAGAAGATGCAGCAAAAATGGCTGAGCTGTACTCGAAAAACGAACAATACTGGACTGATTTTATGATGCAATATGAGCTTGAGCTACCAAACCCAGAACAGGAGAATCCGATATCCGCAGGACTGTCAACATTTTTTTCCTTTCTTTTCTTCGGTGCGATCCCACTTTTGCCATACATAATTTTCGGACTTAGAGAGAATACTTTTGTCATTTCCATCATATTTACACTATGTGCGCTCATTCTTTTGGGATTCGTCAGGTGGAAGGTTACTGCCCAAAAATTACTCCGATCAGTTACCGAGATAGTTTTGATAGGAGGTCTGTCTGCAGTGATAGCATATGTAGTTGGAACCTTTTTTAGGACTTAGACGGATTTGCTATAATATCAAAACTCTTAAATTGCCAAACCCCATATGAAACAAGACAAAAAGCCGAAAAGAAAAATTGGAAGATTTTTCCTAAGCAAAAAATTCAGGTTCATAGTGATGCCAATCTTCCTACTCATGATAATAGGATTTGCTGTTTTTCTGTACCTATTCGTCCTCAAAGATATTCCTCAGGCAACACAGTTAGGCTCAAGTTCGCGGCCACAATCAAGCAAGATCTTCGACCGCAATGGGGAGCTCTTATATACCATGTATACTGGTCGTAACCAGTCATTCACCCCTCTTTCCAGTATTCCAAAATATCTCCAACAGGCGACCATCGCGATAGAGGACAGAAATTTCTATCAACATGGTGCAATCGATATACAGGGAATAATTAGAGCAGCTTGGGTAAATCTACGCGAGGAAAGGGTAGAGGGAGGATCCACACTTACACAGCAGCTGGTAAAAAGCTCTCTTCTGACACCAGAGCGGACCATTCAACGAAAAATAAAGGAGATAACTCTTTCTTTTATAGTAGAAGCGATATATTCAAAAAATAAAATTCTAGAGATGTATTTGAATCAAGTCGCGTATGGTGGTACTGCATACGGAGTTGACGCGGCAAGTCAGGTTTACTTTGACAAGAAAGTCTCAGACCTAACACTTGCAGAATCTGCATTTCTAGCAGGACTACCTCAAGCTCCCTCTAGATACTCTCCCTTTGGATCTAACCCAGAAGAAGGGAAGGAAAGGCAAAAAAGAGTCCTTGAGGCGATGCACGACGAAGGATATATTACAGAAAATGAGATGAAAGAGGCTCTTGAAGAAGGCCTTGAATTCTCAGCAATTAGAGACGAAATTAAAGCTCCTCACTTTGTTTTTTATGTTAAGGATTACCTGACTGAAAAATATGGATCTGACATGGTCGAGCGTGGAGGACTAAATATCACAACGACACTAGACCTGACGACACAAAAAATCGTCGATGACGCAATAGCAACCGAAGGCGCCACACTTTCTGAAAATAACTGGTATAACGCAGCGTCTGTAGTAGCAAAACCTATGACCGGAGAAATCCTTGCGATGGCAGGGAGCAGGAACTATTTTGATAGCGAGCACGATGGAAATGTAAATGTAGCAATAGCAAAACGGCAACCCGGCTCCTCGATAAAGCCCATAAACTTTGCCACAGGACTTATAAATGGGTATACTGCTGCAACTCCATTTGTTGATAAACGGATCTGCTTCCCGAACCCTGGTGGCACACCGTATTGCCCTAAAAATTATGATAATTCATTTCATGGAGTAGTGCAGATGCGTGAAGCTCTGGCGAATTCATATAATATTCCTGCTGTTAAGATGCTCAAGCTCAACACCGTTGAAAGCATGATAGAAACGGCCGAAAAGATGGGAATAAGTTCATTTACAGACGAACCTGAGAGGTACGGTCTTTCCCTGACACTGGGAGGAGGAGAAGTAACCATGCTTCAGATGACTGAGGCCTTCTCCGTATTTGCAAATAGCGGCTATCGTGTTCCGCTACAGCCGATCCTCAAAATCGTAAAGTCGGATGGCGAAATATTGGAAGAATATAATCCTCCCACAAGCGTTCTTGCTGGAAAAAAGGTTATTCCTGAAGGCGTTGCGTTCATAATCTCCCATATTCTGCAGGATAACGTCGCAAGAACCCCAGCATTCGGAGCAAATTCGCCACTAAGAATTCCTGACTATCCTGTGTCTGTAAAGACTGGAACAACTAACGACTACAGAGACAACTGGACTATTGGATATACCCCGTCATTTATTACCGCTGTGTGGGTAGGTAACAACGACAACACCCCATTAAGAGGCGTAACCTCAGGTATAACAGGCGCTGCGCCTATCTGGAACGATATAATGACCATGCTCCTTGAGGGATCCGATCCTGAAGAGCTAAAGCAGCCCGAAAGCGTCATAGGGGCGACAATATGCTCTGATTCGGGACTCAGACCCCAAGCTGCAGGATCACCATACGTCTGTCCGACCAAATATGAGTACTTCATAGAAGACACAGTACCCAAGGCGGTCGATACGGGGCTTACTAAAATCTTCGTGAATAAAGAGACAAATACATTAGCGGCAGAGGGTGAAACTGAGAATATCGAAGAGCGTGACGGAAAAATAGTAAAGGATGCTACAGGAGACACCTACTGCACCACGTGTGCACCCCCACAGTCTTCAGAACCTACGCCGACTCCATAGATTCATTAAATAATAATCCTAATACGAAAGCGGTCATCATCATTCCCTGTTGAAGGGTGACCGAAAAATGATCAAACAGCCCAACTACCGCAATCTCCAAAGACAACAAGGCGACAATAACGAGCGGAAAACCTGCCTTTTGTATATTGTGATTTACTCTATATAAAACTTTAGATAAGAAAACGGCTATTGCTACAGCACCAAAAATTCCCACCTGAAGCAACATTTGTAAATAAATATTATGTACCGGTTGAAATCTTGCATATATGGGTAAATTGTCAGCAGAAAGACTGTAAAATGTGTTGTTGAGCCCAACTCCAAAAAGTATATTTTCTTTAAATAAAAGCAGGGCCACTTCGACCATTTTCATTCTAATTACGAAAGCATCTATAACAGGACCCAAAGTCAAAAATCTCCCCGAAAAAAATAGCAGATAAGCTGGCAGGAGGACTGCAAGTAGCGATATTGCATAAATAAGATGCTTTCTTGTCCTGATAAATGCAAAAAGAGATAGTAAAACTGTCAGAAAAATTATTACTCTGGATACCGTAGACAAAAGCCCAAGAAAAATTATGACCGAGGCAAATGAATAGACGTAGGATCTTATAGAAGACTTCGTACTAAAGATAAAATAAACAGAAAAAAGCAATGCTATTGATAGGAACATCGCCAAAACATTGGGGTGAGGAAAGGTTCCATAGGGTCTCAAAAGCTCCTGCCCCGAACTAAAGAAAGTTGATATACCGATGGTACTAACATCAAAAGACCTTTCACCTAAAAAGTACACTGGGCCACCGATCGATTTTTGCAAAATGAACTGGAAAGTAGCAATAGCAGACTGGATAATTGCCGCTACAATTAATACGTCCAGAATTTTATAAAACTTATCGTGTTTAAATTCATAACTAAAAATTCCCCATCCAAAAAGAATCATCTCTACCACCTTTAGACTCCAATAGATTGACCCCTCGAAACTTTGAGCTAAAAAAGAAGACACAAGTATCAATATTAAAAAGAGCGGGAGAACAAAGCTTTTTGAGAAGAATACGATCAGTGACCTAGGAGAGATCAGGATACGTAAAATTATGAAGATGAAAATGAATATATCGCTGAGGTAAAGAGTAGGAGATAGATAATCAAGTCTGATTCCGTTTATGAATGAAAACTCTGGCCAGAAATGCTTACCCAGCTGAATACTGATCGAAAAAATTACTAAGTAGAATAATATGCCCTCAAGCCTTTTAAGATATAGCATGAGAAAGTGGGGCAGCTCTATTTCTTTTTTATAACTAATACTCTATCGCGTCCTTCACCTTCTGACTCACTATAAACTCCACCATCGTCTTTTATAAGCATATGCACAAAGCGCCTCTCCCATGGCTTTAGACCGCGGACTGGCTTTTCAACTCCTGTTGACTCCACTTCTTCCTTTAGCCTTTCTATAAGACCAGTTAAGTATTCCTCACGCTCAGACCTATAGTTTCCAATTTCAACCGTAATCTGGTAGAATTCACCAGTCTTTTGAGAAATTATCATCTTTAAAAGCAACTCGAATGCAGAAAGAGTGTTACCATGCTTTCCGATAAGAAAAGCGTTCTGCTCACCCGCATCTATCTCTACGCTAAAAGATTCATCTTCATGGCTTACTGCAACACTTGCTTCTATGTCTAAAAGTCTTAAAAGCTCTTGTGCTTCTTCTTGTATGTTATTTGTTATGTCTGTCATATTGCGCTAGCTGCGGAGCCCACTTTACGAGCCCTCCAAATCCTACTAATAAATACTGCTGAAGTATACCAAAAAGCGTAAAAGTTATCCAATAAAGAGAAAGACCTATCGGCAGGGTAAACGAGAAAAATCCTATCATGATAGGAAAAATAAAGAGTGACTGTTTCATAAAACTTGTCTGAAAGTCTTCTTTTCCATCAGTCTTAGGAGGTGAGACTTTCGGCATCATCATCTTCGATAGAACAAGCTGCGAAAGTCCGGTAAGTAGAGGTACTAGAAGAATCAAAAAATTTCCTTGAAAAAGGTCTGCTGGCTTTGCTGCTAGCTGGGCTCCAAAAAAAGTGGTATTCCACAAATGATCAGGCTTTAGGAAATCAAAGTACAAAAGGGGCGTGACCTCACTTAGGAAACGCTGGAACGAATCTATACCGACAGTACGGATGATAACCTGATAAAGGCCTAAAATTATTGGGAGCTGAACTAATGCAGGAAGGCATCCGGCAGCAGGATTTATTCCATACTTTTTATAAAGCTTCATCGTCATCTCCTGCTGTTTTTGCCTATCTTTTTTGTACTTTTCTCTTATCTCCTTCATTTCTGGAGCAAGCTCCTGCATTTTCTTACTTGATCTGATTTGAGCTGACATCAGAGGGTAAAGAATAATTCTAAGAAAAATGGTGAGGACGATGATAGAAAATCCCAGAGGAAAAATTATCCCGAATGAACTTAAAACCTGATAAATTCCTAGCAAAACATTCGTAATCGGCTGAATAAATAATAGTTCAAAAATCTCAAAAATAATCATCTTATATTTTTTCTATACATTCTTTTAGATATTTCTCAAGCAAATCGTTATCAAATTCCTCTTTTTGAGGCTTGATATAGATCACGATATCGTAACTTTGCTCCTTTTGTGCCAAGCTTTCTTTTAAAACTGCAAGCGCCTTACGTTTTATCTTATTCCTGACTACAGCCTTTTTGGAAACTTTTTTACTAACGACTACTGCGTTAGTTCCACTTTCTGTTTTTGCATCCGCAAAGCGAAAAGTAAAGTAGGGGGTAGGTATTACTTTCTTTGGTAATCCTTGCCTAAAAGAATATCTCTTTTCTTTTTCAAACATTTTTTAAGTGCTATTAAGCACAAACTTTACCCGGAAAATCCGTAACTAAACACTTTTTCTTCCTTTAAGCTGCCTTCTTTTTATGACTGCTTTTCCGCTTCTCGTTTTGCTCCTAACTAAAAATCCGTGCTTCTTGTTATGTTTTTTCTTATTTGCTTTTGTTAATAATTCTGGCATAAGCGTGATAATATCAAAATTAAGCTGAAAAAACAAGCAGGTTGTACCTAATGTATATTTTGTCAAGGGTTGCATTTATGGCTCATTTTGTTATTCTTAAGTAATGATAAAGATGGCCATAAATGGATATGGACGAATTGGACGTGTCGCACACCGGATAATTATCGAAAAGCACCCCGAGATAGAAGTTGTAGCCATAAATGCCGGAAAAAGTACAGATCTCACAGGCTGGATGTATCTTTTAAAATACGACACCAACTACGGAGAACTAAGGAATCATACATTTGAAGTAAAAACCCCGGAACAAAAACCTCTGGGAATAGAAACCTCGGCTGAATTTTTAGGGTGGATATCGGTAGACGGAAATGACATCGCGATCTTTGCAGACAGAAAGCCAGAAAATCTTCCATGGAAAGATCTAGAGATAGATACCGTCATAGAATCGACCGGCGCTTTTGAAAAACATGAAGACCTGATGCTTCATATAAAAGCAGGAGCAAAATCTGTAATACTTTCTGCTCCATATAAAGGAGATACGCCTGTCCCCACATATGTATTAGGAGTAAATTCCAATCCAAACGGTCAGGACTACTCAGACGTTGTCATCAACAATGCATCTTGTACCACCAACTGTATCTCACCTGTCGCAAAACTATTGGATGATGCATATGGAATAGAAAAAGCGATGATGACAACAATTCATGGATATACTTCCGATCAGAGGATCCAAGACGGAGGACACAAAGATTATAGACGTGCAAGGACTGCCGCTGCAAATATAATTCCTACCTCAACCGGGGCTACAAAAGCAGCAGCTGAAGCGATCCCAAGTTTGAAGGGAATTTTTAATGGGCTTGCTATTAGAGTTCCTGTATCAGTCGGCTCTCTTTCCGACTTTACATTTCTACTTAAAAAGGATACGACCGGAGAAGAGCTGACAAAGCTTTTTAGAAATGCCGAGCAAAATGAATATAAAGGAATTCTACAGACAACAACTGACCCTATCGTCAGCTCAGATATCGTCGGTAATCCTCACTCATGCATAGTCGACTTGTCACTTACACAAATAGTAGGAGGCAATATGGTAAAAATTATCGCTTGGTATGACAATGAGTATGGTTATGCAAATAGACTAGTTGAACAAAGTGTGCTACTTGGAAAGAGTGCCTAAATATTTTATAATAGGCAATGGTCAAAGATCTCCCAGGAATTAAAAATATTACAATCTCCGGCAGAATAGGAAGTGGAGCAACCACACTTGCGTCAAAGCTATCAGAAAATCTAGGATGGGAAATGCTCGATGGTGGGAAAATAATGAGAAAAGTTCAAGATGATATCGGTGCTGGAGTCGAAGAGACAAGTAAAAGACCAGACCATTTTGATCTAGAGTACGAAGAGAAAATCAAAAAAATCCTCAAAAAAGAAACTCATCAAATAATTCAAAGCCATTTGGCAGGCTATGATGCGCAGGGAATTGGTGGAGTTTTTAAAATACTTGTAGTAACAGAGGATGCAGAGGGAAACGACAAGACTGATATAAGAATTGACAGACTTGTTAACCGTGATGGGACCCCTATCGAACAGGCAAAGTATGAGATAAAAGAACGCGACAAGCAAAATCTGGAAAAATTCAGGCGCTTATATGCAGATAATGATCCCGAATGGGTCTATTGGGATAGAAAATATTATGATCTAATCATAAATACCTATAATCACAACCAAGAAGAGGCTATGCAGATCGCACTTGAAAACATTACTGCACGGCAAAGGTAGGAGTAGGTCTTACCATGCGACAGGTTGATTTCTCTTCAGTCCCATTTATAAAATACGCATCATATCCAAAACATTTTTTACTGACAAGCCCTACAGGAATACTTACTATTAGATCTTGGTTGTCTTTCACAAGACTTTCTATAATACTTCTCCACATAGGAGCGGCGCCCGTTATTCCGGAAGCAAGTGTCGGTGATAGAGGAGTATTATCATTATTTCCTACCCAGGTGGCTACCACATAATCTTTTGTGAATCCGACTGTCCAGTTATCTCTTTTATTATCCGTTGTGCCGGTTTTTACAGAGACTCTTTTTCCGGCAATATTTAATGGAGAATTCTGTCCGAAAGCCCGGCTTCTTGCTTGATTATCAGCGAGAATATCACCAATAATAAATGCCGCTTCCTGACTTACGACACGCTCCGGGCTAACTTTTTTTTCATAAACAGCTTCTCCCGAGCTATCTTTTACCTCGAGGATAGGGTCTAGATCTATCCTTTCTCCATAGTTTGCGATAGTTCCGTAAGCAGTTGCCAAATCCAACATTGTGACCTCATTTCCACCGAGAGTTATAGACAATCCATAATGACTATTATTATTCCATGACGAAATCCCCATCTTCCTTCCATATTCCGCTATCAAATCCGGTCCCAGCTTTTCGGCAATCCTGACTGCGGGGATATTATAGGAATTTGCGAGAGCGAGCCTAAATGGAACCATTCCGCGATACTTTCCATCATAATTGACTGGCTTGTAGCTTTCTGATCCCGGAATTTGGATTGTGATAGGAGTATCTTGCAGGATTGAGCTTTCAGAAAAACCATTTTCTAAGGCTGCAGTATACGTAATAAGCTTTATTGTCGATCCCGGCTGACGCAAAGCTGTGGTCAAATTCACATTGCCATCTTCCTCTACATCAAAAAAGTCTTTACTCCCCACCATCGCAAGTATATCGCCAGTTGCTGGATCTGTTACGACAGTCGCAGCATTTCCTATCCCAAGATATGCATTCTCCGAAACGGTCTTTTCGACTTCCAGCTCTGCTTCCCGTTGGATATCCAGATCCAAGCTTGTTACGATCTGCAGCCCGCCTCTTTCTACTTCATATATCCCATACCTTTTAATCAGCTCGCTTTTGACATACATTACAAAATGGGGCGCTTTGATTGACGTTTGCGGGTTCTTGAATGAAAGAGGCACCTGATAAGCCTCATGCGCATCATGTTCTGAAATATATCCGTCTCTTACCATCGCAGTCAAAACTTCCCACTGTCTTTTTTTCCATGTGTTTTGAGAATTTATGAATGGCGAATATATAGATGGGGCACGTGGGAGCCCTGCCAGGAAAGCAGCTTCGGAAAGACTTACCTGTGAGACATCTTTTCCAAAATATGCTTCTGATGCAGCTTCTATCCCCCAAGCCGTTCCGCCATAAGGCACATAGTTAAAGTAAAGCTCAAGTATCTCGTCCTTCGTATATTTTTGCTCGGCAATAAGAGACAGCGCTACCTCTTTTGCTTTTCTTGTGATGGTCACCTCTGGTGTAAGAAGGGCAGACTTAATAAGTTGCTGTGTGATAGTAGATCCGCCTTGAAGTTCGTCTTTCGTGATATTTGCAACTATCGCACGACTTATTCCTCTTAAATCAAATCCTGGATGACTGTAAAAATTCTGGTCTTCTATTGCGATTGTCGCCTCCTTTAAATACTGAGGTATCTTATCAAGGCTAACTATCGTCCTATTTTGACTCGCATAAAATTCGTACAAAAGCTGGCCATTTCTATCATAAAGCTTTGTAGTCTGAGGAATCTCGCTAACTGAAAGCGCATCGAGAGTAGGGAGGTCGGATACAAAAATATATGAAGCTAAAGGAATAAATACAAATATGAACGAAAAGATAGCTCCAAATAAAAAATACTTTAGTTTCGAAACTACCGTCTGCCTGTATCCTACAGTTGATGATCGCACTACGTCGCTTGATGTCTGTGCCGGCTTCTTTTTTTGTTTTGGCTTAATTTTCAAGCTAAATTTGGGGGTGTTCAGTTTTGGGAATTTAAGTCTACTGATTTTTGGAAAACGAAACTCAGGAAGAGCAACTGAGAATCTCGGTGGACTATAAGACTTAATTTTTGCTAACTTTTTTCTGAAAAATGAGATAATTTTACTCGATGTTGTCCAAATAATTCTAATTGAAGAATCAACAATCAAACCTATCCTGATTAAGAAATAAGCTATTAAATAGAATAAAAATTTTAATACTGCCATTTTTTAGATCCGCTTGTAAGGCTTAATAAATTCTTTGGGCAGTGCTTCTTTCTTAAGAATATTATATAAAATTTATAGGATAACTTACAATACGTATTTTCTCATACAAAAATTTACAAAATATAACAAAATGCCTTTTAATTTATAAATTTTTCTGTTACAGTAAAAGCCACATGAGTGTTCTTGCGGTTGGATCTTCTCTAATAGACTTTTTTATCAGGATTGAAAAAAACGACCAAATTGATCTTTCTGATGAAAAAATTACTCTTCCTCTGGGAGCAAAGATACCTATAGACATCAAGTCGTTATCTCTGGGAGGTAATAGCGCGAATGTAAGCTCTGCGCTGCATAATCTCTCTATTCCGGTAACCCTGTACACATATCTAGGAAATGACCCGCTCTCAAAACACATCAGAGAAAAGATGGAGGAAAGAGGAGTTACCCTTATCGTCGAAAATATAGATGTGACTACAGGATCGCTTTCTCTGATATTTGATTTTCCTACAGATAGAATAATTTTTTCACATCACAATATGACATCGTACGGATTTGATGAGGAAAAAATCAAAGAAAAACCCGACATGATATTTTTAAGCTCCATGGGAAATGAATGGGAAAGTGCTTACGAAAAAGTAATCACTTACGCTCAAAATAACAATATTCCTGTTGCGTTTTCGCCAGGATCTTCACAGCTTAAAAATATGAATGAGACTTTTTTGAAAACAGTAAGGTCATCAAAGATTCTTCTTTGCAATATGGATGAAGCCAAAAGAATCCATAAAGCTCTTACTGGTAATGAACCAGAAGATCCTAAGAAGCTTCTGCTGAGCCTTAAGGAAAATAACTTCGATATCCTTTCGATAACCGATGCCCAAAATGGAGCATTTGCCGTAGACAAGAAAAACAACGTCTATAAAATCAATACTCTAAAACCTGAGAGTCACGAAAAGACGGGTGCCGGAGATGCTTACGCTGGAGCTTTTCTTGCAGGAATTTGCCTAGAGAAATCGATCGAGGAATCTATGAAATGGGGCGTTTTGAATGCATTGGGAGAAATGAAACAAGCAGGTGCTGGCACTGGACAGCTAACGCTTGAGCAGATCGAAAAGGAAACTGAGGGTGCCCACGAATTAAATGTAGAGAAATTATGAAACTCGCAGTAGCAACCGATCATGCCGGGCTCGAATTCAAAAATAGTCTTGTAAAAATTCTTCAGGAAGATGGTCATGACGTTCTCGACTGTGGTCCTGAGAGCTTTGACGCAGATGACGACTATCCTGATTTTATCGGAAAAGCTGCAGAGGTAGTATCTAAAAACGAAGACTATATGGGAATCGTCATGGGAGGATCAGGCCAGGGAGAGCAAATAACGGCAAATAAGTACAAAAATGTCCGATGCGCGCTTTTTTATGGACCGGTAGCGCCTATCGGGGTGGTTGATGTATCCGGAAAAACCAGCTCTGATCCTTTTGAGATAATAAAACTCACCCGCCAGCATAACAACTCAAATATGCTATCTCTAGGAATAAGGTTTCTCGATCCTGATGACGCAATAAAAGCAGTGAGACTATTTATCAGCTCGCCCTTTCCACAGGAAGAAAGACACGTTCGAAGGATTGAAAAGATAAAAGAAATCGAAAATGCACGATAACCATTTAGAAATCATTCCAGGGATTCTCGAAAAAGAATGGGAACCGATCGAGGAGAAGCTGAACAAGATAAAGACTTTCGCAAAATCAGCACACATAGATATAATCGACGGAAAATTTGTAGACAATCTAACGTGGCTTGATCCCAAACCATTCAAACCTTTTTCGGACAATATTCTTCTCGAGGCGCACCTGATGGTAGAAAATCCGATCGACTATCTAAAACCCCTGGCGGATTCTGGATTCAAAAGATTTATCGGACACATCGAGAAGATGGAAAGAATTGCAGATTTTGTCGCTCAAGGACAGGTGCTCGGAGAAGTAGGGCTGGCTTTAGATGGTCCTACGGATCTTGCGATAATTGAGGATATAAATCCAGACGATCTAGACTGCATACTTATTTATGCGTCAGAAAAGGTGGGATTTGCTGGCCCTCCTATGCTTCCCGAAAGACTTGAGAAAGTCAAAACACTGCGCAAAAAAAGTGAAAATTTACCTATAGAGGTAGACGGCGGAGTAAAAGACCATTCTCTTCCTATGGCTATAGAGGCAGGAGCAACACGATTTGTTGCGACGAGTTTTATCTGGAATAGTGATAATCCCAAGGAATCTTACAAAAAACTGCTTGAACTTTTATAACTCCCTGCTATCGTAGATTTCTTTAGCGACTTTTCCTATGGAGTCATGCGCGATGTCCTCATCAACCACTCCCTGAGTCATAACGACTAAGACAAAGGGCCTCTTGCCATCATCGATAATCCCTCCATCGTGAACCATATTATCTGCGTCACCAATCTTATGATAGACTGTTACATTTTCCAGATAGCGGGGTATTCTATCCTCAAATTCGGTATCCGACATATAGTCCATAAGTTCTTTCTTCAATGCCTCTGACATAATTTCATTCTTATAAAACTTGGAGAAAAGTTGACCAATGTCCTTGGGAGATGTCTCGTTAAAAACTATGCTTGTTGCCTCAAGCCCCAGTGAGTCGACAAATGCCTGAATATTATCTTCACCCAGACGTATAGTTAGTAGATGTATAGCTGTATTATCAGAATGCTTAAAAGCAAGTTCTGCGAGATTTTTCAATGTATAAACTCCTCCGGGCTCCTCGTATCTTAGCTTTCCAGTTCCATAATCCTGAACGTCTTCGGAAAGAAGCGTTATCTTCTCCTCGAGATCTATCTCGCGTTTGTCGGCAAGAGAGTAAAGATAAAATATTACAGGAATTTTATTTAGTGATGCAGCTGTAAGAATATTGTTATGATTCAATCCGAACACCTCACCTGTCATAAGATCTTCATAATATATGCTGTAATTCCCCTCAAATCCTGACGTCATCGTCTTTACTCTGTCACGTATCTCGTCGGATGAAAGGTTTGAGGTTGCAGTCTTTTCGGTCATATTAAGTGTTGGTAAAAATTCCAACTGTCGGCCTAAAAGAATCAGGAAAAATGTATAGAAAAGAAATAGTATAAATTTTTTCATAAGCTCTCAACCCCCCTGGGTCTATATTGTAACGCTTCCAGTATATGCTCTTTCTGTATGTCTTTGGCATTAGATAAATCAGCGATCGTTCTGGCGACCTTTAGAACCTTATGGAACGAACGGGCTGATAGACCAAGCCTGTCTGAAGCTTTTTTCATAAGATCCTTAACTTCACTTGATAGTATAAGAAAGTTCTTGATATCTCTTGCACTCATCTGACCGTTCGTTAGTACCTTAACATCATTGAACCTGTTTTTTTGTAATTTCAACGCCTTATTTATCCTCATCCTGACTGTTTTTGAATCCTCAACGTCTTCTTCGTTGACCAATTTTTCCGTCTTTACAGCGGGCACATCTACATGAATATCTATTCTATCAAGAAGTGGACCGGAGAGACGCTTTTGATACCGGAGTATTTGAGTCGATGTGCAGATGCACTCACGAGTACTGTCTCCCTGATATCCGCATGGGCACGGATTCGCAGCTGCCACCAGCATAAAATCCGCTGGAAATGAAATTCTTTGTTTGGCCCTTGCTATCGAGACGACTCCGTCTTCAAGTGGTTGACGGAGTGACTCCAGAACATTTCTGGAAAACTCCGGAAATTCATCCAAAAATAGGACTCCGCGGTGAGCAAGTGATATCTCCCCAGGCTTTGGGCTGGCAGATCCACCTATAAGTCCGACATAAGAAGTAGTGTGGTGAGGGCTTCTAAAAGGCCTTGTCACCATAAAGCTTCCTCCTCCCAAAAGTCCTGAAATGCTGTAGATTTTTGTAACCTCCAGCGCTTCATCAAAAGACAAAGGGGGCAGGAGTGAGGGAATCGTCTTTGCGATAAGCGTCTTTCCGCTGCCAGGAGGGCCTTTTAATAGTATATTATGTCCTCCTGCAACGGCGACCTCTATCGCGCGCTTCACAGACTCCTGACCCTTTATATCCTTTAGATCCGTCTCATAAGTGCTTTCATCCTGAAGGCTTTCAAAATCTACACTTTCAATTTTTGAAAGAGTTTTTTTGTTATCGAGGAAAAGAACCAAATCCTTTAGATTTTCGACTGGATAAATGTCGACCCCATTTACCATAGATGCTTCAAATTCGTTGTCTTTTGGTATAAAGACTCTTTTCAATTTTAATTTTTTGGCAAGCAATATCGCTGGCAGAACCCCTCGAGTGAGTCTAAAACTTCCATTTAAAGAAAGCTCTCCTATAAAAAGGCTATCTCCTATCTCACCAGTTAGCTGCTCTGATGCAAAAAGCATGGAGACTGCGATCGGCATATCAAAACTACTACCTTCTTTCTGAAGATCCGAAGGCGCTAAATTTACAGTAACTCGTTTAACTGGAAAGTCGACTCCGCTATTTTTTATTGCCGATCTGACTCTCTCGCGGGATTCTTCAACGGCCTTATCGGGAAGACCAACTACTGTAAAGGAGGGAAGACCATTTAGGATATCTGTCTCGACCTCGACCAAAAACCCATCGACTCCTATGACGCTTGAGGACATTACGCGGGACACCATATATATCTAGTGTATTGCGTAATCGGCTCTTTTGCAAAACCGTACTGGCCCGAGCGTGGTACAATACTTTCAGTAAATTTACCTATGGATCCAGTAGAAAAGATAAAGCAAAAAATTGATATCGCAGACCTCATCGGTGAATACGTTACACTTAAAAAAGCTGGCCAAAATTTCAAAGGCCTGTGTCCATTTCATGGTGAAAAAACTCCCTCCTTTGTAGTATCGCCCGAACGTCAGGTGTGGCACTGTTTTGGATGCCAAAAGGGTGGCGACCACTTCTCATTCATAGAAGATATCGAGGGAATAGGCTTTGCGGAAAGCCTAAAACTTCTTGCTGAGAAAGCAGGGGTAAAATTGACATCAACGCCTTTTCGCGATCAGGCAGATGCAGAAAAAAATACTCTTTACGAAATAAACCATCTGGCGGCCCAATACTATAATTTTCTACTTACCCAGCACAAAGTAGGCAAAGGAGCTCTGGAGTATCTGACATTCGAGAGGGGAGTAAATGAAAAACTCCTGCAGACTTTTTCGCTTGGATATGCACCAAATAGCTTTGACGCGTTAACAACATATCTTTTGAAAAAAAAGGGTTATGACAGAAAGCAAATCCTAAATGCAGGAGTCGTAACCGAGCGAAATGGCAGGCTTTTTGATTTTTTCAGAAACAGGATAATTTTTCCCATACAGGATCCCCGCGGCAACATAATCGGTTTTTCAGGAAGGGTATTTGGAGAATCAAACGAAAATAGCCCCAAATATATAAACACCAGAGAAACGCTAATTTATAAAAAATCGTATTCACTTTTCGGGATAAATTTTACGAAAGATCATATCAAAAAAGAGGGTAAGGCAATCCTTATGGAGGGAGAATTTGATGTTCTTTCCTCAATCGCCAACGGCATCTCAAATGTTGTCGCGATAAAAGGAACCGCTCTCACCGAAGAACAGATAAATCTACTAAAACGTTTTACCAGAAAAATCGTATTCTGCTTTGACACAGATATCGCAGGAATTGAGGCCCAAAAAAGATCGATCCAGCTGATCGAGGCCGAGGGGATGGCATCCGGCGTTGTAATCCCACCCAATGGAAAAGATCCGGACGAGCTGCTGCGAACAAATCCTGCAGAATTCAAGATTGCGCTAAAGCATGAGAAAAGTGTTTATGACTTTGTCATAGATCAGGCTTTAAAGGAGGAGAACAGGAAAAGCGCTGAGGGTAAAAAAAATATCTTATCTAAAACTCTCCCGCTTATATCGTCAATCGAGAACGAGATCATAAAAGAACACTATATAAAAAAACTGGCAAATGCGATCGACTCATCATTTGAATCGGTTGCAGCTGAGATCGATAAGATCCCTCAACAAAGAGTTAAAACTGTCTCTGTTATCGCACATGTCGTAAAAAGCCGCGAAGAGGCTTTGGAACAGCACCTTTTGGGGCTGATTATCCAGTCAGATAATCCATATGAATCACTCGTTCTATCAGAAAGCCTCATAAAACCAGAACATTTCCAGACCGGTGCATACAAAAAGGTCTTTGAAAAGCTAAGTGAATACTTCAAACACCAGAACTCATTTGACGCCAAAGCCTTTGGCGAAAGTCTTTCCGACGAACTATCCCACGCATTCGACCTGGCCTACCTTAAACCTCTTCCAAAATTCGAGTCAAATATAGCCCGCACCAAAGAGCTTGAACGCACTATCTATGAGACTATAAAACTGTCGTTAAAAAGAAAACTTAGGGAAATTTCCGAAAAGATGAAAAATCTCGATGATGAAAAAGATGAAGATGAAACACAAAAGCTTCAAAAAAGATTCGCCGAGACAGCAGATGAGCTCAAAAGGATCTCTTCATTATAGCAATCCCGTGCTTTGATTTCTTGCGGATTCAGCCTAAATAAGGTACAATAGGTCACAATCCTTAGCAGCGGTATTTTTTATGGAAAAAATTCTGCGCTAATGTATACCACTATGAGAGCAGGAGCCATCAAAAACGAACAGGTAGAGGAACTTTTAAAGGACGCCAAGAAAAAAGGCTACATCACCCAGGACGAAATCCTAAAAAAATTCACCAAACCGGAAAATCATATAGATGATCTCGATTATCTTTATGATCAGCTGATCCGCAAAAACATCGATATTTTTGAGAGCGTAGATCAGGAGAAAGAGGCGAAGCGCTCTATTGAGGACCTTGAGAAAGAACTTGAGTCACTAAATCTTCTAAGTAGTGCAGCAGTCTCTGATCCGGTCAGGATGTATCTGAAAGAAATTGGTCGAATCCCACTTCTGACATTTGATGAAGAAGTCGATCTGGCAAAGCGCATTGAAAACGGCGAAGAGGCCGCGCGCAAAAAGTTAGTTGAATCTAATTTGAGGCTTGTCGTATCTATCGCGAAAAAATATGTGGGGAGAGGCATGACACTACTTGACCTTATCCAAGAGGGTAATCAGGGGCTAATCCGCGCGGTCGAAAAATATGACTGGAAAAAAGGGTTTAAGTTTTCAACATATGCTACGTGGTGGATCCGCCAAGCGATAACACGTGCCATAGCAGATCAGGCAAGAACTATCCGTATTCCAGTTCATATGGTCGAGAATATCAACCGCTTCATGAGGGTGCAGCGCCGTCTCATGCAGGAACTTGGCCGCCAACCTACACCTGAGGAAATTGCAGTTGAACTTGAAATCGAGCCAGATAAGGCCAGGGAAATTATCAAAATCTCACAGCAACCAGCATCTCTGGATACCCCCGTCGGAGACGAAGAAGACTCGTATCTTGGAGACTTTATCTATGACGTCACAGCTCCAACACTTTTTGATACCGCATCACGCGGACTACTCAAAGAGCAACTTGGATCAGTTCTAGGAACACTTTCTGATAGAGAGAAAAGGGTTCTGGAGGAAAGATTTGGACTAAGAGATGGCAAACCAAAAACACTTGAAGAGGTAGGAAAGATGTTTGCAGTAACACGTGAGAGAATCAGACAAATTGAAGCAAAAGCGCTTCGAAAACTTCGCCATCCTTCACGCGGTAACAAACTAAAAGATTACCTAGAATAGGCTACTTATAATTCACAAGAAACGTAATAAATACGCTAAGCTAAATAGATAAATAATCGAACTCAGAAAAATAGCTTCAACTATTTATTTTTTCTTCTTACCACCTGTTGTTGAGTAGACATAGATACCGTAAACAGTAGAAAGTCCTACAAGAATGTAAACGATATTCGTAAGTCCTAATCCTCCAACCAGCATCTCGACCAGATTAAAATCTCCGCCGAATAAACCTATGAGACCCCAATTCAGACCTCCAACCCAAACAAGTAGCATCGCGATCGTGTTAAGTGTTTTCATAAATTCTCACCTCCTTTCTATCTATATTTAGTAAGGCAGAGTTCGGATGTGCAGTCAAGAGACATTAACTGTGACGAAATGTATACATCTAATCAGAGGCTTTGCAAGTTCAAAATAATTTTGTATAATGTGGTACTTAAGTGAAGCTTAGGATATTCCCCTGTAGCTCAATGGTAGAGCAGGAAGCTGTTAACTTCAAGGTTTGAGGTTCGAATCCTCACGGGGGAGCAATAGAAACTCTGACTTAAGCCTAAGGAATTTCTTACAAAAAACTAATACTAGAAGGTTTTACGATATGTTAGAATAAATAACATGAGTAGACTTATTACATGCATCTGGTTTGCCAATAATAATGGCGAAGAGGCAGCAAATTACTACATAGATACTTTCAATGCAGCCCCTGGCGAGCACAGCGCAAAAATAGGAGACATTACAAAAACACCTAAAGCATCCGAAGAAATTTCGGGTAGGCCTGAAGGGTCTATTATGACAGCTGAATGTGAGCTTGATGGAATTAGCTTTATGTTTTTAAATGGTGGGCCTGTTGAGCAATTCAAGCTTAATGGCGCGACATCTTACATTATCGAATGTGAAACACAAGAAGAGATCGACTACTTCTGGGAAAAACTCTCTGCGGTTCCCGAAGCCGAGCAGTGTGGATGGTGCACAGATAAATTTGGTGTCACATGGCAAGTAGCACCAAGGATTTTGGATGAAATGATGCGCGATCCTGAAAAAGCTGAGGCGGTAACCGCTGTATTTATGCCAATGAAAAAACTAGACCTTGAAGCAATCAGAAAAGCCGGCGAATAAAGCCTGAATAGGCATTGAGTGGATGAGTGAATTTTCTCCTACTAAATGAGATCGTCTAGAAATAAATTCTGACATTTCCTAACAGACAGAACACTTTTTGTTTCCTTTTGATTTCTTCGAATTTTGATATAATAGCCTCATGACTAAAGACATTTCAAGCGGTGTAGCACACAAGATCCCGGCTGACTTGCGGGAAGCTTTAACTTCTGACCCAAAAGCGCTTAGCTTATGGGAGAGTCTCACTCCTCTTGCGCGCAATGAATGGATATGCTGGATCACTTTTGTCAAGAAAGACGAGACTCGACGCGAACATGTCAAAAGGACGATCAGTGAGCTAAAGGAGGGGATGCGCAGGCCATGTTGCTGGCTAGGCTGCACCCATCGCAAAGACAAGGCTGTAAGCCCTTCGGTGCAATCAATTCTGAACAGGCGAGCTCCAAGCATGAAGTGATATGAAAGAAGAGAAAAAAACAGACTCAAAGGACTGGCAGGGAAAAATGATGTCACGGATCAGAAAACTTGTCAAATCAGCAGACCCCGAGATAGTCGAGGAAGTAAAATACAAAACCCCCACAAATCCTGCCGGAGTTTTTGTCTGGTATCGCGATGGAATGATCTCCACCGGTGAGAGTTATAAAAAACACCTGAGGCTGGCTTTCTCGAAAGGACCAGCACTTAAGGACCATGATCCAAAAGGACTCATCAATAGTTATCGCGCGATTATCATTCATGAAGACGACGAGATCGACGAGAAGGCCTTTAAAGACCTCGTCCGCGCTGCAGTAAAACTAAATAGTAAGGGCAAAAAATCATAATGACAAAGCATCGCATCTACACAATGAGCTTTGCACGTGTCTATCCTCTGTATATTGCAAAAGCAGAAAGAAAAGGACGTACAAAAATAGAAGTTGATGAAATCATCCGCTGGCTAACTGGTTATAGTAAGGAATATCTAAAAACTCAGATAGAAAAAAGAACAGACCTTGAGACCTTTTTTGCAAAAGCACCTAAACCTAATCCTTCTCGGAAATTAATTACGGGGATAGTCTGCGGCGTTAGGGTGGAAGATATTAAGGAACCGGTTATGCAGGAAATCCGCTATCTGGACAAACTGATAGATGAACTGGCAGCTGGTAAAGCAATGGAGAAAATCTTACGACGAGAAGCATCATCTTCCTAGTCTTTTTCATACTCTACCATTAGAATGAGGGTAACATAGTTTTCATTCCTTAGATCAAAAGCTTAAATTCTCGCATAATAGGCTCTGGTATTTTATAATAGGCAAAACCATGACAGAACTGTTCCGGTCTCCCGAAGAATTTCTTAAGGGTTCTATCCAGACTTTTTTTGACAATAATATCTACTCGGGTTTTTCGCGTCCATTTCAATTAGACAGACTTGAAAAAGATGAGACCGTTACGCAGGTGAGACCAGGCAGTAATGCCTACAATTCATTATTAGTCGGAAACTGGGAAGAAATGATTAGCAAATCTGATAATGCATGGGCAAAGGGACTCTATAACCTAGGAATGCAATTTGAGATGGAATTGCGTCTTCCATATTGGTATTTCGAAAAGTAGTGTATAATACGCGTATGGCAAAAAGACCAACAGGTGTCGGAAAGAGAAAAAAAATCCGATCCCCCAAAACAAAAAAGCGTCTTGAGATAAAACGCGAGATGTTAGCTGAAAAAGCTAAAAAGCGCGGCGGAAAAAAATAGCATATTCCTAGACGTAGGGAAGCGACCCCAAAGCTGAATATTTCTCATTTAGATCAGATAGTGTTTTCATGTCTTTATTTGATAGCTCAAAATCAAATACATCTATGTCTTCCTTTAGATGATCTTTCTCGTCAGCTTTCGTGATTGGAATCACGCCTTGCTGCAGATTCCAACGTATCATAACCTGAGCAGGAGACTTTCCATATTTGTCTGCTATTTGCTTTAATGTTTTGTTATTTAGCCTTTCTCCCCTAGTCAAAGGGCTATATGCCTGAATCAATATTCTTTTATCCTGTGAATACGCTAGCATATCCATATCGTGACCAAAGGGACTCCATTCGATCTGATTTACGACTGGAGTTTCATTTGTCCTTTTTATCAATTCATCAATCAGCTTTGCGGAATAATTGCTTACTCCGATATCACGAGTCAGGCCATCGTTGCGCGCTTTAATGAGATCCTCCCATAGCCTTACCCCAGCACCATTTTTAGGTGGCCTATGAATAAGCATGAGGTCTGCATAATCGAGCTCTAGCTCCTTTAGGTTGGACTTCACGCGATCGTATGCAGCATCTGTCTCTTCGACTTTTGTCACCAAGTAGAAATCGTCTCTTTTGATTCCGCTACTTTTAATACCTTCAGCGATCCCAGGCTGACTGCCATAATCCGAAGAAGTATCTATCATGGGGTAACCTAGATGTAGGGCATACTCGATCACTGCGGCAGTATCATTCATGACCTCCCAGCTCCCCAGACCGAGAACCGGGATTTCTCTTCCCGTATGCAGCGCCAATGTAGACCTCTTATTCATAACCCTAACTATAAAGCGAGTATATGTGCTGCAAAATAAATTAGGGTAAGAAGCCTGTAAAGCGCATCGAAATAAAATTGACCAAAGCCTATACTGCTATAAATGACTATTTGGAGAATGTGGGGCCTGCAAAAAGGTCTGTCTCAGATCTACTCTATAAAATGGCCTCGTATTTAGATTAAAATCTTCTTTCCATCCAAATGCTCCCGAGCCAGCATCATAAGTCTTCATGCCTTTTTTGATCGCATAATCAATTTTTAAAAGGGTAATATATTTACCTAAATTCTTTACCTTTGGATTGTACCCAGCATTGATTCCATAACAAATATCCTTGTAGGTCACCAAAAATCCAACTCCCTCTTTCTTTCCACCTATAGAGACAGTTATTATGTCCGAGTCAAATTTCTCCGCTACCTCGCGGTAAAAATCATGCCAGTGAGGTCTTTCAAAAAAACTTGAATGGTTTTTGAACCTAACCTTATTCCACTTTTCCAGAATATCCAGATCTTCCATATTTCCATGAGAAATGACCACATCTGCCTGACTAAAAATCTTTCTTATCTGGTATTCAATATTTCTCCTGCTTTCACCATGAAGATATTGATGTAAAAAATCCTCGTAGTTGATCAGTCCCTTAAGATCTATAAAATAATTGTAGTCGTGAATCTCAGACTCGCTCAATTCTGCTGATCCATTCATATATTCAAGAAGTGCTGGCCTATTGATCGAATCCAAAAAATTCTCTCTATAACTCTCATAACCAGACTTTAGAAAAATAGCGTTGTCTTCCATATATTCGAATCCAGCGAAAAAATCGAGATAATTTTTCTCCTTGTCCAGCATCAAAGGCAAAAGCCCCACAGGCTCATCGTTTTCATAAGCTGTAATAAAAAATATTGGGTAGTTAAAGTACTTGTAGTATGCGTATCTAAAATCCCATTCATCATATAAAACTTTTCTAGGCGATAGGAGATCCCAAACTTTTTTTGCTTCTTTTATATCGGTAACCGTTCTAAAAATTATCTTTTTCATTTCTAACTTATGACAAAACTTACTTTTGGATAGTTGGATTCCAAATTAGAGTGAGCAGACTGGGCAGACTCTCCTTTAGCAGTTATCCATCCTAGATAATCAAAATCCCTAGGTGGCATATATACTGCCTCATCCTTTTTTTTACTAATATGAACCTCCAAAACCCCATTGCTCTTTTTTGCCTCATCGTCTATGTCTATATCTACGATCTTTCCTTCTTTCTGTGGTAGAAAATATCTGCCTTCTAGATAGAGATTGGGAGTTTCGGGTTTGTGGACGCTGATTTTCTCTCCCAATGCAATCAGGACCGCATAATCCACCAAATCAACTCCCCAAGCGTGCTTTATAAAACTATAGACCTCGTCTCCCCCCATCCGAAGGTTGATCTCGATAGGGACAGGACCTTTTGATGAAGATTTTGCTTCAAAATGAATGCATCCATTTCCTACATTTAATACTTTTAGTACTTTTGAAGCCATATAAATAAGAGCATCCTGTTTTTCTTTTGAGAGCGAAGAGGGCGCAGCTTGACCTGTTTCCACGAAATAAGGCTCGTTCGTCTGAAAATTGTCCGTAATCGAAAAGAATTTTATTTCTCCATCTTGTAGCAGAATATCTATGTCGACTTCTTGTCCATCAATATATTCCTCAACAAATACATTCGTATTTATCCACTCTGGAGCAAGCCAAAAAGACTCGATGTGCTTTTTGATTGTTTCATACTCCTCCCTTAATTCCTCTATGGAATCTACCTTAACGACAAATGCGCTCGCCGCACCATATACAGGCTTGATCACCAACGGAAATTTAAGGTTTTCCTGAATACTTATAAGATCAGCCTCAGAAGATAGCACAGCGTGATGTGGAACAGGGAGGTTATTTCTCTCGCATGCTTGCCTAAAAAAGTACTTATTCTTTATTTCCTCAGCTGTTTTTTTCGGGATTCCGACCCACCCGAACCTTTCTGTAATTTCCGCCGTAAGCGTCACAACTTCTTCCCAAAAAGTCAAAGCTCCGTCAATTCGATGTTCCTTGTGAGACAAATAAGATTCTATCGCCCTTATACATGCGCTGTTATCGGACAAATCCGCAATTATCCAATCGTCTACGAGTCCGTCGGGACAATTCTTTTTACTATCGAGAATGATGACGTAGTAGCCCAGATCCTGAAGTCTTTTAAGCACCTGCTCCTTACTGGGGTAACCGCTTCGAACTAAAAGAACGTATTTATGATTGGATTCTTTCATTTTTTCTTAGGAGCTACAAGGGAAGGTTAAAAATCTAAAGTTTCGCCGTTTGCAACGAGAGTCTTTCATGTTGTCTCTATTGTTTTAATAGAAAAAAAAAGTATACCACCGCCAAAAAAAGTTTCAAGTTTACGTAAAATGGCACACTTTTATATTTTTTGCAGGAGGAGTATAATTGTAGGAATGAAAATTTTTAGCTAACTTTTTGACTAAAAATTTCAATGCAACGGAAGCAGCAAAAGAAATAACACTGTAGTACGCTGCAAATGCCACCCCGCAACAGAGCACAGGTTTGTAAATCCTAAACCGAGAAGGAATGCTTCAACCACCTAAGTAACTCACTTCTTTTTTAACATCAACTTGATCTCTTTTATATCTTGCTGCATCTTGTCCTGACTATCACGACTTTCATGACTCCCTTTATGGATTAGGTAAGTAGTCAGGACAACAAATGTCAAAAGCTGCAAGAACTCAGACTGCCAATTCTCAAGAGTTGAGGACCAAAAATCCGACATAAATTCACCAACCTCTGCCACTTGACCGTGCTGCGCTTGTTCGCTTACAAAGTGCTGCCATTGAAAATAGTATTGTCCTACCCAGCTAACTAAAAACATCGCAGCAAGCGTTATACTAAGCCCGTAATTTCTAAATAACTTATCCAATTTTTATCACCACCTTTGTATTTATCTACTTATAGCAACTAAAACGTCCAACCAGGTAATAGTGGTGTAAGAATCCTGCGTGAATGATAATCCTTTTGTTATAATTGCCTCATGAAATACGTAGCATTACTTCGTGGAATTGGACCAGGAAATCCTAACATGCATCAGGCAAAACTCAAGGAATTTTTTGAAGACTTAGGCTTTAAAAATGTAAGACCTGTAATATCCTCAGGGAATGTAATCTTTGAATCAGAATCAAGCGACCAAATAGGTCTCGAGAAGAAAATAGAGATCGAACTACCTAAAAAACTCGGATTTACCAGCACAACTATCATAAGGTCTGAAAAAGAGCTGGGAAGGTTGATTTCCAAAAATCCCTTCAAAGGAACTGCTGACGAAAAACCAAATTATCTACTAGTTACTTTTTTTAAAGACAGAAAACTAGAGTTGTGTAGTGTAATTGATTTAAGTAGCAGTAAGACACCGGATTTTATGGCAAAATTAGATCGAGAGTATAAAAAAAAGATAACTTCTCGAACATGGAAAACAGTACACAGGATCCTAAACAAAATGGGACAATAACTTAGCCCCCGAAATTTTCAATTTCTTATCAAATTCTTACTATTTAACTCTTGACTTAATTAAGTGAATACTTTATTATATATCCATATGGATATATACGACGCGCTCGCAGAGCCCAGACGCCGCGAGATAATCGAGCTACTTGCAAAAAACGGAAAACTCGCATCATCAGACATCTCGAACAATTTTAAGATTTCTCCCCCAGCCATTTCACAACATTTAAAAGTTTTAAGAGAAGCGCGACTCGTTGATATGGAAAAACGCGCACAATCCAGAATTTACTCAATTAATACAAAAGGCTTACTGGAGCTTGAGCTTTGGAGCCGTAAAATGAAAAAAATGTGGGAAAAAAAATTTGATAAACTTGATAAAGTTCTTTCTGAGATGAAATAAGAGAGGTGAATATTATGAATGATAATAAAATTACAATTACTACAATAGTCAGCTCTCCGATTGAAAAAGTCTGGGAGTACTGGAACGAACCAAAGCATATTTCCGGCTGGGCTTTTGCGTCCGACGACTGGATGGCGGAAGGCAAAGAAAATGACGTAAAAGTTGGCGGAAAATTTAAAACGACAATGTCTGCAAAAGACAAAAGTGCAAGTTTTGATTTCGAGGGAGAGTACACTGCCGTTGAAAAGAATAAAGCTTTGGAATACGTCATGTCCGACGGACGCGAAGTAAAGATAGAATTTGTAGAGACTCCTGAGGGCGTAAGAGTCACAGAAACATTTGACCCTGAAAATGAAAACCCCTTAGATATGCAGCGGGACGGTTGGCAATCGATTCTAGACAACTTCAAAAAATATACTGAGAGGGGGTGAAATAAAATGGAAGAAGGAGTAAAAATAGAACGTGTTTTTAATGCTACCCGCGAAAAAGTCTGGGAAGCATGGACGGATCCTGAGATCATTAAAAAATGGTGGGGACCTGAAGGATTTAGTGCGCCATTAATAAAAGTAAACCTTGCAGTAGGGGAAAAATACATTTTTGCAATGCATGGGCCTGAGGGCTCTGAGTGGGATCGGGACATGTACTCAGCTGGAGTATATAAAGAAATCGTTCCTAATGAAAAATTGGTTGTAACCGACTATTTTTCAGACAGCGAAGGAAACATGATAAACCCCGATGAGGAGGGACAGGATCAGAATTTTCCGAAAGAACAAACTGTTACGGTTTTGTTTGAGGATGCAGGAGATGAAAAAACAAAACTCACAATCATCTATCCAAAACCGGAAACTGAGGAACAAATGGAAGCAATGATAAAGTCTGGCATGAAAGAAGGCTGGATGAGTTCGCTAGATAAATTAGAAAAGGCCTTGGAATAATCCAGGGCTTTATGGATCGAGGCGAGAATATGGCACAACAAATAATACCAAATCTTTGGTTTGATAATAATGCGCAAGAGTTGATGGAAAATAATAGAACACAAAGAGTTTGTTCACGGGGGCATAAGTTTTATCACAGTAGTGATTGTCCTGTGTGCCCTGTATGCTGGTCGGGATATTACAAGCAGAAAAACAATGGAGATTTTCCTGATAAACTTTCAGCTCCTGCGCTAAGAGCGCTTCTGGGTGAAAAGATATATAACTTAAAAAAGTTATCAGAGTACACCGAAGAGGAGATACTGAGGCTGCATGGAATGGGAAAAGCTTCTATTCCGATACTTAAAAAGGCTCTAAGAGAAAAAGGATTATCATTTAGGTGACTATGAGGATGCAAAACTTTAATACGATTGATGAATATATTTCGTCTTTTCCTGATGATGTTCAAAGTGTGCTTAGAAAGCTTCGTAAACTGATCCACAGCATCGAACCAGACGTGAAAGAGGATATGTCGTATAAGATGCCGTCATTCAAGCTCGATAAAAAGCCTCTTGTATATTTTGCAGCGTGGAAGAATCACATAAGTTTTTATCCAACACCAAATGGGATGGAGGAATTTGAAAAGGACCTTGCGCCTTATAAATCGGGAAAGGGCACAGCGCAATTTACTTTGAACAAACCTATTCCATACGAGTTAATAGAAAAAATTGTAAAGTTTAGAACTGAAGAAATTAATCAAAAATAGCACTATCCACTTTCTTTTCTAACCTATATAATTTATTCCTAATGAAAACATTTTATAAACTGCTTGCCTATGCACTAGTTGCAGGCACTACAAATAATTTTATCTGGTTTGCGCTAACTTTCTGGATTTACCTAGGCACAAAATCTGTTATCTCGACAGCTTTTATCGGAGGCATGTATCTGGTGGCGACAGCTGGACTCGGACTTTGGTTCGGGTCTCTTGTCGATAACCACAGAAAAAAATCAGTAATGCTGGGATCAAGCGTAACTTCGCTGGCAATGTTTACACTTGCCTTTCTGATCTATAACGCAACTCCCAAAGAAATGTTTGGCAGCATCACAAGCCCTATTCTTTGGATTTTTGCGTTTGTTCTTATGGCAGGAGTAGTTGCAGGGAATATCATTGCGATAGCTATTCCGACTCTAGTGACGCATCTTGTTGAAGAAAAAAGCCGGGACAAAGCAAATGGCATGTTTGGGACAGTTTTTGGAATTTCTTTTGCCATAACATCGCTTGCCAGCGGTCTTATTTTGGGATTCTTCGGGATCTTCTGGGTGCTTGTTGTCGCCATAGCTTTTACAGCCACAGCACTTTTCGTACTGACACTAATAAATATCCCCGAGAAGAAAATCATCCACGCTGATGATGGAGCAAGTAAGAAGATAGACATCGCAGGAACATTTAAGGTTGTGCGGGCGATCCCGGGGCTTTTCGCGCTTATCTTCTTTACAACTTTCAATAATTTTATAGGAGGAGTCTTTATGGCGCTGATGGATGCGTACGGACTTTCACTTATGTCAGTTCAACTCTGGGGTGCTTTCTGGGGATTTGTAAGCTTTGGATTCATCTTTGGAGGGCTTTTTATCGCAAAACGGGGGCTTGGAAAAAATCCGCTAAAAACCTTATTTACGGTTAACATTATCATATGGTTTGTATGTATCATCTTTCCACTTCAACCATCTATAATCCTGCTTGCCATAGGCTCCGTAACCTGGATGGCACTCTTTCCATTCATCGAAGCGACAGAGCAGACTATCGTCCAGAAAGTCGTTCCTCCTGATCGCCAAGGTAGGGTTTTTGGATTCGCGCAGAGCATAGAGCAAGCAGCAAGCCCACTAACAGCTTTTATGATGGGCCCTCTCGCACAGATTTTCTTTATTCCCTATATGACAACCGGGGGTGGGGTGGATCTTATTGGGGGGTGGTTTGGTGTAGGCACCGGACGTGGAATCGCTCTAGTATTCATAACTGCTGGAATAGTAGGCCTTATCGCAACACTTATCGCAATGAGGTCAAATGCATACAAACTTCTCTCAAATAGATATCTAAAAGGGAAATGACATTCTATTGCTGATCAGAAGATGGTCTTTTAATCTTCAGGATGGTTTTCAACTTCTCGATACCTGCAGCAAGATAAAGATCCGCGACTGACGGGTTAAGGTGTTTGCGCTGAACATAAAGATAAATCACGACCGTAAAAGGAATCACTGCAAGAAAGGGGTTACTAAATAACGCAAATACGGTAAAAAGAGAGTATAGCCAGATAGACCACCTTTTGTGCTCGATTATTCCATAAGCAATAGTTATCGAAATAACACCAGCAAGAGTCCTAAGGATAAAAAATGAGATATCGACCCTTGCAGGGTGAATTATATCCACGAATAGGCTCCCTATTATACTGAGCCCTCCGATGAGCGTAAAGAAGGCGATAAGTCGCATCGGGGTCGGCAGATTCTGACCTGGCAGATTCACCTTGAATTCTTTGCTTATTCTGTCTGCGACCTGACTTTCTTCCTCGATATTTTCCTCAGGATTCATTTTTCTATTTTATTTTATAAAGTCAAAACTCACAAGCTTTGTTTGCTATAATTGAGAATATGCAATACGCAAAGACGGAAGAAGAATACATAATCCGCCTAGAAAAAGGCGAGAACTTCATAAAAAAAATCGAAAACCTGGCCGAAATCGAGGACATCAAAACTGGATTTTTCAATGCGATAGGAGCAGCTACCTCAGCGCAGATATCATTTTACGACCGGGATAAAAAAGAGTACATAAATAATAATCTAGACGAGGACCATGAGATAATAAGCCTAACTGGAAATGTAACCACGGTTGAAGGCAAGCCATTTATACATGCGCACTGCGTTCTCTCGAATAAAAATTTCGAGTGTACAGGAGGGCATCTCAAAGAGGGAATTGTTGGCGCAACTTGCGAGATATATCTTAAAAAGCTTGATCTAAGAATCGGAAGGCAAATGGACGACGAAATCGGACTGAAACTTCTGGACTGCAAGCAATAAATCTTTCCACTTGCTATTATTTACGTTACGATATTAACATAGAGTATGGCAAATCGTGTAGATGAAGGAAAAGTCATCAATGAGCTTAATTCCACACGCGCAACTAGAATGCACCTGTTTAAGTCGCAGGAGGCAAAAAGACAGGGCTTTATCCTCCTCAAATTGCACCCAAAAGTCCAGAAGGAAATCATAAACAACATATCCGATGAGGAAATAATGACTATGCTAAATCCGCTGGATCCCGACAAGTCAACAGATATTCTTCAGATGCTCAGCAAGGAAAGGTCCAACAAATTAACCGCCAGTCTTAACGACAACGTAAAGGAAAAGGTCGAATTCCTTCTTAAGTTCAATCCGAAGGCCGCGGCAGGACTTATGAACCTCAACTACATACTTATCGAAAAATCCACTCCGGTCAAAGACATCGTGACAGAGCTTGCCGACTATGAGAGTAAATCAGGCAAATTTCCCTCAATATTGATAGTGGAGGATGGGAAATTACTAGGAGAACTCCCTGGCTCCGCTCTGGCTATCCATAAAGAGAATGCGATAAAAGACCGTTATCTACGCAAAATTCCATCAATTAAATTCGATAGTGAGGCGCAAAGAATCATAAGATCATTCGTCAAAAACCCAAGGAGCAAGGTAGCAGTACTAGATCATGACGAAAGCGTTTTGGGAATTATACACTCAAGAGACATCCTGGCGCTTTTGGATAAGCATGCGATGCGCGACCTGTTTGGATTTGCTGGAGTTGACCGTGAAGAAAGCGCTCTCGATTCGATACTTACAAAAGTTAAATACAGGTATAAGTGGCTCATCCTAAATCTCGGGACATCATTTTTCGCTGCCTCGATAGTTGGCTTATTCGAAAGCACGATAGCTCAGGTAACCCTTCTTGCGGTCTATATGCCAATCGTTGCCGGAATGGGAGGGAACGCAGGCACACAATCCATGGCAGTTGCTATACGAGGGCTTGTCTTAAAAGAAGTTTCGCTCAAAACCAGTGCAAAATTGGTTTTAAACGAGATGGGAGCAGGCGCGATAAACGGAATCATAAATGGAGCAATAGTTGCGGTTATCGCAACAGTCTTTAATAAATCCCCCATGTTCGGAGCTGTAATAGCCATAGCTATGGTCATAAATCTGGTGACTGCAGGATTTTTTGGCGCGATAGTGCCTCTTCTCATGAAGGCCTTGAAGAAAGATCCAGCGTCGTCTGCAACCATATTCATAACGACAGCAACGGACGTTATAGGATTTTTTGTATTCTTAGGACTCGCGAGTGTTCTCCTTCTATAAAACCGCAGCAGGCATCTGCCAAAAAGCTATTTTTTGTAATTTCTGAGGTAGACATATCCTCGCAGGAAAATCAAAAATACCGCTATCGCTGGAAAAAGCTCTGCTGCCTCTTCCCAAATATCAAACGAATTGTCTACCAAAAACCCATTTGTACCAAAATATTGAGCGGTAATTTCATGAAAATCCGTCAACGAATACCGCCATACGACATAACCGATGATAACCACAAAGTAGGGGATCAAATACCATCTGGAAAGGACTGGCCTCAAGTATTCGCTTATTTTAATCCCTCTAATTCTTAACGGAATATAAAACACCACCCAGGACAATATTCCATAAATTCCCATCAATAGATATGCATCATACACATATTTAAAGATAAAGCTGACATTGTGAAGGGTTGTTTCGTCTTGTTGGTTTATAGCCTTTAGCTCTTCGGGGGTGGAGATCCCAAATATTCTCTGGCCCCAGGAAATCTCCTCACCGGCAAGAACCATGAGCACTATTGCACTTAGCAAAAGGAGGGCTAGCCATACATTTCTTAAGGTTTTTTTTACATTTAGCTTCCTGACAACCGTAAAGGCAAGAAAAGAAAATATACCAGCTGCAAAAAAGAAAGACGATTGAGCATATTCTATTATGCTGTCTTCTCTATCAAGAGTGTAGAAAACGTCAGGCAATCTCCATTTCAAAAACACATAAAGACAGAACAGAATAATTCCTGAGGAAAAAATTGCCATTCTCCAGTTCTTCACGATTACATCAATCCGCAGGAAAGCAAGACTAAATAAAAGCATGAAAAAGGCAAAATCAAAAAAAGCATCCTGATGTATGTGCAGTAGTCCATATATGAAATTAGGGTGAATTACTATGGTAAAAACCTTCAATATAATAGCGATCGTGATAAATATTGGCGATACCACAAAAAGCATTTGGAAACATAGCCCCTTACTTAAAGAAACTTTCCAAAAAACCCTTAAGATCATGGATAATGCCAAAATAGACCACCAAACATAGTGAAGCGGAAATCCGATATTTGACAGGAATGCCCCTTTGTATAAAAAAATATCCGGAAGGGATAGCACAGCCGCCACTACGAAAAGCAGCACGGGGAGAAAGTTTTGTGATCGCAATAAATTCCTAACTTGTCCCATGATTTATTCTATAACAAAAACCCACCCACACAACCTTCTTACAAAGAGCATAAAGCATATTTACTGAAAAAAACTAATATATCAGACAGGAGGTGATAATTTTATGCCGGCAAAATCTGAGAAGCAAAGAAATGCAGCAGGGGCTGCGCTTAGTGCAAAAAGAGGAGAACAAAAGAGAAGCAGTCTAAAGGGCGCGTCCAGACAGATGCTTTCGATGAGCGAAAAGGAGCTGTCTAAAATGGCAAGCAAGAACTAAACTTTATACTTTTTACGGATAAGGTCCCTTACAGCAGATCTATTTCCGACGATCTTTCCGTTCTTAAGTAGCTCATCAGCCAGAAAAAGCCATTTTGTAGCATTTGCTATTGTTGTGGTTTCCGGATTCACATTCTCTTTTGCCTGTCGGCTCATCTCGTGATAAAGATCGAGATTCGTAAAGAGTTGATAGAGCTTATCTGCGACCTGTTCTGTCTTGCCGACAGGAATCAGAAATCCACTTACTCCATCTATTATCTGCAAAGGGATTCCTCCTGCCTTATAAGCGACAACCGGCTTTCCTTTCATAAGAGCCTCAGAAACCTTTACCTCAAAGCCCTCTTTGTGAGATAGCTGTAAAACAGCATGAGACTCACGCACCAAAGCATTTAGTATCTGGTCGACTGATGGAACGCGCATAACCTTAACGTCGGAGGCTATGTCTTTGTAGCTTTCTGAGCGAAGCAGTTCCATCGTGAGAGTATAGATAGGGATTCCATCAGGATCGTCTATAGAACCGTGACCCACGATCACCAGTTGTGGAATAGTCTTTCCATTTTTCTTAAGTTTTTCAACCAATATCCTGTACGATTCTATGACATCTGGAATTCCTTTCGAAGGATCGAACCGGGCAACCTGAATGACGTAAGGTCGGGTCTTATCCAAGGGGGATTGCTGCGTCTCAATAAGCATTTGGTCGAAAAGTTTTAGATAGTAGTCCGAATGACGCGACTTAAGCCGCTTATTTAACCCGTCAAGGGCATCAGTTGTAGCTGGCATAGTAACTGTCCTTTCAAATGGCACGACTGAGGGAATGAATGCCTCGATAGGGTGGCTTATAAAAAGATCTGCATCTTTTGCATTCTCCCAGATAAAACTCCACGTTTCATTCTGAGGAGTACCGGGAGTATCTATAAGGTGCGATTCGAGCTGAATATGCGACCTGTAGAGAATTTTAACCTTGGGATTTACTTTCTTAATATAAGGAATTAACCCTGTTGGCTGAGGATCATCAACAATAACCACGTCGGCATCGATATACACCTTTTCCAAGCGCTGTGCGTTTTGCTTTATCCATGAGCTATATGTTTCACGGTCAGAATCATTAAGCCTCGTCTCGGGATCAGCAACATTCTGCAAAACATTATGGAATTTTGTTTTTGTCACATCGAAAGCTTCTTTTCTGGGATAAAGGACGTGCCAATGTGCATCAACACCAAGTAGATTATACAAACGTATAAGCGCGTGACGCATAATAGCCACGCCCCCGCCTTGAGGAGTGGCATTGATGAACACGATCTTTTTGCCCGCTAAATTCTTTGCAAGCGTTCTCAACAGTTCATACGCAGGCAAAGGAGTGATATTGCGATAATCCTCGAGCGTCACAAGCTCTGCAACCTCTACCTCGTTTTTCTTTGTCAAGACAATATTTGCTATCTGGTCTTCACGGAATCTGCCTACGATATCCCAGACGCTTTCTTTATGGATAGTACTGGGATCGATAGAATGATTTGAAGGCTTAAAGAAGGGAACGACGTCCTCATTCAACCAAAGATCGGAAATAATAGGCTTGAGCCATTTTTCACCCAATATCTCTGCAGCTACAACCTTTACGTTGCTCTCGACAGACCTCTTTTCTATCATGTTAACGAGGATATTTTTTACATTCCTTTCTCTTTTTATATCTGTGTGAAATATGATCTTTTTATCACCGAGCTCGGAGATGTTCAAAGTAGAGTGGTTGACCCATATCTTGAGGTATGAGGATATCGGAATATCTAATTTTTCGATCCTGCGTCTGGTTGATAAAAAGCGTTGAGCAAAATTTGGGACTGAAGAGAAAGAAACCATGCTATGCGATTATTTTAACCTCCCTTTTCTTAAGCATGCGTACATTGTAGTAAAGAAGATGTATAAATTCAACACTCCATATGAGTAGTTTTGCGACCCTCAAACCAAAGTAATAACCATGACCAATTCTTTGTCAGACCTAACTAGTGTTTTACTATTTTCTTTTTCTAACGACCCTTTCCTCTGAACGATATGCAATTATATCTACCACCTCAACTATCAGATAGCCAATAAACGCGTAGACTATGACCGCAAATATCGCTGGAAAATCAACTATGAATCCGCCCTCAAGTCTTGTGACAGGAAATATTCCTGCAAAAGGCGCGAGAAGTGAATCTGATGATTCATATATCCACTGCACAAATGGCGTACTGGGATTTGCTCCGAAAAAACGTAACAAAATCCTAAGCCCCAGCAGAAAACCGATCACAGTAAATACAAAATTTACAAGGAAAAAAATAATACGCGACATTGCCATATATATTCACCTCCTTCCAATCGCACTATAGTCATTATTACCGAAACTGGCTGTAATCTGCAATACAACTTACACTATTATTACAATCTAAATTTAACTGCCGCACTTGATTTGTTTCGTCGACGAAAATGGTGAGAACTGATCACTTCCTGCATTTAGGTTGGTCAAATTTGCATATGCATAACGGGTATAGTATATAGTTCCGTTTATCATAGATGTATTTACGGCTAAATTTCCCCCAGATGAATTCTGCGTGGAGTTTGCGACCTGTATTCCGCCGTTTGATGTTCCTATCTGATACCAGTAGGATTTTGCACCCGAGACCCCATCAAAAGTTATAGTAGCATTCCAGCTCGAACCTGATTCGTTACCACAGGAAACTCCTATAGATCCACTGGGCGCACTCAGCGTCACTCCCGAATTAAGTGTAAATTGCACACTAGTAGCAGGGGCTGCAAGCGATTGCATCGACGACGTTGCTACGTCCCTGTCAGAACCGTCACTTTGTCTTTGCTTTAGGACTGCGACCAGGTCGTACCATGTCGAATGTGCAGGCTTTCCCCATTGCCACGTTGCACCGTCTACGGGAGTTATATTATCCACTGCCACCTGATAACTTGAAGAGTTGTAGGCTTTTTGTAGAACTACGATCCTCGAATTTGCCGGTGCAACACCATTAAACTTTATACTTCCCGAAATTACAGCTTTTTGAGGTATAGGGGTAGGCGTTGATGTAACCTGGGTTTGCGATGTGTTAGGTGCTGGTGTAGTAGTAGGAAGTGGAGTAGGAGTAAAAGGTGCTATAGCCGTAGAATTTATGATCAAAGTCTCATTGACCGCAGGCGCAGTAACCGTAAGAGTCGAGGAAGTGCCCAGTATAGTTGACTGATCTTTTGCAAAAAGGGTGCCGACCACCTCATATGTGACTCCTCCAATAGCATTCGCGTAGCTTAAAAACTGTCTCGGCTGCCCTGGCAAATTTTTAGCGATATCCTCAAACTGCGCCTCTCCTAAAGACCTTCCCCTGACTGAAATAACCGCACCATCTGGGATGTATCCATTTACAAGAATATTTCCAGAAATGACAGCATTTTGTTGCTGAACAGGCGCCTGAGACTCGATGTTTAGAGTCAGCATCTCCCGCCTTGCTGGGACTGTCGCAACCACAGGACTTGAATACGAAACCTCCTGCCCATCTACAACAAGCTTTGCTTGAATCTCGTATGATTCTCCCACGATAGCTTCATCGAAATTCCACCTGTCGCCATCATTTGGGACAAGTCCTGTTATAAAATCCTCTGGCTTACTACTGGATCCAGAGATTTTTTGAGAAAGTGAGATAGTAGCGCCTTCGGGAACTACGCCATTAATATCCAATGTTCCACTAAGCTGCCCCAAGCTTTTTCCAGAAATATTACTATCGGGAAGGGTCACAGGGTCTTTCTTGCCGAAAATCAAAAAACCTATGGCACTGACAAGAATTATTATCGCGCTAACCAAAAGGACTATGACTATTTTCGTGGGAAACGGCTTGCGTATATCAGCAGGAGTATTACTGTTCATAAAAGTCCTGCCTAGCTATTTATAGCACACAAATTTCTCCAAAAGCCATTTTTATATATAAAAGATAGGTAGTTTTTTGTTAACGCCAATCTTTGTTCTATTTATCGAAAATGTGACAGCGCCAGCTCCTGTGAACTGTCCCAGGCGGTGAACCAAAGACCTGACGTATCCACCGGAGGAACATGTGAGCCCAAACCTTAGAACCTGAAAATCCTGATCCAAATCTAAAAGAAGCTTTTTCCATCCATTTAGAATTTCCTCCTGCCTAAAATCCCCAGTCACGGTGGCTATTTTTGAAGATACTATTTTCCCCAACCTCCTGCTGCTGATCAAGTCTTGTCCGTTAAGCTCGAGCTTTGATATATTTATTATTTTTTTTGGAGCAATAACTTTTTTATTTCTTCTTGCCCACCAGTAAAGAGGTTTTCCATCAACTTTTATCGACGAGTATGGGGGATACTCCTGAACTACTTCCCCCAGGCTATTGGCAACAAATTCGCTTATCTTATCCGTATCGACCTTATCTAAATTACCCAGCTTTGGGATTCCTAGCAGATCATATGTATCCGATTCTATGCCCAATAACGCCTCAAATTCATATTCCTTATCAAAGTGCTCAAGCTTGCGCCTATCTTTGTTCTCATCGTCAATCAAGATGAGAAGCAATCCCTCCGCCATCGGATCCAGTCTTCCGGCATAGGAAAGCTTCTTATCTGTAAATTCGGGATACATAGCCTTTAGCTTTTCGACTGCTTGCAGGGGGGTTAAGCCAAAAGGTTTATGCAGATAAATCATAGGTAGGATTCTACCACAAAGCTTTTGTTTTAGGTCAAATAAGACTATAATACACATACATGATAAGTGCATTTATTACATACCTCGTTAAAAACCAGTTCGTCGCCGGAATACTATTTCTAGCTTTTGCCTGGTTACTTTTTCAAGTAAAAGAAATTATCATCGCGCTTTTCGCCTCCTATATAATAATGGCAGCCCTAAAACCCGCCGTCATATGGATGCAGTACAAGAATGTTCCCAGGGTAGCTGCAATAACGGTCTCTTATCTTTCTGTGCTTCTCCTTCTCGTGCTTCTTATCTTCCCGCTTGTTCCTTTTTTTACAGAACAGGTAAATAAGCTGCTTCTTAACTTTCCTACTTTTGTAAACAATGCAGCACAGGCTTTCGGACTTGAAATAGACGAAGGAAGCATCTCCCAGGTCTTTCCTGTAGAGGGAGTGGGGCAAAACCTATTCGCTTTTGCCGGTGGCGTGTTCGGAGGGCTGTTCTCGATTATCGCTGCTTTTGTAATAAGCATCTATATGCTTGTCGAATACACATCGATAAGAGAAGGCCTCTTGGACTTTTTCCCCAAAAATAAACGCGCCAAGGTAGGATCCATTGTCGACCAAATAGAGGATAAGCTTGGAGCCTGGTTCAGAGGACAAATAGTCCTGTCTATCTTCATCGGCATAGTCACCTGGATCGCACTTACTGCTCTGCAGCTTGGGCAGTATGCGCTACCCCTCGCGGTGCTTGCCGGGATGCTTGAAATCGTGCCCACAGTAGGACCGATCCTTGCAGCAATTCCAGCTGTCATCATCGGGCTTAGCATCTCTCCTACACTTGCACTAATTCTTGTTCTGGTCTATGTAGGGATACAAATTCTGGAAAACAATATCCTTGTTCCTAGAATCATGCAAAGAGCAGTTGGTCTTAGTCCCATTGTCGTAATCCTGGGAATAACTATCGGGAGTAAATTCTTCGGCATTGCCGGAGCACTGCTTTCCATCCCTTTTATATCGCTTTTGATAGTCATATATAAGAACGTAAGGGAAGAAAAAGCCGACTAACTACTTGACAAAAAGTTATCCACATTCCTATACTGCATACTACTGCTTATTGTGTTAGTATGGTTATCCTGCCAGAGAATAAATCATGGAAGAATTATGGAAATCTATTCTTGCTGAAATTGAAGTACAAGTAAGCAAGCCTCAATATATCACCTTTTTTAAAGGAACTAGTCTTGTTTCTCTTGAAAATTCCATCGCCACGATCTCTTCGCCAACACATATGACGGCAGACTATATAGAAAAAAGATACTATTCGATCATAAAGCAGTCTCTTGATAAAAAGACCGGTGAAAATATTAGTCTGGTATTTGTAACAAAAAGACAAACGACCCCACAAGCAGAGGAGACAGGTCCGCTTTTCACACCTATAAAACGCAGCGCTGCCATAGACAGGCCACTGAGAATCAGAGAGGACTATACCTTCGACAACCTAGCAGTCTCCGAGAGCAATCAGCTCGCGTATACCGCAGCATCCGCTGTCGCGCTGGAACCAGGAACAAAATACAATCCACTGTATCTTTACGGAACGGTAGGAGTTGGAAAAACCCATCTTATGAATGCCATCGCAAATGATCTTTTCGAAAAAAACCCCAAGGCAAAAATTATCTACATGACAACTGAGGAATTCACAAATGATATAGTAGAATCCATCCGCGACAAACAAACCACCCAGATGAGAAAGCGCTTCAGAAACGTCGACCTGTTGCTTCTTGACGATATACAATTCCTAAGTGGAAAAGAAAAGGTCCAGGAAGAACTCTTTCATACATTTAACACCCTGATAGACAACAAGAAACAGGTCGTCTTTTCATCAGACAGGCCACCTCACGAAATAAAAAAGATAGAGGCGCGTCTCGCTTCGCGACTCGAAGGAGGACTTAAGATCGATATTCAAGCACCAGATTTTGAACTCAGAACAGCAATACTCCTTTTAAAGGCCGAAAAGTATAAGATAAAATTGCCTGTAGAGCTTGCAAAGCGCGCGGCAGAAAAGATAGAGGATGCAAGAGGACTTGAGGGATTTGTGTTCAAAATATCCGGACTTTTGGAGATATCTGGTGAAGCAGAAGTCACACAGAACCTTATCGACAAGGCAATAGGGCTCAAAAAGGAAGAGAGGAAAAGAATCCATCCCGACGACGTGATAAATATAATATGCGATTACTTTGGTATCAAACCCACGCAGCTTAAGGGCAACAAAAGAACGTCAAGTCTCGTACAGGCACGCCATATCTGTATGTATTTTCTCAAGGAAGAACTGGGGCTAACCTATGTCGATGTAGGAAATATCCTGGGTGGAAGAGATCACACAACGGTCATGCATGGTGTGGAAAAGATACGACTTTTTACCCTAGACAAGGATCGGGAACATGGGGAAATCGCGTATATAAAAAAGCAACTAAAGGAGTCTTTTTCACAATGAAAACCGTCACATATCGATATCAACAATCTTTTCACAATTATTTCCACAGCTTTTCAACAGTTTTTCACGCTCACGTTATTGCGTCTATCCACTTGTCCACCTATACTACTACTAATACTATTAAATATATATGGAAGTAGAGCTATTAACAGAAAACATAGAAAAGTATTTGTCTACTCTTGTAAAGATACTACCAACTAATTCTCAAGTACCAGTTCTTTCAAATATTCTGCTTGAAGCAAATGATGAAGGGTTTTATATCAAAGCAACGGATCTTGAGATAGGGATAATAATAAAAATTCCAGCAAAAATAAATAAAAAAGGTGCGCTTACTGTACCTGGTAAGCAGTTTATTGAAGCTGTTACGAATTTGCCCAAAGACAGGATCTTGATGTCTGAGGATAAGGAAAAGCTTAGGATATCGATAAGAGAAAGTAAGTTGTCTTTTCAGACGCTTAGCTCTATGGAGTTTCCGGAGCTCATGAAGAAAAAAGGTGAGAAGATCATTTCTTTGAAAAAAGAGGTGTTTGATAAGCTTTTTGACCATCTATCCTTCTCGGCGTCAACGGATGACATAAGACCCCATTTAACGGGCGTATACATAGTGAAAAACGGGAGGCTGGTTGACATGGTAACGACCGATGGATACAGATTAACGGTAAAGTCCGCAGACAGCGACAATATGTCAAAGATTGAAGAGCCGATTATAATATCTATTCAAGTAATAAGTGAGGCTATGGGTATAAAATCTGCGAACATCGATATGTATGTTAATGTGGAAGAGAGCCAAGTAGTATTTGAGGGTGGAGACATTATATTGATCGGGAGGCTTATTGATGGCAAATTTCCGCCATATGACAAGGTTATGCCTCAGGATACATCTACAAAAGCAACGGTTGATAGGGAAGAGTTTATTCAGAATGTAAGACTTGCAAGCGTGTTTGCAAAAGATCAGTCAAATGTAGTGGGGATCGAGATAAAAGGATCAGAGTTAAAGCTTAGTGCAAAAACCTCCGGGGTCGGTGAGGGAGAATTTGTAACGGATTGCGAGAAAGAAGGGGACGATAACACAATCGCTTTCAATATCCGCTATCTTATGGACGCGTTAAAAAATTTTGAAGGAAAAAAAATAACACTCGGGGTAAATGGCCCAACTCAGCCAGCGCTTCTAACTGACGATAAGAACTCCTTTAAACACGTCATAATGCCGATAAAAACTGACTAGGGGTGGGCGTGATTTAACTCTTCAGGGGAAAGAGTTGGAATAGAGGTGACGATTGAATAAGTATATGGTCTTAATAGGCGCTTTCCAGAAACGGAGCTCGTTGCTTGAAGAAGTGTTATGTATGTTCTTCCGTTTGCCCACAAGGTTTTAGGGATAATAAAAACCTGATTATTGTTGGATCCCCTAATAACATTGACTTCTGTAGGGGGTGAAATTTCAATAGTTAGGTCTTCTGGTAGTATTTCGTCATTGAATTGGAGTGTGACTTTTTGAATAGGAAGAAATGACGCATCCGAGTCTTCTGCTGGAAGCTCTGATACAACAATTAATTCGTTTTCTCCCGGGGTAGTAGAGGGAACGAGTGTTGGTGTCTGAAAGGGGGTCTGATTTTGAATTGTCGCAGTTCTATTTTGGCGGATATTAATAAGAAAAATAAGCATAAAAATAACACTTACAATAATAAGAGCTGCTATAATTAATAAAACCATTGTTTTTCTATCCATAATACTTATCCTACGCAAAAATACAACGGTGCTTCAAGTGGAGTTTCTGATCCATTAGAATTAATCCTCCAAAATTCTATATGTGTATGGGGACCGGAGCCGTTACTGCAAGGTTCGATACACATATTTACAGCTATATCTCCTGACTGTTTTGTGCCACCTCCACTACCAGGAAGAGAGTGGTGAAATCTGATCTTATACTGTTCGCCAGTTTCGGGGTTGGTTCCAGCGTATGCAATATATGAAGTACGCGAATCATTCGGTGTTTCGCTCAACCAAGCCCATGTGATTACGTCTCCGTATATAGTAGGTAGGTATACGGGGTCACCTTCTGCTCCACCGATATCTAGCGCATAAGCAAGAGATTCATAACATCCCCCATATGCAGAGCAGTAGCTTGCGCTCCCATGTGCACATCCACCCCTAGGATGGTTTCTGCTTCCGCAACTAAGAGGGCCACCAGGGACTGGACAGTCGGACGCGTTGGTTGTAGGATTCCCGACTCTGGTTCTTACTTCGTTACTTTCAGACTGCTGTTGGGCAATGACAATCGAAGGAAATAGCAAAGCAAGCGATAGTATTATCAGTATTTTTCTCATTGTTTATTGAAGCCATTGCTCGGCCATCTCTCTTTCATAGGCCCTGTCTCCCCACGAGATATAGATTCTTGATGTATCTGCTCCCTTTGATTCAAGCCAGTTTAGAACGAGCCCTGCAGCCTCGATAAAAGAATCTCTGTTTAGTTGGTACTGAGGATCGTCATCAGTTGTCCTGTAATCAACACCAGTGATATAAACTGTCAGTATCCATGGAGTATTCTCCAGTAGGTTGTCAGGAATAGAAATATCAATTAGTAGACCTGTCGATAGCGTATGGGAGGAAAAGTAGGGGAGGTGCTCCTTGATCTTTTCAAGTTCGGTAATTGACGCCTGTATTGCCTGATCTTCAAGGTCTGCCCCTCCACCTTCCTCGACGGGTTTTACTGGAATACTTTCAACTTTTTCAGGAAGTTTCTCACCAATATCTCTAATAGGTGAAAGTGTGGGCGTCGGTATGTTGGGCTGAGTAACAGGGGAGAGGGTTTTTACAATATTTGAAATCATAAAAATAACAAATATAATTCCTAGACAGATTACAATAAAAGCGATTATTAGTTGTTTTTTGCCCATATTATTACAAATATTTAGATATCCCTAGTATAGCAGAGAGGGTACCAGCTCTCGAATCCAGATAGGGATCCTTGTATCCGTCTCCCGCATATATAACATACATATCCTCATGCATCGCATCATAAAAATTCATAACATAAGGATTGTCGTCACCGATAAAGCGGGGTGGACAATTCCCAGCAGTTTGTCCCCACGGGGCACCATGATGACAGTTTGAATTTCCAGGATAGCCATTGTATCTTGCGAGGCCGTTGGCAACGTCCTCGTAGGTTTGCGGGATTTTTCCTCCTATTTTTCCTTTAAAGTGTTCTGCTGCATAAACTGCACTATCAGCAAATGTTCTAAATCCGCAACCCCCACCAATTGCTACAGCCTTTCCTGGTGTGTACGTCGAAGTACAGCTTCCAGCAGGTATATCAGGTTCAACATTGCCTATAGGTCTTCCGCTTACCAGAGATCCGTTAGGGTTAAAGTCTCCTTCTCTGTAGTGAATGCCTGCGAGAATTTGCCAAGGAAGACCGGTGGCGGCTTCAGCCTCCTGGTAGGCGGCAATTAGATTTGGCAATCCGCGCAATGTGCTCGCTATCTCCTGTTGTTTTGCGTCACCCCTACTTGAGGCGCCAGACTGAGGTGGGAGAAGTGTTGCAATATCTCCTCCGGCACCCGCAGCTGTCGTTCTTGCATAGGCCTTCACAGCAAATAATATATCATCCTTGGTGGGTCTTAGTGTTAGTGTGATAGATGTTTGGTTTGTTGGGTTTTCAAGAGGCCAGGATACTGTCCCAGAAGAATTGGTGGAGGCGCCGCTTGCGGATTCGTAGGTGGCATTTTGTGGTAAATCAAAATAAATGGTTATGCTTTCAAGTGGAACTACTGCGACTACATCATCATACTCGTAGGAAATCGTATATTGAATCAGTTGGCCATTATCCACAGTGGTTGGGCCAGTGAGGGTTAGGGTGAATCCCTGAATGGGGGGGCGTGTGGGTGCTCCTGCTATGGGGGTTGGCTCTACCGGGGTTGGCGAGTGATTCAATCCGCTTCCGCTGCCACCTGAGAAGAAAAACATTATTATTATGAAGAAAAACCCACCGACCCCTATCAGAAGTGGAGCTTTAGAATATACTTGTTTTTTAATAAAGCTCTTTAGCTTCTTTTGAACTAGGGTTTGAGGATAATTGTCCTGACTATTTCTGCGTCTGTTTTGTCTGGGCGCAGGCGCTTGCTGTTGATTGGGTTGAGGTCTGTTATCGTCCATTGTTCAATCCACCAACTCCTGTGTTTTGGTGGCCAGGGTTACTAACCTGCTGCACGTTTTGAGCTGTACCATTGGACACGTTGGAGCCGCTCGTGGCAGCTGGTTTGGCAAAGTAATTTTCGGACGCATGGTTTTGTGTTTGAAATTGACCCTGCGATTCATTGATATTTATCTCAGTTCCTTGCGCCATGGCAGGAGCCGTGGGGGTCATTGAAGCTTGTGGCATAGGTGGGACAGTAGGCGTCTGGGCAGCAGGTTGCATCACTACAGGTGTCTGCTGGACAGGGGGCGTAGACGGATTTTGATTGATCTGAGTGTTGGGCTGCTGCATCATTTGGCCAGTGTCTGGCGTCATCGGCTCCGGTTCTGTGGGAGTAGGAGGTATGGAGGCTTCGCTTTGCTGCTCTAAAATGTCTTGTGGTTTTGAGGTTATCAGGTCGTATTCGAATTGGGAAGAAATGAATTGTGCAGTGACGTGATTCTGTCCCGCAAACAGAAGTCCCTCTCCCACCTGCGCTGTGAGCAGATACTGTTTTTCTCCTCCAGATAGATTTAACGTCTTTGCGAGGGTCTCTACCTCGGAAGATCCCTGTTTCAAAAGTATTTGTATAGAAGAATTCGAAAGAATAGCTTTGCCATAGTCACTTCCGAGAAAGTCTTCGATGTCTTGTGTTAGAGTTGTTACTCCCAAATAGTATTTTCTAGCCCTTTTCGCGATCCCCTGTAGGAAGGCTGCAGAATCGGGATAGCGCATCATGTACCAGGCCTCGTCAACTACAAGTATCCTTTTCTTTAGTTTTGTTCTAACTCTTGACCATACGAAGTCCAGAATGACGTGCATAGCGATAGGACGTAGGACGTCTTCCAGCTGGCGGAGAGAAAAGACAGTCATCTTATTCTGAACATCGTAATTTGTTTGTTGATTAAATAATCCCGCGAAACCTCCCTTTACATACTTTTCGAGTCTAAATGCGAGCTCTTTTGCCTCCGATTCTTCCATGTTAAGAAGCGTTTTGTATAGATCTTCTAGGATCGGTGGTTCATTCTTGTATGTTGATGGGTCTGGTGTGATGCCTTTTTGTTTGTAGGACAGGACAAGCGCCCTGTCCATTATGGCTTCTTGCGTTGCGCTCATTTCTCCAAGCATGGTTTTTAGCAGTCCATGAATAGACAGGATTTTCAAGCTTAGCTGATTTTCGGACACGTCGTCAGAAAGAAGCGCGAAGGGGTTTATTTTTACCTCAGAGTCTTTTGAGAATGTGATATATTCTCCTCCCAGAGAGTCGCAAAGCGCCTTGTATTCGTCCTCAGGGTCAATGATAATAATTTCTGTGTCAAACATATACTGGCGCATGAGCTCGAGCTTGACGAGGAAAGATTTTCCAGATCCGGACTTTCCAAATACCACCTCGTTGGCATTTTCCAGAGAAAATCTGTCTACTATAACAAGCGAATTATTTAATGTGTTGACACCATACAAAATTCCATTCGGATGGGATATTTCGTAGCTCGTGAACGGAAAAGTAGACGCAACCGAGGTCGTATCCATATTTCTTGTTATAAGAAGCTTGTCATCTCCTTTTGGAAGCGTTGTTTTGAAACCATCTTCCATTTGAAGCGTCGCGGGTTTTATGACTAGAAGGTTTGACGCAAGAAGTGACGTCAGTTCTTTTGTCTTTAAGTTCAGTTCCTCAAGGTTATCTGCAGACAACGTCACGTAGAGCCCAAACTGAAAGAATCTTTCGAGTCCCCGTGCGAGTTCCTCTCTGAGTGCGACTGCATCTTCTAGAGACGCTTGAATTTTAGGATCTGGGACAATGCCGTTTTGCGCGTCAGATTGCAGCGTCGCCTCCATTTCCGCTATTTTTCGTCTTAGGTTCGACAGGACGTCCTTGCTTTCGACTGGATACAAAAACATAGAGATATTCATCGTTTCTTTATGGTCGATAAGAATCGAAAGCCAGTTGGGGGATACCTGTCGAGGGTAGTCCACGACGAAAAACGTTCTATAGAATTTGTCACTAACCCTTATGTGTCTAAAGTCTACTTCGACGGATGATGGGGCTATTATGTCGACTATCGAAACAGAACCTTTTCTTAGCTCTTCCATGTGCTTTTGGGGTGCAGGCTTTTTTGCGCCCTTTTGTTGTGGTGGTGGAGCGGGTTGGGCAGGCGGTGTAGTCTGTCCTGGTTGTTGCGCAGGGGTAGCATTAGGTGCTTGTTGCTGATTTGGCACCTGTTGTTGTGGTTGTTTTTTATTTCCGATTCCAAACATATTAGATTATTACGTTTTTTATATCTTTTGAATCAAAATTTAGATTTATTATGTCGTCGTTTAGGAGCTCATAAAACACTTTTATAAGTTCCTCGTGAGAAAGCTTTCTGGGAGCAAGCCCCATTCTTTCGATTTGCGACATTACAACGCTCGTCTTGGATAAAAGTGCTGCTTTTGCCTGATCCCCAAAATTAAGCTTCGCATTGGTCTTGTTGGGTTGAGCGGTGTTAGTTACCCCACCTTCCAGATAGGAGTAGGGAATGACGATATAGATTTTTTTGTCCAAAAGTCCTTCTCCTTTAACAAGTTCCTGTATAAACTCCTTGTAGTACAGAAGGTGTTCTTTTATTTGGGGATGTTGGGTTGTTGAGATTTTTTTGTCGAGATTGTCTATATAGCCTTCCATGTCGATTTTTTTCGAAACGATAAGTATCTGGATGGCAAAAGAAAGAGAATTGATAAGCGACATATAGCCATAGACTCTCGCGTTTTGCTCATCAGCAGACAGGAGGAAGAAGTTAACAGAAGACACGTCTATAAGCATGCACGCGCGTTTGTTTTTAAGCAGCACGACATCGTCGACTATGTCAACAATTTCTGTGAAGCTTTGTGTTGTTGATTTTATATCTTTTTTCGCCATATTTATTGCTGGACGGTGTTTCTGCCAAATAATTCCTGTCTGAGCTTTTCTCTTTGATCGGTTGAGATAATTTCAAGTGGCTGGAATATTTCGTTATTCATTTCGATATCAATAGGGCTGAACTCATGAATGCGTCTGATGTCCTCAAGTAGTATCTGGTAGTTGCCTGCAGGAAGTGGTGTTGCAGATGAAAATTGCCCCAGTGCATTTGTCTTGAATGCTCTTACGGGGTTCCCTGTAGTATCGATGACCTCGACTATGATATTTGGTAAGACTTTCCCTCTTGCGTCTTTTACGATTCCCAGTACTACATTTGGGGTATCGGGAATCTGCGGGAAACCACTGGCGATCTGATTTTCTGGCGCGACAGATACTGCAGGAGTAGAGGGCATGCTGACAGTCTCTTGGGGGACAGGGATGGCTGGTGTTTCGACTGGAGCAGGCATCGGTTGTTCTGCGACCGGTTCCTGAGCGGGCGCAGGTGTATATGCATCTGCCTTTATGGGCTCTGGGGAGCTGTGTGTTGGTGGTCTGACGATAACGCTTGGTTTTGTGTCCTCCTGAGGACTGCCAGTGTCGATGCTGCTCATCCCTGTGACTGGTGTCTGGGTATCATTGAATATTCCACTTATGGCATTTAGCTGGTCGCGTTCCTCCGCGTCAACTTTATAGGATGTGTTTTTTCTTACCAGCTGATTTAAGAGCAGTTGTTTCCTACTATCTTTTTGAGCAGGAGTGGGGCCGGCTGGAGCTTTCTGCATTTGCTGTGGGATGAAGTAGTCATGTAGGAGCGCTTCAGCACCTTTTTTCCGGAAGATATATCTGTTTTCTGCTGGTAATGCTTTCAAAAAGTTTATGAGCATAACATCCATTGGACGTCCTTCTATCGGCAGGAATGCAAGTCCTGCACCAAGTGACGCGATGACCATTATCGCTGGCCATTTGATCAGAAATGATATCGGCATGATGAAAAACACGCCACAAAGCGCCCCAGCTCCGAGGATGTACAGAAACTGTTTTACTGTAATTGAGCCTATGAGCCGAAATTTGAACCCAGTAACATCTTGAGGTATAGGATGATTTTCCATAAATAAGAGCACCACACCATATCGATGTGGTGAATAAAGCGTATAACGTGAAAATTTTTAATACAAGCGTATCAGAGTAGAGCAAACTATATGATAATTTGAGGCTAGTGTGAAAATTAAGTAGCTTTACCTATTCCGGTTGCAGCAACTCCTACAGCTCCAGCGCCAACTGTGGCCACAGCGCCAGCGCCTATAATAGCGATTAGAATATAGATGAGCCATTTCATCTTCGAGTCTGGTTTTATCCCGGAGGCCTCAAGGTTCTTTAGGACATTTCCTGCTTCTTTGGATTTTGCCAGGCCGCTTGCGAGTTGTCCTCGGAAGTTTTCCTCAAGCATACGCCACTCGTCTTTGCTGAGTCCAAGCTTGTCGCTTCCGGGTACCCAGCCCTTGAGTTTGTCTTTAAGAGTCTTTGAAGCAAAGAAGTCTTTCATGAGTTTATTTCTGTAAGTGTCTGCATGTTTGTTGTATGCGTCATCAAGCCTCTTTTTTTGCTCTTCAGTAAGCCTATTAAGGTCGATATTCTCATAAGTTTCCCTTTCATAAAGATCCTCGAAAGCGCCTGGGATTGGATTGCCGCTTGCGTCAAGCTTCGGGATTTGAAGCTGCATCTCACGCAGAAGCAGCCTTTTAAGTCCGTCTTCTCCTTTATACGCAATGGTGAGCATATCTTCTTGAATTCTCACCGTGCTTACCGATTTTGTTCTGGTCTCTCTGTCAAATTTAATCCAGTTTTCTCTCATCGACTCAGCTATCGCCTTGTCATCGGCAGTAATTCCTTCCTTCGCGTCCTTTTCTCGTCCTTTCTCGTCAAGTTCAGCTAGTTGTTCGTAGCGTTTCAAGAGTACTTCCTGCGCTGATTCTGAGAAGATGTTCTCAACTTCGTCTACCAAATCAGATTCAGCTTGAAGCCTAGCGTTGCGGCTGTCTCTCTCGTTCGTATTTGGATTCGCTCTTTTATCCGCTATTATCGTGTCTAGTTCTCTAATTCTGACTTGATTTTGGTAAAGCTCAGCAAGCTTTGCGCCTATCTCAGAATTGGCGGCTCCTGCAGTAGGGTATCTTCTGTCAAAGTCGACGAATTTATCGTAATCGGGACGATTTTGATTTACTGTATTCATCAGAGCATCATATTCGTTGCTAAGAGTTTCGTATTGGGAATACAGCTTATTGGCGGCATCTACTGCTGCTTGATTCGGAATAGCGTTCTTGTTCATTGTTGTAGGGATTTTCCCCTGATTCCATCGTGCAAACGCTTCGTCAGTCCGGTTTTTTAGTTCCGAAATTTTTGAGAACTCAGCGTAGTGGGGCACTTTTTCCACAGTCAATTGGCGAATCTGTCGAAGAATTTGTTCTGGGGTCGCTCCATTTCCTATCGCATCCTCGATAGCTTTTTTTTCAGCAGGGTCAAGCGGTTGTCCGGTATCCGTCTCGATAGATTTGACTATCTGATCGACTCCTTCCTGAGCCTTTGTTTTTGCAGATTTCTGTTCTTTCTCGGCATTCTTTAACTCGTCATCTTTTGCGACTTCTGGCAGCGCTTCGGCGCGTGCTGACAGCTCTCTAAACTTTGTAGCGATTGTTGTTCTGAGGCCTATTTCCCTGCCCAGGGTTTTTTCGATATATTTCCTTTTGTATTCTGGATGCATTGAGGGGTCTGCTAGTTCCGGGAAGAGCGATTTTATATATCCGCTTGAGAGTAAGGCATCAAGCCCGGCTATTCTCTGCCTATCATATTCAGCTGCGCTTTTGATACTTGTATCACCCCTGGCAACTCTCGATCGGATGGTATCTGGTATGCTGATTCCGGTTCTTTCCGATTCTGCCAGGATGCTTGAGTATTGTAGAAATGCAGATGCTTGCTCTGCAGCTCTTTTTGCTCTTTCAAAGGACGCCTTTTCTGCAGGAGTTGCATTTGCTTTCGCTTCGACGAGATGGGTTGCTGGATTCTCTTCGGTTTCCCCAGCTCCGAATTTTAGCTCAAATGCATTTAGCTGAAGTCTACCAAAAGACGTCTCCCTCGTAGTTTCTGATGCCATTTGGAGACCTTCTTTACCGCTCTTTCCATCTTTACGGAGCTGTTCTAAGTCCTTTTGGCGTTGAAGCTGCTCTGGGGTTATGCCTGGGAGATTTACGCTAGTGTCTCCCGCCTGCAGGACTTCTTTTGGTGTAAATTTTGGCGCTTCGGGCGCTGATGTTGCATCCGGCATATTAGATTGAGTTCAGTTTTTCTCTTGTCGCATCAAGCGTGCTGGCTTCTTGTTTTTGAGTATCATTATCTTTGTATTTCAGATAAGTATCCTTGTAGACGGGCCATCTGTTTGCCAGGTCTTGCAAGAAAAATAACATCGAATCTTCGCTATCTATCTTGTCCAGGGACTCAAGTATAAACTCTGCTGAGAATTGAGAGTCTTCATGTGAGAGGGTGCTTGTTTGAAGACCGGTAAGTAGAGCGTCATAGAGTTCGTTATAGAGATTATTCTTTTGTTCTTCCGAAACGCTGGTATTGTCCATATATAAACAATACGTCAAATCTAGTGGTTGTGTCAACGAATTAGAACGTAGGGTTGGTGATCTGACCGACACCAGTGACTGATGCTATCAGATTGAGAATCGCAAAAGACAGTAGTATAAGAAGAAGTCCGATTATCGCATAGGTAAGAGTTTTTTTAGCATTGTCTACCTCCTGTGGGTCACCTTTACTGGTCACGAACTTGAACCCCGCAAAGATTATAAGAAAGAGAGCGACGACGCCCGCAAAGATAAGCGCCCATTGTACGACATTTTTTATGACTATCGGAACACATCTGAGTGTGGCGACATCGCCTTCAAGACAGGAAGCCCATTCCATATAGAGTTATTATTGTATTAATTCGTCGAGACGAGGCAGTGTTAGATTTGTAAGTCCTCCTTCTACTCCAAAAACTGTGAGCAGTACATTTAGGATGAAGAAGGAAAGAAAGACTACAACAAGCCCTATGACGGCTGCGATTATCTGATTTCTTGCGGCTTCTACTTTAGAAGAATCTCCAGAAGATGTAATCCATTTGATACCGCCTATTATAAGCCAGAGTAGAGCGATTATGACAGCTATGACGAAAAAGACTATGACTATGGCACCTATTACTGCGCCGAAATTCCCGTCATTTATTTGACAGACGATATCGAACTGTCCGCCGGGGCAAAGGTTGATTGATGATCCTCCTGGAGGGGTTGAGGTCTGAGCATACGCAAGCTTCGGAAAAAGAAAGTATAACGGTGAAGAAAGGAGAGCAAATAGTCTTTTCATAAGGTCTTATTAATTGTTATCAGCTTTTATTTCCTTTGTCAAGAAGTTATATGAATTTGATGCCAAATATTCCGCCGAGGATGTTTATTATCGCAAACGCAAGAAGGGCAACTATCAGTCCCAAAACCGCAAAGATTATCTGTTTTCTCGCCTCATCTACTCTTTGAGGGTCACCATTCGACTGAATCCAGCGGATCCCAGCCCAGATAAGATATCCGAGAGAGGCGAGGATCACGACTATCAAAAAAATCTGCATTCCTACAGAGATTATCGTCTCAAGAGTATTTGCACCTCCGCCGGGAACGCCATCTGGGGCTTTCACCTCTCCATATCCTGGAATTTGTAGTTGTGCAAGCTGTTTCATATTTTATGGATTTGGCGGAGGAAACTCTATGTCGGAAACTGTTTCATCATCGACCATATCTACGCTCGTTTCATTTGTATTCTCCGGTTCGTTAAATCCAGGTATTTGTAGTATATCACCTGCGATAACTTGAAGAATAACGAATGAGAAAATGATAAAAAGTAGACCTATTATTGCAGCTGTGATAATCTCGCGGGCATGTTTTATCTTTTCGGGATCGCCGCGTGAAACCATGTAGTTATATCCACCGTATATTATAAGAAGCAGGGCAGCCACCCCTGCTATAGAGAGCACATATGTGAAGATGCTAAGTACGAATTCGTCTAGGTCAAGCCCTATCGTACCCAGCGCGGTTTCAATCTTTGCGCAGTCGGCAGGATTTGTTACATCGTTTTCTCTTCCTGGTAATTGATGAAGAGGATCAGGGACGGCACCATCCTTTAGCTCGGCGCACGGGAGTCTGGTACCACCGCTAGAGAGCCCCAGTTCCACGAAAAGCTGCGCCATGGAATTTAGATCTTTTCCCTCAGGATCTATTATGGGATCTCCACACACATTTGCTGTAGGGTCACTTCCTGGTATTCCGACATGACAGTGAATTTCTGCGTAGACGAACCCCCCAAGACAGTCATCGTAGTTATGGGATTCATTTATCTGCTCACGAAGCCTAATTACATAATCTCCAGCTAGAGTAACCCCCTCTTCATCCGTCGGGAATACTTTTGTGACCTGTTCTCCTGGAGCCGAGAAGCTTATGCATGACTGGTTGTTTCCTGGATTTAGAATAGCTTGATGTAAGACATCATTTCTCATCCCCGGTCCGTCTACGATGATCTGGTAGTTATTCCTATTCTTTTTATCGCCATTTCCGTTATTGCGGATTTTGGGAGACGATACATTAACTGTGAATTTTCCACCAGGAGTAAGATTATTGCTGGGGCTTACCGTCATCTCGGGCACTCCATGATTTACAAAAAACCCCGCTACTGTATGGAGTATGAATACATCGCCTGCCTTCTGATAAAGAGAGAGGAGATAGACACTGCCTGGATAAAAATAGTCTTTGTCGTTATTTTCACCGTTTTCGTCTCCTGCGCACTCCTTGCTTCCATTTCCATTAGTAAATCTTTCGGGGGTCTTTAATTTTGAGTCTCCGTCTCCACAGACTATGATGGTCTTGGATTCGTCGTCGAATTTATAGCGTTGAAGAGTTTTCTCGTCGACCTGGTCGTCTGTGAGTCCGCGTGTAGCTTGTCCTACGTACTCCAGGTTGCCTTCAAATATCCCATCTTTTACGTCATCATCGTCTATACATAAATCCTGTTCCATACATATATATAGATCGTTAACACTTAGGGAATCGATGAGGTCTCCTTGGAAGGTGACACTTACTGTGCTCAGGTAGTCATTTATTTCCTCGAGAGGAGGCTTCACTGTAAAAGTTGATTCCTGAGCATGGGAATTATTCGGAAATAGGAGAAATAGAGAAAAAAGCGCGAAAAATAAAACAATAAGCCTTCTTGTCATATTCCTATCATACACTTAATGAAAATTTCATTGCAAATTCTACGAACTAAGCTTATAGCCAGTGCCTTTTATGGTTTTGATGAATGTAGGATTTGCAGGATCAGTTTCAATCTTTTTTCTGAGCCTGTGCATTATCTGATCAAAAGCCTGATCACTGACGCCTTCCTGGGTCTTCTGGTCCGTCCACACGGCATTTATGAGCTCGTTTTTACTGAGTACCTTGTCTTTATTCTCAAGCATAAATTTTAAGAGCTTAAATTCTGACGATGAAAGTAATTGGGTGATCGGATTGTTTGCCTTAAGGATTTCATTTCTCTGGGCATCGTACTTAATCGATTCGTCGACATCGATTTTTTTGCTTTCGATAAAGTCTACAAGTAGGGGAATCGACAGTTTTTTTCCTACCACAAGACCTGTTTTTGTGAGATATTTTTCTGAAAGGTTCTCAAAATCTTTATTTTTCAATGCCAGCTTTTCGCTGGGAAGCAGGCTTTGCCAGACTTCACCTAGGGCACTTATTATAGTAGGCTTATCGAGGAGATATTTTTTAATGTCAGTTATTTTCTCGTCTTCCGTGACAAATTTTTCGTAAGCAAGCTTTGTCAGCTTTGAATGCCCCCCTGTTAGGTCCAGAATTTTTTCTGCGGTATCCTTTCCTAGAGACTTTCTGGACATCTTTTCTATGTATTTTGTCCTAAAGGAGATTGCGATAGGATCATAAATTGCGATATAGATTTCATTTCCTGTAACTATATCTGAAAAATCAGTAAGTATGTTTATGTCCACGGTTTCATCGAGCGGCCTTTTAAGTGAAAATATGGCTCCAAATCTATACTTTGCCAGATTCCTAAAAGTCTTAAGGTTGGCAAAGAAGTCTTCGGTCAGGTTAGGTGCGATCGTGTCAAACCTATCAAAGAGCAGGATCAGTGAGAGTTTTTTTTCGATAGTCAGAAATTCAATCGCTTTTTTTAAGAACTGCATCATCAGAAATTCGTCATTCATCGAGATTGCTTCTTGAAGAAGGGATCTTACCTTCGTGGACTCCTCCAAAAGTTGCCTTTCGCTCAAAGAAAATGCGATGGAAGAAAAGATGAGTTTTATTATGTCTATGTGATCTCTTCCCTTTGCCTCTGCTGAGTCTATATAGACAAAATGCATCAATTTCTCGTACGTTTTCAAGTGATATTTTCTGGCGTCTGTGTTGTATGCGAGGAGTCTGAGGAGGTTGTTTTTCCCCGTTCCCGGAAGTCCTATGATTTGCGCAGAAAGCCCTTTTTTAAGAAAGGTCAGATATTGGTGAATCTCTTTTTCGCGGGAATTTTCAGGATATAACGATTCAAAGTATTTTAGTGGTGTAAGTGTCATGTAAATATAGTATCACGCAAAATCCATTTGTAAGGCAAGTGTTAGATAGACGTCAAGATGATTATAGCTTCATAGTTTATATTGATCACATTATGGAGCGATTGACACGTACGCACACGCTGGCATATCCTTTAGAAAGGAGCATTATGGAAACAGGAAATGAAAGAGGGGGAGTACCCCAATCTAGCGACAAGAATAACAAGTCAACAAATCTTGAGGCTTCAAAATCCCGGATGGAGCGGATGGTGGATCGTTTTAAAAAAGATAACGAAAAAACTCCGAGTGGGAACGGCAGCCTAAGAGATAAAGATGAGAATAAGTCTGCAGAAAGACCTTCGTCTGCTACTGTTGGGACAAGTAAGAGTGGTTTTAATCCCGAAAGGTTTAAAGAAAATCCATATTTGCATGTGTTGGCGATGAGGGTAAGGGCCGCGGAGCAGGAGGGGAGAATCGACAACAAATTTCTCGATGAGCTTCGGCAGCAGACATACGAAGGAGTGGGAGAAGGAAGAATTTCGGATAACTGGGCATTTCAGTTCATCAGGGATATAGATAGAAATTATGTTGTGAATGCCAGCATCCAAAAAGAACACGATGACTCCAAAGAGCTCTCAAAAGATATAGAGGCGATAGTTGAGCAGAGAAAACAAAGAAGGCTTACTGCAGAGGAAATCGAGGCAAGTCGCGTCGCGCTGGAGAGCGCGTTCGGAAGAAAGCTTACGACATCCGAGCTTGATCGCGTAACAAGAGGTTCAAAAATCACTGAGAGCGGGAGGAATGCAGAAGCCTTTGGGGCTCAAATCCAGACGATCGAAAAGCTTGTGGATAACCCTGATAGATTTGCGGCCTTCGAGTCTTCTCTGTCATCCCAAAGTCCGGATCAATTAAAAAGATTGCTAGGCGGAGATGGCGGGAGGCTGGTGCTGGGAGCATTACTTGGTGATATAGCTGAGAGGAGTAAGTATTTCCAAAGACTTGAGGAGATATTGAGCAAAGATCAGGCAGGGATGAAGGACGGATTGATTGCCTTATCAAGAGATATAAAAAGAGATGAGCAGGCAGCAAAACCTAAGGTCGACCCAGAAAAAGCAAGGCTTGCAAGAGAGCAGGCAGAGAAGTGGATTGAGGAGCAGAGGAAAAAACGTCAGGTTACGGCTGAGGAAGTAGATGCGATTCTCGCGAATGCGGAGAGGGGTGTAGGGCTTATTATGGGAGGCTCCGACTATAACGAGAACGCGGCAAATATAATGGAGCAGGTTGATATGATTTCAGATGAGACTGGGGAGGCTTTCACCAGAGCGAGGGACCTTTTAGTCGACGACGATTTGGTGAATGTTTTGGCAGAAGAAATATATGGAGTCGATCTTCCAAATATCAGGGCTGAAAAAAGTAAATTTCTTGATCTTAAAAATATCGATGACCCAGCAGTATTCAAGTCTCGTTACAAAAGTCTTCTTTCAGATCTACTAGCCAGGGCAAACACGGCAGCATCCGACCCAAGACGTTTGGAGGAAAGAGTGCAGGCTCAAAAAGACGCTGAGGAATTCACTGCAACGGGCGAGAAGACAAAGGGAGGGAAGACCTTTAATTTGCGAGGCCTTGAAGAAATAGTCAATAGCATATCACCGCCGCGTCCGGGAGAGCGTCCATTCTTTGAGCGCGAGCCCCGAAATATTAAAGAGGTTGCAGCATGGATTATGGCAGGGGATGATAGAAGCATTTGGGGGCCGGACGGGAGATATCCGATATTTAGCTGGGGTGAGGGGATAAATCCAGAAACAGAAGCAAGAAACGTTGATTTTCATGCCCAGAACTTAATACTCTGGCTACGCAATAAGTCTTTGGAGCATCATGCCGATAATCCTAACGACCCGCTAAATCTACTACAAGGAGTTGCGATAGAGACTCTCTATAAATCGATAAGCATACTCACGATGAAGTATAACAAGCAAAAGTATTTTGCCGACGAAGAGGGCCGCCCGTTATCAAACCTTGCGGACGAAGTCATAAATGAGGCTTGGCTTTTTGGAACCAGAAGAAACAAAAACCTTGGTTATATCCAGGCGATGAATAGCGACGAGAAGTTGTTTGAGGCGATAGTTGAGCTTAGTGGTAAAAATGATCATACAAACGGTAAGACTTTGTCTGGTCACCTTCAGATGGGTGAGAACTTTAGCGATACGGAAGGCAATGAGGACAATAAGGTGGGGGATGCGATGCTGGCTGCAAATCTTATATATAGAAACCTTTCTGATATAGAAAAGCTAAGAGAGGTTTTGCCCGAAGGGTCGCAGATGTTAACGCTTGAAGGTTTTAAAAAAGCTTCAAGATATTTGAATGAAGAAGGTTTTTCAGAAGACACTAATGGTTATGGAAACCTAAAGATAGAAGGAAATAGGGTTTATTTTCTGAATCCACAAACTAAGGTTAGGACGGAGATATTTAATAACGACGGAAAGCTTGTAAGTGATGCAAATCTTATAAAGTTTTTGAACTTCTTTCCGGAGGCAACTCCTCAAGAGACGAATGAGGCATTTGTGAGAGAGCTTGTCAAGCAAAGTATCGCAGGCATGGTTGGGTTTGATTCTGGAATGGAAAGCGAAAAATACGAGGAATTTATCGCGGAGCGCAAGGAGGCGCTCGGTAACGCTTATAAAGATATAAGCATTGCGGATTATAGGAAGATTCAGAGGATGAATCTTGAGTGGGCGGAGACGAATTCGTGGGTGGAGCAGCGATGGAATGGAGCTGCAGCCAGAAACGATACAGGATATAGGGGTTATGATGCGTGGACGAAGATGTATGCGCAGTATTACCGCGAGCGTCAGTCTGGGGAGGGAACCGCTGGTCCTATCGGTAATCCCCATGATCTGCAGATATTTCGTCTCCTAACGCCCGATATGTGGCTTGCGATACGTACAGAATCCGGAGAGTCCGTCCAGGAAGTCTTTGAAGAGCTTCACATGCACAATCTTAAGCTATATCAACTTGGTCCGGAGCAAAAAAATGAAAGGGAAGCTATAGAAAATAAAAAGAAAAAAGTATACGAGAAGTTAAAATTTCCTCGGTGGACGGAGTCTGACTGGGCTGCAAACGGAGTCAAGCGTCAGGCAGAGGTTTGGCACAATATAATGAACACTGAGGATCTAAAGTTCAACGAGCTTGTGAAAAGAGACAACTGGGGAATACTAAGATATGACAGACAGAAATTTGAAGAAGTCGTAAAGGACGACTTTATAAAAAAACGACGCTACGCTTTTTCATCTAATAACGCCATAAATTATGGAGCGGTGACGCGCATGAGGGTAAGAAGCAGCTCAGATAAGGCTATAGACGGTTTTGAATTTAAGGATATGTATGTTGGAGAAGCTATGTTCGGAGAGGTAGTGATGGGATCTATCAGACGGGATTGGTTCGATGGTAATCTGCAGTACGATGCAGCAGATGAGAATGGGATGGCTGTTAAAAAGAGTGCCCCTAAAAAGGGTGAGAAGTTCGATCCAAAAAAACATGGAACTTTTCAGGAATATCTCAACTCGCGCTCCGGTAGGGGAAAGATACTCAAGAATGTATGTAGGGCGGGAATCGCTGCGCAGATTAATGCGCATAGACAGCATACGGGCACCACTGAGAGATGGGATGCTGAAACGATTAGAAATCTTTTAGAGTCATTACATACAATGCCACAGTATGAGGAGGACCCTGTTACAGGAGTAGAGGTAAAAAACGAACACGCTCAGTTCTTTTCCAAGGAAGACATAAAGTGGATAAGACAGCAGACAAGAACAACCAAGGGGTGGCTTATATTTGAGGATGCGAGGCATATTGGTTGGGATGCAGCAGCAGAGGGAATTCCAGAGATGTTCAAGATATTCTTCAAGGATGTTCTCTCTTCCTAACAAATAAGAGAAGCATTACGAACTACTAGTCCGTTCCCTTAAGTTATTTATTGCTTCTAGTCTTATATTAGTTCTTTCTTCATCTGACATGTTCGTTAGTCCTCGATCATTCTTAATTATTTCTACTTCGTTTGTAATTTCCTCCTCAGTAAAAGCAGATGGAGCAGGTCCGCCTGTTGTTGGGGGCGTTGCAGGCCCACCTGTGGATGGGTTTCCAGATGCTATTCCAGAGCCTAGCGCAGACCCTTTCCTATTTTTAATAAGTTGTGGGAGTGGTGTACTTAACACTCGTTGAAATCTTGATAGACGACTTCCCCCTCCAGTTGGAGAGCCACCTGATGGGGGTGGAGTACCGCCGGATGGAGGAGTGGAAGACCCTCCTTCGTCATCTCCCGGTTCTTCTGGTTTCGGATTATTTCTTTCTGCCTCAGCCAGTAATATAGCTTTTCTCTCTTCGGATTTTTCACGCCTTTTCTTTCTTGCTTCGGGAGTGCTAAATTTATCTCGCAGCTTGTTAAGAGTTGGGATTTTTTCCATTCTTTCAGTAAACTTTTCCCCACTCCATGCCTTTAGTCTTCCAGACTCACCAGTATGAGGATTGGTGTACCATAATGATTTTCTTATTCCTCCGAATGCTCCTCCGACTACTCCGCTTCCTACGCCCAAAGACTTGCCCATGCCACCAATAAGTCCTCCTGTATCGGGAGCCTTTAATGCGCTTTTCACGATATTAAGTGCCTCAGGCATTATGAGTACTACTCCAAGCCCTATGATTGAGGCGAACCCCGAGGCTGGGTTGTCTCCAAGCTCACCCACGAATGGCGGGATAAGTATTTCTTGAGGAGAAGAAAAGGCCTGTTCCTGAATAGATTTACCTATTAGAAAAAGGAGTAGTACTGTCGGGAATGCTGCGAGATTTGCGATTATCATTCTTAGCCAGGAGCCAATCCCCCCTCCAACTCCAGGAAGAATGCCGGCAAGTATCCAAAATGGAGCAAATATCGTCCCTACGAGGACCATGATAAATGCCTTAATAAGCATTATCCATGTCCGAAATAGTGCGGAAAGCACCGCGATAAGTATAACAAGGTATGCTATCAGAAATGCGACTAGTTTTATGAAGCTTCCAGCAGTAGCAACACCTATTGCTCCGCCAGCTGCACCTCCGACAAGGCTTCCGATAGTTGATCCTGCAAGTGCTCCAGATCCTACACCAGCACTTACTGCCATAATAGCAGGAATTAACGCTAGACTAGCTCCTCCTGTGGGGAGGGCTAAGAAAGCAGCTACGCCTCCCAAGACAAGTCCGCCAATGCCTCCTAGTAGCTTTCCTATCCCGGCGCCGGCTGACCCGCCGATAATTCCTCCTAATGCCTTAGTAAGGAAGTTCCCGAGTCCACCACCAAGATTACCGTCAAATATTCCGCCTAGCGCATTTCCAGCGCCCGTCGCTACAGGTTCTGTTATCGCGTTTATTCCACCTAAACCTCCAACCGCATTTATGGGGTTAGTATCTATGCTAGGGATAGTTGCAAGTGCTCTTGAGTCAAAGATATTTATGATCAGATACATAAGCACATACATAGTGTCGACCAAAAAACCGACTATCGCATACGAAAGAGTGATGAGAACGAGCGCTACAATTATCCGAGGCAGTTGGTTCTGGATTGTCATGACGCTCCTTGCGTCCAGATTTAGTCTGAACATGATCCCCAGTCCCAGGACGATAAACACTATTAGAAATAGAAAATACGTAATATCTCTAAATACTTCCCAAAGTTTCAGTATGGGCTTCAATCCCGCAAACCCGACACCCTGAGCATATGCATTCTGAGAGATGCCAAAATTTTCAGCAAGGTAGCCTCCATAGTGAGTTGAAGAAAGTGGGATATTGTAGGTTGCTCCAATCATATCTCCCGCGACCGCAATAAGCCCTCCATCAGGCTCAGCGTAACCGAGCTTTTTTGTGACGGGATTTACCCCAAGGCATCTACCGTCTATGCTGAGTGGGTTAAATCCTGCCATAAAACACGATCCTGCTCCAAGGATTTCTATAAAGACACTCTGGGTATAGGTCGATAAGTTTTGCGGCACATCAGGCTCTGTGTTAAGAGGCAGCTGTTGCGGATTTTGAATTTGAGCACCCTGAGCTTCTTGTAGATTTTGGTTTTGAATAATTTCATTTGCGGAGGATGAGGATTCTGCCTGAGCAAATACAGACGACGAAGAAAAATATAGGAAGAACAGGGCACCTAATATAATAAATAAAAATTGCGATAATTTTTTCATGGCAGGCCTACAACTTAGTATGACAACTTATATAGTCAAAAATCAAGTTTTACTGGATTTTTAACCTTGACTTTGCTGGCCTCAAGGCTTAGTATTGAGTTGTCATGATAAGGCTAGGAATTATCGCTACTTTACTGCTTATTCTGTTTTCTTCTCTCTCAATTAATGTCTATGCACATCCTGGACACCTAGAGCACGACGGCATTGCGCAAGCAGAATCAGAAGAACCCCTTTCCGATGAAGAATCTACAGAATCGGCGCAAATGGAAGTGGAGCAGAATGTGCAGTACGAACTTGCTTATCCCGGGATGCTCCCTGATAATCCTTTGTATTTTCTAAAGACGATGCGCGATGCAGTCGTAAGATTCTTGATTTCTGATTCGCTAAAAAAGGCAGAGTTTAATCTACTTACTTCGGACAAGAGGATCTATGCAGCGCAGCTTTTGGCGGATAACGATAAGTCAGAATTGGCACTGGAGACCCTTTTGAAGAGCAACAATTATATGCATGAAGCAGTAGTTTCTCTTTCAAAAGCGAAAGAAGAAGATAAGAATATCAATCCGATACTCTCGAACCTGAAAACCTCCGTGAAAAAACACAGAGAGGTCGTTTCACGACAAATTGCGCCTAATATGCCGGAGAATATGAGCGACATGATAAATAGAGAATTAGATCGTCTTGAAGACATAGAAAAATCGGCGGATAATCTTGCCTCATAATAACTGTCATAATAATCTCTTTTGTGCAACAAAAGTAGACACGTCAGAGAGACCATTTTTCTTAGATAATTTTTTGAGTTCAAAATATAAATTGGGAGTGTTTGATATAGATGTTAGTAGTTGACGGTAGTGATTTAGTGTACTACGATGGATTTCGACACTAAATATAGTTCTTTTACAAGTTACGGTTAGTCAGGCAGAAAAGGTAAAAAAGGATTTATTATTTTTAAGTTTTACCTTCTTGCCAGACTTTAAATGTTTTCTTTTAATTTTTTAATATGCATTGTCCATACTGTAATAGTGACCAAACAGAAGTAGTAGAGACCAGGGTTTCTGATGAAGGAGTAAATATAAGACGCAGACGTCTTTGCAGTTCGTGTAGAAAACGTTTTACGACCTATGAGAGGATTGAAAATATTACTCTTTTAGTGAAGAAGAAGGACAAGAGGACAGAGCAGTTTAGCCGCGAAAAATTAAAAGGAGGGATACTTAAATCTTCTGAGAAGACTACCGTAACACCAAAGAACGTTGAAGATATAGTCGACGATGTCGAACGCGAACTTTTAGGAGGAGAGACTGTCGAAGTAGATAGCACCAAAATCGGGAGGATCGTTGCTACAAGACTTAAGAAAATCGACAAAATCGCCTATATAAGATTTGCAAGCGTCTTCAAGCACTTTGTCGACGTAGAGGACTTCGAGAAAGAGGTCAAAAAACTAATAAAAAATTAATATGGATACACAACTGGACGGAATAAGAAAAAAAGTATTTTTAGATAGATACGCTTTAAAAGATAAAGAAGGGACGCTTATCGAAAGCACTCCTGAGCAGATGTGGAGAAGGGTTGCAAAAGGAATAGCGCGCATCGAAAAAGTAAAAGATAGAGAAAAGTGGGAGGAAAAATTCTACAATGTCTTAACAGACTTCAAATTCGTTCCCGGAGGAAGAATCCTTTCGGGTGCTGGGACAGGATATGAGGTCACATACTTCAACTGCTTCGTAATACCGTCTCCTAAAGACTCGAGAGAAGGAATCATAGATAGTCTTAAGCAATTAGTTGAGATCCAAAGCCGCTCCGGCGGAGTTGGCCTCAATCTTTCATCTCTTCGACCCCGCGGTGCGAGGGTTAAAAAAGTTAATGGAACCTCGTCTGGCCCTGTCACCTGGGCGGGGCTTTTTTCATATGCGACGCACGACGTCGTGCAGCAAGGCGGAACCCGCAGGGGTGCTACTATGCTTATGCTCTGGGATTGGCATCCTGATATCGAGGAGTTTATTACTGTTAAAGAGGACCTGACGAAAATAAATGGAGCCAACCTATCAGTATGCGTAAGCGACGCCTTCATGAAGGCGGTAAAAGAAGACGGAGACTGGGATCTGGTGTATCCAGATCTTTCGGATCCTGATTATGATGAAAAATGGGACGGGGACATAACAGAATGGAAAGAGTCTGGAAGGAAAGTAAAACTATATAAGACCGTCAAAGCGCGGGAGCTTTGGGATAAGATCTGCACAGCTGCATGGAAATCGGCAGAGCCAGGGCTTCATTTCCTAGAGCGTTCAAACAAGCAAAGCAACACCTGGTATTTCGAAAAATTAATCGCGACAAATCCATGTGGAGAGCAGCCTTTGGGCGGATGGGCAGTATGTAATCTCGGAGCGATGAACTTGGCCCAGTATGTAAACGATAAGCAATTTGACTACGAGAATTTTTCACAGGATGTAAAGGTTGCTATGAGGCTTTTGGACAACGTGATCGATGATACGTATTACTTTTTTGAGCAAAACGAAAAATGCGCCAAGGAAATCCGCAGGACAGGGTTGGGAATTATGGGTATCGCCGACGCGCTTATAAAAATGGAGCTTCGTTATGGAAGTGATGAGGCCCAAATCGTAATCGAAAAGATATTCAAGACGCTCCGCGACAACGCATATGATGCATCCTCAGATATAGCAAAAGAAAAAGGATCTTTTCCAAAATTTGATAAAGAAAAATATCTTCAGGGATATCATATAAAAGCTCTTCCTAAAAGAATCCGCGAAAAGATTGAGACGCAGGGGATAAGAAATGCAGTCCTTCTAACCATCGCTCCGACAGGAACCACGAGCTTGGTATCTGGAGTATCGTCCGGAGTGGAGCCTGTTTATGAGTTTGTCTTCAAGAGAAAGTGGAGAGGTGGAGAAGAGACTTTATATCATCCACTATTCGAGCAATGGAAGAAAGAGAATCCAGACGCGGAAGTTCCAGAGTATTTTGTCTCAGCAAATGACCTGACGCCTATCGAACACGCAAAGGTGCAGGCTGTTGCGCAGAAATATATAGACTCGTCGATCTCAAAGACAGTCAATGCACCGAACGCACATACGATAGAAGACGTAAAGACTCTTTATATGATGGCTTATGACATGGGGCTAAAAGGGATTACCTATATGAGAGACGGTTCGCGTCAGGGAGTCTTGGAGAGAATCGACGACAAGAAAAAAGAAGAAGAGGTCAAGAAACAGCCGATTCTAAAAAGACCATCAGTCCTGCACGGATTTACAGTAGAGAAAAAGACTCCTATCGGAAATACTTTCGTGACTATAAATCAGGATGAGGATGGAAATCCATTCGAAGTATTTATGACCATGGGAAAGTCCGGATCCGATGTCGCAGCGATGGCGGAGGCTTTGGGCCGCACGATATCTCTTATCCTCCGAATGCAAAGCCCTGTGGAGCACCGTGAGCGCATGCGTCAGATCGTTGCACAGTTGTCAGGCATAGGAGGACAGCGCAGCGTGGGATTTGGGGAAAATCGTGTCCGTTCACTTCCGGATGCAGTCGCAAAAACACTTGCCGAGGTCTATGAATTCAGGGTAAACGGCCGTGTAGAGGATAAGAATCCTGCAGGCGCAAATGGTAATGGCCACTCAAATGGTAATGGGAATGGTAACGGTTCTTACAAGAAGTTGACGTCATCTGCTCCAGTAGATATGCCTCTGGAGGATAATTCTGGTGTAGAGCCATCTTTGCAGACGATCGCTCCGATGTCAGAAGAAGCACATAACGGAGATATATGTCCAGAGTGTGGATCCGCAAGTTTCGTACATGAAGAAGGCTGCGCCAAGTGCTATGCATGCGGCCACGCCGAATGCTAGATAGCTAGTTGCTAGCTATGTGAATTTAAGATAATATATCAAAGGTTAATTTAGGTAAGTAGGGTGTGATTCCCTCTCAGTGCCGCTACCGTAAAGACGGAAAACGAATTAACTTTTACGCTCGAGCAAGCATTTCTACAACCTAATCCAGACTGCAGAAATCCTTCTCGAGTAGAGGGATTTTTTTATGGCTATTTATACAAAAAAAGGAGATAAAGGTAGGACATCTTTGGGAAATGGTGTTCGTGTGTGGAAAGACAGCAGGCGTGTGGATGCCTACGGTACAATAGACGAATTAAATGCGCTGCTGGGAGTTATCGAATCAGAGTTAAGCCTAATCAATAGGAAGTATGCAAAGTACGTAAGAGAAATCATAATAACTGTCCAGAACGACCTCTTTTGCATCGGTTCTTATCTTTCTAATCCTGCAAATCGTGAACTTATCTCCCATCTGTCTGAAAACACTCTAGAGTTTGAGAAAAAAATAGATGAGATGACGCAAAAGCTTCCTGAGCTCACGAACTTTATTCTTCCTGGAGGGACCATCGTTGGTGCGAATCTGCAGATAGCAAGAGCTGTCAGTCGTCGTGCTGAGCGAAAGCTGATAAGTCTTATCCGCCGCGAGAAAGTTAATCCTGATGTGGTCCAATATATAAATAGACTTTCAGATCTATTTTTCACGCTATCGCGTTTCACGAACTTTGAGGCAAAAAAGAAAGAGATTATCTGGAAAAAAAGATAAATGGTAGAAGTATTAAGAAATTTTGATATAGCCCACGAAGAAGCTCGAGTTCAAAAAGAGCTTTCGAATATCAGCTCATATGAAAGTTACCGCAAAAGACGCGATGCTCTAATTTCTTATAACACTGACCAGATGATAACCAATCTTGGTGAGAGATTTAATGTCCTTTTGAGTAACTATGAATACGACATAAAAGATGGGCAGCTTTGGGGGAAGGATATGGACGAGCCAGCAATAGATTCTTTTGTGAGAGGAAGGGATTATAGGCGTGAACATGGAAAGCAGGTAGATTTTGGACGTGAAGAAGCTGAAGTAATCGGTTTTAAAAAAATTCAGGATATTATGACGGATGAAACTACACCTGAGGGTACGATTATGATGTCTGTATCTAGGCCGGGTCGTGCAGGGAGCACATACGAGCACAATTTTATAGATTTTCACACGAAAAAAACCGGAAAGGACGGGAGAGTTTATATGGAAAGCCAGAGGGTCAGCTCTGGACTTACAGAAAGTGAAACACTGGATAAAATCAGTGCGTTTGCGAAATTGGATATAGACGAAAACGACGTTGCAGCCTCACTTTTGGAGCAGCCAGTTATGATAACAGAGGGGCTTTCTATAGAAGACGTCAGGTTCTATCTTTATCGGGATCATGACTATATGGATGAAAGAGCTTTTGAGGTAATAAAAAATAGCGTCTCGCATTTGACAGCTGAGTACGCAAAAAGTTTAGTAGTTAGGCCCGATGACAGAAATTACCACAGGATTCTATTTAATACGATATTGAATAAAGCGGATGAGGTTGCCGAGGGGATAAAGATAGATGGGATTGATCTCTGGCGTAATAGGATTCCGATTTCGACAGAGTATTATGTAAAGCAGGAAATAGAAAATTACGGCTATAATGAGGTGAAGGAGATAAGAGCTGGGTGTGGAGTATCGGGAGGGTTTGATATTGAACTTACTGAAAGCCCGCTTAGTGTCAGTGAATACGGTACAAAAAAAGATAAATACGGCGAGCGGTCGTTTAAGTGTCCTGCCTGTAACAAGGAAAATGTGAGACCGCATAACAAGCTTTTGTCTCATTGTCAGCACTGTAGGAGTACGGAGGTGGCATGTTAATTATGGATGACTGCGATAGATGTTATCAGATAATATGTGGAGGTTGCGGTTGGAAAGCGACAGACCGGGATATTCTTATGATCCAGGCGGGATATATGAAAGAATGCCCTGATTGTGGATGGATGCCGGGAGATATTGTTGAAAATGAGGCTGAAATAACATAAATAACTTATAGTTTTAGTATGAGTTTGTGGACAACTTGCGGACAACCTAAATACCTAGTCTTATAGTTTTAGTTCAAAATATAATAAATAATTCTACCGAAAATATCTATAATTATAGATATGAAAGAGCTGCTTCTCTCGATACTTTTCCCTAAAAGATGCGTTAACTGTAAAAGATTCGGCAAATACATCTGTGATGACTGCTTTGCACGCATTCACTATCTGGATTTTTCAAAGTGCATAGAGTGTATGAAGCCATCGGTCAGCAGTCTCACACACGCGAAGTGCAAGAGGAAAAATAGCATGGATGGAGTTTTTGTTGCAGTAGAGTATAAAAGCGTAATCAAAAAGGCAGTGTACTCCTACAAATACGAGCCCTATATTTATCATCTGGGCGAAATATTCTCTAGGCTGATGTATGAGTCTCTCGTTCAAAATGAAGTAGCGCAAAACGTGCTTTCGGTATCCTCTAATGTGTGGATAACTTGTGTACCGCTTCATGAAAAGAGGCTGCGAAAAAGAGGATATAACCAGAGTGAAATATTAGGAAGGAAGTTGTCTGAAAAAATGAAATTACGCTTCAATTCGAATCTTCTCATACGCACTAGAAATACTATTGCCCAGTTCAAATTGAAAAAGGAGGAGAGGGCAAAAAATATAGTAGGTGCATTTGAGATCACGCCTAAATATAGTGAAAAAATGCGCGGGAAAACAATCTTTATAGTAGATGATGTCTTTACGAGTGGTGCGACATTGCGTGAATGTGGAAAACTTTTGAAGAAAGCAGGCGCGAAAGCGGTCTACGGCCTCATATTCTCCATGGAACAGTAATTTTTGAGTCTACCAGCTTGATTCTATAGGCCTATTTTAGTATAATATTCGTCCTGGGGATGTATTGATTCGACAGGATTTGTACTTTAAAAACTGCAAGCCGACAATGATACTAGTCGTAAACGCGTATCAAAAATACATGCTAAACCTAGTTTTAGCGGCGTAAAGCGATTTTTCGCTGATCGTATGCCAACAGCTAACCCTGTTGGTTATATGCCAGCTTTCGCATAAGCCTGTTCGCTCTCACTCGCTTCTCACACGAGAGAACGAGCATAAACCTGTGAGAAAACTTAACGGGATTGGTTGAACCGTTTCGTATAAAACCTTTGTCTGGCTTTTCCAGTTAGTAGGATCGAAATTAGACGAGATTAAATACTAACTAAGCTTGTAGATGTTTAGGAGACAAGTTTTGGACGCCGGGTCACACTCGGCCATCTCCACATTTTAGATCAATTCTTTGAGTTCGCGTTCCTGTACGCGCTCTATAGCAGCTCTTTTGCTGTCTTTTCTTTTTTCGTAAGACTTTTTGCCTTTTGAGATCGCCACTTCTACTTTAAAATTTCCTTTACTTATGAATATCTTGAGAGGAACTAGGGTATAGTTACCAGTTTCGAGTTTGCTTTTTATCGCTTGAATTTCTTTTCTATGAAGCAGTAATTTTCTACTTCTGTCTTCCTGGTAGTTATCGATTCTTGAGAATTTGTAGGGGAAGATCTTTGCATTCACCAGAAAAGCCTCGCCACCTATGATTTTCACATAGGACGAGTTGAGGTCGACGTGGCCAGAACGTACAGCCTTTACCTCTGATCCTAAAAGGACGATTCCTGCGACCATTTTTTCATTTATCTGAAAATTTTTAGGTGCAGTTTTGTTAAATATCTTTATATTATCTTGCATCTAAGAAAGTATTATAACGCATTGCGCGGAGCAGAGGGGAGAGCAAAGTGCTAAAGTGAGGCTGCAATTACTATAGACTATATCATACTATAACACCGTTTCACAAGAATGTGGATAACTTTTCACGAGAATAATTATAGGTCGTAGGAATAAACCTGATCATCTATGACCACGTATGCTTTGGTTTCATCAGGGCTTACTGTAAATGATTTTGCTTTTTGTAAATCTAGGGAATTAAATTGTTTGACGATACTTCCACTGGTGCTTATTTGCGCTATGCTCGCGTTGTCTATATCGAGTATGTAGACATTGCCTAAATTTTCATTTGCATATAATAGGGCGTTTGGAGATATTTTTAGCGTAGGATCAAGCTCAAATTCGTCATTATTTGTACCTCGAGTGAATTTTCGGATATTGCCGTCGTCGGTCAATATATAAATTGAGCTATCAATCGCAAACGATATAGGTTTTCCAGAAAGATTTATATCATCTGAAAAATAATTCGACTCGGAAAAGCTGCTCCCTGAATATTTTTTTACTACCTCTCCCCCATTATTTAACAAATAAATGTTGGAGCCAAAATATGAAATGTCGATAGCATCCGCATCCTCAATTATCTCGCTTTTGTTGCCGTTTGATATAGTTATGCGGTTGACAGAGGTGCCCAGCAGATAAAGGTAGGTATCATCACTTATCATGCGCTTTATTTCTACATCTTCGAATTCTTCCTCAGACTCGATGTCTCCATCTGAGTTAAGTGCCGCGAAGCCTCTATTTCCAGCGATGATAAGATTGTCTCCGCTTTGTGATATCCCAGAAATACTATCCAGGACGTTGGAATCTGACGCATCAAAAATAACTGCCCCTGCGATTTGACTACCTCCGCCTAGCTCATCACGAAGATTTTTTAACTGACTCAACAGATCTGATAATTTTTTGTATTCCTCTGATCCTTGCGAAAATTTATCGAGATTATTTTCAATGTTACTGATTGCTTCACTTACCTCCTCAAGCGCCCTGCCTCTATTTAGACTAGAAAGATTCTTTGCGCTTTCAAGCTTTTGTGAAGATGCATCATAAACGATATTGAATTGTTCGGAAGCAATCTTTCGTTGTTCCATATATTTTTCAGTAAATAAGCTTGCTAAAAGTAAAAATACTATAAGGATGGCAAAGATAATAATCCCCTTTTGTTTTTTAGAAATATTCCTAAATCTATTTTTGAAGCTTTCAAGTAGGCCCCGGTTTTTTATTTCACCACCATTTTCTTCCCGATCCTCAATAGTGTTTTTTCCGCTATCTGTTATTTGCTCATGTTCGGATTCATGGATGGTAGTCTCAGAGGGATCAGATGTAGGAGTTGGCGGTATTGTGTGTTGGTTCGGATTTTTGAAATGGACTATTATCGCGGCCTCTTCCCCTTTGGAATCTTCGAGGATAAAGGGGGCGATATCTTCAGCCAGTTTTTGGCTGTCATGACTACCAGTGTACTCGGCAAGTAATTTGTTTGATATTTTTTTATTGAATTCATTTGTCTGGAGGATTATCATGTCGTCCTGTCTTAATCTTCCGGAGAAGCCGATAATTTTATTCTGCTCTCCCCTAGCGACCTCAGCAAGGTTGTTGTCACGCTCGATGAGGACCACAGCTGAAGAGGCAGTTACTATGTATAGAATGTCGTCTTTGATAGCACCAATAACAGCTGAGTAGTTGATATCATTTTCAAGAGGAGAGAAAACTTTTTCGACAGCATTTTTAATTTCCAAAAGATTTTTATCGTCGATTGCGAAAAATTCTCTCTGGATTTGCTCCAAGATATTTTTTCCTTTAGATATTATCCCTTCGCTTTCATTCGTCGAAGATAGTCCGAGTGCAATATACAGTTTGCCCGTTGAGCTCGCTTGCGACCAAGAAGTCTGACTAGGCGTGCCGACTATTTTTGAGATCAGTATGTCATTCATAGTGTTAATAGAATTGTAAGTATCAGAATAATTACAGCTCCTACATTCAAAAATCCAATCAGTTGGAATATAGGCGCAAATCCTTCTTGAGTTATTATCTTATTGTACGTTGTTATTTGGATAGATAAAACCAGTGCGTAGAATCCATAGATGATAAGTAATATCAAGATGACTATAGATACAAATGTATCTTGAGTAATTAAAGTGAAAAAATCTGGTAGTTGCATAAGTTTATTTATGAGTCCTCAGCATATTTCCGATAATTTTTGCAATCCTTGCTGGTTGTGGTGCCCTGTCAAATTCTATATTTGGTTCTGCTCCTGCGGTTTGGATATAAACATCACCAAAATTAAAAAGAGACGGCAAAAATCCCACCTGACTGTATTTAACATCTTGTATCAGATTTATTCTGCTTTCTGCAGTGTCTTTGTATAATACTCCACGGATGTCAATATCCTTAATGCGTTTGTTCGTCACAATTCCGATATGGAAATACCACAGTGAAAATTTAGTTAACATAAATCCAAAAACAACCAGCAGATAGAATGCTATGAGTATAGTGGATTGGATGGGGGTCAGCGGGGCGATGGGTAAAGAGGCGATCATGAACGGGAATAGGATGGGGCCTATAATCGCCAGAAAGACACCGGTTGCAATCCAGGGTAGGTTGACTATAAAACGCCTTCTTATGAGAAGTATTATTTCCTCATCGTGTTCTTGGTTTATAAATTTTACATTTTTGGGGTAGTAACAATATGATGAATAGAAGTGGGGGGAGGATTTTTTTTCGGGTTTGACAAGTCCGTAGTCGTGTTCCTCCTTTACTGGTGTACTTTCTATTGCGGTCGAAGCTTCGGCTGGCGATAGATTTTCTCCTTCCAGTTCAAATTCTCCAGATAAGGTATTTTCAGACATATGGCTAATTATAGCAAATCAGCCGGTTATTAGCTGGGATTTTGGAGTTATGGCTACTTTTTCTCGATGTTGAAGAAAGCGAATCCGCTTTGGGGGATAGATAGTCTTCCTGGCGCACGCAGGTTAAAGGCTTTCTTGAATTCTTCCCCAGACATAGATACTCCATTTATGGTGACACTGTTCGTGTTTCCGTTTCCTTGAGTTACAGTAACACTTGTTGCCTGGCTTATTCCTCCTCTTCCAGATACTAAATTCTTTAGCTCATCCATGCTGTATGGATTTCCTCCCCAGCAAGAAGTCGTAACAGGTGTTATCCGCCCAGTATCTATGCCGTCGCTATTTTTCAGTGCTATCGCAGCATTTACGATATCTGCCATTTCGTTAGGGCTAAGCCATGGATTTGAACGTCCGCATGTGTCGCCTGAGTTGCTATACCCCTGCCTCCACCAGGCTTTATATAACCAGGGAGAGCCCCCGATTTTGTCATATGCTCTGTCTATAAAATCTCCCCCACCTTTTCCATCGGTCGTATCCCAACCTATCGGACTTGCAAAACCACCGTGAGTCGAAGCGTAATAGGTGACGACATCTTCAAGGACCTTCCCGCGCGTGTCCTCGACTGCTTGTCGCCATGCATCGGGAGGATTATCAGCTTTACCAGAATTAAATACCTGGCACGCCTCATTTGTACAAATTTCAAGACCGTCCCTTTTGTAGCGATAAGCATAAGTTCTTGCTGCAATCGCTTGGGCTTTTAGCGCTTCAGGATGCCAACTTGATGGCATTTCTGCGATTCCCAAAAGATAGCGCCCCTCGAAATCCATTTCTCCGTAACCTGCTACTTTTATATTGCCTCCTGTATCTTTGTCAACAGGTTCTTTGCCATAATATGCGTTAAGAATTTGATTTACGTTTTGACCGCTTTGTGCTCTTCCCCGCGCTCCATATTGACTCATACCCTTTCTATGTGTATATCCTCCGAATGAAAAAACAGCAAAATAACCACCAGGCGCGGATTCGTTAAAGCCTTTGATGGAGGAGAGATATTCATCTGCCAGCTCGCCCGATCCTATAGATGCAGTAAATCCTCCTGAGCGGGCATTTATAATCTCGTTTTGTCGGGCAGACAGGTCTGCTATCTGACCTGTCAGGGTGGACTGGTATTCCTTGGCTCCCAATACGACCTTTTCTATCTCGTCGCGTTCTTTGTCTAACGCAGATTTGGCACTGGCCAGCATCTTTTCTTCGCTTTCGAGCTTTGTCCTTCTTTCTTCTAGGTCGACAAGCTTCAGGGCAGTACTTGTTATTGCTGATTTATCACGTTCAGCATCCCGTTTTTGATATGTCAGAAACTTTATGAATTCCGATGGATCGGCGCTTGAAAAGAAAAGTAGAAGCGGAGAAAGAGAATAAGTTTTTATATAGGAGTTTTTGACTATCGCATTAAAGTTCTCTTGCTGCTCCCCAAGTTCTTCGTATCCTTGGGCGATATTTTCTCTTTTTACGGCAAGATCTGCTTCTATGGCGTTAACCCTTGCTTCGATATTTGAAAGCCGGGATTTTAAGTTATTCAGCTGTCCCTCGAGCGGAACTGTAGCTTTTTTTGAGGCATCAAGTGCTTGTTGAAGCTCTGCAATTTCCTTTGTTATCTCATCGAGCTCATCAGAATAAACTGGAGAAAGGTTAGTATAAAAAAGTGCCCACAGAGGGATAAGAGTCATAAGAATTATGATCAGGAATTTTTTCATGCAACTTAATTATAACAGGGATAATAAAGTCGTGCGGTGAGGTGGGCATGCTTGGAATTGAACCAAGGACATCCATTTTATAAGAATGGCGCTCTACCCCTGAGCTACATGCCCGCAATAACCCAAAAGTTATACGTTGCTTATTATAACAAAGATTTATCTATCTGCGAGGGACCCCTGGAATAGAGCTTGATGTAGGCGGTGGAATATCCAGGTCTGATCGGGAATTTATCTCTTCTTCGACGATATCCCGCGCCCGTCCATACTTGAGTCTTGAGAGCTCTTTAATAAGCTCTGCGACTCTAGGGTTTTCTCTTGCTTTCTCTTCCTCTATATCACGAGTCAGATCCATAGAGAATGGGGTTGTTGGCTCTCCTCCTACAAGAGTTTTTACATATGCATGGAAACGTTCGACATTTATAAGGTCTGCTTCTGCAAATGTGGGTTGAAATTCATGTTGAAGATAATTTGCATCACTGACACCTACTCTAAACGAAGCTATAGTTCCTACATTTCCAAATATGGCATTTTTTACTTCTTCATCAATTTGTCCTATGAATTGATTTGCGACTGTCAAATTTAGTCTATATTTTCGCGCCTCAGAGAGTATTTGCGCAAAGTCGGGGGTAGCAAAATTCTGGAACTCATCGACATAGAGGAAGAAGTCACGGCGTTTATCCTGAGAAATATCTTGTCGACTCATGGCAGCAACTAGGAGTCGTGGTACCATAAGAAGCCCTAAAAAGCTTGAGTTTTCTTCTCCAATTTTACCTTTTGCGAGGGAAATTAGAAGTATCTTACCTTCATCCATGACTTGCCGGAAATCAAATGAGCTCTTGCTTTGTCCTATCATATTCCTCATCATTTTATTTGTGACGAACCTTCCGAATTTAGAAGTTATATAGTCTAGGACTTCGGATTTATGAAAGTCTGATGTCTGTGCGATTTGATCTGTCCAGTAGCGTCTAATGATAGGATCAGACACTTTGGGTAGGAGTTTTTGAACATAGTTTTGGTCAGTAAGCACGCGAACAAGTTCAACAAAAGTCGTACCCGGTTCGCTCATAACAGTAAGCATCGCATTGCGGACTGCATGCTCAAATCTAGGACCAATTATCCCGGTTCTTTGTGGGTCATAGAGCTTGTAGAAAAGATTGATGATAGAACCAGTGACAAAATGTTTTTGGTCCTCAGTCTCAGCGTCAAGCATATTTATACCCATAGGACGCTCTGTGTCTGATGGGTCAAAAAGGATTACGTCCTCAGCTCTTTCAGGTGGGATAAGAGGTAATATCTGATCGATAGTATCATGTGGATCTATAAAACATACTCCCTCACCATTTCTGATGTCCTGTAGGATCATATCTTTTAGAAATTCTGATTTTCCGACACCAGTTTTTCCTATGATGTACATGTGACGTCTTCTGTCATCGCGTTCGATAAATACTTTTTTCTCCTGACTTCTATATATGCTTTTTCCAAGATACAGTCCTGTCGTAGGCATTTTTGCAGGCGCTGGTGCAGTGCGGGCTGCAAGCCAGTTGATATGAGGATTTTCGATTGCCTTGTTAGGGAAATGGAAAATTGCTGCTAATTCTTCGGGATTGAGAACAGACCCTTTTTTGAGAAGCGGGACATGGCGGTAGATAAAATCTACCATCATCATGCCTTTAAAAAATTTCGGCGAGTATTTAGTGAATGAATTGAAAGACGAAAACTGAGTGAAGGCACCAACTATATTTCCTAGGTGTGCCTCAGCTGCTTCTTTGCTGGATGACACAGTGACTATCCTTATATAAGTGGAGAATCCTGGTTTTGAGATCTTATTTTCGATTGCTTCAAGCTCTTTCTGGTCTGTTGAATAACTTGCGGTCTCGGGGTCTGCTTCATTTTTCTTTTCTTTTGAGATGTGGGCCCGTCCAGCCTTACTCCATTTGGAATCTGCGGGAGTTATTAAGATTTGTATCGCAGCAGATTCTCCTTCCTGCATTTTTCCTAAAGTACTGACGACAGTTGCCATAGGATCTACTGCAAGGTCCTTATAGAATTTGATCGGCAGATAATCTGATTTTTTGAGATGAAGACTTGTGAAGGCTACTTTTCCGTTGTCGGTCTCGAAGATATTATAATCTTCCATTTCCTGAATATGGGCGTCGGGGTAAGCTCCATTTATCTGTTTTTCAACCATATCTTGAAGTTTTCTGGGAACTCCAACATAAAATCTGATGTCTCCGGGCTTTGCTACAATCTCGAAAGTAATGCTATCTGGAACCTTTGAAAAACTCAGCATGCCCTCAGCTGTAGAAAGAGATGCAAAACTTGAAAAGAGCTGTTCTGCCGCATCTATCTTTATTTCGTTATCGCGGGGTAATTTTACTTCAATAAGGACAGATTCAAGCGATCTTTTATGCCTGTCTCGGGCCCGAAACCAGACTCCGGACCCGAAAACTGATGCTATAGCACCAGCAACTATAAGACCGGAGATAATAATCCCGATTACTAGCGTTTGAATAAGTTGGATTATGCCTGAAGCATCTAGTAGTTCCATAATTTAAAAATTTTGAGATAGTGGATTTTTTTGGAGATCGGATGATTGTGACGCTTTTTCGTCAATTTCAAACTGCTCTTCGTTTATAGAATCATCTGTAATAAGCACACTATCTCCCACGTGTTCTGCTCCAAAATCCTTTAAATCCTCATGTAGGTGGTGGCTGTCTACGTGCTCATTGTTAAAGGAAATAAACTCATCGAGTTCTATATCAATCTCAGGAATAAAAATATCTGATGTGTATTCAATGTGAGGATACAGTTTTCTAGGCTGATTCATATATATAATGATAACATAGTAGGCGTTTTATTAGAAGTAAAGTGGATTACAAAAAAGTACGAATTATCGCCTATTCTTTGTTATAATACTTTAGCGAAATTGTGAAGACTTTATACTCGCAATTCAAAAAAGTAAATTGCTCGTTTTGCAGTCTAAATTTCGCTTCTTAATCCCGATTGGCGGGATTACAGCAAAATCTCGTAGAGATTTTGAGTCAGAAAAAGTCCGTTAGAGTTTGGCATTTTGATTTAATGCAAACTCCGAAGGAGTTTGAGTAAGGAGAAATACTCTGATAATTTGAAGTTTCGATTTATCGAAGCGAAAAGTTAAAGAGTAATTTTGACGAGGAGGAGTCGCATAGAGGCCCATTGCGGGGGTTTGCTAAATCCCTGAGTCGCAAGGCTCGCGCAGGTTCGAATCCTGTCTCCTCCGCCACGTCGCAAGTGGACAACTGCTTTTTGTCTCTTGTTCCTTTATTAAAAATGCTAAAGCATTTTTACAAATTGCTGCGCAATTTAATAAAGAGGCGTATTTGTTATATAGCTGTAGAATTCCGAAAGGATTTTTTTGAGGAGGGGTCGCATAGTGGTCTAGTGCAGCGGTCTTGAAAACCGCCATCCGAAAGGATCGAGAGTTCGAATCTCTCTCCCTCCGCCACTTCTTCAACCTTCAATAGATGCAATGGTCAGCAAAAAATTGCTATGATAGATACTCATGATCTTTAGTCAGTTAATCATTTATATTCTTGCTTTTGTCGGAATTTGGATAGGAGCGGGAATCGCTTTGAATTCGGTTGAGAAATTATCAAGAAGCCTAAAGCTCTCTTCTTTTGCTGTCTCTTTCATAATCCTTGGGTTCTTTACTTCTGTAAGCGAGTTATCAGTTGGAATAAATTCCATAGTGGAGAACGATCCGGAGATCTATGTCGGAAATCTTATTGGAGCGACAATAGTTATTTTTATGTTGATTATTCCCCTACTTGCAATCACAGGAAGAAAAATAGTCATAAGTAAAGAATTTGGAGGATTTTCTTTAATAATGTCTCTGGTTACCATCGCAGCTCCGGTAGTTCTTTCAATTGATGGAAAAGTTGACAAGGCAGATAGCGTGATAGCTATTGCGCTTTTTGTGGTTTTAATTATATGTATTCAGGCAAAAAGGGGGTTATTTAATAAGACTAGTAGTCTTGCAAAAATTTCATCAGTAAAAGCAGGTAGGGAATTTTTGAAGATAATTGTAGGACTTGCCATAATATTTATAGCAAGCAGATTTGTCGTTGATCAGACAATTTATTTTTCAGAACTTCTAAATGTCTCACCGTTTTTAATTAGCCTTTTAATAATCGGGATCGGGACGAATATCCCCGAACTGTCATTTGTTGTCAGATCTATTTTTATGCGAAGCAACCAAGTAGCTTTCGGGGACTATGTGGGCTCCGCGTCATTCAACACTTTTATATTTGGATTTTTAACTTTTTGGTATGGTAAGTCTGTTTATTTGACAAATAGCTACTTGGTAAGTCTCTCTTTTCTCTTAGTGGGTCTTGTTGCATTTTATTATTTTTCCAGAACCAAAAATTCAATATCTCGAATGGAAGGATTTGCGCTCGTAGCGTTATATGCTATATTTCTAGCAGTGGAGGTTATTATTCACAGCTAAATAATGGGTAGCATAAAATATATTGCGAATATAGCGCTAATTATCGCCTTATATTTTCTTACTTATCATATTTACAGCGGTATTATAAATCCCAATCCGCCTTTGGGAGATAGCTGGGATTATCACATCCCCATAGCACACACTATTATAGACGGTAGATTTTTGAATCCGCAAAATTTTCTCTTGGATCAGTGGTATTATCCCGGTTCTGGGGAGTTAGTTAATGTAGTGTTGATCCTTTTAGGACTGCCACTATCATTTTCAAATATTATAGCTACTGTAGTTTTGTCTTTTGCGCTTTACATATTGGCAAGAACTTTTAGTCTGGAAAAAAATTATTCCATACTTTTTTCACTTTCATTTGTAACTTTAAATGCAGTGGTGAGGTGGCTTAATTTTGCGTTAGTGGATTTATGGATGGCCACCTTTTTTGTTTTTGCGATTATTCTTTTAGAAAAACCGCAGAAAACCATTTCTTATTTTCTAAAATTGGGGTTTGTCATGGGAATGATTTTGGGAATTAAGTATACTGCGATTTCATTTTTGATCCCGCTTCTTATATTTTATTTTCCAAGAATTATAAAATTTGTGAATCTAAAATATATAGTTTTCTTTTTAATACCGTTTTCGATTTTTGGATTATTCTGGTATGTGCGGAATTATATTTTTACAGGTAATCCATTTTATCCTTTGGTATTTTTTGATTTTCCGAGCAACGAAGTTTTTGGCAATTTACGGGTGTGGAACGTTTTTATAAAACATCCTCTAGCGATGGTAGATTCAGGATTTGCCGAATTTAAGCTATGGTTATTTGCAGTGCCATTTGCCATATTATTTTTAATCAACAAATACCTCAGAGTCAGAGAATTTAGATTTGATGATATTTCAAAACTATTCATACTGGGATTAGTTAATTTTTTGCTCTTCTTTAATTTTCCCACATCAGAGCAGCCATGGATAATGGTCTCAAGCTTCAGGTATGCCTATCCGGCATTTATACCGTTATTTTTGGGAGTATTCTTGCTCGCAAAAAAATATAAGAAGGAAGAGTTGCTTGGATACTTTACTATCGCAAATATGATTTTTGTAACAAGTCTTTCTTATTATCCAAAGTTGGTCTTAGTTTTTCTTCCGATAGCGATTGTTATCATGTATCTAGTAAATAGAAAATCGCTGCGTTAGGTTAGGTTGCAAATTGGTCCGAAATCTTTTATTCTTTACTGCCCATGACTACAGAAAGTCTTGCCATAGTAGATGTAGAGACGACCGGCGGAACGAGTACCTATGATCGGATTATAGAAATTGGAATTTTGCGAATCGAGAACGGAAAAGTCGTAAAGACACTTGATATGCTTATCAATCCGCAAACACACGTCTCTCCTTTTATAGAAAATCTTACGGGTATAAATGCAGCTTTATTGGAAGATGCACCAACCTTTCACGAGCTTAAAGACGAGATCTACGATATTTTGAAAGACGCTATATTCGTTGCGCATAATAGCAGGTTTGACTACTCGTTTATCAAAAATGAATTTAAAAGACAGAATGTAAGTTACCGGTCAAAGCAGCTTTGCACAGTCAAGCTTTCGCGACTTCTTTTCCCCAGATTTAAAAGGCATTCTTTGGATAACATCATCGAAAGGTTTGGAATAGATTGCGATGCGCGTCATAGGGCTTTTTCTGATGCGAAGGTAGTTTGGGAGTTTTTGCAGAAAGTTCCGGTGATGGTGGACGAGGAAAAAGTCCAAAAAGCTTATCTAAATGTTATAAAAAAGCCTTCTTTGCCTCCTCATCTTTTGGCGGGTGAAGTAGATCGTCTTCCCGAATCTGCAGGAGTCTATATCTTTTTTGGAGATGGGGAAATACCATTATATATAGGAAAGAGCATAGATATAAAAGATAGAGTTCTTTCTCACTTTAGCAATGATACTGAAAATTCCCGCGAGCTTGAGATAACTCAGCAAATAAAAAGGATCGAGTCTATAAGAACTGCAGGCGAGCTAGGAGCTTTGATTCTCGAGTCAGAACTCGTAAAAAAACTGCAGCCGATCTATAACCGAAAGCTTAGATATACCAGACGACTTACTTATTTTGAGAAAAAAGAAAATAAAGATGGATATTTTAGCGTGGTAACTAAATCTACAAATGAGATAGAGGTTGACCATGTGGAAAATGTTCTGGCGATACTTAAGTCGCAGAAGCAAGCATCTGCTATGCTCTCAAGCCTTGTAAAGGAATTTAGTCTATGCGAAAAGCTTTTGGGGATCAGAAGTTCTTCCGGCGCATGTTTTTCCCATCATTTGGGGTGGTGTAAAGGTGCATGTGTAAATAAAGAAAATCCAGCGCTTTATAACGCCAGGTTTATTATGGCTTTTTCCAAAACCAAGCTTTACAACTGGCCATTTAAAGGCCCGATTTTAATAAAAGAAAAAAATGATGATATGGAGGAAGGACTAATATTTGATAAATGGTGTTATCTGGGAAAGTATGAAGAAGTATTAAATAGCGAGAAAAATACTGATATGGTGCTCACAGACTTTGATGTATATAAAATACTACGAAGTTTTTTGAACGATTCAAAAAATGTTAAAAAAATTTATGACTTTGAAAATATGAAAGATGCAAATATCCTAAGCTTCTAGACCACTTTATATTTTAGAAGAAGAGTTCCTCGATCATTTAGTTTTTCGCTACTTAAAAGTTCCAGCGAAATTTCCGTTTCTTCTCTCGCGATTATTCCGTTTCCATCTCCCAGTATTTTTGGCTCGATAGTCTGCCATAATTCTGTCACAAGATTTTGTTTGAAAAACTCTGTATTCGCATGTGCACCTCCAACTAGAAGTGCCTTAGTGTGCCCTTCTTTTTCCAGCCTTTCTAAAAGATCTTTTGGATTCTCATTTGTGAACTCTAATCTTCCCGGGATTTTGTCATTCTCGTATTTTTCGGGAGTTCTGGTCATCACAATCCGAAGTCTCTCTTTTTTGTGTTCCATGCTGCTTTTTGCAGACTCATAGGTATTGCTTCCCATGATGATCAGAGATGCGCTGTCACGTGTTTTTATGAAGTGCTGATTGTCTTCCTCAGATGTCCAGTTGTGGATATTTGAAGACTTTCCTTTTGTGGTCCGCCCATCCAGTGATGCGACCATAAGAACAATAAGTTTCATAGTGATAGTTTACACCTTCCTCGCAACGATGATGATGTTATTGGGCTTCCATCGCGAATTAAGAATTTTAGAAATAAATTTTTTAACCGTGTAAAATCTATGAAATGCAATTAGCTGTTTTGTTTTTAAAATTTCGAATTTGGATATGCTAAATTCTAATTTAAGGATAGATTCAGTATACTCTCTGACATGCGCATTTGGATTGTTCTTCATGTAGCTAAGTCCTTCATTGAGTGGCGTTGAAATAATAAATAGACCGCCATCTTTTAGTAACGAGTGTACCTGTTTATAGAATGAAAAAATTTTATGTGGAGAAATATGTTCTATTACTTCTATTGCAACTATAGCATCGAATGATTCCGCTTTGAAGTATCTACTCATTTCTAGGGCATCGTCCACAATTCCTATAGCGTTGTAATTTTTTTTTGCACGCTGGATACTTAATTCAGAAATATCTATTGCTGATAGTTTTAGATCCACGTGGCGTTTCTTTAATACTTGCTCTAGATAGGCTTGGCCTATTCCAATATCTAGTAATTCTACTTTGGATTCAATTTTTACTATTTCATCTGCAATAAAAAATATCTTTTCTTGCGTCATTCGGTCTTGTTCGCTAATTTTCTTTTGAATTTCAAATTTACTATTCCACAGTTTCCCAGTGTTCTCGTTCCTAATTGCGTATGTTTCTTTTTTATATAACTCTAGAAAATTGTCAATCTTCTTATTTCTGGCGAACATATCTCGTAGATTTTCAAGTTCATAAGGAGTTCGATTTGATATCGATTTAGGTGTTGACATGAGTAGCAATTAGATTCTACACTATTTTTAGGTGAAGAGTAGATTATTTTTTATATCAGCTTTATTATTAATCTTATTCTTTTTCGTCTCTTTAAAAAATGTAAATGCTAACTATGCAACTTCAGATTGGATAACAACTCAGAATCTTTCACATAAAATAGCTGGGCATGTAAGTGTTAGCGTTGATGATAGCTTGTATGTTATGGGTGGCGCAAACTCCGACGACTACGCAAGCATACTAAACTCTACGCCTAGTATAACGGGCCCCCTTTCTGCGTGGTCGTCATTATCCTCACTGCCTAGTACTGGGTATTGGTTTTCTTTATCACAAATGGCTAATGGCAATGTATACATTTTGGGAGGAGCAAAATTTAGTGGTAGTCAGTCTATCACGAATAAAGTTTATTTCGGAAAGGAAGACAGCAATGGAGAGTGGGATTGGCAGGAAGTTAATCCTCTTCCAGGAAATAGGGCTCAGGGTGCTAGCGTGATAGTAAACAACAGGATTTATTTTGCCGGAGGATTGAGCGGGTCTACCAGACATAATGACATTTTTTATGCGGACATCAATCCTGATGGAACATTAGGGGATTGGATTACAAGTACTATTACGTTGCCTATAGACATCGTAGGATTTGGGATGATTGAAGACAATGGAAATATTTACGTGATTGGTGGTTCTACAAGTGCGTCTCAATCTAATGTATATAAAACATCCGTGAATGATGATGGATCTATTTCAGCATGGCAGACATTGGAATCTTTGCCCCAGGGAGTATATAGAGGAGCAGTTATAAAAGTAGGAGATAGGATTTTGTCGATTGGTGGACAAACAGGAGGCGTTGTCCTGGATAAAGTCTTTTATGCGGATATCAATTCGGATAGCTCGCTTTCACAATGGCAAGAAAGTGCGTCAAGTCTTCCCATCTCAACAACTGGCGCATCGGTTGCGCAAATCGGAGACTATCTATATATCGCTGGTGGATGGAATTCAGGTGGATATTTAGACGATGTTTTCTATGCAAAAATCGATGATAGCGTAGATCTTTCAGTGCCTCTTCTCAAACAAACGTCTTCTCCTTGGAATGATGACCTGTATGATAGTGCAAACCTGTGGGCGAGTGATTCATCTTTTTCCAGATGGGGATGCGCTGTAACCAGTGCTGCGATGGTATTTAATTATTATGGTTTGGACGAGATGGTAGGTGGAGCTGTTCTCGATCCAGGGTCGCTTAACGAATGGCTCAAATCCCAGCCGGACGGATATATAGGAAACGGAAATACAAATTGGCTTGCTCTTTCAAGACTTTCAGAGCAGATTTCAGATCAAAATGTAGTAGATTTCGATGCCCTGGAATTTAGCAGAGAAGTATCATCAAATCAGCAGATAGTTAAAGATGGTATAGATAATGATATCCCATCGATATTACGTGTGCCCGGACATTTTGTAGTAGGGAAGGGATACGCAGATGAAGATATATTAATAAATGACCCCTATTATGAAAGAGCTGACTTAGCAGCATATGGAAACACCTTTCAGAATATTTCTAAATTTACCCCTTCAAATACTGACCTGTCGTACATAATGCTTACTGTAGATGATGGTGTAGATATCAAGGTTTTCGATGAGAGTAGTGACGAGGTAGGCAGTCTTTTAATCGAAGAACCAATAGAAGACCCATCAGGAGAGGCGAGTTCATCAGCTAAATCATTGAAGGTCGTGTATATAGCAAAGCCCACATCGGGAGTATACAGAGTCGAAATATCTTCTGACGCACAGAACGATTATGATTTTGATGCATATTTGTATGACACACAAGGAGAGGTAAAAAAGTTTTCCTTTGGAGAGACCGCGGATAGTGACCCAGATGTTTATGTAATCGAATTTAATAAACAAAACTTTGAGGAGAGCAACGTGGAGAAGGAGCTTGTTGTAACTTATGATTCGCTGATTTCCGATATAGAAAAACTATACAAAGATAAGAAGTTAAAGCTGGGAGGGCGCATAAGTCTTTCGGTAAAGACGAAGCTAGCAAAAGCTTTCTCAGGGAACAATAAAATGGAGTTGAGAATGCTCAAAAATCTCAAGAAAGAAGTTGAGGGATTATCACGAAAGAGACAAATTTCAAATGATACTAAAAGCTATCTACTGGAAAGGATAGAAGTTCTTATTAAAAATATTTAATACCCTACTCTGCTTGTCCGAAAGCTTCATTTATTGATAGAATTATTATATGGAAGATATCATGGTCATAAAAAGAAATGGAGAGCGTGAACCGTTCTCGGAAGATAAAGTTTTTCGCTCTATGAAGCGCGTCGGTGTTCCGCACGAACTCCGACACGAAGCGATGGCGGAGATAAAAAAAGATCTGCATGGGGATATTACGACAGATGATATCTATCAAAGGATCTTGAATTTTCTGGAGCCTAGAGATCGCAAGTCGTCGATAAGATTTAATCTCCGACAGGCGATGTTTGATCTCGGCCCTACAGGATATCCATTCGAGCAGTACCTCGCGCGAATTTTTCGCGACCAAGGGTATCAGGTGGAAGTTGGAACTACTTTGCAGGGGGATTGTGTTACACACGAGATAGATCTGTTACTTATAAAAGACAATTCGAGACAGATAGTTGAGGCAAAGTTTCATAATTCGCGCAATACAAAATCTGATATTCAGACAGCGTTATATACATATGCCAGATTCTTGGATGTAAAGCAGAAAAACGATATAGATAATGTTTGGCTCATCACTAATACGAAGCTTTCTCAGGATGCGATAGTCTATACGCAGTGCAAGGGAATGCCAGCTATTGCTTGGAACTATCCAAATGAAGGGAATCTCCAGGATTTAGTAGAAAAGCCCGAGATGTATCCGATAACTATCCTTAATGCCCTTACAGAGAAAGAGAAGCAAAGGCTTGTCGAAAAGGATATAGTCCTGTGTCGTGATTTACTTGAAAAAAAGGATGAAGCATTTGCGGATGTTTTGATAAACAACGAGAATTTAGAGCGAGCAAAAAGCGATGCCGAGATGATCTGTCCTCTGCCTTCAAAGAAAAGTTAGATTCTTGACTTTATTTCTTTTGCGAGAGATGGGTTCCACATAGCGCCTGTCGCGGACATGACACTATCAGCGCCCGCTTTTATATATTCGAAATAGTCGTCTGGTGTAGTTACACCACCAACACCTTCTATCGCAAATTTGTAACCATTTTCATCGCGGATTTTTCTCAATCTTCTAACTTGGTCAAGACCAGCCCATTTTATCGCTGATCCGCATACCCCGCTTTTAGCACGATTTGGTCCAGGCAGGGCTTGGTTTCCATCCCGGTCTATTATGGTTGCAGGAATAGTATTTATAGAAGAGATAGAGTCAGCGTACTCATTTGCTATTTGTGCAAATCGTTCAAGGTCCCTATCGTCATTATAATATCCTACCTTGAGGGCAAGGGGCTTGTCTCCTATTTCGCGTCTTATCGCTTCTGCCACCTGTCTGGTTGTATCTAGGTTATAGCAAACAAGTCCTTCATTTCCGATGTTGGGACAAGAGAGGTTTGCTTCCAGGATAGGGGCACTTGTTTCGTTTGCGAGACGTGCAGTAAGTGCAAAGTCCTCAATAAATTCATTTGGTGTCTGGTCAGCTTTTACCGTTCCCATGAAGCTAAGGACCAGGACTTGTCCTGCTCCAGCAAAGCTCACAGCCTTCTCCACATCCTCCTGCCAGATGTCCGGAGTTTTTGATGGAACGCCGAAGGAGTTGGTTATAGACAAAGGCTCTTTGTATGTCGCTCTTGCGATTATCGGCTCTTTCGCTTTTTCCATCGTGAGATCTCCTTCAAGTTCTATCCCGAGAACATTTGGGAAAGGATGGGAGGGGAAAGTTCCGGCCCTAACTGTTTTATAGACAGCTATATCAAATCCATTTTCAAAAGCTCCCCTCACGAACTTGCTATTTAAAAGGGGTCCTGCAGGGATGCCTAGTGGAAGGTTAACCTTGTGTCCGAGGAATTCGTTACGAGGTGGACTTAGGGGATCATCGTATTCCTGAGGATCTGAAAATTCACCAAAAGGTCCCTCATCGTAGTTTTGCTCATAACTTTTAGTGGGATCGTAAAACGCTTCTTTTAGCATTACAGAAAGTATAGCTTAGTACCTATCATTGTCAATATTCAGATAATTTATGAAAAATTCCTCAAGACTTTTAAATGCAATTTTATTTATCGGAAAGTTTTCTTTTTTAAAAAACTCGAACCCGTTTATATCATCAGACGCCTTTAGTTTTTCTCCAGACGAAATTTTCCCTTCGAATATTACGCCGAGTGTCTGCTGATACCGATTTCCGTATTTATAGATATCTACCTTTGATCCCAGATATTTTAATTTTCTCTTTGTGATTCCTAGTTCTTCATTTAATTCTCTATTGAGTGAGTTTTCCAGCTCTTCGTTAAGATCGACAAAGCCTCCTGGGATATCCCAAAGTCCTTTGCCGGGATCCACTCTCCTTTTTACGAGAAGAATCTCGTCGTTCTCATTTATCAGGATTGCACCGGTAGTTGTTGAGGGGTTTATATAGAAATGCAGGCTACAGTTTGTGCATTTTTTAGAGCTTTTGAATTCTTTGCTAAATTTTGCTCCACATTTAGGGCAGAAGACGAAACATTGCTTGACTAAATCCAGATCGTTTGACGATAGATTCATGTTGTGCTATATATTATACACGATGAACTTTATACGTCTTCTTCTCATATTTATACCAGTACAAAAAGCTTATGCTCATTGCGATATACCTTGTGGTATTTATGAGCCGACTCCACTTCAGATCGCAGCCCACACTGTGCTTCGTATGACACAACTTCTAGGTGAGCATAAAGAGACTCATGATGTTGCAAGGATTGTGCATGTTAAGGAGGAGCACGGAGCAACGGTCGAGAAAGAGCTTATGACACTTAAAAACGATTATTTCAAGCCGGAGCATTTTGAAAAATATCCAGAACTAAAAGATCTCATAAAAGAGACAGTGGCTTTATCCGCAAAGACAAGGCAGAAAGTGGATCTTTCTTTATGCAAAGACTTGGTTGAAAAGTCTTTGCTCGTCTCAGAAATCTTTTATAAATCAAAAGGCTTTGAGCCTATCAGAATTCCTTCAGGTTTTCCCACAGAAGGTGAGCTTGTTACCCATAAATAAATGCTACTGCGGGTTTTCAAAATCTCCGGGCACAGTATGATGCCCACATTTAATCCCGACGATAGAGTCTTAGTAAGCAGTATCCCCTACTATTTTTTGCCGCCTAAAATCGGTGATATCGTGATCTTTAAATATGACGACAAATTTATGGTCAAGAAAATTATGCAGATTGAAAAAGACCGGTATTTTGTGCAAGGGGAAAACAAATCTGATAGCTTGGATACGGGTGCGATAAGAAGAAGCGATATATTAGGTAAGGTGATCAGGAAAATCTAGATTTTAACTTTAGGTAGCTCCAGCGGAGTTTGTCTGCTATCTTGTACCCCGTGTACAGTCTAGGATTTATAATTAAATCATAACTTCCTACAAACTCTACATGTCGTGGATTGTAGCCTAATTTAAATTTATGAAATCCATACCAACTATCGGATTCTTTGGCATCAGGACCCAGCGATCCCCACAGATCGAATTTTTTGAGCCCCATTTTTTTTCCAAAAAGGATTGCTTCCCACATCACAAGGTTTGATGCCATGAGATTTTTATGTCTCTGTGTGCTTGCACCATATGGATAATAAAGAGTGTCTTTAAAAGTAAACAAGATCCAAGTAGTAAGTATTTCCTTTTCAAAGGTTGCGGTAAGAAGATGCGCGGAGAGTCCTTTTGGATTTTTTTTACTTAAAGTCTCCCACATCGTTTTGTGGTAGGAGGGAGTATGAGCATAAAACTCCTGTCTTTTTGTAGTTTCGTTGGTAAGTTCTAGATATTTGTCAAAGGCCTTTTTAGAATAATCGATTTCGACCCTAACACCTTTTTTATGAGCCAGTCTGATGTTGTATCTCGTTTTGGATCCGAATTCTTTCAAAAGTTCATCTTCAGATTTTTTCAAATCTATTTCAAAAGTGTATTTTGTAAACAAGGGGTGCGCGGAATGCACAAGATTTTTCTTATTGAATTTGTCACCAGATGGACTTTCAATATTTGGTTCCAGCTGAACAAATATGCAGTTGTTCTCTTTTCCGATTCGCTCTATTTCAGAAAGCACTTCTTTTGTTGGATTATTTCCTTTTGGTAAGTAGCCGATGTTGTATTTTGTCTTCGGGATTTTGTGAATAGTTATGGTGAATCCATCGGTCATTTCCCCTTTTTCCTCAACACCTCTTCGCACGATTTTTATACCTGTTTTTTCTCTAAACTCTCCCCATTCAAAGGATTGGAGAGGGTGCGATACAACTGTGTTATATTGGGATTTATTTTTTTCAGTTATGTCGATAAAGTTCATAAGAAATCTGGTGACCCTGCATCAAAGTTGATACTGTTCATTTCGCGTACTTCTTCTGGTAGTTCAAATATAAATCTGCTGGGGGTTGAATTCGACCGTTGGCCGAAGATAGTTCTTTCTTTAACATACGTTAAGTATAGGTGTTCTTTTGCGCGGGTAACACCTACATAGCAAAGTCGTCTTTCTTCTTCCACATCTGAAATACTAAAAAGAGACTGACTGTGAGGAAAAATTCCCTCTTCCATGCCGACCAGAAATACTACCTTAAACTCTAGTCCCTTTGCAGCGTGAAGCGTCATAAGGGTTATCGCATCGTTCGGGTCGCCTTGTTTTTGGTCGGGTAAATATTCTGCTTCAACTAGGGCTACATTCTCTAAAAATTGTATAAGGTTTGGAAATTCTATGGCAACAGATCGGAGTTCTTTTATATTCTCAAGCCGTCCCATGTCCTCAAGATCGTTTTCATCGTATTTATCTAGATAGCCAGTTTTTTTCAAGACCCCATCAAGTATATCGATAGTTTTTTCAGACTCTACGAGATTTTTTTCGTTAAAGTCCTTCTGGTACTCCTCAAAAAATTTAAATTTTCTTTTCCCCAGTTTTTCCAGCCGTTTTTTTGCAACTTTATCTTTAGGGTTTGAAAGTAACGAAAGGTAGGAGAGAACATCTTTTACCTCCTTACGATCATAAAATCTAACACCACCAACAAGCTTATAGGGAACTCCTAGGTGTAAAAAGACTTCCTCAATAGTCCTTGACTGTGCATTCATGCGATAAAGGACTGCTATATCAGAAAGCTTAATTGTAGGATCATTATCCTGAAGTGATTTTATTTTTGTTATTATATACTCCGCTTCTGCGTGTCCGTCATTAGTTTCTTTTATCACCAGATCAGATCCTGCCCCATTTTCTGTCCAGAGTTTGAGGATAGGGTGAAGGGAATTATTTGCGATTATTGAGTACGCTGCATTAAGTATGCTCTGTGTTGAGCGGTAGTTCTGGGACAGTTGGAAGGTTTTACTTTCAGGAAAGTCCTTTTTGAATTTCTCAAGATTTCTAAAATCAGCACCTCTAAATGAATATATGCTTTGCGAAAAGTCTCCGACAATGCAAATATTTTTGTATTTTCCTCCCAGTAGTTTGGTGAGTTGATACTGTGCTTGATTCGTGTCTTGATATTCATCTATGAGGATGTATCTGAACGAGTTCTGGTAGAAAGAAAGAACATTAGGGTCCTCTCGCAAGAGTCTGAGAGTTTTTATAAGTAGATCATCAAAATCTAGCGCGTTATTTTCCGTAAGCATCCCCTCATATACTGGATATATATTTGCGACAAATTCCTGAAAATATCCCTTTGCAAAATCACTATAGGTATTTGGGTCTATCATCTGATTCTTAGCGGAAGAAATTGTCTCGAGCACTGCTTTGGGGCGAGCCTGTTTTGCATCGATGTCAAGAAGGCTCATGCATTCCTTTATTGTAGCCAGCTGGTCTTGCGTATCGTAGATTACAAAGTTATGTGGAATGCCGATACTCACGCCGTGACGCCGTAAGATCCTTGCGCATAGTGAGTGAAAAGTGCTTATTATTGGAACGCTTGGATTATCTAGCGCAATCTCCATACGTTCGCGCATTTCACCCGCTGCCTTATTGGAGAAAGTAACCATGAGGATTTCTGTCGGGTCAAATTTTTTCTCTTGGATAAGGTACAACACTTTTTGAATAAGGACTCTGGTCTTGCCGCTTCCCGCGCCAGCGAGAATTATCATCGGCCCTTCGTTATAGAGAACCGCTTCCTGTTGCTGTTTATTTAGTTTATTGAGAATGTCCATCGGTACTTGATATACTAACAATTATAACTTAGATCTGGTTACTTTCTATGGATAAGAAATTAATTATAGCAAACTGGAAATCCCACAAAACCCTTTCAGAAGCTGAGGAGTTTATAGTCAGTATTTCTAGGAGTATCAATAGGATCAATCTGGAAAATAAGGAGATTGTAGTTGCGCCCTCGTTCCATCTGCTTCCAATATGCAAGAGCTTGATAGAAAAATACAATTTACCCATAAAGCTTTCTGCTCAGAATCTTTCACCTTTTCCGGAGGGTGCTTTTACTGGAGAAGTTAATGCTTCGCAGATAAAGGATCTTTGCGGAATGACAATCATCGGTCATTCTGAAAGGCGGGAGCTATTTAACGAGAATGAAGATGTATTGTCCAAAAAGGTTATAGAGGCAAAAAATAATAGACTCGAAATCGTTTATTGTATACAAAATGAATCCCAGAAAATTCCTAGTAGTGTCGATATTGTAGCCTACGAGCCGCCGACTGCTATTGGAACTGGCACTCCTGACGACCCATCACACACAGGAAAAGTATTCAAATCAGTCAAGGAAAATTTTTCAGGGAAAATCTTGTATGGGGGAAGCATCAAGTCTGATAACGTAAGAGATTATATACACATAGATTCTTGCGGAGGGCTTTTAGTGGGTGGTGCAAGTCTCGAAGCAGATTCGTTCATAAGTCTTCTTTCACAATGGTAAAAATAAGACCCTTAGAGAAAAAAATTGATTGGAAAAAATACAAGTACTATTTGCTTGTTGGAGTTATTCTTTTGATACTTATTGGAATATTCCAATCTCAAATTAGGCAAATAGGGACTTTTCTATTTGGTGTGACTATAGATAAGGCAATAGATCTTACGATAGACAATGAAAAAGATTTTTCAATACTCGTGCTAGGGATTGGTGGGGGTACCCATGACGGGCCGAATCTGACAGACACTATAATTTTTGCAAACGTATCAATAGAAGAAAAGAGAGTTGATCTGGTTTCTATACCTCGAGATTTGTGGATCGATAGCCTAAAGGCAAAAATTAATGCAATTTACGCATTCGGAAAAAAGGATGGTAAGGGTCTTTCTAACATTAAGTCAGCAACAGAACAGGTGGTTGGAGAGGAAATTAATTACGTTCTTATAATAGACTTCAAGGGATTCGTGAATCTGATAGATCATTTGGGTGGTGTAGAGGTCGATGTCGAAAAGTCGTTTGTCGATAATGAGTACCCTGTGAATGGGATGGAGAATGATTCTTGTGGATACACTGACGAACAGATAATTGACTTATCTGCTCAAGTTGCTACAAATTCAGTATCGGTGACGGAGGCATTTGCCTGTAGATACAAATCTCTAAGTTTTACTGAAGGAAAACAGATAATGGATGGGGAGACTGCTCTTTCTTACGTCAGATCTAGGCACGGAACAAATGGTGAAGGAAGTGACTTCGCTAGAAGCCGCCGTCAACAAAAAATAATAGATGCTTTGAGAAATAAAGTGTTGTCGCTTGAGGTTTTGCTCAATCCAATAAAGGCAATCGGTGTATTCAACATAGTTAAGGATAATATAGTAACTGATGTTGATACCAGCAAGCTTGATGATTTCGTTAAGCTTGCACAAAAACTTCAAGATGGGGAGGTCAGGAGTTTTGTTGTTGAAGAAGAAGATAAATTTCAAGAAAAACCAGGCTTGCTCGTCTCTCCAGTAACTTCAGAAAGATTCTTATATCAATATGTGTTAGTGCCCAGAACAGATGTAGACGATTTCTCAGAAATTCATGATTTCGTCGACTGTATAAAAAGAGGAGAAATGTGTTTGGTAACAGATTCGGGAGTATCAACTCCCACTCCTTTACCTACTGATCAACCTGATAAATAGTTGTCGATCCGTTCGTGAATACTGGAGTTGCTATCTGCCGGAACTTTGACTCGTTGATATTGATATATTTTTCCTTCTCTAATTTTCCTACAAAAATATATTTAACATTGTATTTATCGATTATCTGTTGGGTCCTAATAATATCGTCTTCATAGAGGGATCTTACCTCATCAATTCTTGGTTCCGGTATGGAGTATTCTCCACGCCAAAGCCATTCATGAACTGTCCATCCCAGAATCGTCGGAAGGCCAGTATTGGAGGAAATGCGTCCATAGTGAGTATAGGAATCCCCCTGCGCTTCGGCGATGACGGGTTGCCCTTTTATGTTGTTGTTTATCCAGGTTATTGCTTCGTAGTCTTCCGGGTATTGAAACTGCAGATACGAAATGCCATTAAGCCCCTGATACCGTTCAGGTGTTATATCTCCAAAGTAAGCCTTAATTGAAAAGTATGGGTATGCGAGGATTAATGTTACTAAGGCGGTAAAAAAGGGAATAAGAATAAGTTTTTTCCAACGGGAGATGAGTACTATTATCGCAAATCCCGAAATTAGCGAAAGCATTATATATGCCTGATATCCGAGCTTGAACATAGTATTTGCTCTGTAATGTTGGGGATAAATATCTTTTGCATATAAAAATTCAGGTACTATGAGAAGCAGTGTTGAAAATAAAAAGAGAATTAAAGTAAATATTACAGGCGTAGTATTGAAAATATTTTTCCCTTTCTTATAAAGATATGTAATAAATATGCCTATCGTTATGAAGAAAAATCCCCACAATATTGCGAGCTGATAAAGAGGAGATTTTTGACAATGGTCTGCTTCAAAAATTAAAGGTCCAAAAGATTTCCCTTCCAGAAATTCCGGCGCGCATAAAAATCCTATACTAGAGGCAAACGGTTTGAAATACGTGTTAAATGGCAGTGTAAATATAAAAAAACCAATGCCTAAGATTGCGATTTTTAGCAAGGAGTCCAAAAGAAAAGGTTTAAGCTTTTTCAGTTCACTAGTCATGACGATCTTTCTTGGTCTGAGATTTTTAATAAGTGCCGTATTTTTGAAGGTTATTATTAAAACCATAAGTCCAGAATAGATTATTCCGTCCCAGGCATTTGTCATGTACATGACGGCCGCCAGAAATGAAAATAGAAGAACGGATATTTTTCCCAGACCTTTTGTTTTTATAAGCACATAGGTAAAAGCAAGCGCCAGAAGTACGATTGGAATATCTAGTACGTGCCCATGAAGATCCGAGACTACAAAAGAATAGGAAGGGAACTCATGAATAGTGTGTTGGATAAAGCGTGTCGCATTTGGATACCAGTATCCAATGCCAAACTGATCGAGTGGAAGAAGTTTTAGTGTCCAGAAGGGAACAGGGTTCTCGCCGTCATAACTCTCAAAAAATGCATATATCATATGTAGATTCCCTCCAAGGGTCACAAGAAATGCCGATAGGATTCCAGCAAAAAGACTCGGCTTTATCTTTTTGAATAAATCGTAGGAAACTGAAAAAACTATTGAGAAGCCCCCTGCAAAAAGGAAAGCAAAGATTGCTGCAAGCATTATGTTGTATAAGATGTATGGCTCAATCCCTGTTAGTTTTGTCAGGAATGCTGTTTGGAGATGTCCGAAATAGTAGTAGTTTATGGGTTCGGGAGTGAACCACATGTCAACCGGTGGGAAAAAATCCGATCTGAGGATCGAATTGATGAATCCAAAATCCATGAATTTCTCCAGCCCATTTATATCCGGTTGAAAACCTTTTATATAAGACCAAAAAGAAAGAGCGGCTAAAAATAACGCTTCCTCAAAGACCCATATTCTCCGAAGTTTTTTGTCCGGAAGTTTTGGCAATTTAAATCCATAGATAAAAGTCAGCACGACCAGATATATAAGTATTATGAGAAAAATTGAAATTTCAGTAAATGGTAGGATATGTGCGATTCCAAGAACGAATAACAAATAAGAGATGGTTACAATCCCTAGGACTTTTGAAAATATATACCCCTTGTCTATAAGTGGAGAAAAAATTCGGGTAGTTATAGGAAGAAATATGATTCCTAGAAATAACACCGTGATCCAAAATTTAAAAATGAGTCCTAAGTCAAAAAAGTACATTGTTAAATATATTTTTTCAAATCGCTAATTGATTTAATAGTCCTGATATTTTTAGGCAGCGATTTGTAGTCATGTCTTTTATTTTTTGAAAGCCAATAATAATGATTGTAAGGGATTTTTTTTGATAAATATACAAGAAGGTCTAAATCATCGTCGATATAATATTCGATACCCTTTTTTTTGATAATCCTTTCCTTGAACGTGTGTGGTTGTTGATTGTTAAAATTAAAATGAATCTCCTTGAATTCACTTTTCATTTTATTTTTATCCAGCCACGCATTGGTTTTGTCTTTAAGAAAACCAAATCTGCTAGAGACAAGATATAGGTCGTGGGATGTATTTTTATGAATTTGTTTTAGTGCTCTGATATTATTTTTTAGTGGTGGGCGAAAAATGTAACTGTGCGATAGTCTTCTTATCTGTTGCTCAATGCTGTTTGGCATTCTGTATTTAAGCACTACCTCCTCCACCCCTTTTTGAGGTATCAGTGCAATCTTGCCTTTATACAAGAAATCAACTAGTCGGTCAGGAATTATGGGCGGGTAGCTAACGAATACTTTGTCAAAATCGAATCCAATTTTTTTTACAGCCATTTTGTAATGATATCAAGAATCTTAAAATTCCATATTGTCCTATGTGTTTTGCCTTCACGTCCTAAAAATTCCTTTCTGTGTTTTGAGTACCAATCGTAACTTTCTATAAGTATTTCTGAGTTGGATTTTGTCGGTTTGAACCCCAGTTTTTTTTGAGCTTTTTCTGTAGATACATAAGAGTTGACTGGAAAAGTCTTATAATGCCATGCGACAATGGGTGACATGTGTAGTTTTTCAAGTATAGAAAGCGCTATTTGGGAAGGTAATACAGGAAGACCAACTAGTTTTGATTTTGACTTTGCGTGTTTTATAAGAGCTGATAAGTCGTCTTTCCATGTTCCGAACCTATCTGTCCCTGCGTTGAATATTTCGCCCTTTATTCTGGTGGTAAGCGTGCTCTCTATCATTTTGCACAGATCATGAACTTCTAGGAGTTGGTAGAGGTTGTCTCCTTTCCCCAATATGAATACAGGTTTGTTGTTGTAAATCGCCTCAAACCAGATGGTGAATACCCCTAGACGTTCTGGTCCAAGAAAAGTTTTTGGTCTTATTATATTTACCGCAAGGCCCTTTTTAAGATACTGCATGCAAAGCTTCTCGCCTTTGGCTTTAGATTCACCGTAGTAGCCTATCGGATGAAGTTTGCTAGTTTCTCTTTCTGGAAGATCGTCTGGGATCCCGTACATAGCGGTTGTCGAGATAAATGTAACTTTATTTATTTTATTTTTTAACGATGCTTCTAATATATTTCTAGTTCCGTCTACATTTACCGACATTATATAATCTTTGTTGTTGTGGATCGGAAGCGCTGCCGCAGCATGAACTACAAAATCGACCTTTGCAGATTTGAAATAATCGTTAATTTTTTTCTTGTCGCGAATATCTATGTCTGCGATTTCTACTTTTCCCTTAAGGTCTTCTGCTGTCGATGGGGCCGTATCAAGAGCTATGACGTTGTAGTTTTTTTGTTTGAGAAAATATCTTGATAGATGTACACCTAAAAATCCGGTACCACCGGTGATAAGAACAGTCTTTTTCATAAGCATTATTCTACAATTTCGACTATTTCAAAAGCAACCTCAGAATTGGGATAGATTACCTGATGTTTTACAACATAGTTATATTCAGGATGTTCTTGTATATACATTGGAGTGATTGCAAAGAGCTGACGAAGACTGGAATCGTATCTTTCGTGAGGAAATCCGATGATGCACTTTGTACATTCATCATCTGGTATATAGAAGTTAAAAAAGATCTCGGGCTCATTGAATTCGGAAGTCATTAGGAGTTGGTCATAAACGTCTTCTTTTGAATTAAAATACGAGATGATTTCCTTCGGACCATATTGCCATCCCCAGTAGTCGGCAGAGATTTTTGGATATTTAACGAAGTAAAAGAGTAAAAAATAAAATACACTTACAAAAATACATAGCAAGATGCTGATTACTTTTAGCACCTGTAAGCTCTGGAAAGATTTCTTGTAATCAATAAATTCAACAAATCCCCTCGTTATTATCAGGACAAATATGACGCTTCCTATAATTGACCTACTTGTGTATGGTGGTTCTACTGTTAGACTTCCAGGAAGTGGATAGATAATTAAGCAAAGCAGACAAAGTCTCGAAAATGCACTTTTAAAGTTTTTTACAATCGATATAAGACCTAGTATCAAGAAAGGGAGAAAAATTAGCATCAATGGATAGAGACCATCACTGAAATGGCGGCTTACGAAAAAGTCGTCACCTTTTGTAAAAAGGAAATTGGGAGAGAAATGATAAAGATATGTATCGACTATCTTAATTGCTTTTTCTGAAATTGGAATATCTTTAGAAAGTGTTGCGATTTGATTGTATCTTACTAGGCCGTCCCCACTTGTCATATGCATTGTAAATGGGATTGTTGTTGTGATGAGGATAAGTATTCCGGCGATAAAATACCATAGGTGTTTTAAAAGAATTTTTCTGTAAGTTATTGTTAAAAATAATAATAATATTGGGATCTGTATAAAAGCAGCCCGGTAAGTATATAAGGAAAGGCCTGTGACAAGAAGTGCCAGAGTTATAAATATTGGATGATCTTTTGTTTTGTTAAACAAATAAATAATTAGCAGAAAAAAGAAAAGATAGAAATTTAGCTCGAATGCTGTGCGGCTGTAATGAATGAGCCAGGGTGTTGCTGCAGCAAAAAAGGCTGCAATTATTCCGAATCTCTGGTCAAAGTAGGTTTTTCCTACTGCAAATATCAGAAGCACTATTCCAGCCCCTATGATTGCAAAGGGAAGTCTAGTATTGAATTCATTAAGGTCTGAATATACGAATGGGCTCGTTAAGTAGATTGGTAGACTACCTTTGTATTCACCGAACGACTTAAAAAATAGCGGAAGAAATGTTCCATATTCATCACGCGCTGAGTGCGAAATTAAGTAAGCATTGTATCCAATGGCAGCCTCGTCCGCGAATAATCCTGGTGGATTATTTTCTAACTGATATATACGAACAAAAAGGCTAAATACCAGCACAATGATCATGGCAAACAGGGTTATTGCTGGCGACTTTTTATTTAGAGGTCTCATTTGGATTTATAGATTATGATCTTGGGGTGGTCGTATACTGTAAATGATTCATCTGCGCTTTGGTCATCGATTCCCAAATTAGTGAGTGGAATGCTAGGGTACGATGTAAATTCAACAACTTTTGTAAAGTTCAACTTTTCAGAAAAAAGATCATCATAATATTTAGCGGTTCTCCTGTAGCATCTATTCTCTGGTAGATTTTTACAATCTGTTAGTTTTCGCAATGGTGTATAAAGCCTATTTGATGCGATGATTATGTAATCAGAGTTTTCGATCTGCCTATTGATCGTTTCCCATTTAGATTTCGTATCGTGTTCATATAGGGCGAGTGTTTCATATTGATAGTTTGAAGTATTAAATATTGGAAGCTGGTCATCCCAATGTTCTGTTGCTAGAGTTTTTCCTGCAGGAATATTTTGACTGATCCATTCGGATGCGACAATTTTCGTATGTGGTTTTAAATAGATAGACATAAAAATAATCGTCCACGATGAAGCGAATAAAACAATAATTGATGCCAGAAAGTATTTGGTACGTCTGGTTTTATTTATATGTAAATACTTTGTAGCAAATGGCAAGAGATAGTTAATTGTAAAAAAAGCTGCAAATAGGGTTAAAGCGGGATATACAGGTAGAAGATATCTCATCCATCCTACGGCGTAGCTAGAGGACAGCAGGAAATATAGCCAGAAGAAAACAACTATCGGCAAAACCCTATTCGACTTTCTGAAGTTGAATATTATTTTTATGGTAATCAGTAAAAGTCCGGAAAATGCAAGAATGCTTAAAGGTACTCCTAGTCCCCAAAAGAATATATTCTTAAATTCGTAAAGAATCGGAATTTTTCCAACATACTGTAGAGTATACGGAAATATAAATGGGTCAGTACCCATCTTTGATTGTAGTAAAATCTGCTCTGAAAAGTTTTTGAAATCTATCAGGGTGTAGGGTTGGGTTAGAAAGAAAAGAATTATTGTTGAGATCAAAAAAATAAATGAATGGCTAGTTCGTCTTGTCAACATCAGGAACGAAATACGTTTTTTTTCATTCATGCGAGCAATTATGAATCCAACGATTATTATTGTGGCAACGGGTGCCGCACTGATTTTAGACGCTAATGCGAGTCCGAAGCTAGCGCCCAATATCATCGCCTTAAAAAAGCTAGGTTTTTGGATATAAAAATCCAGGAAATATAGTGTCAGTAAAATAAAAAGAGTAAGCAGTGTGTCTACAGTAAAAAAATGTGAGTTTTGGATAGGAAATACTGCAACCGCATAAAATATTGCTGCAAGGATCGCGGTTCTATAGTTGAATAGTCTTTTTGCAAAAAGAAAAATTATCAGAATTGTAAGAGTGCTGGCAAGAGAGTTTATGAGTCTACCAACGACGTGAATTCCGTTATATGTTGCTAGATTAGGATCGAGCAGTGACATCAAGTCTCCAGAAGCTTTTAGTAAATATATCGGAAAATTTCCATAAGCAAAAAAATTTGTATTTAGGGGACTTTCAGGCGAAATAAATTCTGAAAGACTTGATGGGTAGCGGAGATCAACTGCCGCCATTATTATGGCCCTTTCATCCGGATGAAATATATACCCGCTATCCCAGTTTATGTTAAAAATTCTAAGACAGAACCCAAATAGTAAAATTGCTATAAGAAAGATTTTCTGATTTTTATTCATTTATTTTGTAGATCTGGACTGTTGGTCTGTCAAATACGCTTGATGTTTCCTCAAGTAGATAAATCGGTTCTCCTAGGTATAAAATCTTACAAAAAATATCACATTCCGTTTTGTAGATAAGACTAAATTTATCTGAGTTAAGGGTATCATAGAATTCGTTTCCTTTAGGGAAGTCGTCCATATTTTGAGTCCTGCCTTTAATTATTCTTTGACTCGGCAGGATCAGGTAGCCTGAGTTATCTATTAAATCTTTCAGCTCCTTTTCCTTTTCTTTTCCCACCCATTCATCATCTAAAGCATAAAAATCAAAGAGGACTATGTTCGGAAAGCTACTGTTGAAAGGGACGATACCCATGTCGTATATCTCAGTTATGATTTTGGAATCGCTTGGGATATTTTCTCTCGCAAACTGTGCTGCAGCCAATCTAGTATCTTCATCAAGTAGTACAGTTTTATAGTAGGAAAAAGAAAAAATAAATGCTGGTATAAGCAGCAGCCCGGAAATCATATATAGAAAGACCTTTCTGTGCTTACTGTTTAAGTTTCTTATTAAGACGCTTATTCCCAACACGAGTAAGAGGATTAAAAAAGGAATGGTAGGGATATAATAACGAACCCATTTTACATAAAAGAAAGCTTGTGATAAGAATATGATCAAGAAAAATCCCATTGAGAGGATAGAAAGTCTATTTTTTGTTTTCCAGACGTCATTTAACAGAAGAGGGATACTAAATATTAATGCAATTAAATTTATCGGATTGAAAATATACGGATATACAGATAGCATTTGATATGCGATAGGGGTAGTATTCCTAAATCCTCCCACATAAAATACATTTATGTTTCCCAGTGCCACTCCAGATTCGTAGTTCATGCTATCTAAAAATGATTTTAGATCTAGAAAGAAAAAAGGTGAAGTTAGGATTATTGTGATGATAATAAAATATCCTAATATAAAAAATGGAATAGCAAGATTTTTGTATGTAGATATTTTTTTGAGATTATTTAATCCTTTTGACTCACTCCATAAAATAACCAGCATGACGAGGGGGATAATAACTAATGATGATACTTTTACCGACACGAGTATGCCAGCAACTATTCCGATCAAAAGTATTCTAAGCTCCGAAGGCCTTCCTATATAATCATAAAGAAGTTTCAAAAGTAATAGGAAGAGAAATGTTAACCAAATCTCAAATGTTCCAAAATGAGAATACTGAATGAGTCCTACATTAAATCCAGCAAGAAGAGCTCCTAGACAACCATAAAATAAACCAAGTCTTTTATATAGAAGGTTGAATATCAGGTAGACAATCAGTATAGAGAGCGAAGCAGATATTATCCGTAGATTTACTGTCGCCTGCTCAAATGCTACGGATGTTAAATTTATCTCACTACCAGACAGCTTGATTGCAAGGTTTTGCGCGATACCGAGAAAATATGCCGAGTAAATAGGGGCTGATCCATATGCGAAAAACTCCGGATTCATATTGTCTGGGAAACTAAGTCTGGTAATTGCTGATGCGACATTTCTTTCATCAGGATGGAAATAGTACGGTGCTCCCCAGTTGAGATCATAAAAACGAAAAAAAACTACAATGAAAGACGAGATAAAAAATAAGAACAATAATATTTTTTTGTGATTAGGAAACTTATTCATATTGATTTGATATTTTTTTACCAAGCTCTACGGCATAATTAGTTCCTCTGTCCCATGGATAAACTTGCTGGATATTAGCGAGATGTATGTTTTCAAGAGGTGTTTTGATCGAGGGGATAATTTTTGAGTATCTTGGTGTTATGATCGGTTGTGCAAAGGGGGCTTTAAACAACTTAAGATCTATTATCGAGGATTTATAATCGGGATTGATTTTTCTTAGCCACGGATCATAAATTTTTAACAGCTCCTTTTCTGACAGCTTAAATCTTTTGTCGGAAGTCTCCATGTAATTTCCCAAATACAATAAATGTTCATTATTATAGTTTTTCTTATTCATGAAATTGGTGTGTTCGACGATGGCAAGTATCGGAGAATTTATGTCGCACATATTTATCCAGTAGCTGTTATCTTTCAGGAATGGTTTTTTCATTCTTAATACAAGATTCATTGCTCCGATACTTACAAGCTTTTGTGACTTTTCGATATATTTTTTAGGAAGTGAGGGGGTAATTTTTGTGAACAGGCTCAGGGGAAGCGTTACGATCACTTTATCAAAGTTTTGTGTTTGGGGTTGTGTGCCTGATATCGAGAAAATTATCTGTGGAGATTTATTCGAGGAAAGATTTTTAACTTCGGTATTGTAAAAAAATCTCCCTCCATTTTTTTTCACTTCTTTTTCTATGTGTTGAGCAAAGCTTAAAAAACCGCCCTCTGGATAAGCAAGAGATTGAGTTCTTTTAAATACTCTTGCCCAAAACCATGCAAGAGATACTTCCCTTGAATATTTTCCAAGTTTATTTATCATCAGTGGTTCCCAGATTTTTTTATAGGCAGTTTCCCCCATGACTTTTTTTAGATAGGGTATAGCGTAAAAATTTTCGAGCGGTTTCCAGAAAGGGTTATATCTTAAAAACGCAATCGCCACTCCCGTTCTTATGCGATCTATAAAATTTAATTTGGGAAACTTAAGAAGTGATATGGGTGAGTCAAGCTGATAAATTTTGCCGTCAACAAATGATGAAGTTTTGGGCTGTCTTATTATCACCTTATGGTCAAGTTCCTGTGCGAGCGCCAGAACACTCTTATCATTTGTGAACCAGTGATGGTAATGTGACTCTAGTGTCCACAGCCAGCCTTTTTCTTTATATCCTACAGCCAGACCTCCCGGCTTATCATCTTTTTCAAAGACAGTGATATCATGACCCTTTTTTGATAAATAATATGCGGCCGTAAGTCCAGTAAATCCGGCTCCAATAATACCTACTTTCATAAAAATATTAAATCATTATAGCGCAAAGAAAATGGCAGCGCCGGCTACTATCAGTAAGATCGATACGACAGCAAGCACTGCAGAAGAATTGATATCCCCGGGGTTATCTATGGGTGGAAGAGGGGTACTTGAAGGCAGGATTTCACTTCCAGTTGGTGTCAATACTATAGATGATGTAGGAGTTGCTGTAGGAAGGACAGAAGTAGGTGAAGGGGTTATCGAAGTTGATGCAGGACTAGGTGATGGGGTTTCTCCAGTAGGAGATGGAGAAACAGAAATAGAGACAGTCGGTGTAGGCGGGATGGTTGTAGGAGATGGTGTAAAGGTGGGCGTTGCAGATGGCGTTGCGCTTTGTGCTACTTGTGTTCCCGAAGCAAATATAGAAAATAATCTTGTGATTCTGACCTTTACTCCGTTGTCATCTTGTATATCAAAAGTAGCTGAGTGTTCCCCTTGTGGAATATCATTTTCGGGGCGGAAGGTCCATCTTCGTTGAGCGGATATATCAACGGATTCATTTATTCCTACAGATGGAATGGTTATAAAGGCTTTTCTATTTATTCCTCCTGTACCTGAGAATGTAGGTCTAGAATCCACAAATGATTGATTATCACGTGGTGAAATAACGACAGGTTCGGACGAAGATTGGCTGGGCTCTTCAAAGTTTTCAAAGCCGGACTGCGGTTGGTTTATGATAGTTTGAGTTGAAGGCAGGAAGGAATAATCTTGATTTAACGTGACAGGAGGAAGATTTTGGGCGAGTTGAAAATCTGACGTGATCCTAGCTGAGTAGCTTTCTCGGAAAAAAGTTAGAAAGACAGGAGAGCTGGGAGATAAGATTTGATATTCACTGAGTGATTCGTTTTTCAAAGAATTAGTCGGGAGAATATAATTTCCAGAATTATTAGTGATAGAAGATACGATTTGGCTGTTGTCTGATTTCGCTAAAATTAACGTATCCGCTCCATCGGACCCATCAGGTAGAATGATTTTTCCGAAAAGCGGATTCTGCGATGGGGGGGCAGATTCGATTTGCGGACCTGTCGTTATCATGTATTGTGCTGGCGATGAATACTCTTTGCCATTTGAGACTATCGAAAAGGAATAAGTTCTTTGAGGCTCTAAGTTAGGTACTGTTATGTGGTGTGAAAAATATTCATTTTGAGCCCCAGTTGCTTTATCTCTGTCGTCCAGTATAATCGTGTTGCCTGTGCTCTCTCCAGCTAGACGGATTATCGCACTGGTCTTAAGCTCTGTTGTGAAGACGACAGTGAACGAGCTGTCGGAGATATTAGTCATCTGTACATTTTGAGGTACAGCTGTTGGCCGCGCTCTTGTGACGATGAGGATTCCTTGCTGAATTAGAATTACAGTAACTCCTATCGCGAGGATTAGAAATATTCCAAGAACTAATGATGACCTTTTTTTGTTAATTTGCATAATCTAAGTCTAGATGGGTTGTTCTTGTATGCCTGTGGGTGTTGGCGAAGCTGTGGGTTGTTCCAAAACAGAACTTTCGCTTGCGATTACAGTATCTGGATCCGTTAGGATGCTTGTACTTTCTGTCAGATCGGCGCGTATGTTTTCCCTGGTCTTTAATTTGTCGATAGAATCTTTATCAAATGACGAATCGATAGGAGCGATTCGACTTTTATTTACCGGAGAAATTTTTGATGTGACCGTATTATGATATACGGTAGAGCTGATCCACACTATCGTTACGAATGTGCTGAATCCGAAAAGAAATATAAGATTTTTTAACATAATTCTACTCCTTAATAAAAAATGCTCTTCCTGTAACAGTTGCTGAAAATAAATTCCTTTCTGCACTACCTGATGTAATTCTTTCGATGCTCATTATTCTGTCTATGTTTATTATCTCCTGAATGAAGGAATTTATGGAGAATTCTTCGCCTACAGCAGTAACGGTTATGGTATATGAAAAAAGAGGAGAACCTACTCTTGTTGCAGGGAATAGTTCAATCGGTCCCGTAGTGAGATTTTCGATTATCAGATTATTTCGGTTTGCAAGGACTTCAATTTTTCGGGTGAGTTCGGGAATTCTAGGGGAAGCCGGAATTGCATTATTTACAATAGTAAGCTCATCCTCGATTTGCTGATACTCGCTGCTTAGTGCTTGAAGTGATTGATTTTTCTTCTCCAGTTGTTCTAGCGTAAATTCTGCATCCTCTTTTTCTTTATGAAGCTCAGAGATTGTCCCGAGGGTTGGCCGTATGGCAAAAAGTCCGAAAACCGTTATCGCCATCAGGCTAAAGATCAGATAAAGGTAGGTGATTATCTTTTGTTTGCCTTGTTTTCGCAGCAGTGCATAGAACTCCTTCTTTACTTTGTTTAATTCAATTTTGAGTCGTTCTTTCATATTTTTAGTTTTGAGTCACTCAGTGAAATTCTCATACTGAATCTAATTCCGCTGCTTGAGGTATTGATTTCATTTATCGTAATGGAGCTTACCTGAGGAAATTCCTGAATCTTATTCACAAAGTTTTCAACCGTGAATACTGAAATAGCGTTTCCTGAAAGCGTCATGGTTTCTTGATTTAGCGTGAGACTTGTCTGGGTGAATTCATTGGAACTGATAGCAGAAATGACCTCATTCATCACTTCGATTTTTCCACTGGTTTCTTCATTGATTATTTTTATGTTTGATAATCTGTCTTGAATACCTCTAAATTTTCGTTCGTCGTTTTGCTGAAAATCAACTAGTTGCACTTGTCTACTTATCTCATCGTAAGTATCATTTATCTGGCTATCTACTAGGAATCTATATCCCAGTGCGCCCAAAGCAACTAGCTCTATCAATACCACTATTGCCCGTCCCGCCTGAAATGCCCATTTGTAGAACACATTTCCGACAGACAAGTCTTTTTTTGAGGATAGATTTATCGAAATTTTGCTCTTTTTCTCCATCATCTCAGCTTACTGAGTTTTTAGGGGTTTGTCAAAGAGGTATGAGGTAGAAAAAAGGAATTTATTTGCTCTCTTTTTTTGCTTTTGCAACGCTCTTTTTGGGAGTCTTTTTTGCAGTTGCAGCTTTTTTTTGTGCAGTTTTCTTAGGGGCTATCTTTGAGACTTGAGATTTAAGTCTTGCAGCTTTATTTTTATGGATCGCACCACTCTTTGCTGCTCTATCGATTTTCGAAAAAGCCTTTTCAAGAGAGATCTTTTTTGATTGCTTAACTCCCTTAACAACAGTTACCAACTGCTGCTTAATTTTTTTGTTTACGGCAGTTCTTTTTTTGTCCTGTCGTAGCTTTTTAATTGCTGATTTTGTTACTGGCATAGGCGAATTTTACCATGCTATACTAGAAAAAACAATCAAAAAATAAAAAAATGGTTAATAATCTTGTCCGCAAAGGATTGTCTGTAGTTGCCTCAAAGCAGTCGAGTATATTTACGGCTGCATTTTTGATTATTGTGACAACTGCACTTTCTCAAGTTTTAGGGATCCTAAAATATAGACTTTTTGCATCATATTTTGGTGCGTCAAGTGACCTAGGAGTATTTTTCGCTTCATTTAGAATTCCAGATCTTCTCTTTCAGATAATAATTGTGGGAGCGCTGTCTTCGGCGTTCATTCCGGTCTTTTCTGATAATTTGACGAAAAAAGGTAAAAAGGAGGCATTCGATTTTGCATCAGCGATAACAACATTGGGCTTAATAGTTTTTTCACTAATTACTCTTTTCGTACTTATCTTTGCAAATTTACTTGCAAAGCTTCTTGCCCCAGAGTTCACAAATGAACAAATAGATCTTCTTGCAAATCTCATGCGTATTATTCAATTATCACAATTCCTTTTTCTATTCGGTACCGTATTTACAGCGATGCTTCAGTCTTTTCATTACTTTTTGATACCTGGTCTGGCAAATGCCCTTTATAACATCGGAATTATTGTCGGGGTTTATCTGCTTGCACCGCGCTTTGGAATCTACGGTGCAGCATTGGGGGTTGTACTTGGTGCGCTACTTTTTCTCTTGGCACAGCTTCCATCAGTCATTTCAAATGGATATATTCCAAAATTAAGGTTAAGTCTGGACAATGGCGTTAGCAAGGTTATAAAGCTTATGGGCCCGAGATCTATGACTATTGCACTTGCGCAACTTGCGATAACATCAAACGTAATTTTTGCAGGAATAATCTCTGCGAGAAGTATTGTAATTTTCGATCTTGCCATGACGCTTATGGCCGCCCCTGTTTTTCTTTTCGGGCAATCTATAGCTCAAGCAAGTTTTCCTACTCTCTCAAAAGTGAAAGGTAATATGGACGAGTTTAAAAGCGTATTCAAGTCGTCGTTTAACCAGATACTTTATCTCACTCTTCCTATAAGCGCTTTATTCATCGTTTTGCGTATCCCGCTTGTGAGACTTTTTTATGGATCGGGAAGATTTGACTGGGAGGCTACTCTTACGACCGGCTATACGCTGGCTCTTCTGAGTCTTTCGATCAGCGTGCAGGCAGCAACACTTCTTATCGCCCGTGCCTTTTATGCACTTCATGATACAAAAATCCCATTCATAATAACGCTTATCGCTGTTGTGGCAAATATTATTTTTTCTGTCTATTTTATTCTTTTCCAGAAATTGCCTATATATTACCTTGCATTCGCTTTTTCTATAGGAAATATTGTGGGGTTTGTCCTTATGATTCTTGCTTTGGACAGGCGGATATCACTTCCAAAACTGGATATTTTTATAAGCGTATTTAAGATAGTTATTGCGGCATTCGTAACAGGAGTTGCTTTATATATTCCGATAAAGCTTTTGGATCAGCTCGTTTTTGATACCACAAGGACAATAAATCTATTTATGCTTACAAGCATCGCATCGGTTGCAGGATTTGGGGCGTACCTATTCTTTACGTGGTTACTTGATATAGAGGAGTTCAATTATCTGATCAATGCCATAAGCAAATTCACCTTTAAAAGTAAGATCGCCAGACAAATCAAAGAACTTATCAGTGATAGCTCGAAACTAAATCCATAAAACCTTTTTAACTGATATAATTGCCTATTATGAATATCAGGAATTTTGCGATCATCGCGCATGTCGATCACGGTAAGTCTACTCTTGCCGATCGTCTCATGGCGCTTACGGGAACTCTAACTGGAAAGGATTTGGATCAGGAGCAGTTTTTAGACAGCAATCCTATTTCGCGTGAGCGCGGTATTACAATAAAGCTTGCTCCTGTACATATGAATTATCGCCTAGAAGGCACGGATTACACACTGAATCTTATCGATACTCCGGGGCATGTGGATTTTTCCTATGAGGTCGTAAGGACTCTTTATGCATGCGAAGGTGCAGTGCTAGTGGTTGATGCTACAAAAGGAATACAGGCGCAAACCGTGAGCCACTATAATGTTGCAAAAAGTCTCGGGCTTACTATTATCCCAGTCATAAATAAGATAGACCTTGATAGCGCTGAGGTAGAAAAAGTTGAGGGCGAAATAATAGAGGCTTTCGGATTTGAAAGAGACGAAATACTCCGCATTTCTGCAAAGTCTGGGATAGGGATAGAAAAACTCGTTGAGGTAATTATAAAAAAAGTTCCTCCGCCTACAGAAGTTGTGAGCAATAACACTCAGGCTTTGATTTTCGATTCTAAATACGATGAGCATAGAGGAATTGTTATTTTCGTCCGTGTTAAAGGTGGAAGCATCAAGAAGGGTGACGAGATAATGTTTTTGTCTGATAAATCCAAAGCACTGGTTATGGATGTAGGCTTTATGGCGCCCTTATATTCATCACAAAATGAGATAAAAAATGGTGAGGTTGGATATGTGATAACGAATATAAAGGATATAACGCAGGCAAAAGTGGGAGACACTATGACGCTTTCAAAATCCCCAAGCGCTCCTTTGCCGGGATATAAAGAGCAAAAGCCATTTGTTTTTCTTTCGATATATCCCACATCATCTGTCGATTTTCAGAACCTTCGAAAAGCACTTCATGGAATAAAACTTACCGATGCAGCGCTTTCCATAATGCCTGATTATTCGACGATTTTCGGGTCTGGTTTTCGCTGTGGTTTTTTAGGACTTTTACACGCACAGATTGTAGTTGAGAGAATAGAGCGAGAGTACAATGTAGATTCTTTTACGGCGCCACCAAGTATCGTCTATAAAGTCGATGGCGAAGAGATAAGTAGCCCTAAGGATTTTGATATCTCAAAAAAAGATATAGCAGAACCGTATATTTTAGGTGAGATATATACGCCGGTAAATTATCTAGGTAACATTCTGGAAATTATTTATTCGATGCGGGGTAAAGAAGGCGATATTGCTTATTTCGGGACTCAGGCAAGAGTAACCTTTGAGATGCCGATGGCCAGTATCGTCTATGATTTTTACGATAAATTGAAGTCGGCTTCAGCCGGATATGCATCGTTTGACTATGATCTTTTGGACTATCGAAGTTCTGATTTGGAGAGAGTTGATATATCAGTCAACGACACAATAGTTCCTGAGCTTTCGTTTATTATCCATAAGACGCAGGTCGATAGTTTTGCAAGGAAGATCGTCAAGGCGCTTTCAGAGAGTATTCCAAAGCATAGTTTTCAGATAGCGGTCCGTGCACAAATTGGAGGAAAGATAATAGCATCAGAAAAAATCGGCGCCTATATGAAGGACGTTACTGCAAAGCTTTACGGGGGAGACAGGACCAGGAAGGACAAGCTGCTGGATAAGCAAAAAGAAGGCAAGAAGAAGATGAAATCAATCGGTCGGGTAAACGTGCCTAAAGAAGCCTTTATGTCGGTTCTAAAGATATAGCTATAAGGCAATAAGCGCAAGTCCTCCCAGTACTATAAGAAGAAGACCTCCTATGATTATCGCTGTTGTCTCAATTCCGCCAGGATTTTCGATGGTTGGAGTTGGGGTATAGGTTGCAGTTGGTGCTATTCCGCTACCAGGTGCCTGAGTAGGCTCTTCTACAACACTTTGATCTGAGACGGTTATGGTCTTTGTGCAAGAGCTACTTACGGCTCCGCTATTGTCAGTGAATACGACAGACGCATCATATGTGCCGGCACTTTGATATGTGTGGGGGAGCTCTGTTGTTACAGATGCTGTTCCTAATCCTTCAGTTACATCTTGGACAACATTATCTCCGAAATTGAACGTCGCTTTGATAATAGTGCCATCAGAATCTGATCCCTGCGAAGTAAGTGTTAACACGAAAGGAGCTGTTCCTGAGTCGGATGGAGACGAGACCAGGGTCGAGCAGACAGGCGACACGTTGGCGGCCCCTGTTGTTGGTGAAATAGTAGTAGTTATAGAAGGTGTTGTCGATGGATCTTCCCCACCTGTCCCGTCGGTAGGACTTGGAGACGGAGATGTCGATGGAGACGGAGAGGTTGATGGTTCAGTTTCTGTTTCCCCATCTGCGCACGCTTCACTTATGGTGACCTGTGCTTGACTACCGCTCAAAAATACATTTTCTGTGTCAGCATCATTATTCGATAACGAGAATACTCTGGTTTTGGAGCTATCTATAGTTATGGTCGCATTGTCATCCCCAGTTCCCGCGACTGGAATTATGGTGATAGTGGCTATGTCAACTGGCGTTTTGATTGCGTCGGTAACACTCGATCCGATATTGAGTACTATGCTTGCTTGACCATTTGATTTATTGAAAGCCCTAAGAATTTCTTTAAATACAGTAGTATTAGGGGTTAGTTCGATGTCAAATTTAGTTGAGTCATAAGTTAGGAATAGTTCTACGGTCGATACTATATTTTCACCCGGGTCGAGCTTCAGTGTGGTCGTTTGCTCGCTGCATTCATTTTCTCCAAAATTAACTGTTTGTGGTGAAAAGCTGATAGTTGTTGTCGGGGATGCTTTTGACCTTACGTCCTGCTGGCGGCTTATGAAAAATAGCGTTAATGGAATTACAGCAAGAAGAAGCGCAATATTTCCAAGTATAAAATACTTATTTTTCAAAATTTTCATCTACTTTCAAGCGTACTCATTATGGAGATTAAAGTCAATATAATTTTGTTCCTTATGAGTCTAAAATTAGCAGATGTATTGACAAACTGACAGCTCTGTTGTAAACTTTTTTCCTAATTGGTTAGAGAGAAAAAGTAATTTACACTGATAATATGGCAAAAAACAACACAACTCTAAATATAAAACCGCTGTTTGCAAATGTTCTAGTAAAGCCCGTTGAGGCAGAAGAAAAGACAGCAGGTGGCATAATACTTCCAGATAGTGCTAAAGAAAAACCTCAGGTAGGGCTTGTTATGGCTATCGGAGATGGCGAAGTTGACGAAGGCCAGATAGTCAAGAATTCTATGGTGGTGAATGTCGGAGATAAGGTAATGTACAAAAAATGGGGAGGAAATGAAGTAAAAGTTGGGAATGAGGAATGGACGATAGTTGAGCAGAAAGATATCTTGGCAATAATTAAATAGTATGGCAGCAAAAAAGATTATATATAAAGAAGAGGCACGAAAAAAACTCCTTGCAGGAGTGAATAAGCTAGCTGATGCAGTGGCAACAACGCTCGGTCCTAAAGGTCGAAATGTAGCGCTGGACAAAAGCTGGGGAGCTCCTAGTGTTATTCATGATGGAGTAAGTGTTGCAAAGGAAATCGAGCTTTCTGATCCATTCGAGAATATGGGAGCTCAGCTAGTGAAGGAAGCATCTTCAAAAACAGCAGATGTAGCGGGGGATGGAACAACGACCGCGACAGTTTTGGCCCAGGCGATAGTCAATGAGGGAAATAAGATGATCACTGCAGGGTCAAATCCGATGATTATGAGAAGGGGCTTGGAGAAAGCGAGCGCTTATATTTTGGGAGAGCTTGATAAAACTAGAAAAGTAATCCAGGAGTCAGATTGGGCAAACGTAGCAGCAATTTCAGCAGGAAATGAAGAATTGGGAGGTCTGATCTCTGAGGCATTAAGAAAAGTAGGAAAAGATGGAGTCATAACGGTCGAGGAAGGCAGGGGAATAACGACAGAAATAGATCATAAAGAGGGAATGGAGTTTGATAAAGGCTACGCGTCGGCTTATTTTGTGACGAATCCGGACAGGATGGAAGCAGAAATCGAGGATGCATATATCCTTATTACAGATAAAAAAATCAGCAACCTTCAGGAATTATTGCCATTTTTAGAAGAATTCGTAAAAGTAAGCAAGAATCTAGTTATCATCGCCGATGATGTAGAAGGTGAAGCACTTGCAGCGCTTGTATTGAATAAATTGCGTGGGACGTTCAATGTCTTGGCAGTGAAGGCTCCAGGATTTGGTGATAGAAGAAAACAAATGTTAGAGGATATCGCGATCCTTACCGGCGGAACTGTAATTTCTGAAGAAACAGGGCGTAAGTTTGAGAGCATAACATTGGAAGATTGTGGTCAAGCAGACAAAGTAAAATCTGATAACGAAAATACCCAGATTATTGGCGGAAAAGGCGCAAAGGCTGCCGTAAATGCACGGGTTGCTCAAATTAAAAAGGAACTCGATAGGGCCACTTCAGAGTTTGATAAAGAAAAACTCCAAGAGCGACTCGCAAAACTTTCAGGCGGAGTTGCAGTAATAAATGTAGGTGCTGCAACAGAGGTTGAGATGAAAGATAGAAAAGAGCGGGTAATAGATGCCGTAGCAGCTACAAAAGCAGCACTCGATGAAGGAATAGTTCCCGGGGGCGCAGTAGCACTTTTGAATATGAGCCAGAAAATGGATGTCAATGTGATAGTCGGAAAAGGCGCAAGCAACGACGAGATTATCGGTGCTCAGATTGTGAAAAAAGCGCTTGAGGCACCATTTATAAAACTTATCGAAAACGCTGGTCTTGATTCAGGAAGGCTTATTACAAAAGCTCGTGAAGTAAGTGGTAAAGGATTTGGATACGACGTCGTATCTCTTGATAGTGAGGATAACGCTACACCTATAGATATGCTCAAAGCAGGTATTATAGATCCTGTAAAGGTCGTAAAGTCTGCTTCACAAAACGCGATATCTGTTGCGACTATGATTCTTACAACTGAGGCGTTGGTTGCAGACGATCCTGAAGAGAAAAAGAGCGAACCTCCTATGGGTGGCGGTATGCCAGGCATGGGTGGAATGGGAATGTAATCTCAAATATATACTTCATTAATTTTCCCTTATAATACAACCATATGGTTGATGTTCATTGTCATCTCAATCTTCATAAGTTTGATGAGGATTATGATGACGTAATAAAAGAGGCCCTTTCTAAGGGTGTAAATACAATAGTAAATACAGGGACTTCTATACCATCGTCTCGAAAAGCGGTAGAGCTTGCCCAAAAGTACGATAGTCTTTATGCGATAGTCGGAATCCATCCGCATCATGCAGATAAGACTGATGTGGAATTTGAGGGAGAGCTTCATGAGGATTGGCTACAAGAGCTGGAAAAAATTGCTAGGTCTTCAAAAAAAGTTATCGGAATAGGCGAAATAGGAATGGATTATTTTTCCTATAAATCTAATGGAATAGTTGAACGTCAACTACAAGAGGATGCATTTCGAAAACAGATAGAACTTTCTATTAAATTAAACCTGCCTTTACAAATTCACAATCGTCTTGCTTGGGATGATACATTAAATATTCTCCTTGAATATAAAAGCAGGCTCCAAAATCCTCTTGGAATGTTCCATTGTTATTCCGGATCCATAGAGTTTACCCGAAAGGTCCTTTCTGCCGGATTCTATCTGGGATTTGATGGAAACGTAACATATAAAGGACTTCCGCCAAAGGAGGACACAGCACTGGTCGATTTGTTAAGATATGTGCCTGTTGATAGGATACTTACAGAGACTGATAGTCCATTTCTTGCGCCGGAGCCGCTTCGGGGAAGACGAAATACACCAGCAAATATTCCTGTGATACTTGAATTTATTGCAAAGGAAAAAGGTATTACCTATAATAAACTGGAGCTACAAATAGACAACAATTTTAGAGAAGTTTTTTCCATTTAACATGCATGGCACATTTGAAAAATTTTTTACCCGCTACCCAAATAAGTCAAAGAGATTGCTTGAGATAATCCCACCTTTGATCGGGCTTTTTTTGGTTACGTTGCCTTTTTGGGGATCGCTTATATTCCCCGTACAGCTTGCCTATTTCATAATTTTTTTCAACGTCTACTGGCTTTATAAGTCTGCGAACTTGGCGGTTACGTCGTGGATCGCTTCCAGAAAGATTCATGAAGCTGAGAAAAAGGATTGGTTAGGTGAGGCAGAAAAACTCAAGAATTATGATAAGGTAAATCATCTGATCGTAATCCCTAGCTACAAAGAAACATCTGAGAAGATCAGACTCACTCTCGAAAGTATCAAGAATCAGACATTTCCAAAAGACAGGATGTTTATATATCTTGCGTTAGAAGAAAGAGAAGAAAATGTTAAGGAGAAGGTGATGGGACTTAAAAAAGAGTATGAGAAGATTTTTGGTGGATTCTACTACACTTTGCATCCTGATCTTCCACACGAAGTTAAAGGAAAGTCCTCAAATCAGGCATTTGCAGCAAGAGATGCTTATAAAGAGCTTGTGGAAAGGAAGAAGCTTGATATAGATTATATGACTGTTTCGTCAGTTGATGCGGACGTGCTATTTGACAGGCAGTTTTATTCGTACCTTGCACATTCTTTCTTGACATCTTCTGATCCTCATTATGCCTTTTGGCAATCGGCGAATGTGAACTATAATAATTTCTGGAAAGTCCCGTCATTTACCAGAATCATTTCTTTTTTTGGAAGTTTGTGGAGAACGTCGATTTTGGTCCAGCACGTGAGGCTAATTCCAAACTCCGTCTATTCGCTTTCGTTCAAACTTTTACATAATCTTGATTATTGGGATACAGATGTAATTCCAGAGGATTATAGAATATTTTTCAAAGCGTATTTTAAGACCAAAGGTAGAGTAACGGTAGAGCCAATTTTCCTAAAAACCTCTATGGATGCGGCTGAGTCCAATTCTTATGTCAGGAGTCTGATGAATAAATACCATCAGGAGAGGCGCTGGTCATGGGGAATTGCTGACGACGCACTCTATATCAGATGGTATCTTACGATAAAAGGTGTGCCTTTCGTAAAAAAAACTCTTCTAGTCGCAAATGTAGTTATGGATCATATCCTTTGGCCTGTTAATTGGTTTTTCATAACGGTCTCTGCAAATGCAGTAGTCATCCTAAATCCAGTCTTTTCAAGAACCAATTTAGGATACACGCTACCTCAGCTTTCAGGATTTATATTGACACTTTGTCTGGTTTCTTTAGTGGGGATGATATATGTTGACTATACGATGAGGTCCCGCAGTGTTTTTGCGAAGCAATCAAAAATCAGACAGCTTCTATTTCCGCTCGAGTTTGCGTTTATGCCGATCGGAGGTTTCTTGCTTTCTGCTCTTCCTGCTTTGATCACTCAAATTCAGCTTATAAGCGGGAAACGAATGGAATATAAGGTAACCGACAAAGTATAGGTATGAAGTACCCAAGTTTTTTCAGAAAAGAGATAAAATTCTATAAAGATGCATGGATCCTTGTTATATTAGTCCTGGTTTTTATACTTTTAAGAATGCCATCTCTTGTTGAGCCACACTGGTATGGAGATGAAGGAATATATCAAGTCATAGGAAAAGCGCTCACCTCAGGCAGGATATTGTATCAAGATATATGGGACAACAAACCTCCGATACTTTATTTTATCTACGCTCTATTTAACGGTGACCAATTTCTGACAAGAGCCTTTTCGCTTTTGGTTGGAGTATTTTCTGTCGTATCTTTTTATTCTCTTGCAAAAATGCTTTTTGAGAAAAGCAAAAGTATAATTATCGCAACATCTATATATGTAATTTTTCTGGGGAGCCCGATTATTGAAGGAAATATTGCTAACGCAGAAAATTTCATGCACCTGCCTATAGTTCTTTCTGCGATTTTTGTCCTAAAATTCCACAAAGGAAAAAGACTAAGGTATTTATTCATAGCGGGACTGTTGTTGTCTATAGCATTTATGACAAAAATAGTTGCAATATTCGAGTTCTTAGCATTTTTGGTTTTCATTTTCGTCGTCCACAAAGAGCATCTTTTTAACGGAAAATTAAAAGATTTGGTGGATTTTGCTAAGTACAGAAAAGAGGCTTTATATATTTCAGGTTTTTTGATATTTCCTATAATTTTTTCTCTGTATTTTGTAGTAGTCGGTGCATTCCCCGATTTTTTATCTGGGGTATTATCTGAGAATATCGACTATGTTGGAGTTGAGAATAGTTTTATCTTTCCTATGGGGATATTGCTTTTTAAGGCTATTGTCGCCTTGGTTTTGCTTTCAATTCTTTTGTACAAGCGGAAAAGCTTCTCGGATAAAAATCTATTTTTGTACCTTTGGTTGATATTTGCGATGTTCAGTACATTTTTCTCTCAGAGGCCATATCTTCACTATATGTTAATGCTTTCTTTGCCTTTTGCGTTTTTTGTAGGCAGTATTTTTGAGACTTCAAAAAATCGGGTATTAAAGATAGTTGCTGTACTAGCTATCGCGATAATTGTCTATATGAACTTTGGTATATATAAGAAAAATATAGCGTATTACCAAAACTACATAGCATTCATGCTCTTTGACAAGAAGATAGATGACTATAGATCTTTTTTTGATAGTAATACTTTGAGGGATTATGAACTTGCGCGTTTCATTGGTAGTTTTGCCAATGGAAAAGATGAAGATGTGTTTTTATGGAGCGATAGCGGACAGATATATGCGCTTTCCGATACTTTACCTCCCGGTAAATATATTGTTGCTTACCACATTACATATTATAATAACGCAGTGACTTATATGATGGATCAGGTCGAAAAGACAGAGCCGAAATATATAATACAGACCAAAGAGTCTCCGGAATTCAGAAAATTCCTTCCTTCGTATATATTAAAATATAAAATAAAGGATGCAAGTATTTATGAAAGGGAGAATTAAATTTTTATACAAAGATAGATTTATTTTATATTCATTTATCTTAACTGTTATTTTTACTATTCTATTTAGTCTTTCTGTAGTTTTTTCCTATACTAGTTTGCCGCCGCTTGTCCCGATTTTCAGCAGTATGCCTTGGGGGATGAGGAGGCTATATTCTTCAGAAATAATAATTTTCTTGCCGCTTATTATAATTTCGGTTGTTATAGTAAATATTTCTATCGCTGCTGTAATATATAAAAAATTTACCCTTCTAAGCCGTGTAATTTCATTTAATACATTTTTGTTTTGTCTGCTCGCGACACTTGCATATTTACAGATATTATTCCTAATTTATTAATGGAGACAATCTACTTACTTTCTTTTGGTCTGACATTCCTTTTGACTGTAGTTTTGATTCCGCCCACGATAATACTTGCCATAAGATTTGGGATGGTTGATGATCCCAAAAAGCATAAGCATCCTGCAATCCTTCATAAAAGAACTATTCCCCGCGCAGGTGGAGTGCCTATATTTATAGCGATTGCAGTTGTTGCGCTGATTTTATTACCAAAAACAACTCTTAATATGTCTATCATTGCGGCTTCGTTTATTACGATCGTAACCGGAATCCTGGATGACAAATATGATCTTTCTCCCTATATAAGATTTATGGTGAATATATTTTGTGCATTGATCGTAGTATTTGCGGGTGTGTCTATTCCTTTCATAACGAATCCATTAGGAGGGATTTTGTATTTTGATAAGTTCTTGATTTTTTCACTATGGGGCTTTGACTTTACTGTAGCGTCAGCGCTTGCAGTTATGTGGATTGTTTGGGTTATGAATATGCTCAACTGGAGTAAGGGAGTTGATGGACAGATGCCTGGAATTGCCGCAATCTCAGCGATCATTATCGGGCTAGCCTCATTGAGATTTGTACCGATAGAGACAATAAATATCGAGACTGCACAATTCTCTTTTATGGTTGCTGGCGCAGCTCTTGGATTTTTGGTCTTCAATTTCTATCCTGCGAGAATTTTCCCAGGATATAGCGCAACGGTTCTGGGATTTTTACTGGGAGTATTATCTATCACCTCAGGTGTGAAGCTTGCGACAGCGGTGCTGGTAATGGGAGTGCCGACAGTTGACGCTATATTTACGATAATACGAAGGGTAATCTCAAAAAAATCTCCATTTTGGCATGACAAAGGTCATTTGCATCATCTGCTTTTAAAATACGGTCTTTCACATAGAAAAATCGCACTCTTCTATTGGTCGATGTCTCTTATCTTAGGATTGGTGGCACTTAGCTCATCAAGTTGGGGTAAGTTATTTGCTATAATTCTACTAATTGTCTTATTTAGTGGGCTTTTCTTTACATTAAAGTTCATAACCAAAAAAGAAAACGAATATGAATAACAATACTTATTATTTATTCAAACTCCTCAGGCCTAGACAGTGGACTAAGAATCTTGCATTATTTGCAGCGATAACCTTTTCAGGACAGTTGTTTAATTTAGATTCGTTGTGGCAGGTATTTTTGGGTTTTATAGCATTTTGCCTTCTATCATCATCTACTTATATCGTAAATGATCTACTCGACGTTCATAAAGATAGGCTCCATCCTTTTAAGAGAAACAGGCCTATCGCAAGCGGCAGGGTTAGTGTAAATCAAGCTTTGATTCTGCTTACATTTACGCTTGGTGTAGCACTTATTTCATCTTTCTACCTAAACTGGATATTTTTTATGATTGCAGTAATCTATTTGGTTCTGCAGATGCTGTATTCACTATTTTTCAAGTCGATCGCTGTTTTTGATATTCTATTTATAGCAACGGGTTATATTCTGAGAATTCTTGCCGGAGCATCTATCGCAAATTTTCATATTTCTGTCTGGCTCCTTTTGACAACAGTCTCTCTCTCACTTTTTCTAGCGACCGGAAAAAGACGTTCAGAGTTAACGCTCCTTCAAAATGTTAAGAAGATTAGGGTTGATGAAATAAGAAAAAGTCTATCTCATTATTCGGAGCCACTTCTAGACTCCTTCTCTGTAATATTTGCTACATCTACCTTTATTTTCTATACTATGTTTACTTTTCTAGCAAATCCTACAGGGCTCCAGATCCAGATAGATGTATTACTTCCGGAATTTCTTCCATTTGAGCTTTTAAAAAGAAAATGGCTCATGATAACGATAATTCCAGTGATTTATGGAATTATGCGGTATCTTCAGGACATATATGAGAAGAAGGAAGGAGAAAGTCCTGACAAAGTTCTTCTGTCCGACAAGTCACTACTGGGCGCCGTCATCCTATGGGCATTTTTGGTAGTTTTTATAATATACGTTCTAGGTGGTTAGTTTATTTGAGCAAAATCGCTGCTGATAAATCCTGAAGTAGTATCATCTACTTGGATTTCGTACCATCCCGAGGCTTCACTTAGAACATCATAAGTTTCGCCACTATTTACCCGTGTCACCTCAGGAAAGTTCGTTCCAGCACCACTTCGGACTCTTAAAAATCCATTTGGTGTTTGAGAAATCGTGAGGGTTTTCTCTTCATTTTCTATCTCTTCGAGGTCTTCATCGGTGGTAGGCTCTTCATCCGGGGATGCTTTTTCACTTTCGGAAATATCCTCTGATGCTTCTTGACCTCCCTGCGTTCCTAAGTATGCTTCGATTACAAGTCTATGATTTTCAATCATTTGTATTTGCATAGTTTTTTCCTGAAAACCATTTTTGCTTATTCTTAGCTCATGTTCGGATGCAGAAAGATCGCTTGTCTGAAATGGGGTCGCGCCTTTCGCGGCGCTGTCGAGGGTCACTATTGCGTTATCGGGTAGTGTAGTTATAACAAGCTCGGGTTTTTCTGAGTTGATTTTCTCAAGAGTTAATATAGAAGCACTGGCATATGCGCCAGGTAAAAAAGTTCTTTCTACGGCTGTTAGTACTCCTCCATTGATCTTTACCTTCGTGCTGAAGGCTGCAAGACTTGAATCCTCAGGTTCTATTCGAAGATCGTACGTACCTGCTGCGATGGTTTCGTTTTCCGTGCATTTGCAAAGAGGGGCAGTTCCTATCTCTGTTCCGTTTAGAAAAACTTTACCCTTTATATTTGTCGTTATTTGCAAAGCTCCTTTGCCTGGAGTCTTGAAGGAATCAAGGACCTTTACGAACAAAAATAGACCAGCAGTTATGAGTAATATCGCAAGTATAAAAAGAAGCTTTCTTACCATGAGGTAATGATATCAGAAGGTAAAACTATTGACAAATTAGCAGTCAATATGATAGAGTGCTAATATAAATTAAGAAAGATTGGAGGTGAGAAACTATGGCAATAATTAGATGGAATCCTTGGAATATAGACCGTTTTTTTGAAGACGATTGGGATATGCCTACAGTTCCTGGTATTTCAAAGCTTATGGGACAGGGTCTAAACCTTTATGAGACAGAGGACGCGATAGTTGCAGAAGCTGCGCTTCCTGGTATCCCAGAGGATAAGATAGACGTGACATTTGAAAATGGCGTAGTTAGGGTTAGCGGAAGCGCTGAGGAGAAACAGGAAGAAAAGGAAAAGAGACGCTATTTTATGTCATCGATGGCAACTTCATATAATTACTCATTTAGAGTTCCAGAGGGAATCGTAAGTGATGGTGAACCTGAGGCAGAGATAGACGATGGGATACTAAGACTCACATTCAAAAAAGCCCAGAAAAAAGAACCAAAGAAAATAAAGATTACTAAAAAACTCAAGGTAGAGAATAAATAGTTCTTTGGGAATCTTTGAAAGCTCCTGCTTTTGCGCGGGAGCTTTCTATTTTATCCTCGGAAAAAGTGGTTCGATTGCTGTGATTTTTTCTTTTGAGAAATGCGAGAGGATTTTCTCAGCAGTCTCGGGAAGAAATGGTTGGAGATTGTAGGCGATTTCTATAATACCAATTACCAAGGTAGCAAGAATAATTTTTGACTTCTCGTCGTTAAGCTCCCATGGCTTTTCAAGATTAATGAGCTTATCGAGTCCGGCAATCTTATTCCATAAATAGTCCAACGCTTGATTGAACTCAAAATTTTCAAAATAATCCTTTACGACCTCATCTAATTGTTTTTCAATATTTTTAGGTCCAGAAAAGTTTTTAGTCTCGCATAACTTAGAGACTCTTGAGACTAAATTTCCCAGGCCATTTGCAAGATCCGCATTGTAGACTGTCTTTAGTTTTTCCTCAGAAAAGTCGCCATCCTGCGTAGATGGGATTTGGCTCAGCAGATAATAACGGAGTGAATCTGCTCCATATTTTTCAATTAGCTCCACCGGATCAATTACATTTCCTAAAGTCTTTGACATCTTTTGGCCATTTACAGTGAAGTACCCATGAACAAATAGTGATTTTGGAAGCGGGAGTTTTGCTGAGAGTAGGAATGCGGGCCAGTATACCGCATGGAACCTTAAGATTCCTTTTCCTATGACATGAACGTCAGCGGGCCATGCATCTAAGTTTTCGACTCCGCTCCTATATATATTCAGAGCATCAAACCATACGTACATTCTCTGGCTGTCGTCGTCTGGGACGGGCACACCCCAGTTTTTCGCGCGTTCATTCGAGCGGCTGATACTTATATCCTGGAGACCAAGTTTTAGAAATGATAGAACTTCGTTCTTTCGGGAATTAGGAACGATCTTGATCTGGTCGTTTTCGATTATATCTATGATGTCTTTTTCGTATCTAGATAACTTAAAAAAGTAGTTCTCCTCACTTACCTCATCGAGTTTTTTACCTGGATGCTCAAAGCACTCTCCATTTTCATTAAGTTCACTTTTTTCATAAAAGGTCTCACATCCTACGCAGTAAAGTCCAGTATATGTTTTCTTGTAGATATCTCCACTTTCTAGGCACTTATTCCATAAATCCTGGGATGATTTATAGTGATCAGGGACACTTCCTTTTTGAAATACATCAAATTTTACGTTTAGAGCCTTTGCAAGGTCCTCAAATAGATGGCTATTTTTATCGACAAATTCCTGAACGCTGACATTCTCTTTTTCTGCCGCCTGGACGTTTTTCAATGCATTCTCATCACCACCTGATAAAAGTATGGTGTCCTTTCCCAGGAGCCTATGGTATCGCGCTATGACATCTGCCTGTACAAACTCCAAAGAATGGCCTACGTGCGGTTTTGCATTTACATAAGGGATGGCGGTCGTTACATAGAAGTTTTTCATAATAAACGATTTTAACAGTTAGTAGCCTCAAGCTCAAGCTGACTTATAGGTTAATCTATCGATAAGTATTATAAGAAGCAGTAAAAGAATTGGGTAAAAAAGGTTCGAAAATCCAAAATACCTTAGCGTCAGAAATGAAAGTATAAAAATACCTAAGAAAAATCCTCTTAAGTAGTTTTTGAAAATAAATGATCCTAAGCATATGAATACACCAAAAAGAAGAACAAAAAAAACTACTACGGATGGAATAGAGATATCCAGAATTACAAGTGGCTGACTAGGAGACCGGAATAAAATCAAAGCCATTGTTAATAGAAGCAAGATGGTTGCGCCCGACAGGACAGGCAAGTATTTTTTTCTCTTTCCCATATATACATAGATTATCAGAAAAATGGTGTTGACAACAGTTAGCAGTCATGATATATTAGTGCTAATCAATCACTAAGCCTAGGCTAAAAATCTTAGCACTTTAATATGTACGATTTAACGCAGAGACAAATAGAGATCCTGAAGCATATCGTAAAAGAATATACGGACACGGCGCTTCCTGTAGGCTCAGAGACCCTAGAGAAAAAGTATGATCTGGGAGTCAGTCCAGCGACCATCCGTAATGAGACCGCTGATATGGTCAAAAAAGGTTATCTGACTAAAGCTCACTCATCATCCGGAAATGTTCCGTCCTCAAAGGCAGTAAAGCTTTATATCAATGAGCTTATGAAGGAGAAGGAGCTTTCGGTAGCAGACGAGGTTGAGGCAAAAGAGAATGTTTGGGATCTTCGCGAGAAAGAGGCGCAGTTTTTGCGGGCTGCAACAAAAAAACTTGCGGAAAAAACAAAATCTCTTGCTGTTGCCAGTACGGATATAGGAGATATATTCTTTGCAGGATATTCAAATATTTTGAGCATGCCGGAGTTTTACGATATCGACGTAACAAAGAATCTGTTATCGATTCTGGATAACGATTCGTACTTTGACGCAATCTATGGAAGGATTACAGAAAAATGCACTGTGATATTGGGAGACGAATTCGAGCAGGAAGTATTTCGCCCATACAGTTTCGTATTTGCTAAGTTTAATACCAGGCGGAATCATTCTGGATCAATAGGCGTGATAGGGCCATCTAGAATGCATTACGAATATATATTGCCTATCGTAAGACATTATGGAGCGTTAGTAGACGAGATAGCAGATTGGTAGAAGTTATTGATAATTATAAATTGAAAGTTTAAATTAGATAAATGATGAAAGATGAAAAGAAACAAACAATTAAGAAAAAGACAAATGATAAGAACCTTGAAAATCAAATAGCGAGTCTGGAGGAGAATCTGAAAAGAGCTCTTGCTGACTATCAGAATCTGGAAAGAAGGGTTTTGAATGAGAGAGCTGATTTGGTAAAATATGCGAATCAGGAGCTTTTAAAGAAAATCATCCCTTCATTTGACAATCTATATCTGGCTGAAAAATATATTAAAGACGAAGGAGTAAAATTAACCATCCAAAAGCTTACAGAGAACTTAGGAGAGGTAGGAGTTAAAAGAATCGATGTTGTGGGGAAAGAGTTTGATCCGGTAAAAATGGAATGTGTAGAAGTCGTAGATGGAGATAAAGATATAGTTGTTGAGGAGACAACACCAGGATTTATGCTATTTGATAAAGTAATTCGTCCTGCAGCAGTAAAAGTAGGAAATAAATAAAAAAAATATTAAAATAAAATAATTATGGGAAAAATAATAGGAATAGATTTAGGAACAACTAATTCGTGCATGGCCGTCATGGAAGGCGGTAGCCCTAAGGTGATCTTTAATTCTGAAGGGAAAAATACAACACCCTCAGTCGTTGATCCAGTAGACGGGGTAGTAGGAGATGTTGCAAAACGTCAGATGGTTCTAAAGCCAGAGCGCGTTATCTACTCTGTAAAGCGTTTGATGGGTAGACGTTTTAAGGACAAGGAAGTAAAGGAGGCCGCAGAATTTTTACCTTATAAAATAGTTGACGGAAAAAATGGGATGGCTGCCGTTGAAGTCGATGGAAAAACATACACCCCACAGGAAATATCAGCAAAAGTACTACAGAAATTAAAGAAAGACGCAGAAGACTATCTGGGAGACAAAGTAACACAGGCAGTTATTACTGTTCCCGCATATTTTGATGATGCGCAGCGACAAGCTACAAAACAAGCTGGAGAAATTGCGGGTCTTGAAGTTTTGAGAATCATAAATGAGCCAACTGCAGCGGCGCTTGCCTATGGTATGGATAAAAAACATGCTCATACTATTGCAGTTTACGACCTGGGAGGAGGAACTTTTGATATTTCGATTTTAGAGTTAGGCGAAGGCGTTTATGAGGTGAAGGCTACAAATGGAGACACTCATTTAGGAGGAGACGATTTTGATCAGGTGATAATAGATTATCTGGCTGATGAATTCAAAAAGGAAAATAGTGTTGACCTAAAAGCTGATAAGCAGGCTTTGCAAAGACTTAAAGAGGCAGCTGAAAAAGCAAAGATTGAACTTTCTTCCTCAAAAGAAGTTGATATCAATCAGCCATTTATTACGATGTCTGCAAGCGGCCCGCTGCATTTGACTACAAAATTATCACGTTCTAAGTACGAATCTTTAGTTTCGGATCTTGTCAAAAAGACTTTTGACCCCGTAAAACAGGCTCTCAAAGATGCAGGCGTAGATGCTTCAAAGATAGATGAGGTAATCATGGTCGGAGGAATGACCAGAATGCCAAAGATCGTTGAGGAAGTAAGTAGCTTTTTCGGGAAAGAACCCAATAAGAGCGTTAACCCAGATGAGGTTGTTGCTGTGGGTGCTGCAGTACAGGCTGGAGTTTTGGGAGGGGATGTAAAAGACGTTCTGCTTCTTGATGTTACTCCGCTTACGCTAAGTATTGAGACATTGGGAGCCGTTGCTACACCTCTTATTGAGAAGAATTCTACGATTCCAACTAAAAAATCTCAGGTATTCTCAACCGCTGCTGACAACCAGACACAGGTGGATATTCATATTTTGCAGGGTGAACGGCCGATGGCTGCTGACAACAAGGATTTGGGAAGATTTATTCTTGATGGTATTCCGCCAGCTCCGCGTGGCGTACCACAAATCGAAGTTACATTTGATATCGATGCGTCAGGAATACTCTCCGTTACCGCAAAAGATAAGGCAACAGGAAAAGAACAAAGTATAAAAATTACCGGGTCCACTGGGCTTTCTGACGAAGAGGTAGATAAGATGACAAAAGAGGCTGAGATGAATGCGGAGGAGGACAAGAAGAAAAAAGAGCTTATTGATGCAAAAAATAGCGCCGAGGCTTTGATAATAACCGCAGAGAAAAGCATGAAGGATATAAAGGATCTGCCCGAAGATGATAAGAAAGGACTTGAGGATCTGATTGAAGAACTTAGAAAGACGCTTGAGGGCGAAAGCAAGGATGAAATTGAGGAAAAGACACAAAAACTCTCAGAAGCGCTATCAAAGGTGGGCGAAAAGATGTATTCCCAGCAGGGAGAGCAGTCTTCGGATGAAAAGTCCGATAATGAAGATGAAAAAAGCGGAGAAAAGGATGAAGACAAGAAAGACAAAGAGAATGTTGAAGAAGGCGAAGTCGTAGACGACAACAAAAACTAACAATTTCCCCTAAAGCGTTGTGTTGATTCCTATTGCATGATACGATGTTATTATGCAAGATTGTGCTCCAAATGAGATATTGACAGACTTTGGATGTATCCCTGATGATCCTGTTGGATTCGTGCAAAAGTTCTATGGAATAGGTCTGGGATTTATAGGTATGGTCGCGCTGATTTTTATCATAATTGGTGGGTATAACATAATGACCTCTCAGGGTGATCCTACAAAGCTTGCGACCGGAAAATCCTTCATTACATATTCGATAATTGGGGTATTATTGGCGATTTTTGGTTTTGTTTTCATAGAAGTGGTTACTGGAGATATATTAAGAATTCCAGGATTTAACTAAAGATGAAGAAATTACTGCCCATAATTTGTTCTATTCTATTTGCTGCATTTGCTTTTTTCGCAGTAGTAAATACTTCTAATGCTCAGGTTATCGGCACAACTCCAACTCCCGAATCCCCATCAGGGGACTGGAAGAAAGATCAAGAGGTAACCTTTATAGGTAAGACCGCTGCCCGATCAAACGAATTTTTGCAATGGACGCTCCAGAATTATCAATGGATAAGTATCACTCCGGAAAATCCTACAAATCCTCTTGCTGAGTTCTGGGGTGTTATAAGAAATATTGTCTTGGCGCTTCTTGTGCTTTTTATTCTAGCAGCTGCATTTGTGATTATTATTACCCGTGGTCAGAACATAACCATAATGCGGTTTATCCCACGATTTATAATAATCATTCTTCTGATTGTATTTTCTTTTGCTATCCTTAGATTTTTGTATCAATTTTTCGACGTAATCCAGGGATTTTTCCTTCGGACTACTGATCCTGCAGGAGGACCCGACAGATTTATAGAGCCGAAAGACCTTTTATATATAGCTTTTGATTATAAGAGCTTCATAGGATTTAGGCAGGTTGGGATGGAGTTTGATGAGTCTGCTTATATATCGCTTCTTTTGGTGAAAATTACTGCGGTTACATATTACGTGATGACAGGAATTCTTTTGATCAGAAAAATCATACTATGGTTTTTCATAATTATCTCACCTGTTTTCCCATTGTTGCTATTTTTCAGGCCTCTAAGAAATACTGCAAAGATATGGGTGGGCGAATTTTTTAGGTGGCTTCTTTACGCTCCTCTGTTTGCAATATTCTTGCATGGGCTTGTCGTAATGTGGAGGGATAGGATTCCTTTGTCTTTTGATTTTTCTCAGGTTGGAACACAGATTTATCCTACTGCTATAAATATTTTACTAGGAGGTCCGGGACAGCAGATAGGGCTCAATAATTCTGTTAACTTTCGTGATACATTCGCACTTTATGTTGTAGCGCTTCTTATGCTTTGGGTGGTCATTCTTCTCCCCTGGCTATTGTTGCAGATATTTTTGGATTATCTAAATAATCTTTCGCTCTCTGAGACTCCTTTTTATCAAAGAATAGCCCAGACGAATATCCCATTTATAAATAGGCCGATTGGTAAGGGACCAGATACGCCACCATCCGTTCCACCACAGGGTCCAGCATCAGCAGGGCTCGCCCGTAGTCTTCCATTTATGAACAAACGTGCTATGCAGATTCCTGTTAAGAAAGTTACAAGTGCCGACAATAACAAAAACATCTCATCTCGTCAAAATATCTCTAATATTTCATCTGAGACAAGCGAGGTAGTAAGACTTGCGAACCTTTCGGTTCCCAAGATGAGAGATATTGCCCGCATGGAATCGGCATCTATTACTAAGAATCAGTCAGTCCAAAACCAAAAGACGGAGATAACTAACAAATTGACGCAGATATCATCTCCCGCTTCTGCGCCGGCGATTGAGCGCGAAAAGATCACCACCATAAAAGAAAAGCTTGTACAGATGCAGCAAAAAGGAGATCCAGTCGCAAGTTCTATATTAAGTGCTTCAAGATTAGGATCGAGAGGAGCAATGACATCGGAGATGATCAAAAACAAACTGGCGGTAACTTTGCAGCATATTGCAAGTCCTTCGATGGCTTTGACTGCGCAAGAGAGGCAGAAGGTGCAAGATATACGACAAGAGCTTTTGTCAGCTCAACAACAAGGCAATCCGCTTGCGACATATATCTTGGATATGAGTGAGAAAGTAAGTGGGGAAAACGTAAATGAAAAGGAGAAGCAGTCACTTATAGATAGAGTAAAAGAGAAACTTTCAGCAGAAAAACAGAAAGGAAACAAACTTGCCGAAAAAGTGCTTCCAGCAGAAGGTGCAACAACGATCGCTGCAGCATCTCTTCCTAGTGTCAATCGAGTTCAGCAGGTAAGTCTGGATGAGTACGAAGAAGTCAAAAATATTTGGAAAGAAAACTATACGAATATGGAACCCCCTGCGCCTCTTGATGGTAAGACACTGACCAAGGAAGAATGGATCAATAATGATATTCAAAAAATAGATGAAACTATAAATCTACTTAGTTCTCCCGACCAGACACAGGTACAAAAGGGCATGGAAATGGTTTCCGACATATTGCCGTTTCTACTCATAGGAGGTTTCTCAAAGGCTGAGGTCATTGCCTATCTTAAAGCAAAGCAAGCTGCCGGCAAAGAAGTCGCAGGGCAGGTTGAACAGAAGAGGAATGAGGAGGATACACTTCTTGAGAATAAGCCTAAGAAGGAAGAAAATTCAGCTGAGATGACGATGAAAAGAGAGTTGCCAATAGAAAACGCCCAGGAAAATAGTGGAAATCCTGATAAAGATCCATCAACAAATGCATCTTAGCATTTGTTGAAGTAGTTGCTATTTGTCTATAATAAAAATATGTTTGGAGATTTATTTAAGAAAAAACAATACGAGCAAAATCCGGCGGCTCCTCAAAATCCGCAAGGACCATTTGCGCCTAATAATCAGTATCCTGTACAGCAAATGCAGCAGGGGCAAATGATGGGACAGCCTCAACAGATGCCAGCGCAAATGATGCCAAATCAAGGGATTGCTGGGTCGACGATGGATCCTGGAAAAAGGCAGAATGTAAATGCTCTTTCCCATTTAGATTCGCGCTCCAATCAGATACTTCAGCAGGCTCAGAGCGAAGCGAAGAAGTATCAGCATCCAGCGATAGAGCCAGATTTACTGCTTCTCTCTCTCACCTATGACAGAGAGATATATAAACTTTTGCAAAAGCATGAAGTGGATGTAGCATCCCTTGCAAAAGAAATAGAGTCCAAGCAGCAGGTAGGAACTGCGACAACTCCTCCTATTCTAAGTGAAAGTACTCAGCGTATTTTTGATGAATCTTATAAATTCGCTACAAAAAGAGCTTCAAGTTTTATTTCTCCGGAGGATTTGCTTTTGGCAGTCTTTTCATCGGAGGCGGCCCAAGCTCTTTTGACCTCAAAAGGAATCGATAAAAAAGATTTTGAGCAGACACTGGAAAAAGATTCAAAATTCAAGACCGGTAAAAAAAGCGTTATTGAGGAATATGGTATAGATTTGACAGCTGAGGCTGGGAGCGGAAAGCTGGATCCAGTCGTCGGACGCGAGAAAGAAATAGAGAGGACGATTCATATATTGCTTCGAAGGAGCAAGAATAACCCAATCCTTATTGGAGAGGCGGGAGTAGGTAAAACTGCAATAGTTGAAGCACTCGCTCAGTTAATCGTAAAAAAGCAGGTCCCTAAGGATTTGCAGGATAAGAAAATAATTCAACTCGATCTAACATCGCTCATTGCGGGTGCATCTCATAGAGGGGAATTTGAGGAGAGGTTGAAAAACGTAATAAAAGAGGTGATGCTTTCTGAAGGAAGACTGCTGCTTTTCATCGATGAGATCCATACATTAATAGGTGCCGGAACTACTGATGGTGCGATGGATGCCTCAAATATTATAAAGCCATATCTCGCGAGAGGGCAGTTGCAGCTGATCGGTACGACAACGACAGCAGAGTATAGAAAATATTTCGAGAAAGATAAAGCATTTCAAAGAAGATTTCAGGCGATCATCATAGATGAGCCATCGATAGAGACCGCTATTGAGATGATGAAGGTTCTTCAGGTAAAGTATGAGAAATTTCATAACGTTACCATAACGCCCGAAGCTATAGAGTATTCGGTTAAACTTTCTAAAAAGTATATTGGAGAACGATATTTACCTGATAAATCAATCGATCTTATAGACGAAGCGTCTGCTGAGGTAAAACTTATGGCTGCGGAGGGGAAGCGAAAAGATACTCAGGTGGTTCGATCTGACATAGAAAAAGTCGTAAGTGCTTGGACAGGAATACCCATAACAAAGCTTACAGAGGATGAAAGCAAGAAGCTGTTAGGTCTTGAAGATCTGATCCATAAAAGACTTATAGATCAGGAGGAAGCTGTAAAATCCGTCTCAGAGGCGGTTAGACGCGGGCGTATAGGACTTGCCTCAGCAAATCGCCCGATTGCATCTTTTATATTTCTAGGCCCTACAGGAGTCGGTAAGACAGAGCTTGCAAAAACGCTTGCAGAAATTTTATTCGGCCGTGATGATGCGATGGTGAGGCTTGATATGTCTGAGTATATGGAAAAGCATGAGGTTGCAAAGCTTATCGGTGCACCCCCTGGGTACGTCGGTTATGAGGAAGGCGGACAGCTGACAGAGGCGGTTAGGCAAAAACCTTATTCTATAGTTCTGCTTGATGAGGTTGAGAAAGCACACCCTGACGTCTTTAATATTCTTTTGCAGCTTCTTGAGGATGGAAGACTTACAGATAATAAAGGAAATACTATATCATTTAAAAATACAATAGTTATAGCTACATCAAATATTGGTAGTAAGCTTATCCAAGAGACTTTGACTACTCAAAAAGAAGTAAAGGCGCTATCTGTTGCTGCAGATAAAGATAGTAAAAATGATAGGCAGAATGGTCAGGTTCAATCTGCTCAGCCGCAAGTTTCCCAGCCTCAATCCTCTGCTCCAAGCGACCAAAAGAAACCAGAGATGACAGAGGAGGAAAAAATCGATGAGAAAGTATTCAAAGAGCTCTCAAAAAATCTTATGGATGAGTTGATAAAGTTTTTCAGACCAGAGCTTATAAATCGTTTTGATGGGGTCGCAATATTTAAGCCACTAACAGAAAAGTATATGAATGCGATCGCCAAGTTAGGCATAAAAAATACCCAGAAATTACTCAAAGAACAGGGATTTGATCTTCAAATAACCGATAAGGCTATTGAAGTTCTGGCAAAGGATGGATTTGATCCCGTTTACGGAGCAAGACCCTTAAGACGTCTTATCCAAACAGTTATAGAAAACCCGATAAGCATCGAGATAATCGGAAAAAAATTTATCCAAGGAGATATCATAATTGTTGATTATGATGAAGTTACTAAGAATTTTACCTTCAAAAAATCGCCTAATTCAAAAAGTTTGCAAAATAATTCTACGCAGCCAGGAGGAATTCCACAAAATCCTATAGATCCGAATATAGCTCCAGGTGATGCTTTGAATGTGAATGGTCAAATGCAAGGCCAACCAAATATGCAAAATGACATGAATGCAAATAATGGTTATCAGCAGGTTGGTCCGATACAAAATGGACAGGCGCAAATGCCACAACAGCAAAACGGTGGCATGATAGTAGATCCGGCAGCGCCAATTACCCAAGATCCTGCTCCCGCTCCTCCTCCTGTTGACCCGACAACGGGAGAGGCTATGACGATGGCAGTTAACGGAAATAATCAGAATCAATTATGATAAGAAATCTTTCAATAAAAAATAAAAAGTTGATAATAGTTTTGATATTTATAGCTGTTCTTATTCCTATAATAATATTTATTACAGCTTCAGTAGCTAAGTCAAATTCAAAAATTGATGACATAGCACCTACTCCTATCGATGAGATTCCAAGTGAGGAGGATGAAAATGCTTACGAATTAGAGCTTCTCGTAGGTGTTCCTACTATCATACCCGGGACTGATATAGAGCTCAAATTAGTCTCAACAAGTAATCAGCCTGCTGATTGTTTCGATTGTATAGCTTTGACAATAGTCGAGGTGCAAAGCGCAGGAGAAGTGGCTGTCTGGGACTATGCCTGCGGAGGATTTTCGGGGGAGTGTAATTATCAATTCAAAAAATTTGGATATGTAATCGAAGCCTTAGACTTGAAGATTGATTCGATGGTAGTAAAAGTTTATCCGGAAGAGTGATGAAGAATAATATCCCCCAACCCGTGATATTTGGGATCATCGGGCTAGTTCTGTTTGCGATAGCCTTTTTCGCAATCCTTATTAGTTTGAATAATAATCCCAAAGCGAATGTGTCGATTTCCGGAGATGATACTATCCGGGAAATTACTGTCAAATATCCAGAGAGCGGATATATAGCCAGATCTACAAATGAGAATGCGGCAAGAGAGTATTTAGCTGAAAGCGGAATTGTAGGCGAGTCATATATAGATAATTCGGAGATAGCAAGGTCGGTTGAAGACGAAGATGATAGTAGTAGTTCAAGCGAACATAACATTCAAGTTCCTGCCAGTCATTATTTCTTTCAACAGTATATCGATGGAGTAGCAGTTCAGGACTCTATTTTAGGAGTCCATGTTCGCAATAACAATGAAGTGTATTATGTTTCTGGAAATGCGCTGGTTACGTTTGATGTCGAAAGTGAGAATATTACTGTTGAAGAGGCCGTAAGTAAGGCGGTTGATGAAGCAAAAAAAGAAGTAGGTGAAACAGTAGATATGGAGCTGTCTACCGCAGAAAAAGTGATCTATAACAGTAAACTAATAGGTCTGTCTAGCGACAATAGAAATATCCCGACAGTAAAAGTGACAGTGAGCACTGAGGCAAATTCTTTAAATTTTGCCAAAGAGTATTTTATATCCCTTATAGATGGGGAAAAACTTGAAGAAAGAACACTCATTTTTCACGCACTCAACAGAACTATATTTGACTGTGGCGGATCCCAAACTTCGTGTTCGCAGGTTAGAAGCGAAGGAGCGCCTCCATATGGAGCCAGGGATATAGATGACGGATATAATTACTTTGGCGATACATATAATTTCTATTTCAATAACTACCAAAGAGATAGTTATGACGGCAATGGTGCCCAGCTAAGAGGATATATGAACTATTATACGGGGAGTCCTAATGCAGGATGGGATTCGAAAGCTGGCAGGATGATCTATAGCTCGAATATGGTGACCCCAGATATCACCGGACATGAGCTGACTCATGCAGTAACATCTTCTACAGCAGGGCTAATATACAACGCTCAATCAGGAGCCATAAATGAGGGGATGTCTGATGTGTTCGGGTGGGCTGTTGATCCTAACGATTGGACTTTGGGTGAAGGGTCTGCTTTGGGGGTCATAAGATCTTTAAGTAATCCCCCCTCCCATAATCAACCAGATAGACTTTTCGCATCTAACTATTGGTGCAGTTCAGCTGATAACTACGGTGTACATCAGAATAGCGGAATAATAAATAAAACCTTCTATCTATTAGTAGAAGGTGGCTCATTTAATACATGTAACGTATCTTCGATCGGCAAAGATAGAGCGCTGGCGATATTCTATCGCGCTTTAACCCGATATCTGACTCCGTCTTCTAATCTAAAAAATCTATATGATTCCTTACTACAATCATGTAACGATTTGTATGCAGGTGATGCGGGAGTTTGTGAGCAGGTAGATATTGCTTCACAGGCAACAGAGATAGATCAACAGCCTGCTGGAAGCCAGTCAGGACCTGTGTGTTCTGGAAATTCTGGACAACCTCCTAAGTGCTCTGGAAATCAGGGAGGAACGATTCCGACATCAGTACCGAACCAGCCAACATTAACACCAACGTCTGGAGCTCAGGTGAGATATTATATTTCAGGTAGGATATATCAAGATAATAACGGTAATACCCAATATGATACCAGTGACACTCCATTGAGCAATCAGTCGGTGGGTCTTTCTGGGAGTTTTACAGACACCGTCAGTACGCTTTCTGATGGGACATTTATTTTCGATAACCTTTTTAACGGAACATTCAATGTTTCTTATGATAGTAGTGCAAGAAATGATATCTCGCTTTCCCAGACGCAGAGTGCGGTGAGCGTCAATTTTATCGTGACCAAGGATCCGTTAAATCCGACGCCAACTATAGTAGCTGGTCCTACATCCGTTCCTACGACTCCAACCCCTGCTGCATCCACCCCTACCCCTGTATCTGCTACCACGATCCCTACTCCTACAACACCGATCCTATACACATGTGAGTATGATCCGAAATGTGCCACTGGAAAAAAGAATATACAGCTATGTCCGCTTGTATGCACAGAGAAATTTGGCGATGGGGGAGGCGGGCGTGGAGGCTCGTCAATTCCTCCAGCACCTACGAGTACTCCTGGTGGCGGATCAGTGCCAACGTCTACTCCGCAGCCTGGTCAGGTGGCTACATCTACTCCTATTACTGGAAATGGGCAAGGTGCACCCTTGGATGTAGGGAGTCTCGTAAATGATGTTTCGGAATCAAATATCAGAAACTATATGCAAAGTCTTGTTGATGATGATGATATCGCGGGGGATGACCAGTCACAAACAAGATACACCTCTACGAATGGGAATCAGACAGAGGCAAATTATATATACAATACCCTTCAAGGTTTTGGATTAAACGTGGAGTATCAGCAATTTAATTTTTCCGGCAATACTACAAGAAATATAATCGGGAAAGTTCCTGGGAAAGATGCAAATAGAGTTTATTTAGTTACAGCTCATATGGACTCGACATCCGGCTCGACTGATCCTGCTCCAGGCGCAGACGATAATGCCAGTGGGACAGTAGCAGTTATGGAGGCAGCAAGGGTACTAAAGACCATGCAGGACAAGTTGAATGTTTCGCTAGAATTTATTTTGTTCTCCGGGGAAGAGCAAGGGCTTTATGGGAGTTCGTATTATGCAGGAAATATTCCTTCAGGGAAAAAAATAGAGGGAGTTATAAATTTGGATATGATAGGAAACGATTCAGGGAGCGCGTGTGTGAATTTTGGATATAAAAATTATAATGGTGGAGATATCATGTCAAACAAGATAATAGAGATGATCCAGAAGTATAATATAAATCTTGGGGGATCATCTGTCTCCACATCAAATGCCAGAAGTGATCATGCTCCATTCTGGAGTAGAGGAATTCCAGCAATCTTTGGACATGAATGTACATTTAGCTCTGTATACCATAGTACTAACGACAAGATCGAATTTATCAATTTTGCACAAATAACAAATACTGCAAAAGGAGTAGTTGCTGCGGTTGCAGAATTATCAACACAATGAAAAAAATACTACTGATATTAACTCTATTTCTACTGGCATTTTTATTTTTTAGAGGAGAGGGGTATGCACAAGAGAATGGAGGAATACTTGTTGTTACAGTTTATGAGACTAGAGAGGATATAGATATATTATTTGAAAATAGCCTTAGGGTCCTCGAGTACCTAGAGGGCGTCGATGTAGAGGAGCCGATATTTTTATCTCTTGTGAGTGATCAGCAGATAAAAAATCTACAAGACAACAATCTAGATCCACAAGTTATTGATGATAATGCTGATCTTGATTCCTACATTCTTTTGTATAATCCTTTAGAAAATCAGGGAGAGAAGCTTTCTGGTTTTGGTGAACCTATAGAAATATCCAAACACTATACGCTTCTCAAGCTATCTCCTGGTCAGGAATTCTCCCATGAGGGAGAAGGTGTTGCTTTTTTCGATATTCCATTTCAAGAGGTTGTTGTTACTCCTCCGCTTAGAACGAAAACAGCAACTGAAGCTATAGATGTAGCTACTGAAAATGAGCAAAGCATAAATCCTGTAATATTTGTAATTTTAGCGATAGTTATAGTAGGTTTGGGAATAGGGGCATTTTTCTTCATAAGAAATAAAAGAAACGGTGATTATCAGCCTCAATAATTTCTAGCAATCGACTTGCTTTTTTGCTAAAATAAAGGCTTACTATGGCAAAAGATTTTTATGATGTTTTGGGCGTGAAAAAAGGGGCAAGTCCTGAGGAGCTTAAAAAAGCCTATAGGAAGCTTGCTGTCGAGTTTCATCCTGACAAGAACAAATCGAAAGAGGCAGAAGGCAAATTCAAGGAGATAAACGAAGCCTATGAAGTGCTTTCAAATCCTGCGAAGCGCCAAAATTATGATCAATTCGGATCTAGCGGAGCTCAAGGCAGCGGACCTTTTTCGGGTGGAAATCCATTTGGTGGCGGAGGTGGTCAAGGTCCATTCAAATACTATTATTCTTCAAGCGGGGGAGGCTCACAGGGATTTGATTTCGGTGGGACAGATCCTTTCGATATTTTCGAACAATTTTTTGGTGGGGCTTCTCCTTTCGGTCGGCAAAAACCGTCATATTCTCTTGCTATCGATTTTATGGATGCGGTAAAGGGAGTAACAAAAAGAATCGACTTGAATGGAAAAAAAAGAGATATAAAAATTCCAGCCGGAATAAACTCTGGGCAAAGAATTAGATTTGATGATTTTGATATTGTAATTGATGTAAGACCTGACGATTTTTTTGAGCGCCGTGGCGCAGATGTATTCTCCGAAGAAGATGTGCCATTTACTATGGCGATTCTGGGGGGAGTAAAGGAAATAAGGTCGTTAGAAGGTAAGGTTAAGCTTAAGATTCCAGGAGGAACCCAGCCGGATACGTTGATAAGGATTAAAGATAAGGGAATAAAGGAGATCAATGGAAGAGGGCATGGTAGCCACTTTGTAAGAGTAAAGGTGGAGATACCAAATAAGATAAATTCCAAGCAGAAAAAACTCATTGAGGAATTTGAGCAGGAGAGCTCAAAAAAGGGTTGGTTCTAAGATTCTTCGAGCTTGATTTGAGGTTTAACTATCCCTAAACTAGATATAGGATGAAAACTGCCCTGATGTATCCATTTGAGCTATTAATATTTTGGTATCATGATATTTGTCTGGGTGCGATAGATTATTTTACCCGCCTAAATTCGTATATTTTGCAGGTTCTCTCTACGCCACTGCTTTTGAGAACATTCTTCAAGCCTCTCAAGAACGAGTACAGAAAGGGGCTCGTACTGTTCTCGATAGTCTTTGGAATTCTCGTGAAGACTTTTTTGATCGGATTTTCACTGACGGTCCTGTTGGTCCTTATAGTCATTGAGCTTTTTATTGTGGCGCTACTTTTTTTGTCGCCAATAATCTTAATCTATTTATTATATGCAGGAGAAAATATTTTTCAATTTATATAGATTTTTAACTAGCAAGGAGGGTGTTCTATTCAGAGCCTTACTTTTCATTGTCTTGACACTTGTTCTCCTTCTGTTTGTTGATGAGCCCTCCGTTTTGTTAAGGATACTGCCTTTATATCTTATCTTTTTGCTACAGGAATTATTCATTCATAAAAAACTTGAAAGAATTCATCCGGAAAAAAATGTTAACGACGCAAATGACTTAATTGACGCAACGGTATTTGATATAAGGTCAGAACTGTCTTCTTCCAAGAGTGCTTTCACTCTTGTCGAGTCATTACTTATATCAAAGAAAGGGAAATTTATTCGGGAGCGGATAAGCCCCGAGCTTAAATTGACTGATGCAAATATAACTAAAGATGCACTTTTGGATAAAGCTTCTGCTTTAGTGAAGGCATTAGAGGGAAAATATATTACATCTTTGGATATTATTACAGCCTACCTGTTGCTACAGGAGGAAAGTGCACGAATTCTTCAAGACAATAATTTGAATGAAAAAGATTTGCTTACTATTTTGTACTGGGCAAGGAAAAAATTTCATATAGGTGAGGTAGAGCCTCCAGCATTTCTGTTTCATGGGAGTGGTGCATTTGATTCTTTGGTTTACGGGTGGACGCCGGAAACAAAAAATTATACATCTGATTTCACCACCGAGGTGTTAAGCCTTGATTACGAACCCAAAATAATTGGCCGCGAAAAAGACTATAGAGAATTTGTAGAAAGTCTTTCAAAAGGCTCTGCCAGCAATGTCCTTCTTGTGGGAGATCCAGGAGTTGGCAAGACTACCCTTGTTATGAAATTCGCCCACGATGCTTATAAGGGACTTCTTACAAAAAAACTTAAGAATAAAAGAATATATTTTCTTTTTGTAGACAGATTGTTATCTGGTGCAGGCGACAAGGGGGAGATAGAAAGTCGAATCGGAAACATATTCACCGAAGTCTCACACTCCGGGAATATAATCGTTTTTATCGAGAATATAGAAAATATTTTTGGCGGCGGCGGCGGATTTGAGTTCGATATGTCGGGCGCTATACAAGCATATCTTGAAAGTAACAGGGTGCAAATCATCGGAACTATTAATCCTCAGGCTTACAAGGATTCTATCGCAACAAAACCTTCGGTACAATCTCTATTTTCAGAGATAGATTTGGATGCACCTGATCCGAAAATAGCTACATTCATGCTTATAGAAGAAGTAAATATAAGAGAAAAAATGTCAAAAGCGATAGTTACATATGGCGCTATAAAAGAAATTGTAGAATCATCAGATCTTTATTCTCCTGATTCTTCTCTTCCCGGATCCGCTGTCAAGCTATTGGAGGATGTAATGGTCAGGAGTTTTAATTCAGGAAAGAATTTAATTACACGACATGAGGTTTCTGAGATGATAAAGGATAAAACGGGGGTTAAATTGTCTGCGCCTACAGAAGAAGAGAAGAATACGTTGCTTGCTATGGAGGAGACTTTGCACAAGAGTCTTATCGGCCAAGACGAAGCGGTTTCTTCGGTCTCCAACGCATTAAGACGACTTAGAAGTGGACTTAGAAAAAAGCAAGGCCCGATTGCATCCTTTCTATTTCTGGGCCCGACAGGAGTAGGTAAAACGACCACTGCAAAACTTTTAGCAAGGGAATATTTTGGTAGTGAAGACCGGATGATAAGGGTCGATATGAGTGAGTACCAAACGCAAGATAGTATAAAAAAACTATTAGGCGAGATGCCTGGGGAACAAAGTTTCAAGAATTCTTTTGTAGACAAAATATCAGAGACCCCTTTTTCCATAGTTTTACTGGATGAATTCGAGAAAGCGCATCCTCAGCTTCTTGACGTTTTTCTACAGGTTCTTGACGAGGGATTTGTCACAAATAATAAAGGTAAAAAAATATCGTTTACAAATGCGATAATAATCGCAACTTCAAATGCCGGAAGTCAATTTATAAGAGAGAAAATAGAGTCAGGAGGCAGCGCTGTAAAGGATGAATTGATAGATTATATTTTGACAAAAAGTATATTCAAGCCGGAGCTTGTCAACCGTTTTGATGACGTTGTAGTATTCCATCCGCTATCAAAAGAGCAAGTTGTAAAAATTACAGAGTTAATGCTAACAGATTTAAAGGATAAGTTGATGGAACAATTTATTGATATAAGTTTTTCTGATAACGCGATAGACAAAATTTCTATAGAATCATTTGACCAAGATTTTGGAGCCAGAAATGTGAGAAGATATATAGAAGAGAATATTGAAAATCTCGTATCAAGAATGATACTTGAGGGTAAAATCAGCAAGGGTGAGAGATTTATTGTTGGCGTTGGAGATAACGGAGATTTTATTATAGAGCAGTAATGAAAATAGTAATTTTTGAAGCAGACAAAACGGAGCAGAATTATTTTGTGATGGCACTTCCATCGCATGAGCTAATTTTCGTGGATGATGAGCTTTCTTCTGACACTGTAGGTCAGGCGAAGGATGCGGAGATGGTTGTGGTGTTCGTATATTCAAGAGTAAGTAAGGAGCTAATTGACCTGATGCCAAATCTAAAATTTATTACGACTATGTCTACGGGCTTTGATCATATAGATCTTGATGCGGCAAAGTTAAAAAACATAGTAGTTTCAAATGTACCGGTATATGCAGAAACTGTAGTTGCAGAGCATGCATTTGCTTTACTTTTATCAATTTCAAGGCGCCTTGAAGAGTCTTTTGAAAGGGCAAGAAAAGGTGAATTCAACCCGGAAGGACTTACCGGATTTGAACTGAGAGGAAAGACCTTGGGAATTATAGGGATTGGTGCGATCGGTTCTCATGTGATTGAGATCGCGAATGGATTTGGAATGAATGTCGTAGCTTACGCGAGGCATCCGGATTTAGTTATGGAGCAGAAGATGAGATTTAAACATGTGGATTTGCCAGTTCTTTTTTCGAAAAGCGATGTCATATCCTTGCATATACCTTACAATAAAAACACGCATCATTTTCTTTCAGAAGAACAGTTCTCTCAGATGAAGCAGAATGTAGTGGTAATAAATACTGCTCGAGGTGGACTTATCCATAATGGAGCGCTTCTAAAAGCGTTGGAGTCCGGGAAAGTTTATGCTGCAGGACTCGACGTACTAGAAGAAGAACCAGTTCTGCACGAAGAAAAGCAGCTGCTTTCAAATAAATTCGAGAAAGAGAAGCTGCAGTCGGTGCTTGAGGACCACATGCTTTGTAATCATCCAAAAGTAGTTATCACTCCCCATAACGCATTTAATAGTTATGAGGCGTTAAATAAAATTTTGGAGACGACACATGACAATATAGAATCATTTATTGCAGGAACTCCGATAAATATAGTCAATAAGGATTAGTTTAATATTTTCTATCTCCGCGCTATAATAAGCATAATGCAATTCAAGAATTACTTAGATAGTACAAAAAAAGATATTTCGATTTATTTTAAAAAAATTATAGAAGATAAATCCAAGACGGAACCCGCGCAGCTCAAAGATCTTAAGATACTTTCGGAGATCGAAGAGTTTGCACTACGGGGGAAGCTTATACGTGGGACTCTTTTTATCCTGACGTGTCGGATTTTAGGACAAAAGATAACAGATGACCATTTAAAGATTGCAGCTGCGATCGAACTCATTCACTCAGGACTTCTTATTCACGATGACATAATCGATAACGACAGAATGAGACGGGGAGAAAAATCAGTTTTTGCAAAGTACGAGGAAAGAGCGGCAGATTTAGATGTTATCGATGCGTCTCACTATGGGAAGTCTATGGCGATTGTAGTCGCGGACGCAGCCTATTTTTATGCTTTCGAAATCATATCTCAGATAAAATATGATAGGACACTAGAGCTTTTGAATTTTTTGGCGAAAGAAATTTACCTTGTTTGTTTGGCCGAAGGACTGGACTCGCAACTTGGCCAGAGTAATCTTGAGACAAGACGAGAATCTATTCTAGAAGTTTATAAATACAAGACTGCTCGATATACTTTTTCTATGCCATTTACGATGGGGTGTATTTATTCGAATAGTAATAATGAAATTAAGAAAACGCTTGATGAGTTGGGGGAAAAAGCAGGACTGATTTTTCAGTTAAAGGATGATGAGATAGGTTTTTTTGGAAAGGAAGAGGAAATAGGAAAGCCAGTTGGTTCTGATATTAGAGAAAATAAGAAAACAATTTTTCGTGATATTTTATTTAAAAAGGCAGATGCTAATGATAGGTTAGTTTTGGAAAAGTATTTTGGAAATGCAGACATCGATATTGATCAGATAGAGATAATAAGAGCTCTTGCAATAAAATATGAAGTTAAAAAAGAAATTAAGGAAATGACCGATAGCTCGATGAAAGATATTAGAGCTTTGATAAAAAGAATAGACGTTGATAACAAGTACATGGACATCCTAAGACAACTTTTGGATTACAACTTAGATAGAAAGTCCTAACGCCTTTTTAGATATTCACCAGAATATATAAAGTAATATATAACTGGAATAAAGAAAAGCATTATTGCTCCCGAGAAAACGAGTCCTGCAATTATAGCTCCCCCAAGCCCGCGCCATAAGGGATCAGAAAGAGTAATCGGAATGAGTCCAATTATGGTAGTCAATGAAGTTAGAAAGATCGGTTCTAGTCTACTGGATGCTCCATCGATTACAGATTTGGTAAATGAGATCTTGTTGTCTAGATTCTGATTTATGGTGTGAATCATGACTATCGAATTATTTACGACTATTCCAAAAAGCGCAAGAAGTCCAATGAGCGCTGGGAAGGAGAGGGGAATTCCAAATAGCGCAAAAATTATGAATACTCCAGATACCGCAAGAGGAATAACAAGCATCACAACGAGCGCTTTTCTGAATGACCCAAGCTGTATCACTATTGTAATCAGGATTAGAATAGATGAGACAATCATTGCCTGAAGGATTGAATTTATAGAATTTTGGTTTTCTTCATTAACTCCTCCGGTTTTTAGTTCATATCCGTCGGGAAGGGTGAGTCTATTTGCAAAATCCAAAACCTTCTGGTTTTCCTCAGGAATATTATATCCTGGAATAACTGATCCACCTATGCTTATGAATCGCTTCTGTTCTTCTCTATTGATCAATGTCGGATTCTGTTCGAGTGTAAATTCACCTAAATCTAAAAGTGGAACATCGCCACCCTGAGTAGGAATATTTAGGTAGTTTAATGTTTGGGGATCATTCTCTCCGGCAATACGTATTTGGATAGGAATATTATCATCCTCAATACGCAGGTCATCAGGAGACATTCCGCTGAGATAACTTCTCATCGTAAATCCTAAGGTGTCGATCGTTAAACCATATTCACTTAGCTTTGATGTATCTGGCACGAATACCATTTTTCCTATTCCAGGTTCTATCGATTTTTCGACATTGGTTACTCCTGGTTGTTCATTCATGAATTCACCTATCTCGTCTGCGATTTTATCTAGTGTTTGAAGATCTGTTCCAAGAATTGTTATCAATATATCGTCACCGACTGGTGGTCCGCCGCTAACTTCAACAACAGAAAATTCGCCGTTTGGATAATCTGAGAATGCGTTTCTCAACTCCTGAGATATTTGTATAGAGTCATTATTTCTATAAGTCTCATCGACAAGACTGATAGTTAGGGTAAGATCACCTCCTATTGCAAAAGCTCCTTGACCTGAGCCATACTGAGTTGTTACGAATTTGATATCAGGATGTTCCTGAATAATCCCACTAAGTCTTATTGCTTCCTTTTCGATAAAGTCCTGGTTAGTCCCACTAGGAAAATCTATCGCTACATAGAATTCATCAGATGGACTAGCAGGGAAAAACTCATTTTTTACAAGCCCGAGTGGGAGCAAGAGATATGAAAATATCGAAAAAATTACAACTGCGATTAGGGTCTTTCTTCTTGCTGTTCTGGAGTTAATGATCCTACTTAGGGCGCGGTTATATTTTTGATTAACAAGATCGAACTGTATAATTCCTCTGTCTGCTGCCACTTTCGCTTTATTCAGAAGTGCCCTTTGGCTAGTCGTAGGTTTGAGCTTTTTCAACAGTTTGATTCTGAGTTTGAATGTTGCTAGTAGTAAAACAATATAGATGAATAATGTAGGAATAAAAATAATGCTATTTGGTATTAGCATGAAGCCGATAAGCAGGAATGCTAACACTCCTATTGTATAAAAAAGAACAACGACTCTTTTTGGAATATTAGGTTTTAAAACAAAAATCAAAATCGGGATAGTTATATAGAAAGCAATCATGGTTGATGATATTAGTGTTGCCGAGACAACTATCGGTATGGTTTTTATGAATTCTCCTATGATTCCGGTTGCAAGAAGCAATGGTAAAAACGCCCATACGGTCGTAAGAGTAGTTGCCCATACTGGTGAGAAAAAATCCCTATATACGAGTAATCCAGATTCTTCTGCAGTAAATCTTTTTGACTTGTAGTAACTTGTTGCGGCTGACAATATAACAATCGCATTATCCACAAGAAGACCGAGAGCAAGCAGCAGGGAAAAAAGAGACAGAAAATTTATGCTTATTCCACTAATCTGCATAACTACAAAACTTATAAGAATCGATAGAGGGATAGTGAATGATGCAAGGACAGCCTGTCTTAGTCCAAGCACAGCCAGGAGTACTATAAATACTAGAAGAATTGTAATTCCAAAATTTGTAGCAAGCTCATTGAATTGATCGTTAATAAGTTTCGCATAATCCGTTATTTCAATTACCTCGTATTTTCCATCTTCTCTTGCAGTAGCATCTTGGATTACAGCTTTTACATCCTGCACAGCCTTTGTGATATCTGCGCTTGAAGTCTTATAAACTGAAAGTACAACTACCTGTCTGGGATCTATCTTTTCGGCAAGATACGATTTTTGTTGATCAGGAGATGTAGATACATAAACGCTTGCAATATCAGCAAGCCTTACGTTATTGCCGCTGATTTCTACTTGAAGGTCTCTAAGATCTTCAATGGAATTTATTTCTGGATCTATACTTACAGTAAATACATTTTTGTCGGTTTTTATAGTTCCGATAGGATAAGACGTAAGAGATGTTCTTATAGATTGAGAAATTTGATTTACCGAAATACTATATTGATTAATTATCTCAGGCTTAATCTCGATTCTTATTTCATCTTCATATAGTCCCGATGGGCTTATCCTGTTTACTGTACTTAGCTTCTCTAAGGAGTCACTTAGGTCTCTTGTAAAGTTCATAAGAGACGCAAGATCGTTTTCTGATCTTATAGCAAAGGTATAGACTGTTTGGTCTTCAAAATCTATTTCCGCAACTCGCGGAGTTGTAGCATCTTCTGGGAGATCATCCACGTTATTTACAGCTTTTTGTACATCATTTACTGCATCATCTGTATTAACTGAAGATGCGAACTCTAACGTTATAGTGGAACTACTATTTAATGAGGTACTAGTTATGGTATTTAGATCTGTAAGAGATGAAAGTTGTTCTTCTAGAGGAATTGTTATGAGTGATTCGACATCTGCAGGACTTGCTCCTGGAAGATTTGAAGAAACGACAACAATCGGAATTTTTACTTCGGGATTAAGCCTTCTTGGTAGTGTTGAAAAGCTAGTTAGTCCACCTATCAGGATTATTATCAAAACCAGGATTACAAGTCGTATATTTGTTAGATAGCGTCCCGCAAAACTTTCCTTGATTTTTTTATCAAAGCGAATAAGTTGTAAATAATTTTTCTCTTTGCCTGCCATGCATTTCTAGAATGAAATAAGTTCTCCCTCAGAGATGTTTCTTGTCAAGATTACATATTGGTACCGTGATAGGTCATTGCTGCTGATTTCTGCAAGATTACCCCGGATGCTCCCTACCTCTATAGAAATAGCCTGCGCCTTATCCCCACTTACTACATATATGGTAGAAGAGTCGGGTAGGGTATGTATTGCATCAATCGGAACATAGATTGCTCCATCAGTCTTCGAGTTCACGTCAAGTGGTACTATTATATTTACATATGAATTATTGGAGATACTGTTTTGATAGGAATCTGGTATGGAATATAAAACAGATGATAAGTTTCCATCAGTTGCATCTATGGATATGTGTTCAGGAAAGATTTCTATCTCATTTTCGTTGATAATGACCTTAGTAGCTCTGTCTTTACTTATCATTTGTGACAGATCGAATGGGATTTTCGCGATGAGTTGGAGATTTTGATCTCCATGAATAACCATAAGTGGAGTTCCTGGATTTACCAGTTCGCCTTCCTTTACGAAAATTCTTTCCACGGTCGCTTTAATAGGCGAAGCTGGAAACATTAAGGATTCTTGAATCTGTGCTATCTGGAGCTGAAGTCCTGCGGTTTTAAGAGATAGCTCCAGTGCCTTTTCTTGGACATCCAGCTGTTTTAGCGCGATTTCCTTTGTGAGATTAGATAGGTCAGCCTGAGGAGTATCGCCTCTGGATTGGTAGCGTGTATTGTCCAGTCCGCTTTGTAGCTGATTCAATCCAGACTGTATCTGACTTTTTAATTGTTTGGTTGAAAGTATCGCATCATCATTTACGCCTCCTACGTTTCCAGATTCTAGCTCATCCAGGTTGGAGTTGATGCTATCCAGAACGTCTTGATTTAGTTCAATCAGATCCTCAGTTCGCTCAATAGAATCGTCTGCTATTTCACGCAGTTCATCTGCATTCTCGTCCTGTTTGTTTGCTATTTCTTTTTGTTTTGAAATAATTTCTTTTTGGGTGTCATACGTATCCTTGGTGTTTTGGTACTGTGCTCCTGCTAGTTGGCGTTGAACAGATGGAGCACTTGATCCTTGATAGTTGGAAGACAGCGAGATAAGTTTTCTTCCAGGACTAACTATATCTCCAGCTTTTACATCAATACTTTTGACTATTCCTGAAGTTTGAGCAGTAATGGTAATAATTCCAGATTTCTCTATCTGTCCCTGGATGGATATTTCGCTTGGGTTTCCTGTGTCATACACCTGCACATTCTTAACTATTTTTTGTGTACTTTTGTCCTCTTGGGATGGGGTCCTAAGAATATTTCCTAATACGATAAGTACTAGCAAAACAAGAACGAAGAGTGTGATAGAGAGAAGTGGCCTTTTTTCAAATCGTCTTATAAAAACAGGATAAGTATTTTTTAGTTTTTTGATTATATTTTTGCGTTTTTTCCTAAAGAAGATGTTAATATTTTTGAGCCTGCTCATAGAAAGCAAGTATATCATAATAGTGCTTTGTGTAAAGTACTATTTATTGCATGGGGGCTTGGAATTTGCTAACCTAAAGCATGAATATAATCGTTAGAGTTCTTATTCAGACAGTTGCTATATTTATTGCTGCATATATTCTTCCGGGCGTGGAGGTCGATTCTCTTACGACTACTTTAATAGTTGCAATCGTTCTTGGAGTAATCAATGTGTTTCTAAAACCCATACTGGTTCTTTTGACACTTCCTATAACTCTAGTTACGTTCGGACTATTTATCTTTGTTATCAATGCTCTCCTAGTCCTATTAGTGAGTAGTTTAGTCAGCGGTTTTTATGTTGACGGGTTCTTGTGGGCGCTTCTTTTCAGCATAATAGTTTCACTCGTGTCTGCATTCCTAGAAAGTTTAAGTAAATAACTAAAGCTGATTGAGGTCTTCGTCTAGTGGAACAAATTCTTCGTCAAGGCTTTCTTCCAGATCCACATTTATTACTTCTTGTTCCTCTGTATTTGCTGGTGTTGGGTCAGGATTTTGTGTAGGTTCTGTTTGTGCAGCGGGGGCAGGTGTTGGAATTTGAGTCTCTGGTTCAGAAGCCTGCCTTATTATCAGAAAATAAAGCGCTACAACTATTACGATAAATATCGTGAGTATTCCTCCAACTATAATGGCCCCACCTTTTCCGCCACCGGATTTTGCTGGAGGAGTCGGAACGCTACTGGGTTGCGGAGTACTTTGTGTTACAGGAGGAGTAGTAGGCGGAGGAGTGACTGGAGCCGCATTATTTACAGGATTTATAGGAGGGGTTTGTGCGTTTTCGCTTGTTGGGTTAGTGTTAGGATTTGGGGTTTTGTCTTCCATATTTATTGAATGATATCACTTCCAGAATCTGGTTGTAGGTCTAATGTTTGCTGCTCATTTTCGGCAGGAACAGTATTGAGAGCCGCTAGGCCACGAGCAGCAAGTCTTACGGCATCGCGAGCAGTCTTTACTGATGCAAGGGTTGCCCTAAGATCTTCTTTGAATTTTTGAACAACGGGCTGGATGGATTCTCTAAGTGTTGCTTCGTCAGTTATCTCAATAACGTAAGAGTTTTCTGCTTGGGTCGTAACTAGAACTGACGCGCTTTCTATAGCCTCTTTGGCACCCGCTACTAAGGTATCTGCAGAAGTGGTGTCTACACCACTATCCTTAAGCACATTTATATTCGTCTCAATTCTAGTAAGTATCTCTGATAGTGTATCTAGAGCAGATGCCCAACGTGTAGTTTTTGCTTCATTCATAGTCTGAAGTTTCGTGTTGAGCCTCTCCACGATTGCTTTTTTGGTTTCATCCGTTATAGCAGCAAGATCTTCTGAGAACTTTTCTCTAGCAGCAACATTTCTTTGTTGCATAGCTGCTCTTTTCTCAGCAACCATGTCTGAAACATTTTCGCGGACTGCTCTTGTCTGCGTAGTGCGAGTTTGCTGCAAGGTATTTTCAAGTTCTTGAGCAAATGAATAGACACTAAAGAGGGAAAGAAGTGCTAAGGCAAGAATCGTGGATGTAATAAATCGGCTAGAGATACGTGAGCTCATGACTATAATAGTAATAAGGATTGAGGTGCTATGTCAAGTTAGAGTTTTCCGGATTTTATATTCTGCCTTAAGTTCTCGACTAATTTATTAAAGTATGTGAGATTATGTATCGTTAATAGCTTTAGTCCCGTGATCTCGTTTCCCCTTAAAAGATGGCATATGTATGCTTTTGAGTATTTGCTGCAGGCAAGGCATTCACAGCTATCATCAAGTGGCTTATTATCAGTTAAAAATGATTGTTTTTTCATAGCAAGTTTTCCCTTAGGAGTGAAAGCTACTCCGTGGCGTGCGTAGTGCGTTGGAGTTATGCAGTCGAATGTTTCGACACCCTCAGACATAATCGGCTCGAAGTCGTCCGGATGCCCGATCCCCAGTAGGTGGCGAGGTTTATTTTCTGGTAGAAAAGAGTTGGTGAGGCGGAGCATTTTTTGCATTGTGCGCTTGTCGTCTCCGAATTCGCCTCCTATACCGAATCCATCAAATGGAAGAGCTCCTATAAATTTCGCGCTTTCGGAGCGAAGATCCTCAAACTTTCCTCCTTGGACTATCCCGTAAAGTGCCTGATCGGATTTTTTAGTATCCAGACAAATTCTTGCCCATTTATGTGTTTTTAGAAGAGACTTTTTTGTGTACTCATAGTTGGCGATAGGACTGGTGCACTCATCAAAAGCAAAAATTATGTCAGCTCCTATCGACTCTTGAATTTCTATAGACTCTTTTGGACCGATAAAAAGTTTTCGTCCATCCACTGGGCTCCTGAAAAATACACCGTCATCAGTTATCTTTATATTTTGTGGTTGTTGCCCTTCTTTAATAGAAAGATCAGATTTTTCTTTTAGGATCTTTCCGACTCCGTGATCTATTCCAAAGCCTAGTGAAAAAACCTGAAATCCGCCAGAATCTGTCATGAGTGGATGATCCCAGTTCATAAACTTATGGATCCCGCCAGCTTTTTTGAGAAACTTTTCTCCAGGCTTTAGGTGCAGGTGAAAGGTGTTTGAGATAAGTATTTTAGTGTTGGTCTTTTCAACTTCATCACTTGTTAGAGTTTTGACGACAGCTTGAGTGGCAACTCCGGTAAAGGAGGGCGTCTCGAATTCTCCATGAGGAGTCTTGAGTATTCCGATTCGGGCGTTACTTTTTTTCGACTTAAACTCAATCTTGAAATCTATCATGAAAAGTATTCTAGCATTATATGCTCAGCATTGATATAATTATTAATTATGGGCCTAATTGATGCTTTGTCTGGAAAAACATACAAAAGGAATATTCTAATAAACAAAAATTTAGATATTCTATTAACCAAATCTAAAAATGAAGATGATAAGGTATATTTGTGGCTAAATTCTATAATTGTTCCAATAGGTATTTTTGTCGAAACATTATTAATTGATGATAAAAGTGATCAAACAGAGTTAATAAGAAATAATACTTCTAAGATTGATGCGGAAAAAGTTTTGACCTTAATGAAATTTTTAATTCTTTTTACTCTCTATTTAGATAAAAAAGGTGAATATGCTAAAGAGTATGGTATTACTAAAAAGAGTCTTGAGAAAGCAGTACTTGAATTTACAGACGCTAATGAAGAAATTGTAAAAATGTATTTAGACTTGAGTAAGGATAGAACAGACTTTAACTTAATTGCTGACGGATTTTACAATAATATATTAACTATTCTTTTAGGTATTAAAAGAGAAGGCTTTATGGATAAGCTTACAGAGAGTCTTTACATATTAGACCTTTTCTCATTTACAGTATTTGGAGAAAGCAAAGAAAAGTAAAATGGATAATATTCGATTTCTTCGGTAAGCTCAGGGTCACACTACCTCTTGTCAAAGTATAATGTAACTGTTGAGGTGATAGTTTGAGATCCAGGCTGGAGATTTGCGCTTCCGCCACCCATTGCTTCTACCGAAAGTGCCCTGTCATACATAGGCATAGGGTAGTCATTTCCACTGGACTCAACTATATTTGTAACCTTTCCAAGTCTTATTCCAAGTCTGTCTGCAAGTTCTTTTGCCTGCTGTTGTGCATTTTCGATAGCAGCATTTCGAGCTTGCTCGCGGTACTCTTCAGGCTTGTCTATGACAAAACTTGTTCCCAGTATCTGATTTGCGCCATTTGCGGTGGACTGCTCTATGACTTGCGGGAGGATATCAAGATTTCTTACTTTTATGGAAAGACTCGCATTGCCGCTGTATCCGGTGATTTCATTAGTTCCGGATTCATAATTATAGTCTGGATTTATCGAGTAATTTGATGTAGATACGTCTTCGTCAGAAATCCCCAGACTCTCCATGGCAGCGACAATCGAGTTATTGGTTTGGTTGATCTGGTTTTGTGCTGTTTCGACAGTGGTTGCGTTGCTTACGATAATTCCGACATTTACTTGTGCCGTATCAGGGACAACATCCACTTTCCCTTCTCCGATTACAGCAAGTTCTCCGGAGGCTTGTTTGGTGGTAACGTCTATCGGATACGAAATCCCTAGAGCATTTATTACCCAGAGAGTAAATACAATAAGTGCAAGTAAAACGATAGTAAAGAGAAAATTTTTACTTGCGACAAGATCGGCAATACTTCTTTGGAGTTTCACAATTAAAGTTTAGATTCTAAAAAATCCTTTGTCAATAAGAATTATTCATACCTCAAAGCATCGATAGGAGATAGCTTTGCTGCACGCCTTGCAGGGTATATCCCAAACACAATTCCGACAAGCGTTGATACCCCCACCGCAATTATAATGGCAGGGATACTTACGACAAATGGAATATTTGCAACAAGGGAAATTAGAAAAGCTCCAGATATCCCTAGTGCGATCCCTATAAGTCCTCCTATAAGACTCATAACAACTGATTCGACCAAAAATTGCGTTAATATATCCTTTTCCTTTGCGCCGATCGCTTTAAGTAGTCCTATTTCTCGCGTCCTTTCGGTTACAGATACTAGCATTATATTCATGACACCGACTCCTCCTACGACTAGGGAAATTCCTGATATGCCAGCAATCATGGCAGTTAGTAGGCCCGTTATGGTCTGTACAGTAGACAATATATCTTGAGAGCTAGTTATCTGAAAATCATTTTCATCGTCCTCATCTAAATTGTGTCTATCACGCAGCAAGAGCTCAACGTCCTCTAAGGTCTGATTTATTGAATTTTGATCGTGTACGCCTATATCAATCTCCTGAAGTTTTTCCTCGCCAACGATTTCCCGCGTGACAACATCTATGGGAACTATTGCCGAGTTGTTGATGAATCCGCCCGCAAGCGCGCTGGACGACTCCATGACACCAGTCACCCTAAATGTTCTGTTATTGATTCTTACTATTTCTCCTAACGCAGATGTGTTTTCTCCAAATAAATCCTCCACGACATCTGTTCCCAGTATGACAATTCTCTCTGAGGCTGTACCTTGTTCCTGCGTCATGAACTCTCCTTCGATGAGGTCAGGACGCAGAATTTCAAATATTTCATGAGTGGAGCCATATGTCAAAACTTCTTCGTCTTCTCCGTTTGCTGATATGTTCACAGATGCCATGGAAATTGGCGCAACGTATCGGATGTTTGTTAGGGAAGCGTCATTCCGGATCGCTTCTACGTCATCAAATGTTATGGTATTTGAACCTGCGAAAGTACTGAACTGATCACTCCCAGGAGTAATTTGAAAATAATCTGTTCCAAATGATGATAATTCGTCTGTTACAAAAGCGACTGCTCCTTGACCTATAGAATAGATTAGGATGACCGAGGTTATTCCTATTATGATCCCCAACATCGTTAAGGACGTTCGCAGGATATTGTTTCTCAGTGCTTGGATTGCCGATTGGACTATTTCCTTGTATTCCATAATTATTTCTTTTTGTCAGAAACGACCTTTCCGTCGACTAGCCTAATAATTCTTTTTGCATGCTGAGCTATATCATCTTCGTGGGTGATTAGGATTATTGTCCTTCCTTTGTTATTTAGCTCTTTTATAAATGACATAATTTCATGCGACGTCTTTGTGTCTAGATTTCCGGTCGGCTCATCCGCAAGGATGATCGATGGGTCCATAACGAGTGCACGTGCTATCGCGACGCGTTGGATCTGGCCACCTGATATGTGATTTGATAGATTGTGCGCTTTATCTGCGATTCCTACGAGCGAGAGTGCATCCATAGCCCGCCTCGTCCGTTCTTCCGGGTTAATCTTTCCATAGAGCATAGGGCGTTCTACATTCTTTAAGACGGTTGTCCTGGGGAGCAGATTAAATGACTGAAAAATAAATCCAATTTCCTTATTCCTGATATCAGCGAGTTGATCCTCCGTATATGTGCTTATGTTCTTTCCATTAAGTAGATACTTTCCGGTTGTCGGAGTATCGAGGGCTCCTATTATATGCATTGTTGTTGATTTACCACTTCCAGATGGTCCCATGATTGCGACAAAATCTCCCTCGCTTACCTCAAGTGTTACTCCATTTAGTGCTTGATAGAATTGATCGTCACCGAGGGGATAGCGTTTTGTGATGTTCTCTAGCTTGATGATCGGAGTGTTATTTGGCATTGCATCTTATTTAAAATAATCCTGATCTTTGAATTTGTTCGTTCGAAAGCGACGTAACAATTTCCTGTCCTTCATCTAGACCCTTGAGTATTTGTGTCCTGTCCTCTCCCCGTATTCCTATTTCTACAGGAACATATTCGACAGCTTTAGTCGATGGATTAATGACTCTTACTGCGCGTCCTCCCTGATAAGGCTTAACAGCCGAATTCGGGACAGAAAGCACGTCCGTTATTTGATTTGTGACGATCTCAACATCTGCCGTCATTCCCGATCTCAGGTCAGTATCAGGATTAGTTATTTCTATATAGACGTTATAGCGGATAACGCCCATGTCATCAGTTCCGATAGTGTCAACTCTTCGTACGATACCTTTGAATTCTTTTCCATCTATAGAGCTTACATCGATAACCGCTTCCTGACCGTCTTTTACTTTAGATATATCTGTTTCACTTAGCGAGACTTTTACCTCTGTGGTACCTGGCTTTGCGATATTGAGAATTGGCGATGAGGCATTTGTTACAGTCTGGGCTTTTATCGGAGACCCACCAGTCACTGCAAGATTTGCTATAGTCCCGTTAGTTGTTGCTTTCACAACCGCATCTTGGGTTGCCTGATACAAAAGCCATGTTGAGCTAACTGCCACTCCGGCTTGGCCTACGACCGTCTGTTGATCTTTATATTTGGCTTCAGCTGCTTGCCATTGGTCTTGCGATATCTGAAATTCTGCAGCTTGGCGATTTTCCTCCCGTGGTCTATTTTCACCATCCTCATACTCTCCATTAGTCGCCAGGTCTCGGAATGAATCCCATGCTCCGTACATATCTGCGCGCAGTACATCTAGGTTGGATTTTGCAGCATTTAGAGTTGCCACAGCTGTTAGGTAATTTGCATAAGCTGCCTTTTGTTCTTGTTCTGTTGCGTTACTTTCTATATTTAGAAGATTTTGGTTTTCGATTACGATATCTCCATTTGCTACATAAATTTCTTTTACAATACCGTTAGTTGGAGAATATATCTCGACGTTTCCATTCGATGACACTCTTCCCGTTTCTGTAACAGTTTCCTTTATATCTGTACGCTCAGCCTTTGCCAGCGTATATCCTGGAGGGGCAGTGAGCGCGCCGATTTGGCCAACAACGATAGACAGTAATATGATTATTACAACTATTACGATGATCTTTTTTTTCCACGATATAGACTTGAACCACGAGTGGAACTTTCTGGGAAAATAGAGCACTTTAGCTATCATAATTAATATCACCTATGATAACATGTTTGGCTAATCTTAAGAAAGTAGATTTCAAAAGGCTTCAATCATGAAAATTTTAAGTTCAAAATAGGCCAAAAGTAAAAAAAGGTGAGCAAAATTACTATAACATATTGACTAGTTTTATACAGTCTGATACTATCCTGAGACTGAACTGCCCCAGCAAAGGGGCTTTTTTTATAGCAAAAAATATGGACAAAAATAATTCTACAATTTCGATAAATATCCCAAATCCCGTTGTCGGGATCGATAAATTGAAAAACTACATTTTCGCTTTTGCATTGGAGATGTATAACGGTCCGATAAGACAAAGGACTTCTCCACTAAAAAACTTTCTGAGCAACGTAAAAAATCCTTTTAAGAATTTTAAATTCCCAAAGTTTAACAAGAAATTTTTGATCAAAATCGCACTTCCTATACTTGTAGTAGTAATTTTCCTGTTGGGTGCAGCAAGCATCATAAGAAGTTTTAATACCACGAGCGCAAATCCTGATTATGCGACGCAAGTTGGGGCAGCACTTCCAAACCCAGTGTCTGAGCAGAAATTGGATAAGAGTTTTAATTTTCCTCTGACAGATGAGGAGGGAGAACAGGTTGGATCTTTTGACTATACAGTCGAGAATGCAGAGCTTAGAAAGCAGATTATTGTTCAAGGAAAAAGAGCGACTTCTATAGAAGGAAGAGTATTTCTGATCCTAAATCTTAAGATCGTGAATAATCTGGATCAGGCAATCCAACTTAATACGAGAGATTATGTCAGGGTGGTCGTAAACAATAACGCTGACGAGAGGCTTGCTCCAGACATCCACAACGATCCAGTAGAAGTGCAGGCGATCTCAACAAAATACACACGACTTGGTCTTGCGATAAATGATACAGATACTAAAAATCCAATCATTCTTCAGGTAGGAGAAATTGATGGAGAGAAACAAACGATAGAGATAAGCTTTAAATAAGCCTATTAATGTACGTTTTCATATGAGTAACCTAAAACAGGACGAGCTAATCTCAGAAATAAAAAACGCCCTCAGAAGCGTTAAATATGGAAGCGTTGAAATCATTGTTCAGGATAGTACCGTTACTCAGATTACCGTTAGAAACATCAAAAAAACCAGCGTTGGAATACATGAGGAAGATGCACCAACGCAAGATCATACACTTAGGAATAATATTCATACGAGGTCTAAAATAAGAATAAACTTGCACTCTTGACACAGTAAGTTACATAGAGTATAAGTATTAACTAGTAACGAAAGGCTGACCGCAAACGGAGGCTTCTACACACAAAAACTTGTGTGCGGAAGTCTCCGTTTTTCGTTTTTAAGGGCTACCAAAAACGACTTAGGCGGGGCAAGTTACGAAGTGCTCTCTTAACGGAGAAATCTTAATAAAAAGGAGGTGAAACTTAAAATGACAAATTTAAAACAACAAACTTTTTCAGTACTAGCAGCAGGAGCTATGCTTCTTAATGTAGCTACTCCAGCCCTAGCTGGTACTTATGAAATATCTGGTAACGGTTCAGGATCTGACAACGATATCGTTGTTGAATCTACAAATACAACAACCGTTAATCAGAACAATACAGCAAACGTCACCAACAATATAAAAACAAAAGCAGACACAGGCGACAACAAAGCTAATTACAATACTGGTGGAAATGTAGAAATTTCTACTGGGAACGCAGGTGTAACTGCAAGTGTTTCAAACAACCTTAACAGCAATGTTGCAGAGGTTGATTGTTGCGCAGCAAATGATACCGATGTCACAATTTCTGGCAACGGTTCAAAGTCTGATAACAAAGTTGGACTAGTTAACTCTAATACAACTAAAGTTAATCAGAAAAATGTTGCAAATGTAACAAATGATGTAGATGCTAAAGCAGACACAGGCGACAACAAAGCAGGCGCAAATACCGGCGGAGATGTCGTTATAACAACTGGTAAAGCAGTAGTAAATGTAGACGTTGACACTGTTGCAAACAGCAATGTTGCAAGAGTTGGAAGCGGAAACAGCGCTACTCCTACACCATCAGCAAGCTTTATGATTATCGGAAACGGTTCCGGATCTGATAATGAAATAGCAGCTGCACTTACAAACGCAACAACACTAGGTCAGAACAATACAGCAAACATCACTAATGATGTAGATGTAGACGCTGATTCTGGGGACAACAAAGCTAACTATAATACAGGCGGCGATGTTGTAATAACTGCTGGTTATCCAGTAGGAGCAGTTGCAACTGTTGATGTTGACAATCTAGTTAACTTCAACGCTGCAGATGTTGATTGTGGATGTGAATTCGATGTTACTGCAAAAATCTCTGGAAACGGAGCAGAAGCAGATGACAAAAATCACAAAAATTGGTGGAGCAAATGGTTTGACAAAGACCAGAATTATATCGGTCTTACCCTAGACAACACTCAAACTGTTGGACAGGCAAACTTAGCAAATCTAACCAATGATGTTGACGTAGACGATGCAGAAAGTGGAGATAACGAAGCTAGTTACAATACTGGAGAGGCTGATACCGACCCAAGCATAACAACTGGTGCTGCTATCTCAGATACTTCTGTATCTAACGAAGGCAACTCAAATATCTTAGGTGATCTTTCTCTAGAAATGCCTGAAATGCCAAGCAATGTTGAAGTTTCTTTCAGCTTTGCAGCAATGATGGCTTTCTTTGGAATGTCATTCTAATTGGGCGTGAGTAGAGGTTCTTGCTAGCACTTCGGCAAGACCTCTACAAAACCCAACACAAAATTGAAAATTAAAATAAATAACTAAAAATAAAAATGATAAAAATACAACAAAAAATAATAACAATATTACTGATCCTCGTTATGGTAGGACGGGCGATAGTGCCATCTGTTGTAGTAGCGCAGGAGTCGACTGAGACAGAAACCCAAACAACGACTACTCAGGAAGAGCCTAAAGAGCCAGAGTCTCCTAAAGAACCCGAAGCACCTAAGACACCTGAGAGCCCAGAGTCTCCAAAAGAACCTGAAGCACCTAAGACACCTGAGAGTCCTAAGTCGCCTGAAAGTCCTACATCTCCAAAGACACCAGAGTCTCCGAAATCTCCAGCATCTCCAAAGGCACCAGAGTCTCCTAAAGAGCCCTCTAAGCCATCAACTGATGCATGGAAACCAAAACCACGGGGAAATTATGGCGGAAATAATATCAATTCAAATGAAACGCAGGACGCAGTCCCCAGCACAGGAGCAAATTCAAATGGTAATGTAGGGAGTACATCTGTGGATACCGGAGATGCAAATAACGCTGCAACCGTTACGACAAATGGTAATTCAAATCTCGCATCAGGAAATGGTCCAACTAACGGAAGTGCAGGAGTCGTTAACAGCGGCAACGGAGTACACTCGTCAAATAATGGTTCTGCATCTACAACGAATAACAACAATACAAATCAAAACAATAGTGCAAATGTAGGAAATAATGTAGAGCAATCATCTATAACCGGTGATAATTCGACGTCTTTTAATGTGGGAGATTCATCGATAACTACAGGGGATGCAAACGTAACTGGAACAGTCATAACTTCTGTTAATACCAATGTCGACGGAGTGGCTGTCGCGGAATTCAATATAGCAGATGACCATGTGGGAGATATAATTCTTGATTTTGGATCAAATTGCGTGCAGGGATGCACTCCTGGATCTCTCTCAGCAACAAATAGTGGCAATGGTGTAGGCTCAAATAATAGCTCAGATGCTAGCACAACGAACAATAACACCACAAACCAGACAAACGATGCTATCGTAGGAAATAATCTGGATCTATATGCAGACTCGGGAAACAATACAGCAAGCTTCAATACTGGTGGCGATTCGTCGATAACTACTGGGGATGCAAACGTTAGCGCAAATGTACTGACTTTTGCCAACAACAACTTTGCCGGAAATATAATATATGGAGTAGTCAATATATTTGGAGATCTAGTAGGTGACATAATCCTTACCGAGGAAGCGATGAATGCAGCGTGTGGAGGAAATTGTTATGGACAAAATACAAATGCAGCAAATGCAGGAAATGGAGCATATTCAGACAATAACGCAAGTAGTACAAACACGAATAACAACAATACATTTCAATCAAACGATGCGACCATAAACAACAACCTAGTTCTTGACGCGACTACGGGGGACAATGATGCGAATTTCAATACAGGTGGATCGTCAAATGTGACTACTGGAAATTCATCGATCGATGCAAATGTGCTAAATATCGCAAACTCAAATATAAACGGTGGTAACTGGTGGCTGGTTGTGGTAAATGAAGCCGGTAATTGGGTAGGAAAGCTATTTGGAGCAGATGAAAATGGAAATATGGCAGGATCAACTGGAACGGAATTTGTGATAGATCCTGTAACTGGCGCAGTTACAGCAAAAAATAACGCAAACGGAGTGGGCTCCGATAATACGGCAAACACGACAAATACGAACAATAACACGACAAACCAGACGAACACTGCAGTAATTGATAACAACATAAATCTAGGTGCAAACACTGGAGGAAATAAGACCAGCTACAATACTGGAGGAGATTCTAACATCGTGACGGGAGACGCAGAAGTGGTCGCAAATATCGTAAACTTTGTGAACAATAATGTAAGTGGCGGTGGTAAGCTTCTTGTAACAGTGGTTAATGTATTCGGCAGCTGGATCGGTGACTTTGTGACACCAGGGCACGAAAAGGCTCCTTCTACAGCTCAGAATGTAGGCGGATCAAATAATAACTCTCATAATAGTTCATCAAATTCATCCAATAGCACAAAGTCAGAAAATTCGGACACAAATGTATCGATAATAAATGCTGGGAATGAGAATGTGGCATATGTAGGAGGAGAGATGGGAGACGAAGAGGATTTTGAAGGATTTGGTTTTGGTACAGTCCAAGGAGAAAATACATCCGGAGGAAATGAGGCTACTGTTGTAAAAACCGTTGGGCAAGACGATTCTGCGGCAGTAGCTGAAAAGACACTTCACATTAATCTAGCATGGCTACTTCTCGCCTTCCCTATGTTAGTTATGATCTCGTTACTGAAGAAATCATTTGTTCCGGTAAAGACACTTGCACTAAAAGGTATACATCTATTTCTATGATACGAAAGGCAGCATTGTTAATAATCTGCCTGCCCATCCTGACCCAAACACTTAGCCAACAAGTTCTGGCAGAGCAAATAACTATCGTGGTGGAAGGAAATGGCTCAGGTTCTTCAAATGAAGCAAATGTAAAAGTAGAAAAAGAAACGACGGTCAGTCAGAATAACGAAGCAAATATTAACAATAATGTAGATGCGAATGCCAATACCGGTGATAATTCTGTAAACGGCAACAGTGGAGACGCAAACATCCAGACAGGAGATGCAAATGTTACGACAAACATAAATAACGAAAATATCAACACAAATTCTGCAGACATCAATAATTGCTGCAATGGAGATACTAGCATCAAAGTTTCAGGAAATGGATCAAATTCGACAAATGTTGTGAACAGTAACCAGTATTCAGGAAATACGGTGAATCAGACCAACAAAGCGAATATCGGAAACAACGTCAACATAAAGGCAAATACCGGGAACAATACTGCAAATTACAACGGTGGAGATGTATTCATCAAGACGGGGAATATAAAATCGACGACAAATATCTCAAACAAGAACATAAATAATAGTTATGCGCTATCTAATACAGGAGTTGGCGGAGCGTCTGTTGTAATAATCGGAAATGGCTCTAATTCTGTAAACATCGTAAATCAAAACGATATCAATAGCACAGTAACCAATGTGGTAAATATCGCAAATATAAATAACTATGTGAGAGAGGATTTGAATACAGGAATCAATAAAGCAAAAGGAAATCTGGGGGATGTGGCCATAATTACGGGAGGTATTGAGAGCGTTATAAATATCAAGAATGAGGATATAAATACCAGTACTGCGATAACTACATGTCTTTGTGATACAAAAACTCCTGAGGAGCCTGAGAATCCCGAAGAGCCAGAGAACCCCGGAAATGGAAATCCTCCTGGATCAACAGTCCAATCTGCAAATGGAAGTAGCAATGGGGGAAATGGTGGTCCAGCTGGAGCAGTGCTTCCGATAACCGGAGGACTACCTTTCACATATATATTTACTCTTGTGCTATTTCTAATGTTTCTGATGGGTCTGTATCTGCGTTTTTATTCTGGAAAATCTCCGCCGGCAGTTGCCAAGTAACTTAATCCTTAAACCCCGAAAGGGGTTTTTTGATGCCTTAAATTAGATTTGCTTTATATAGCTTCATAAATTAACATACCCATATGAATACAAGAGTTCAAAAAATGCTGGGAAATATACTTATTGTACTTTCGCTATCAGGATTATTATTCATATATTATCCATTACTAAAGGAGCTTTTCTTCCCCCCGATTTATACAGTAGAGGAAAAGGAGAGTCTCGATTTTTCCGTAGAAATACCTTCGATAGGCGTTTTTTCAAAAGTTATCGGTGATGTTGATCCATTTGACCAGTCAGAATACATAGAAAGCCTGAAAGATGGTGTAGCTCATGCTCTTGGGTCTAAAAAGCCAGGAGAAAACGGTACAGTGTATCTATTTGCGCATAGCTCTGACGTGCCGTGGAGAATTACCCGTTATAACACAGCATTTTTCAAACTCGGAAATACGAATTCAGGAGACAGGGTTGTCGTCAGAAATGATGGAAAAAAATTCGTCTATGAAATCTTTGATAAAAAGGAAGTCTGGCCGGACGAGATAGAATATTTGACGCAGGATCAGGGGGACATATTGATCCTCCAGACGTGTACACCTGTAGGAACCGCTCTTCGCCGCCTTCTGGTATTTGCAAAACCTATATAAAAAACAAACCCTTTCTTTGTACTTCAGAAAGGGTTTGAAATAACTATTAAGCGTCCTTATTAGTTATTTGTATTAGATGATCCTTCTACAGTTACACCTACTGTTGAGTTGGTTCCACCGCTTGTGATTGAAGATCCACCGCCTACGTTAAAGCTTGAGCTATTGCCGCCGGTATTGGATCCGACAACTATATTAGTATTTGCAATAGTAGTATTGCTTTGGTAGGTTGACTTGCTGTTTTTGTTTACTAAAACTACGGAATTTTTGCTGAACGCTCCATTTCCAGAAATAGTCGTAGTATTTGATCCCTCTTCGCATCCGCAGTCGTCAGTATTTGTGTTGGTATTACCTGTCACAGTTACAGTCGCATTGGTAGTTACTCCTCCTGTAGTGATAGTATTATTACCTCCTACATTGAATGAAGATTTATTCTTTCCAGTGTTGGAAAGTATTCCTACATTCGTATTTGCGACAGTAGTGTTGTTCTGGACTACACGGGTCTTTTTCTTGTTAAAGATCCATGCATGATTCCATGAAAAAGCACTATTGTTTTTGATCTCAACGTTATTGCTTGCCGCAAATGAGCTTGCAGGAGCAAAAACAGCTGCTGCCATACTTCCGATTACAGCTGCAGTAGTTAATTTTTGTTTTATATTCATTTGATTCACCTCCTTCCTAGAAAAATCCTGCCAACCATATGTGTATTTGTACAAAAAAACAGCCAAAAAAAAGGCTGTTTATAATTTTCTGTAGCAAATGACTATCATAGGCAGGTTCATAAAAGACTTAGATAAAATCTTTTTAGATTAAAAGGTCTTTAAATAAATGGCAAGAAATTAAAGACTGGGGCAAGATTAAATGCCATTATATGCTAGCTTCTGCCACGTCCGTCAAGAGAGACTAACTGTATGTTTTTATAATAAAAAGGCTCAGTTTTGTTTTCACGGATATCTTGTTATTCTTGACTTCTTAGGCTAATTTTAGTATTATAAAGCTAAAGTTTCCGATTATTTAGAAGCTTTACCAATCAAAACTAAATAGATACGGTGGGAAGAAATTTGCCCACCTTTTTTTATAAAAATATGGCTGTAATACAACGAAGTGAATTTGCACTAGCACTAAATCAAATCGCATCAGAGCGAGGAGTTCCTGTGGAGACGATAATGGATAGCATAAAATCCGCAATACTGGCTGCCTACAAAAAGGACCATGTTGTTTCCGAAGATGAGGACGAAGATAAAGAGATGGAAGGGGTAAGTGCTTCGCTAAATGAAAATACTGGAGAAACAAAAATAGTAAAAGACGGAAAAGACATAACACCTCCAGGCTTTGGTAGGATCGCAACCCAGACTGCAAAGCAAGTACTTTTGCAGACTATCCGTGAACGTGAGAAAGATGCGATCCTAGCAGAATATAAAAAACGATTGGGAACTGTAGTAAATGGAATGATCCTGAGGTTTTATGGCCCCACGATAATCGTTGATATAGGAAAAGCAGAGGCTATTATTCCTCAAGAGGAAAGAATCCCCAATGAGTCATATTTTTTGAATAAAAAAATAGCAGTTTATATCAAGGAAATTCAGGAAGACAGCACGCGTGGACGAGAAATAGTTGTGTCCAGAACCGATCCGGGACTTTTGGAAGGGCTTTTGAAAAGAGAGGTTCCAGAAGTAAGCTCTGGTAGCGTTATCATCAAAGAGGTTGTCCGTGAGCCTGGAAGCCGAGCAAAGATCGCAGTTTACTCAGAGCAACCAGGGATTGACCCAGTGGGTAGTTGCGTAGGTCAAAAAGGGGTAAGGATTCAATCAATAATTGATGCTGTAGATGGACTTGAGAAAATTGATGTTATCCAGTGGAACAGTGATCCCGAGCGATTTATCGCAAATTCACTTTCGCCGGCAAAAGAAATAACTGTAAAACTTGATGCAAAAGAAAAAACAGCATACATAAAAGCGCCTCAAGAAGAGCTCCCTCTTGTCATAGGACGTGATGGACAGAATGTGAGGCTTGCTTCAAAATTGACAGGATATACGCTTGAAGTTGTTGGTGGAGAGAAAGAAAAGAAAGAAGCCGAAAAAATTGCAACCGATTTTGACGCATCACAAAGTGAAAAATAAAGATATGAATTCGCTTTTGCATCTATTCATAATATGGGAAAGAAAAAAGAGCAACAAACAACTCGCACGTCGCATCCTCCAGTAGTATCTGTTTTAGGTCACGTTGATCACGGAAAAACTACGCTACTTGATACCATAAGAAAGACTAATAGGGCAGACAGGGAGGCTGGTGGAATTACCCAGTCGATAGGTGCTTCGTCGATCAAACTAGATCACGAGGGAAAAAAACGTGAAATAACTTTCATAGATACACCAGGCCACGAGGCTTTCTCGAATATGCGTTCATATGGGGTAAACGGAGCAGATATAGTCCTTCTAATAATTGCTAGCGATGACGGAATAAAACCTCAGACGAAAGAATCGATTGATTTGATTTTAAAATCTGGGTTGGATTTTATTGTCGTTTTTACAAAATCAGATGCTCCTGGAGCAAACCTAGAAAAGGTGAAGCAGGAAGTTTTAAAATCCGGAATCCTTTTGGAGGGACTTGGTGGAAATACGCCATTTATCTCAGTTTCCGCAAAAACAAATACGAATATCAAAGAGCTTTTGGATCTGATACTTATAGTTTATGACATAAAAGAGAACAAGAAAGACGCAGGCGGGGAATTTCAAGGGGTTGTTATCGAATCTCAGCTTGATAAAAGACGCGGACCTGTATCGTCAGTAATCGTAAAAAAAGGAACGATAACGAGAGCAAGCAAGCTATATGTAAAAGATAAAGAGGTTGGAAGTGTTAGGGCACTATTTAACACAGAGTCAAAACCTGCAGCATCAGCTTATCCAGGTGACGCAGTTGAAATACTAGGAATATCTACTGTTCTTCCTGCGGGTAGTGTTTTGTATTCTCAGCCTCAAATAGAATCGGAAAAAGAACAAGGCCCGACAGCTCTTTCCGATGTTTCTCATCACGATTTGTTAAAAAGAATCCAGATGCAGTCCCAAGATAAGTTGCCACTTATCCTAAAGACCAGGACGAGCGGAGAGTACGAGGCGATAGTCGAGTCGATGCCGGATGATGTAGAGATAATTTTTGAGGGTAGGGGAGATATAGTCGCATCGGACATCATGATGGCCAAGGACTTTTCAGCGATTGTTGTCGGCTTTAATGTCGGAATCGAAAAACAGGCGGAGAGTATCGCTATCTCGCAGGGGATCTTTTATAGGAATTATACAATTATCTATAAGATGCTTGAGGAGATAGAGGATGCTGCTCAGATGCTGCTTGAACAGGGAATGAAAAAAATTGCCGGTAAGGCAAAGATACTGGCTCAATTTGAAGGAACGACAGGAACGATTATCGGAATTAGGGTTGATGAGGGAAGGGTTCAGATAGGAGACCTAATCCAGAGAGAAGATACGGATGATACTATAGGTAAGATTTCTACGATAAAGCAGGGAAAAGAAGATGTAAAACAAGTCGGCAAAGGTAAAGAATGCGGAATCATGTCAGACACGCCGATTGACTTTACTATAGGTGATATGTTAATATTCCTCTCAAATAAAAAATAAAGTAATTTACTGCTTATGAATCAGTCAAATTTAGTTCAGGAAATACTAAAAATCCGCAATCTTCTGCAAAATAATACTATAGGTATCGTTTTGGGAGATAGATTGAATTTGGATACTGCAGCTGGAGCTTTGGGACTCTACCTTTCGCTTATTGAGGCTGGAAAAAAGCCACAGATAATTTCAAAAAAAGAACCGACAGTCGAGATAGCAAATCTTGTAGGAATTAACAAGATAAAGAAAAACTTCTCAGGAGATTCAAACAGAGTGGTCGTGTCTCTTCCTTACAATAGAGGAGAGGTTGGGAAAGTTTCGTATAAAGAAGAAAACGATAGAATAAATTTCTATTTGACCGCAGTAGACGGAAAATCTATTAGTCAGTACGACACAAATGAGATAAATCTTATCTGGGATGGTGCCATGCCGAGTGTGATATTTGCTTTTGGCATATCAAATCCTAGTCAGTTGACTGAATATGTCGATTCAAAAGGATCATCGCTTAAGGTTATTAATATCGATAATTCCGGAGAATCTTTCGGAGACGTTTCTTTGGTGGACAGCTCCTTTTCTTCCGTATCTGAAATTGTTGCGAAGGTAATCAAAGAACTGCGCCTTCCTATGAATATAGATATCTCTCAGAACTTACTTGATGGAATACTTTATTCAACAAGAAATTTTACAAAGCCCAATAGCAGTGCATATGCATTCGAAGCAACAGGTGCCATGATGCAGCTTGGAGCTATCAGATCCGACAATAGAAATACTGGACGTCAAGGAGGATCACAAAATAGACAAAGTCAGCAGTTCAATCAGAATAGGAATCAGTCAAATCAAAATAGATCCAATAATCAGCCTTTTCAAAATATGAATAATTCAAACCAATCAAATCCGCAAAATAGAAATGTAAGACAAGACACATTGAGAAATGATGTCACATCTCAGAATGATACTTTCGAATCGAATTCGATCGTAACACCTGTTGATTCAAATCAACCTCAAGATGACCAGGATATCCCATCAGATTGGCTTATGCCAAAGGTCTTCAAAGGAAGCCAAAATATCGATGATTTGAAATGAGCCTCACGCTCTGGTAGAATATACATCTTATGCCACTTACAACGACAGAAAAACAAGAAATAATAAAAAGCTACGCAGTAGGCGATGGCGATACCGGGAGTCCTGAGGTTCAGATTGCACTTCTGACTAACCAAGTCCAAAAGCTTACCGACCACCTAAAACTACATCACAAAGATGTTCATAGTAGAAAAGGACTTCTAAATATGTTATCAAAGAGAAGAAGGTTATTTACCTTCCTTGATAAAGTGGATAAGAAACGTGCCGAAATTATCGCTGATAAAGTCGGCATGAAAAAGTAAGGAACTGAATGAAAAAAACCTCTAAGACGTTTGATATTGATGGTAAGACTATTACCCTCGAAACAGGTACACTAGCACAACTCGCAACGAGTAGCGTTATGGCTCGTATGGGTGACACAATCGTTCTTGCGAATGTCACTATGGGAAGATCCGACACCACCCTCGACTACTTCCCTCTTTCGGTTGATTATGCAGAAAGGCTTTACGCTGGGGGAAAGATAAAAGGTTCCCGATGGGTAAAGCGCGAAGGCAGACCGACAGATGAAGCAGTACTTACCGGAAGACTTATTGATCGTTCTATTCGACCTCTATTTCCTAAAGAGCTTAAAAAAGATGTTCAGGTAATTGTAAACGTTTTATCGGTTGACGGTGTAAACGATCCGGATATTCTAGCTATTAACGCAGTGTCGGCAGCTCTTGCTATCTCAAAAATCCCTTGGAATGGTCCAGTTGGAGCAGTTCGGGTAGGAGTCGCAAAAGCAGATTCGCAAAATACACTTTTGGTAAATCCTGACGCGACTGTCGAGCTAAATCTTGACCTGGTTCTTACCGCCAGCAAAACCGGACACACTCTTATGGTTGAAGCTGGTGCAAGCGAGATCCCCGAGGAAATCGCACTAAAAGGAGTAACCCTGGCTCGTGAATGGGGAGTAAAGATAATCGAATTCGTAAATGAGGTTGTAAAGGAAGTTGGAGAAGAAAAAATAGAAGTTGTAGCAGATAGTGCAAAGGATGAGTATGTTGCTTTAGTCGAGAAAAGTTACAAGAAAAATATTGTTGACGTTTTGGAAGGAGATCTTGGAGAGAATGTAAGTGGAGATCTAGGAAAAATTGCAGATGTTATCGCAGAGGAGGAGTCCAAAAAACTTAAAGAGGGTGATGAGGCGCCAAATAAAAAGAAGATATTTGAAGCAGTAGACTATGTATTCAAGAAAATTATCCGAGAAAATATAGTAGAAAAAGAAAAAAGATTTGACGGCCGAAAGATCGACGAGCTTCGCGAAATTACATCTCAAGTGAGCTTTTTGCCCCGTGTACACGGTTCGGGATTATTCTCTCGAGGACAGACTCAAGTTCTATCTATCGCAACACTTGCAGCATCTTCATTTAGCCAGCTTATAGAAACCCTCGAGGGCGAAGAGACGAAAAGGTATATGCATCATTATTCTTTCCCACCTTATTCTGTAGGTGAAACTGGAAGAATCGGAAGTCCAAATAGACGCGAAATAGGCCACGGTGCGCTTGCTGAGCGTGCTCTAGAGGCAGTACTCCCTAGTATTGAAGAATTTCCATATGCGATAAGGATTGTGTCTGAGGTTATGAGCTCAAACGGCTCTACATCTATGGCATCTGCTTGTGGATCGACTCTAGCCCTCATGGACGCTGGAGTGCCTATTAAAGCTCCAGTTGCTGGAATTGCGATAGGTCTTATGACTCTTGGTGACAAGTATAAAATCTTGACAGACATAATCGGTCTTGAGGATTTTGCCGGAGATATGGATTTTAAAGTAGCAGGTACGAGGTCAGGAATAACTGCGATACAGCTTGACGTCAAAAAAGACGCATTAACCGATGAGATGGTTGCAGAGGTCTTTGAGCGCGCTAAAAAGGCACGCCTTGAAATCCTTGAAGTTATGGAGAAGTCTCTTCCGGAATCAAGAAAAGAAGTCAGTGCGTTTGCTCCAAAGATAAAGATGATAAAGATCGATCCTGAGAAAATTGGTGGACTTATAGGTCCTGGAGGAAAGATGATAAAAAATATTATCGCGACGACTGGTGCACAGGTAGATGTTGAGGACGACGGATCGGTAAGTATTTCTGCAGTAGAAGAGGAAGCGGTAAATAAAGCAGTCGAATGGATAGAGGGGCTTACTCACGAAGTAAAGCCTGGGGAGGAATACGAGGGAACCGTAAAGCGGATGATGGGATTTGGAGCATTCGTGGAGATACTTCCTGGTAAAGAAGGACTGGTTCATGTATCTGAAATGTCTACTGACTACGTAGAATCGCCTGAGGATGTAGTGTCTCTTGATCAAAAAGTTAGGGTTCGTGTAAAAGAGATTGACGATCAGGGTAGGATAAATCTTTCGATGAAATTTGGAGAGGATGCTGATAAGCCTTCCAAAAGGCCTGAAGGTATGGGTGGATCTGGTCCACGCAGGGATAATCGCAGCGGGGGCTCTAGATCATTTGAAAGATCTTCGGGTTCACGTGATGACAGGCGAGGAGGGCGTTCCTTTGGAGGATCTTCATCGGGACCTAGGCGTGGTTTTGGCGGAGGACGCGGTAGATCACAAGGTAAAGAAAAACAATACGAAGGCGGACGCCGCGACGATTGGAATAGATAAATCTTCAACTAGTTTAATTTTCAGCGATTTTATTTGTTAGCACCCTTTGGTTAGTGCTATACTTTTTTTATGGATCAAAGACCAAGTAGTGACCCGAGTGGTCAAAATTCAACTAATAATCCGGATCAGAATACAGTTCAAAATCAAACTGAGGATGTATCACCTCATTTACAAATCCAGAAGCTTGAGGACAAGATAAAAGCAGCAAATCTACCCGAAGAACTTCATTCAAATGTAATGTCGATGGTTGGGCGTTTGAGATTGATTGAGAAAGAGAATAATTTTTTTGCAGAATATGATACGCTTTCACGTTATATTAACTGGGTAGTTGTTCTTCCATGGACGAATTCCTCACAGGATATTCTGGATCTAAATCATGCACAGCAGATTTTCGACAAAAATCATCATGGACTACAAGAGGTAAAAGAAAAAATACTTGAGTACCTGTCCATTATGATTCTAACAAGAAGTAGACTCGAAAAAGATGCGATAATCCGTGCTCCGATTCTCTCCCTGGTGGGTCTTGTGGGAACAGGTAAGACGACTATCGCGCGTTCTATCGCCGAGGCTTTAGGGAGAAAATTTGTACGTATCCCATTTGGAGGTATGGGAAATGCAGCTCAGCTCAGAGGTAAAACGCGTATGTCGCCTGATTCTGAGCCTGGTATGGTGATAAAAGCACTGCGTCAGGCAGGAACGAATAATCCAGTCATACTTCTTGATGAGATTGACCGTGTGAGTGCTGAGGCAAGGGCTGATATAATGGGAGTTTTGATTGAACTTTTGGATCCAGAGCAGAATCAGCATTTTTCAGATCACTTTATAGACTATCCATTTGATCTTTCAAATGTCCTTTTTATCGCAACATCAAACAACACGAAAGACATCTCAACTGCTGTTGTCGATCGTATGCAGATAATACAAATGCCCTCATATAGCGATGATGAGAAGATTTATATCGCAAAAAACTATATTTTTCCTGAGGTATTGCGTGAATCAGGATTAAGGCCCGAAGAGTTGGCGATTGCGGATGATGTCTGGGGAGAAATCGTAAGACCCTTAGGGTACGATTCAGGTATCAGGTCGCTAAAAAGGGCGGTACAGGGACTCGTCCGGAAGGTTGTACATTATTATTTAACTGGTAAAATAGTTCAAGGCAAGCAATTCATGATCACTAGCCAAAATCTGCCAAATTTTGTTTCGCAATGGTAAATTCAGTCACAAATACAAATATACAAGTCAGTAAAAATAGTTCTGGTCTAACGTTCATTTCTCTCGGAGGTATAGGAGTCGTTACCCGTAATATGCATCTTTATATGGTCGATGACGAGATACTTATTGTCGATTGTGGGATAGGTTTTCCGGACCAGACGACCGTGACTGGAGTTGATTTTTTGATTCCAGATATAACTTATCTAAAAAAACTCGTAGATGAAGGGAAAAAAATTGTAGGAATGATTCTTTCCCACGGTCACGAGGATCATATAGGTGCTGTTCCATTTATCCTTGATCAACTCCCTCAGTTTCCCATCTATGGATCCAAATTTACATCAGCGCTCACAAATGTAAAACTAAAAGACTTTGCTTTAAACAAGAGAGTCGATGAACTGGATTTTAACAAAGAGGTAAATCTTGGGAAATTTACCTTCAAGCTTATCCGCGTAACGCATTCTGTTCCTGATACATCTCACATTTTTATAAAGACTCCAGCTGGGAATTATTACCATGGGTGTGACTATAAATTTGATCTTGCTCCTGTTGATAAAAAACCATCAGATCTTCAGGCGATCGTCGCAGCTGGAAATGAAGGTATCACAGCACTATTTTCTGATTGTTTAGGGTCTGAGAGGGAGGGTCATTCAGAGTCAGAGAGTAAGATAACAGGAAATTTCGAAGATGAATTCAGACGCGCAAAAGGAAAAGTCTTTATAACGACCTACTCCTCGAATGTTGCCAGAATGAATCAAGCGATTGAGGCTGCGATAAAATTCAATAGGAAAATTTGCTTCATGGGCCGTTCATTTCTTAAGGTTAGGGATCTTGCACGCCAACTTGGATATCTTAATTGTCCGGAGAAGTGGGAGATAAAGCCGGACAGGGTTGCCAGCATGAATCCTAAAGAAGTGATGATTCTTCTCCCCGGTAGTCAGGCTCAGGAAGAGTCGGCTCTCGTTCGTGTTGCAACTGATTCAAATCGATATGGAATTAGGGTAGACAAAAACGATACGGTAATTTTTTCTGCTGATCCAATCCCGGGGAATGAAGTCTCCATCTACGCGCTTTTAGATGTGCTTTCCCAAAAGGGAGCGAGGATTATTTATTCAGATATTGCAAATGATTTTCATGTATCAGGACATGGTAATCAGAATGATATAAAGCTTTTGACGTCGCTTTTGAAGCCAAAATTTGTAATTCCGATAAGCGGAAACTACCGACATATGAATGCATATAACAGAATAATGCGCGAACTTAACTATGATGACAGGAATGTAATTCTAATCGAAAGCGGACAGGAGGTTTCATTTTCGGGAAGTGTATATAGGGTCGGGAAAAAGCAGGATCTAAAGACTGTCTATGTAGATGAATTTACGGGAGAGGAAATGGAGCATTTTGTGCTTCGTGATCGTCAGAAGATAGCAAAAGAAGGGGTTATGATAATTCTCGCGGAGGTTGATACTAATAACGGAAAGTTAGTTGCTCCACCCGATATTATCGCCCGAGGGTTTTTATATCCGGAGAAAGAGGAATTCACGAAAAAACTCGAAGGAGAATTTACTAAGTTTTTGTCGGAGAAAAAGGGTAAAGCTACAAATTGGACGTATTATAGAAAAGTTATACAGAGAAGCGCTGAGAAACTACTTGTGCGAGAGAAGCGAGAGCCGATGGTGATCCCCATAATTGTTGAGGTTTGATAAACGATATAATATGCCAAATGGTGTATAATTTTTTGTATGCCTAAAAGACGAAAGCGAAAATCTTATAAGAAGAAAAGTTCACTTAAATTAAAGAAAGATACGATATACACACTTTCTGCTATCGGACTTTTTTTCGTTGCGGCATTGTTATTTCTTTCTTATACGCGAAACGGTGACGTGTTAGACAGCCTATATATAACACTAAGCGATTATTTCGGATTTTTCGCATTTTTGGTTCCACTCAATTTGATATTTTTCGCATTTTATCTAAGCCGTACAAAGTTTGCTCTATCTCGCGCAAATGTTTTTGTCGGTTTTCTCCTTTTCTCGATAGCTCTTGTTAGTCTTTTCCGGACGGGGATGGTCGGAAATGACATATTTTTCTATTCTGAGGAGTTTTTGGGTGGAATAGTTACCCTGCTCCTTTTTTCTGCGATGGCATTTGTTGGATTTGTTGTTCTTATGAATCTTTCATTTAGGGAAGTATTTTCGTTCGTGGGCGAAAGTGCAGCAAGTGGAGCAAAATCTATTTCATCAAGCATAGTTCCACTTCTTAAGACGAAAGATAAGTTAGTGCACGATATAAAGCAACCGATTGCTATCCGCGGGATCAATGAGCCCAAAATTCAAGAGGCAGAGATCGCTCCAGCGGATAAACCTCTCCCTCCGCCACCTACATCTAAAAAACCAAGCGAGTTTCCGGATGACGTAGTAGTAAATCCACTTTCTGACATAGGGGTGTGGGAATCACCTCCGCATTCTCTCCTTACGCAAGCTCCAGAAAAAAGACGGGATAGTGGTGATGTCAAAAAAATAGCTGCGGTGATTGAGGATACTCTGCAGAATTTTGGAATAAAGGCGCAAGTTGTTGAGATAAACGTAGGGCCTTCTGTTACGCAATATGCGATAAAAATACCCTTGGGAACAAAACTTACCAAAATTACGACTCTTGCAAATGATTTGGCATTGACTACAGAAGCGCCCACTGGTCAAATTAGGATCGAGGCGCCGATCCCTGGAAGATCTCTTGTCGGAATAGAAATCCCAAATAAGACACTGCAATTTGTGGGGCTTCGCGAGATGCTCGAGTCGAAAGTGATGCAGCAGTCCAAATCCAAGCTCTCAGTTCCGCTTGGGCTTAATGTTTCGGGACAGCCGGTGGTCGCTGATATATCTAGAATGCCTCACGTACTTATAGCAGGTACTACCGGTTCTGGAAAATCAGTTATGGTCAATACGATTATTTCGTCTATCCTATTTAGTGCTTCACCAAATGAAGTGCGATTTATCATGATTGATCCTAAAAGGGTTGAGCTTACTGGGTATAACGATATCCCACACCTTTTGTCGCCCGTAGTAGTTGATGCTGACAAGTCGGTTTCTGCTCTTAAATGGGCACTCAAAGAGATGGATAAGCGTTATTCGAAATTTGCCGAGGCAGGAGTTAAGAATATCGATGGTTATAATGAACTCTCAGGATTTCAAGCAATTCCCTATATCGTTATCGTGATGGATGAGCTCGCTGATCTTATGGCACTTGCTCCTGTTGATGTGGAGGATTGCATAGCCCGTCTCGCGCAAATGGCAAGAGCTACGGGTATCCATCTGGTGCTTGCTACGCAACGTCCATCCGTAGATGTTATAACAGGACTTATAAAGGCTAATATTCCGTGCAGGATAGCATTTAATGTATCATCCGGAGTTGATAGTAAGGTAATCATCGATACTCCTGGAGCTGAGAAGCTTTTGGGTCGTGGAGACATGCTTTATGTTCCGCCAGATCAAGCGAAGCCTACGAGGATTCAAGGTACATTTGTATCGGATCAAGACGTAAAAAGACTGGTGAATTATATTAAATCAAAAGGAATTCCAGTTCAGTATACAAGTGAGGTGGTAGAGCAGGCTGTAAATATAAAGGGACGCGGTGGGACGGTGGTATCGGGTGGTGGAGGAGATGAGAAAGATGATCTATTCGAGGATGCGATAACACTTATTTGCCAGCATGATAAAGCGTCAGCCTCACTTCTCCAAAGGAGATTTAAGATAGGATTTAACCGAGCAGCAAGATTACTTGAACAACTTGAAGAACATGGAGTAGTAGGTCCTGGAGAGGGCGCTAAGCCAAGAGAAGTTCTGGTCAGAAGTGTCGAAGATTATTATGCCCGTTCTGGTCAGCAGCCAGAAAGTTCCGAAGTATAAATCCTCATGAGAACTGTAAATCAAATTCTGCGCGAAGAGCGTTTAAAACAGGGTCAATCCATACATACTGTCGAGAGAAAGACAAAGATAAAGAAAAAATTTCTTGAAGCAATAGAAGATGGGGACTATAAAGTGTTGCCTTCGGAGTCTTACGCTGTGGGTTTTGTAAAAAACTATGCAAAGTATCTGGAATTGGATGATTACAAGATCGGCCGGATGTTCAGACGTGAATATGAAGAAGAAACTCAAAAGATAATTCCTAGCTTTTCGAGTAAGCAGTCGTCATTTTTCCATAGGATATTTTTTAATCCCAAATTTATTTTGGTAGTCCTGCTTTTAATTCTTGTTGGAGGATATTTGGGATTTCAATATAGTGCTTATTTTTTTCCTCCGCATCTTACGGTTCAAAGCCCTCTTGATAATCAGAAGGTAAGTAATAATATCGTTGAGATAAAAGGAGAGACAGATCCATATTCTACGCTCAGGATTAATGGGGACGAGACTTATGTTAACCTAGATGGGACTTTTGAGAAAAATATCTATCTTTTTTCAGGTGAGCGGGAAATCGAGATAGTGTCGGAAAATAGATATGGAAAGCAAAATGAGAGAGTGATTAGAGTTCAAATTCCTTAAATCCTGAGCCTTTTTTATATCCTAAGATATATTGATTTAAATATTTTCACATGATAGGCTTTTTCTACCTATGGTAAATGTTATTCAAATAGTGCTTTTATCCGTGATAGTTTTGCTGTCGGTCATACTGGTGATATTGGGAGTGCAGGTATTTTTTATTCTAAAAGACTTCAGACAAACCGTTAAAAAAACGAATAAGATTCTTGATGATGTCGATCTAATCACCGAAAATGTCACCAGTTCTGTAAATTCATTCTCGGATGTATTTGGTGGCGCAAGTATGTTGACGACAGTATTAAAAATCGTAAAGGCGTTTAGAAAATGAGCGACAAGAATAACAACTCAGGATTTGTATGGGGGCTTTTGATAGGAGCTGCTGTTGGATCACTGATATCTACAGAAAAAGGAAGACGGATAATAAAGGAGCTTTCGGAGCACGGACTCGATTCCATAGAAAATCTTATGGATATCGATGAGATAAAAAATGCTATGGATGAGGGAATCGACCGGGGAAAAGAAATCTTGAATGGGGAGAAAGAGGTAGAAGTGACAGTAAAGAAAAAGCCTAGATTATTTCGAGGAATTAAGAAGAAATAAACTTTTAGATAGGCTATAATCCTCGTTAAAGAATGAATTTTATTGATAAGGTTTCTGCGAAATGGCAAGAAGGAAAATATGTATGTATCGGATTAGATCCATTACGTGATAAGCTTCCTAAAAATGCTAAGGATTTTTTTGAATTCAATAGAGCGATTGTTGATTCAACGCATGATTTAGCGGCGGCTTATAAGCCAAATGCTGCGTTTTATGAATCTGAGGGTGAGGATGGTGTCAATGCCTTACGAAGGACAATCGGTTATATAAAAGAGAATACAAATGTTCCAGTTATCCTGGACGCAAAGAGAGGAGATATAGGCCCCACCAATGACGGATACGTAAAATCTGCTTTTGACGAAATGAACACTGATGCGATAACTGTGCATGGCTATTTAGGCAAAGAAGCAATGCAACCATTTCTAGATAGAAGCGACAAAGGAATATTTGTCCTAGCAAAAACTTCGAATCCTGGAGCTGGAGAATTTCAGGACTTAATGATTGATGGAAAACCTTTATATCAAATAATTGCCGAACATGTTGCAAATGATTGGAATGAGAATGGTAATGTGGGACTTGTTATGGGAGCAACAAGTCCAGCAGAGCTTGCCAGAATCCGAGAATCTTTACCTGATGTGCCACTTCTGATACCTGGTGTAGGTGCTCAGGGTGGGACTGCCCAGGAGGTAGTACCAGCTGCAAAAGGAAGATTTCTTATAAATTCGTCTAGGGGGATAATATTTGCGTCTAGCAGTGAGGATTTTGCAGAAGCTGCGAGACGCGAAACGCAAAAACTTCATGAACAAATTAGAGCTGCTATGGCAATTTGATTACTTCTCAAATCCCATCTTCTTGCCCCACCCGGAAGGGTCTTTAAGCCAATCTAGGACTAGCTGCTTGTCGCTATCCTTCATCTTTCGCATTTTTACTGCCATGTCGACTACTTCTGGGAAAGTGGTTAGGGTATGGAGTTTTACTCCTGAGTCTTTGATGTTTTTTAGAGATGAGGGCATAGTATAGGTGTAGATCGCGACGATATCTTTTACTTTGCCGCCAGCATTTTTTAAGGCGTTACAAGTCTCTATAGAACTTCCTGCGGTTGAGATAAGGTCCTCGATGACGATCGCTTTCTGGCCTTTTTTAAATAGTCCCTCTATTTGTGACTGTTTTCCATGATCTTTTGCCTTTCCTCTGACATATACCATAGGAATATCTAATTTTTCGCTAACATATGCTGTATGCGGAATTCCTGCCGTTGCTGTTCCGGCAACTATGTCTGGTATACCGAGATTTTTTATAAGATTAACGAGTTCTTTTATGACAATTTTTCGCTCTTTCGGATAAGACATAAGAAGCCGCATATCAGAATAGACGGGAGATAGAATTCCTGAAGAGTATCTATATGGTTTTTTAGGAGAGATTGTAACGGCATCGATTGTCAAGAGGAGCTTTGCGATTTTTTGTGAGACGGTCATTTTATCCGATTATAGCAGAATATATCGCATCGTTGCGATTATTTTTTCTTAAGTCTATAATTGCTGGTACTTATGAAAAAAGTTGTCGTAATAGGTGGGGGAACAGGAGTATTCACTGTGCTTACCGGACTTAGGGAATATTCCGATCTAAAGTTATCAGCCATAGTTAGTATGGCCGACGATGGAGGGTCTACGGGGCTTTTACGGGAAGAATTCGGAACTCTTCCTCCTGGAGATATAAGGCGCGCCCTCATCGCGCTCTCTGGATCTAATAAAGAGGTTCTGTCAGAGCTTTTCAACTATAGATTTGATAAAGGGTCGTCGTTAAAAGGGCATACTGTAGGAAATATTTTACTTACAGCACTTGAGAAAATAACAGGAAGTTTTCCTGATGCAATAGCAGAGGCTGTAAAGATCTTGAATGTAAAGGGTAGGGTGATTCCAGTAACTCTTTCTCAGGCAAAACTTGTCGCAGAACTTGAGGATGGAGCAAAAATATATGGTGAATCTAATATCGATATTCCCAAGCATGACGGAAATAAAAAAATAAAAAAACTTTCTCTTAAGTCTAAAGCTATCGCAAATCCGACCGCAATAAAAGAGATAATTCAAGCGGATGCAGTTATTTTGGGTCCTGGAGATCTTTATACATCAGTGGTCCCGAACCTTCTTATCGATGGGATATCTGACGCAATAAGGAAAACTAAAGCACAAGTTATATACAACGTAAATATAATGACTAAATTTGGCGAAACAAATGGATTTAAGGCTACAGATTTTATAAGGGTTATTGAGCAATATCTAGGCCGTGGGGTAATTGATTATGTTGCTGTTAATACAAAAAAACCTAAGGGTTCTATCGTCAAAAGATACGAGGAGGAAAGCGTGGAATTTGTTGAGGATGATACAAATAGCATGGACAAGCCTGAAATAATAAGAGGAGATTTTTTGCGAAATGGAATGTTTTTAAGGCACGATCCTGAAAAGCTTTCAAAAAAACTCTATTCGATAATCTCAAAATGACAAAAGCTCAAAAGTCAGCAAAGATAGTAGGGGAGTTGAAGAAAATTTTCCCAAAGACGAAAACAGCGCTTGACTATAGTTCTGACTTTAACCTTCTTGTCGCTGTGATTTTATCTGCCCAGACAACAGACAAAAAAGTAAATGAGGTCTCCCCTAGCCTATTCAAAGACTATAGGACAGCGAGTGATTATCTGAAACTTTCGCAGTCGGATTTAGAAAAATATATCAATCAAATAGGTCTGTATCGTGGGAAAGCGAAAAATATTCTGGCAACCGCGAAAATTATCCATGATAAGTATGACGATAAGTTACCAAAAACCATGGAGGAAATGATTGCGTTACCTGGTGTTGGCCGCAAGACGGCAAATATTGTATTAGGTGTTGTTTATGGTTTGATAACAGGGATTGCAGTTGATACTCATGTAAAACGACTTTCTAATCTTTTCGGATTGTCCACAAATTCAAATCCAGAAAAAATCGAGCGCGATCTTATGGAAATACTACCTCAAAAGGAATGGCAGGAGTTTACGCTTCGCATGATAGATTATGGTCGTAAATACTGCCCTGCACGTCATAGTCACACAGACTGTCCATTGAGAGAGTTTATAGTGTAAGTGTAATAAATCTTACAGACATTTTTTCCATTAATGTGTAATATGAACAAACTATGACAGTAGTAATAAAGACTACTTCCGAAAGTGTAAAAATCCCCATAGAAGTAAGTGATAGGCATAAGATTTTACGCGAGAAAGAGAATAGAGCTATTCACGAAACGCTAATAAAATTTGCAGAAAAACTATCCAGATACGTAAAGATCAATCTTATCGAATCAACGATAAATGCGTACCATAATAAGCGTGGGAAAATTACTAATTTTGAATTCCATCTTCAAGTCTATCCCGTCAGAGGGAAAGTGTTTGTGACCGAGGTAGAGGATAAAAGATTAATGAATGCGGTGCACCTGGCTATAAATAAAGTAAAACATCAGGCAAATCATAATCATTATCGGTAAAAGTCCTTCTTTTTTCCATGCTATAATAGGCTCACTGTAGACTTATGAGTGCGTCAGATATTCTAGATAAATATATCGGATTTTTTGAAAAAAGAGGACATAATCGAATAGAAAACTCCTCTCTTATTCCATTAAATGACCCCACTACCCTATTTACTTCCTCTGGGATGCAGCCACTCCTCCCCTATCTTTTAGGCGAAAAGCATCCAGCGGGCAAGAGACTTGTGAATGCGCAGAATTGCTTTCGTGCTCAGGATATAGATGAAATCGGAGACAATAGGCATACGACTTTTTTTAGAATGCTCGGGAACTGGTCTCTGGGAGATTATTTCAAGACCGAGCAAATTCCATGGTTCTGGGAATTTTTGACTAATAAGGATGAGGGGATAGGGTTGTCTCCCGAAAAGCTTTATGTCACTGTTTTTGAGGGAAATGAAGATATCTCTAAGGATAACGAAGCAAAGCAGATCTGGACACGAATCTTTAGTGATGCCGGACTTGATCCTTCTGAAAAGATTTTCGAATATGGAGTCAGTAAGAATTGGTGGTCTAGAGCTGGTGAACCTTCAAATATGCCCGTTGGAGAACCGGGAGGACCTGATACCGAAGTATTCTACGAATTCGATGTTGAGCATGACGAGAAGTTCGGAAAAAATTGCCATGTGAATTGTGACTGCGGGCGTTTTATGGAAATCGGAAATAGCGTATTTATGCAATATGTAAAAAGAGATAATGGATTTGAGGAGCTACCCCAGAAGAATGTGGATTTCGGTGGAGGACTGGAGAGATTGGTAGCTGCATCAGATAACAAGCAAGACGTATTTGAGACATCGTTATTCTCGCCGATAATAAAAAGCATCGAGAATACGACTGGGAAAAAGTATGTAGACAATAAATCCGAAATGCGTATAATTGCGGATCACATTACCGCATCGGTATTTATCATTTCAAATAACATAAAGCCATCTAATAAAGAACAGGGATATGTCTTGCGTAGACTGATACGCCGCGGGCTTGATAATTTTTATCTATTAAATGGTGATACTATCGTTCCGATTATTGAAAAAATTGTAGATCAGTATAAGGATACAGATATGGTGCTTACAGAGAGGTTTGAGGAGATCAAAAATACCATACTTGAAGAGGAGCAGTCTTATCAGAAAGCGCTTTCCGGTGGAAGGAGACTTATAGAAAAAGAACTAAAGATTTCCGGAAAGGAAATCAATGATGCAAAGACAGAAATTTCGGCCACTGTTGCCTTCAAGGCGATTACATCATATGGACTTGGGCCAACTCAGCTTGAGAGTCTTGGATATGTTTTTGATAAAAAGGAGCTATCAGAACTCATCAAGAAACATCAGGATCTTTCAAGAAGTGGAGCTGGAAAGAAATTTGCTGGAGGGCTTGCGGATCATACGGATTTGACCGTAAAAGGACATACAGCAACTCACCTGATGCACCAGGCGTTAAGAGATGTTCTCGGAGATAAAGTACATCAGTCTGGTAGCAATATCACATCAGAGCGTATCAGGTTTGACTTTAATTATGACGAGAAGTTGACGAAAGAACAAATAGATGAAGTAGAAAGAATAGTGCTTGAAAAAATCTCTGAGGATTTGCCGGTATTTAGTACGATTATGACTCTTTCCGAGGCGAAGGAGTTAGGAGCAATAGGACTTTTTGATGAGAAATACGGGGATAAAGTGAAAATATACACTATCGGAGGATCAAGCTCCGATTTGAAATCCGCTTATTCAAAAGAATTCTGCGGAGGGCCACACGTCGAACATACTTTGCAGATCAGTAGTTTTGATATACTAAAAGAAGAGGGGGTATCTGCCGGCATAAGAAGGATTTATGCTAAAGTAACCTGATTGTTGTATGAAACTGCCCAACCTACCATTTTTAAATAAAAAACCGCAAGAGGAATATTTTATATCCCTCATTCTTAATCCCAAAAATACCGTTGCGGTACTGCTTAGCAATAAAGAATCAAAACTGACTATTATCTCTACGAAAAGTGTTTCGTTGGATCTAGATTCTGCGTCGATTGAGGAGATAATCGCAGCAGCAGACGAGGCGATATCTTCTATAGAGCTGAGTCTTGATGAGGGATACTCTTTGGAGAAGACAATTTTTTCAGTACCCTACTTTTGGTCTGAGGATGATGGATCGATAAAGAAAGAAAAACTTTTGCAGCTTAAAAAGCTAAGCGTTGAGCTTGCATTAAAACCGATGGGGTTTATTTTGACGGTAGAAGCTCTGATAAAGTATTTTCAGGATAAAGAGGGAGTGCCGTTGAGCGCGATTTTTGTACAAGAGGCTAAGAATAAGGTTTTTCTCTATCTTGTGAAAGGTGGAAATATAGTAGAGGTCCAAAGTGGAGACATAGATGAGGAGGTAGAGAAAGCGGTTGAGCATACACTTAAAAAAGTCGAACAGTTTGATAAGTTGCCATCGAAAATGATCCTTCTTTATCACGATGATATCGAATCGCGTCAACAGAATTTTTTGAATTTCCCATGGACCAAAGACTTGCCATTTTTGCATCTCCCGCAGATTTCGCTTATGGAGAAGGGATTTGAGAACGAGGCAGTAGTTGATGCGATCGCATCTCAGTTGAACGCGGAGGTTTCGGATAGAGCTGAAATTTCTGGAGCAGAAATCATCGAATCAGATGCCTCGAATATGACAGACGGAAAAGACTTTGGTTTTGTAAAAGAAAAAGATGTTGCCTTTTCTGAAGAAAGCGAGCAGGACACGGCCCCGGACGAGCCGGTCGTAAGCGTCATGGGTAAATCGGCCCAGGATAAGGATTTTGATAACGAAGACAAGATGGAAAGGATAGAAAAGTCCTCCGGAGGAGTCAGTGCTATATTGGGACTCGCGATAGCTTTTCTGTCTAAGGCTCCGCAGAGCATTACAAAGGTCTTTGCGACAGGATCGGGCATAAAAAAGTTTTTTATTCCTATTGCTGCGGCAGTTATATTTATTGCCTTGATGTTTGTTTATTTTCTGCTATTTTTGCGTGCCGAAGTTGTCGTATTTCTAAAAGGAGAGACAGTAAAAGATGAGGTGATAGTAAGTCTTTCCGAGGAAGATGAGACATCATTTAGCGATGAGATACTAAGAATTGACACCATAGAACAGGAAGTGACCGGGAATGCATCTAAGGCGTCTACCGGAGTCGAAGAAACGGGTGAGAGTGCAAAGGGTGAGATTACTATCCTGAGCTCTCAGAATCAAAGCCAGAAAATTGAGTCAGGAACAGTATTGACGTCTTCAAACGGATTGAAATTCACTCTTGATGATGATGTAAATATAGCGTCGAGCTCTGGTGTATCTGATATCAAAAGCGCAAAGGGGAAAGTGACCGCAGAAGAAATTGGAAAAGAATATAATCTCCCCTCCGGTACGAAATTTTCAGTGACAGGATACGATAGTTCTTCGGTTGAAGCAAAAAATGACATAGCTTTTGCCGGGGGAACTAAAGAAGAAAAGAAAATAGTCGCTCAGAAAGATGTGGATAGTCTGGAAGCAAAGCTTTTGTCTGACCTATTCGAGGACGCTGTAAATGCAGCAAAGGCAAAAGTTGGGAGCGATGAGCAGATAGTGTCGGTCCTTTTGGACTCGAGCATTTCGGAGGATAATTATAGCGCTTCAGTCGGTGATGAGGCAGACAGTCTAGAACTGGATGCAACGATTATCTATACACTTGGCGTGTATAAGAAGGAGGAAGCTAAAAAGTTTATAGACGATGCTCGCGGTGGGGATGCTCCTGAGGGTTTCGTTATCTCAGAGGACGATTCTGATATCAGGCTTGATGAGATAGAGCAAGATGGAAATAGGATTACAGGCAGGTTAGTTTACGAAGTCCTATATAAGCCTGATGTGGACTTTGATAATCTTTCTGAAGAGATTAAAGGGAAAAGCCTTTCTTCAGCCGAAGAGCTAATAAGCGAAAAAGAAGGCGTATCGGATGTAAATATCGTATTTGCAAACAAGTTGCCTTTGTTGCCTTCAATCCTTCCGATGAGAAGCGATCAGATAGATGTTAGCATTAAATTCGAGAAATAGTATTTTACGTGTATGAAAAAATATTCTTACGGTTCAGGTTCTAAATTCAGGAAAAAAATTAGGTTTTTCGGATTTGCTCTCGTTGCATTAGGATTTGTATTTATACTTTACATATTCTTTCCTGTGATTTCATATTATCTTTACCTCTCCTCGGCTTTTGCTTCAAGTAATTATCAGACTCCAGTTCCAGATCGTTTTGTGATGAAAAATGAAACACATATAGGTGATCTTTTGGGGCAGGGAATATCTTCATTAACACACGATTATACAGATGCCTCGAACTGGTTTCCTGAGGTGAGCGCGGATGCCAAGGAAATTTCAGAAGGTAAAAAAGTCGAGTACTATACGCTTTCGATACCAAAACTTGGCATAACAGACGCAAAAGTTTCCGCTATGGACACCAAGTTGTCGGAGCACTTGGTGCAATACTTTACTACCTCAAATAATCCTGTAGAGAAGGGTACATCTGTAATTTTTGGCCACTCTACCCTCCCTCAACTATTTTCTGAGACAGACTACAGAACGATATTTGCAAATGTTCATACCCTAAAGACGGGTGACGAATTCTCCATTAATGTAAATGACAAGGATTATACATATAGGATTTTTTCGATCAATATTTTGAGTCCTGATGACCCGAATATCTTCTCTCAGTCGCATGATAATAGTTACATAACTTTAGTTAGTTGTACTCCGCCTGGCACTGTGTGGAAGCGCCTGGTTATAAGAGCAAGCCTTGTCAACTGAGTTTGTATTTTCTGGTAGTATTATTAGATATGGAAAGTCAGCAGCCGTTCGATCCTTATTCCCAGACCCCACTTTCATCGCAGCAGGATTCAAATGGAGTCTACTTTAAAGATAAATTGCGGATGATTTTCGAACGCATAAATTATTATTTGGTAAAAATATTGCCGACGGTAGGAAATTTCATTACTTTTATATTCTTTTATATAAAGAAAATCATCACCAGTTTTATCAAAATCGCGCTAGAACAGTTGAAATTTTAGATGGAAGAGCATAATAAGGCCTTAAAAGCTATACAAAAAAAACTCGTTGGAAAAGAGCTTAATTATAAAGAGATCTTTTCGATAATGGATCAGATCGCAAAAGATAAGCTAGGGGATATTCTGACTACATACTTTGTCGCATCTGGGTATTCAGAAGGATTTACCAAAGATGAGCTTTACTATATGACAAAGGCTATGATAGAGACCGGAGACACTCTCGATTTCAAAGGAGTCATAGCAGATAAGCATTCTATCGGAGGTCTTCCAGGAACGAGAGCTACGATGATAGTGGTGCCTATCATAGCTGCTGCAGGATTTATAATCCCCAAGAGCTCTTCGAGGGCGATTACGACTCCTGCTGGAACAGCTGACTGTATGGAGGTTATCGCAAACGTCGAATTTGATAAGGAAGGGATATACAGGATAGTTGAAAAAACTGGTGGATGTATCGTCTGGGGAGGGAGTTTTAAGATAGCTCCAGCAGATGACGAAATAATTCAGATAGAAAAGCCTCTTTCGTTCGAGAGCTTCGATAAGATACTAGTATCGGTTATGGCGAAAAAAATCGCTTTTGGATCAACTCACGTTGTGATAGACATTCCTTGGGGAAAAACGATGAAAGTTCATACAAAGGAAGAGGCTGAATTTTTAGCAAAAAAATTCGAATACATAGCTAGAAAATTCGATATAAAGCTTAAAGCATTTGTTAATAGATCTTTCCAGCCCTCAGGCTATGGTATAGGCCCGTTACTTGAAGCAAAAGATGCTCTAAGAGTATTAGAGCAGTCGGAAGATAGGCCGATGGAGCTAGAAAAGCGGTCTGTAGAGCTTGCTGGTAGACTACTCGATTTGTGTCTTGAGGATGCAAAAAAGGAGATAAAGGAGGAATTTAAATCCAAATACAAAACCGGAGAAGATTGGGCAAAGGACATCCTTGTATCAAAAAAAGCACATACGAAAATGATGGAAATAATAAAAGCACAAAAAGGTAATCCAGACATAGAGTCAAAGGACTTGAAGCCTGGTAAGTATTCGACAGTTATAAAAGCAGGTTTCAGTTCGAAGATTAAGAGTATAAATAACAAAAATATCACATCTCTTGTAAGAATATTGGGCGCGCCCAGAGACCGTCGGGCTGGGATAGTGCTCAAAAAAAGGCGAAGAGACGACATAAGTAAAGGAGAGGCGATGGTTGAATTCTATAGTCAGAAGGAAAATCTCCTGGATGAGGCGGTGGATTCTTTAAAACTATTTCCTATATTTAATCTTGAGGATTAGCTGGGTATGTTAGAATATATCAGATGAAAAAAATTTCAGCACTCCTTGCAATAGCATTAATTTTAATTGTTGGATTCTTTATATGGTGGCAAAATGGTATGAAGGCTCCTGATCCTAAGAATGAGACCGCCAGTATATTCGTAATAAATAAGGGAACAGCCATAAGACAGGTTGGAAATGATTTGAAGGAGCAGGGCTTTATAAAGGATCCTGTCGTTTACTTCCTGTATCTAAAGAAAGAAGGAATTGAGAAAGAGATTCAAGCTGGTTCATATAGGCTTTCTCCATCAATGACTCTGCCTCAGGTCCTGGATGCTCTTCAACACGGAACTATTGACGTGTGGGTTACTATTCCTGAGGGATATAGAGCAGAAGAGATAGCTCAGGTTCTCGAATCATCTTTGAGCTCGTACGAACCTAGTTGGGTAGAGACTCTAAAAGACAACGAGGGTTATCTGTTTCCCGATACTTATTTAGTGCCACATGCGGCTGATATAGACACTGTAGTCTCTATTATGCGAAATAATTTCAACACTAAAGTTATAGAAGCAGGACTTGATCCCGATGGATCAAATATGCGTAGGGCGGTTATTATCGCATCCCTGATAGAGCGTGAGGCTATTAGAGATGACGAAAAGCCTTTGATTTCGTCAGTAATAAATAATAGGTTGGCAAATGGAATGGCATTGGATATAGATGCGACACTTCAATATATAAAGGGAGTAGATCAGGAGGGTAACTGGTGGAGTGTTCCGACTGGAGAAGAGCGTCAGATCGATTCCCCGTATAATACATATCAGAATCCGGGACTTCCGCCAACGCCTATTGCAAACCCAGGGATTGTCGCTATTGAGGCTGCGATTAGTCCAGAGCAGAGCCCTTATTACTTTTATATCCATGACACAGACGGGCAAGTTCATTTTGCAGAAACACTAGAAGGTCATAACAGAAATGTGGACCAATATCTTAATTAAAAAACTATAAGATATTGACAACCGTTATAATTTCCTGTATAGATTAACTTCATACAGCAAAACCAGAGATGGGGAATGGGTGCCCTGTCGCTTTTTTTGTTTTTGTGAGGGTAGAAGATTTTATTTCCTAGATGGCAGATAAAAAAAATATAAGACAATATTGGGGCAAAGAGCTGGATATACTTCCAGAACTTGATTTACTGAACATTCAAAAGACGTCATATCAGTGGCTTATTGATGAAGGAATACAGTCGATAATTGACGAAATTACTCCTATTTCAGATTTTACCGGTAAAAACTGGGAGCTATCTTTGGGCAACTATGAGCTAGGGGAGCCAAAAATTACCGAAGAGCTGGCGATGCAAAAGAATCTAACCTACTTTACTCCTCTTACTGTTGAAGCAACCCTCCTAAATAAAAAAACCAATAAAAGTGTGAAGCAGGAAGTCTTTTTGGGCGAAGTTCCAAAGATGACAGATAGAGGAACTTTTATTATCAATGGTATCGAGCGCGTTATAATTAGCCAAATAGTAAGAAGCCCAGGAGTTTTCTTTACGGGTTCTGAAGATCCGATTACCGGTAAGACTCTTTACACAGCAGAAATGCGACCGGTACACGGTTCATGGCTTGAGATATCAACGACTAGAACTGACATGATAGTTGTTAGAATCGATAGAAAGAAGAAGTTCATGGCCTCTGTCTTCCTAAAAGCTTTGGGAATCGAGTCAAATGAAGAAGTTTATGAGAAGTTTAAGGGTGTTGAAGGTGCTGAAAACTACATCAAAAATACTCTTGAAAAAGACGACACAAAAGGAAGCAACGATGCTTTGATTGAGATATTTAAGAAATTGAATCCTGGCGAGCCTATCGTAATCGATACGATAAAACAGAATTTCCATGATACATTCTTTGATAAAAGACGTTATGACCTAAATCGTGTAGGACGATATAAGATAAACAAGAAATTAAGAAATCTTAAAAACATTAATTTTTCCGATACAACAACGCTAACTATGGACGATGTTGTTGGAATTATTACTTATCTTATTGGTCTTACACAAGGAAAAGGTCGCGTTGATGATATTGACCATCTATCAAACAGACGCATAAGAAGCGTCGGAGAGCTCGTGCAGTCGACAGCTTTTAGGGTTGGAGCACTTAGACTTGAAAGAATCGTTAAAGAAAAAATGAGTTTGACCTCAACTGAGGAAAGCTATACTCCATCACATTTCATTAACGCACATCCTATTATCGCTGCAATCAACGAATTCTTTAGGACTTCGCAGCTTTCGGCAATCTTGGATCAGACGAATCCTTTAGCTGAAATCGATAACTTGCGTCGTCTTACCGTTATGGGAACAGGTGGAATATCCCGGGAGCGTGCGTCGTTCTCTATCCGCGATATAAATAGCTCTCAATATAGTAAGATTTGTCCTGTAAGAAGCCCTGAAGGACCTAATATCGGTCTTGTAACATACCTAGCACTTTACGCAAAGGTAAACGATTATGGATTCCTGGAAGCTCCTTATAGAAAAGTTGTTCAGAAAAAAGTAGGCGGAAAGACCGTGCCTCAGGTAACTGATGAGATAGTATATCTGGATGCAGACGAAGAAAGCGATTTCTATATTACTCATGCTGACGTTAAGATGGATGAAAAAGGTAATATAGTCGATCAGATTATTCCAGCCAGGTTTAATGGGGAATACCTAGAAGTTGAGCCTGAGAAGATACAGCTTATCGATATTATCCCTAGACAGGTGGTTGGAACTTCTGCATCACTGATTCCATTTATCGATCATGATGAAGCCAACCGTGCGCTGATGGGAACTCACATGCAATGTCAGGCTGTGCCTCTAGTTAGGTCACAGAGTCCGATCGTCGGGACAGGAATGGAAGCGTCCGTTGCTGAGGCTTTAGGTAGAGTGGTAAAAGCTCCTTTTGATGGCGTAGTCGAATTTGCTGATGCGTCTAGGGTTGTTATTAAGGGAAAAGGTGGAAAAGCAGAATATGGTCTAAAAAAATTCAAAAGAACTTCTGCGAACACTTTCTTCTCCCAGAATCCAGTTGTAAAAACAGGTGATAAGTTCAAAAAGGGAGACGTTCTTATAGACGGTCCAGCAACTGATAATGGAGAACTTTCACTAGGTAAGAATCTTCTTATCGCTTATGCATCATTTGACGGATTGGGATATGAGGATGCTATCGTCATATCAGACAGGTTAATCAAAGAAGACGAGTTGACATCAGTTCATATCGAGAAATATGAAGCAACAGTTGTCGACACTAAATTAGGTCCAGAAGAGACTACCAGAGATATTCCAAATGTAGCTGAGGAGGATCTTTCAAATCTGGATGAAGACGGAATTATTGCAATCGGATCTGAAGTAAATCCGGGAGATATTTTAGTCGGAAAAATCGCTCCAAAAGGTGAAACTGAGCTTACAGCCGAGGAAAGACTACTTAGGGCGATTTTCGGAGAGAAGGCACGTGAGGTCCGCGATACGTCGCTTAGAATGCCTCATGGAGAGCACGGAATCGTAGTCAGTATCCAGACGCTTGACCGCTCAAAAGGTGACGAGCTAGAGCCAGGTGCGCTAAAGCGTATTATGGTTGAGGTCGCGCAGCTAAGGCATGTAGTAGTTGGGGACAAGCTTGCAGGTAGACATGGAAATAAAGGTGTTATCTCAAAGATTGTTCCACAATCAGATATGCCTCATCTGGAGGATGGAACTCCGGTTGACGTTGTTATTTCACCTATTTCTGTTCTCTCACGTATGAATCTTGGACAGCTTCTTGAGGCTCATGCAGGATGGGCAGCAGATAAAAAGGGTATAAAGCTAGCACTTCCAGCTTTTGAAAAGATGGAGGAAGGAAGACTGTTGAACCTACTGGAGGAAGTTGGGCTTCCTGCGAGTGGAAAAGTTAAGCTTTTTGATGCGAGAACAGGAGACGCATACGAAAATGATGTTGTTGTAGGGGTTGCGTACATCATGAAATTAATCCACATGGTAGAGGATAAGACCCACGCCAGGTCTACGGGCCCATACTCACTTGTTACTCAGCAGCCGCTAGGAGGAAAAGCTCAAATGGGAGGTCAAAGACTTGGAGAGATGGAAGTCTGGGCACTTGAGGCGCATCGTGCAGCATACACATTGCAGGAGATGTTGACGATAAAATCTGACGACGTTGCTGGACGTGCAAAGGCCTTTGAAGCTATAATAAAAGGAACGGATATTCCTACACCGAAAGTTCCTGAGTCATTCAAGGTTCTTATCCGTGAACTTCAAAGCCTTTCTATGAATATCCAACCAATTCATGGTAAAGTAAGTGTCGACGTTGACGATGAAGAGGCAGATCCAGAAGTCGTAAAGGAAGCAGAAGAGCTGCAGGAAGTTATAGCTGACGAGCCGGCAAGCACTGAGGAAGAAGTTGCAACAGAGTCTGAGGTGTCTGATGATGAGTCTGTCGAGCTCGAAGGAGAAGCGGGAGAAGAAGGAATACAGGCAGAGGATGAAATGGTAGAGGAAGAAATGATATCAGAAGAAGAACATAATAAATAAACTATGGACGAAAATAATAAATTAAACATAATAGGAAATAAAAGACGCGATCATAAGTCAGATATTATAAATATTACTGATTTTGATAGCCTCAAGATAACCGTTGCTTCTGCAGACGACATAAAGAACTGGTCTTATGGTGAAGTTATAAAACCAGAGACGATCAACTACCGTACATTTAAAGCAGAGAAGGATGGACTATTTGATGAGAGAATCTTTGGTCCTACCAAAGACTTTGAGTGTTACTGCGGTAAATACAAGAGAATCAGATACAAGGGGATAATCTGTGATAGGTGTGGTGTTGAGGTTACATATTCTAGGGTTCGTCGTGAGCGAATGGGTCATATAAATCTTGCAGCACCAGTAATTCATGTGTGGTTTTCAAAAGGTTCACCCTCGAAGCTTTCTATCTTTATGGGTAAGACCCAAAAAGAGCTCGAATCAATCGTGTACTATGCAAGCTATCTGGTCATGTCAATCGATGAAGAAAAGAGAAAAGAAGCGCAGAAGAAACTTGACGAAGTAAAAACTCAGAGATTGGCAGACCTAAAGACTCAAGTCGAGGAAGAGAAAGCAGAGATTGAATCAGAAGAGAAAGAAAAATTAGAGGAGATAGACAAGACTTTGAAGAAAGAGCGAAAGGATTTGGCCCTAGAAGAGACAAGAGTAATGTATAGGCAAAAAAATGTGGCTCTAGATAAAAGATATCAGAGAGATAGCCTAAGGATCGAGGAAATATTCAAGAGAATCTCAGATATCGTAAAAGGGCTTAAACAATGGGATGTTCTTTCTGAGGAAGAATACGTAAGACTTCTTGAATACAATGTAATGCTATTTTTTGAGGTCGAGACAGGAGCTAGCGCGATTTTGACAGCAATCGAATCAATGGATTTGCCTAAGCTAATAGGTGAACTCCGTGAGGAAGTGCACGAGTCTTCAGGTCAAAAGCAGCTAAAGCTTCTTAAAAGACTTCATCTAATCGAATCTATCGTTGAAGCAGGATTTGATGTGACCGCTATGGTTTTGAGGGTCATTCCCGTTCTCCCACCTGATCTAAGACCTATGGTACAGCTAAATGGAGGACGTTTTGCGACATCCGACCTTAATGATCTTTATAGAAGAGTAATCAATAGAAATAACAGACTTAACCATCTTATTTCACTTGGTGCTCCTGAGATAATCCTTAGAAATGAGAAAAGAATGCTTCAGGAGTCAGTTGACTATCTGATTGACACTTCGATAAGAGCAAACCAGTCTCAAAGACAGTTCAAGTCTCTTTCGGATGTGCTGCGTGGAAAACAAGGCCGATTTAGAAAAAATCTTCTCGGAAAAAGAGTCGATTATTCTGGACGATCAGTTATTATCGTAGGACCTGAGCTAAAGCTCAATCAATGCGGACTTCCAAAAGAAATGGCTTTGGAGCTATTTAAGCCATTTGTCATCCGTGAGGTTATAGCAAGAGGGCTTACCACACCTAACGCAAAAGCTGCAAAAAGATTTATCGAGAGGCGCTCTCCAGAAATATTCGATATCCTAGAAGAGATCACAAAGAACCATCCGGTGCTTTTGAATCGTGCTCCTACGCTTCACAAATTAGGCTTCCAGGCATTTTACCCAGTTTTAGTGGAAGGTGCAGCTATTAAGATACATCCTTGCGTCTGTGCAGGATATAATGCGGACTTTGACGGAGATCAAATGGCTATTCACGTGCCACTTTCGTCACGTGCTCAAAAAGAAGCAGCAGATCTTATGATGCCTGAGGCAAATCTATTAAAGCCGGCCGACGGAAATCCTATCACTCTTCCAAATAAAGAAATGGCACTGGGAGCTTTTTATCTTACTAGTGTAGATGAGAGCAGGCGTCAGGAAGTACTTCCTTCATTTAGTTCGATTGACGAGGCGTACCTTGCATACACTTTGAAAAAGATAAATCTACGTGAGCCACTAAATGTGAGAATTGACGGTCAGGTAATAGAGACTACGATCGGAAGGATATTATTCAATGAGAGTCTATCTGCTGTAAATATTCCTTTTATGAATAGTGCGATAAAGGCTGCAACGATTCGTGAAATTATCACAAAGGCAATGGCTGATCATACAAAATCTGAGGTTGCAACTCTTATTGATAAGATCAAGGAAATCGGATTCTTCGCAGCAACGATTTCAGGTATTTCTGTCTCGAACTTCGACCTAAAAATGCTTCCAGAAAAATCGAAGCTGGTTAGTGAGGCTGAGGTAAAAATTAAGGAAATCGATAATGAATACCAGCAGGGACTTATAACTGAAGCTGAGCAGAAAAGGCTTAAAAATAACGTCTGGCTTGAGCTTACAGAAAGACTTGCAGACTTTACGTGGGATCTATTTTCAGATAACGATATGGTAAAAGTTATCGCTGAATCTGGAGGAGCTCGTGCAGGAAAAGATCAAATCAAACAGATGGCTGCGATGAGAGGTCTTATCTATGATCCATTGGGACGCATCGTCGAGCTTCCTATTAAATCTAACTTTAGAGAAGGACTTTCTATCTTTGAGTATGTTAACTCAGCTCGTGGATCTAGAAAGGGTCTTACCGACTCAGCTCTAAAGACAGCTGATGCAGGATATCTAACACGTAGACTAGTTGATGTTGCGCATGATGTAATTATCCGAGAGGATGACTGTGGAGTCGATAAGGGATACGAAATAAATATCGATGACAATCGGGATAATACTAATTATCTGACGAATATGCTTTTGGGAAGGGTTGCTCTAAAGGATATCGTATCTAAAAAGACCAAGAAGGTTTATGTCAAAAAGGGCGAAGATATAGATCACGACAAACTAGTAGCACTATTGAAAGACGAGAACGTAAGTGTCGCTTTCATAAGAACACCTATTCTTTGTAGCCTTAAATATGGAGTTTGTGCTAGCTGCTATGGATGGGATCTGTCTACCTACAAGAGAGCTGATATGGGAACACCTGTCGGAGTGATAGGCGCACAATCCATCGGAGAACCGGGAACACAACTTACTATGCGTGTTAAGCATTTCGGAGGAGTTGTTATGAGTGACGTGACGCAGGGCCTTCCTCGTGTAGAAGAGTTGTTTGAGGTGAGAAAGCCAAAGAATATGGCTCCAGTTTCTGAAATCAGCGGAAAGGCAGAGATTGAGAAAGTTGAGGATGGCTATATAGTTAAGGTCAAGAATTCTAAGGTGAAGCCTGTTGAAGAGCGCGAATACTTCGTGCCGCTCGCATCATCTCTTATGATCGAAGATGGTGAGCAGGTCGTTGCAGGTACACAGCTTTGCGAAGGACATCTTGATCCGAAAGAGGTCTTGAAGGTAAATGGACTCGAGGCATCTCAGCAATATCTTATAGCTCAAATCCAGCACGTCTATGAGTCTCAAGGAATCGCAATCCATTACAAGCACTTTGAGACAATCGTGCGAAAAATGTCAGATAAGGTATTGGTCGAGACTGCTGGAGATACCCCACTTCTTCCAGGAGACTTGGTAAGTAGTTTGAGGTTCGAGGATGAGAATGCAGAGGTTATGTCCAAGGGTGGAGAGCCTGCTACAGCTCGCGAAACTCTTCTGGGTGTAACAAAAGCAGCCCTAGTTACAGATTCGTGGCTATCGGCAGCTTCATTCCAGGAAACAACCCAGGTTCTAACTGATGCCGCTTTGCAGGGGAAAGTTGATCATCTTATCGGACTTAAAGAGAACGTTATCGTCGGTCGTCTTATTCCGGTAAGAGAGAGTTTTATGGATGATGAGGTTATGGAGGCAGAAGCAGCCGCTATAGACGCAGCAGCAGAAATAGTAGAGGAAAAAGCAGAAGAAGTTAAAGAGGAAGCTGGACTAGAGCCAAAACTTTCTGTATAATCAGCGAACTTATGCCAACACTTAATCAGTTAGTAAAAAAAGGACGATCAAAGAAAACAAAAAAAGTCAAAGCAACAGGGCTTAGGACTACTTTCAATGCAAAAAATCGTGCATACAATGAAAATCCATCACCTCAAAAAAGAGGAGTTGTAACTCTTGTCAAAACAATGACTCCTAAAAAGCCTAATTCTGCGCTTCGAAAAGTCGCCCGTGTAAAACTATCCAACCGTGAAGAGGTAACGGCATATATTCAAGGAATAGGTCACAATCTGGCAGAACACGGAATTGTCCTAGTACGTGGTGGACGTGTAAAGGATCTACCAGGAGTAAAATATCATCTAGTGCGTGGTAAATTTGACCTTGCTGGGGTCGAAAAAAGAACTTCATCCAGAAGCAAATATGGAACTAAGGGAGGAGGACAGGCTGCGGCCTAAAAAAATATGAGTAGAGGTGCAAAACAAGTTAAAAAAAGAGATATAGCTCCAGATCCTGTTTATGGAAATGTTTTGGTTGCAAGGTTTATAAATCGTGCTATGGTTTCGGGAAAAAAGACGACTGCACAGCGCGTAGTCTATGGAGCTTTTGAGATAATAAAGGAGCAGGGAAAAGATCCTATTGAGGTTTTTGAAAGAGCTATGGATCAGGTTGCCCCAAAACAGGAAGTAAGGGCAAAAAGAGTCGGAGGAGCTGCTTATCAGGTTCCTACAGAAGTGCGGGGTCCACGAAAGACATCCCTTGCTATTCGTTGGATCTTAGAGGCTGCAAAGAAAAGATCAACAGCAGAATTTAAGACATTCGATCAAAAGCTTGCTGCTGAGCTTTTGGCAGTTATAAATAACGAAGGTGAGGCTGTAAAAAAGCGCGATATGGTCCACAAGATGGCAGAGGCGAATAAAGCATTTTCTCACTTCCGATTCTAGATTCTCGTTCTATTATTTCAGGTTTTATATATTATGAATATTTGGCAGGGTATTTTGCTGGTTTTTGTGGCGATTTATTCGTTCACAGCCTTTTTGAAGGGTTATCGGCAGACAAAGATAAAAAACAATCCATATGGACTTTCTAAGTGGTTTAATCCGCTGGGCAGTTTTGTGTGGGCAGATGCTGTGATATTTGGTATATTCTTTTTTTGCGTTTCTATCATAAGCTTTGCTTTCCGGGATTTTATCTTATTTCTGTTGATTTTCTCAGTCTTTTGGACAGTTAGAAGTATCGGTGAACAGTTATATTGGTTTCATGAGCAGTTTGCTGTAAATCACAGAAATCCAGAACATACTCTGTGGATGCACAGGTGGTTTCCCAGGAATTCTTCATGGATTGCAAACCAGATCTTTAATCAGTGTCTGAGTGTTATAGGGATAATTCTTTCTGCATATCTTTTTAAGATCTGGTTATTTTAATACATTTGATTTAGTTTCATTTAAAAGCTAAAATGTTTGTCACACTATGGCAAACAATACTCTCATCTGTCCCAACTGCAAGAAAAATATAGAGCTAACAGAGGCTCTGATGCACGAATTTCAGGAAGAATTTGAAGCAAAGCATAAAAAAGATATGGCAGAGGCAGTCAATCTTGCCAAAGAGCAGGCAAAAAAAGATCTGGAGGAAAAAAATGCAGAACAAATAGAAAAACTTAAAAAGGAAAACGAACAGGCGGAGGAAGCCTTGCGCAAAAGAGAGCTTGAGGCGGCTGAGGAAAAGAGAAAAATCGAAGACGAAAAGAAAAATCTAGAATTAACCATTGCGAAAAGAACAGAGGAGGAGAGAAAAAAGATTGAGGAGGAGAAGAAAGAATTTGAGGCAAATAAGCTAAAGGAGGCAGAAAGAATAAGAGAGGCTGCGTATAAGGAAGTAAGTGATAAGACGAGGCTTGAAAAACTTGAATATGAGAAGAAGATTAACGACATGCAAAGAGCTTTGGAAGAAGCTCAAAGAAAAGGCAAACAAGGGTCACAGCAGCTTCAGGGTGAGGTTTTGGAACTGGACTTCGAGCAGGGCTTGCGTGACGCTTTTCCCTCGGATGAGATAATCCCAATCGCAAAAGGGAAAGTCGGAGCAGATGTCAGGCAAATCGTAAGGACAAGTAGGGGCACAATTTGTGGAGTAATTTTGTGGGAAACAAAAAGAACCAAAGGATGGTCTGGCGATTGGCCAGAAAAACTTAAAAGCGATTTGAGATCAGAGAAGGCAAATGTTCCGATAATAGTAACAAGTTCATTTCCAAAGGGGTTTAATTCTGCGATGGGTTTGCATGAGGGTGTGTGGTTGGTTGACTATTCACTTGCCCAAACTCTAGCTGAGCTAATCCGCCAGAGACTAATTGATGTAGCAAGAGAAAAATATCTTGCAAGTCACAAAGAGGGCAAGCAAGAGCAGCTTTATGAATATATTATAAGTCATGAGTTCGTTCAGCAGATCGAATCGCTTCTAGAAGTACGCAGGACAATAGTTGATCAGATAGATAAAGAAAGAGCAGCGTTTGAGAAACAATGGAAAGTTAGAGGGGAGGCTGCAGAAAAATTATTGAGAGGAACAGCAAGGATGGTCGGATCGATTCAGGGAAAACTCGGATCATCGACGCATTTACAAATAAAAGGACTCGATTTATTAGAACTCGATAGCGGGGAAGAAAATTAGTTGATTTCTATAGAGAGCATTTTGTCGCCGATCTCCAGACTATCTACCACGTCAAGTCCTGATGAAACTTGCCCGAAATTCGTATATTGACCATCCAGATGCGGCGCATCAGTTTTTGTTATAAAAAATTGAGAAGCATTTGAGATCTGAATATTTCCCCCTCGAGCTATCCCTACAGACCCGCGTATAAACGGATTGTTATTAAGTTCTGTCGGCATCTGTCCTCCACCTGTCCCATTTCCAGACGGATCTCCACCTTGAACTACCCAGTCTTCGACTCGATGAAATGTTAGGTTGTCATAAAAATTATTTGCAGACTTATTAGCAAAATTTGCGACAGTATTTGGTGCAGCCTCAGGAAAAAGTTCAATGACTATCTCACCTTGGGTGGTTGTGATAGTCGCAGTCGATGCAGCTGGAATTTGTTGGGCCTGTTGAGCTTCTTGGGCTTGTTCTCCTAGTATTTGATCTTGTGAAGTTATAGAGTTGGAAGAAGTAATTAGGGGCGTTGGGGTCGGTATTTGAGTCAGGTCAAGCTCTTTTTCCTGATTATTTTTCGTAAGATAGATGCTGAGAATTGCTGCCCCCAGTAAAAGTCCTATTATTATGTATGAGTAGTTTTTCATCGTTTTAGCTTATTATAGAGACCTATTCTATAACGGTCAATTGCTTGCGCGATTGTGTTAAGACTTCGAATCCATCCTCAGTCAGTAAAATATCGTCTTCGATCCTTACACCACCGACTCCTGGTATATATATGCCAGGTTCTATGGTTATCACAATGCCTTTTTTTAGAGGATTTCCCTGTGTATATTTTGAGATGCTTGGTAATTCATGAACTTGAAGACCAACACCATGTCCAAGAGAGTGAGGAATCTGCGGGTACCCATTTTGCTCTATGTGACTTTCTGCAATTTCATGCAGATGAGAGGCCTGGAATGATTTATCTTGCCACTCTTGCAGCTTTGCTATAGCTACTTCTTGGGATTCAAGTACAGTTCTATACATTTTCTTCTCCTCCTCGCTGGGGTTGCCAAAATATACAGTCCTGCTCATGTCTGCACAATAGCCCTCAAATTTTGCTCCAAAATCCAATAGAACAAAAGAATCTCGTTTTAGGACAGTATCATCAGATATGTGATGTGGGACAGCCGCATTTTTCCCAAAAGCAACAATAGGTCTAAATGCATTTCCGCCAAATTGATTAAAGTAAAATTCGATTCCAGAAGCTATTTCACGTTCTGTCACTCCTGCCGCGATTTTATCTAGCACTCCTTCATAGCACACATCTGTTATCTCGCAGGCTTTTTTAATTCTTTCTATTTCGTCATCTTTTTTGATTTGCCTTTCATCTTCTATGAAGTCTTCAAGTGGTATCAGTTCTACTCCAGCCAGTGCATCATGAAGATGTTCAAATTCTTTGTATAGCAGGTTTTGTTCTTCAAATCCGACCGATTTGATATTTTCCCTCGTACATATTGCAAGAAGATTTTTATATAGCCCTTTTGCTGCTGTAATTTCGATATACGTGAAGCCGTCGGTTTTTTCCTGAATGCTCATCAGAAACATTTTTGGCGCCAGAAGGTATGCGTTGTCTTTAGTGATAAAGATATAAAACTCTCTCTCCTCGACATTAGAAGGAAAAAGATTTGTCAGATACGAAATATTATAAGGTGAGGTGATGTAGAGTGCATCAATTCTGTCTCGTGAAATCTTTTGTTTTGTTTTCCGGATCCTGTCTTCCATTACAAGATATTATATCAGCTTGACAGTTTTTTCATTTTTTCTTACAATATGCTATGGAAACCACATCATCTTTTTCCCAAGGTTTGACCTACGATGACATCCTGCTTCTTCCCGGATATACTGATTTTTCCCGCGACGATATCTCGATAAAAACGAAAATTTCTAAAAATATAGAGATAGATATTCCTTTAGTGTCATCTCCTATGGATACTGTTTCTGGATCAAGGCTCGCGATAGCACTTGCTAAGATCGGTGGGATAGGAATAATACATAGAAATCTTTCAGTTGAGAGTCAGGCAGAGGAGGTTGCGAAAGTAAAAAAAGAGAATCTTCTGGTTGGAGCTGCAGTTGGAGTGTCGGAGGGTTATAAGATTAGGCTTGAAGCACTATTAAAATCTGGAGTAGATGTTGTAGTTTTAGACTCTGCACATGGGTGGACCAATAAGTTCATGGATGCATTGCGTTTTGTAAAAAATAACTACAAGGATCTTGATGTCATAGTTGGAAATATTGCGACAGAAGATGCGGCGATAGATTTTTGCAAGAATGGTGCAGATGGGCTCAGAGTTGGCATGGGTCCTGGTGCTATCTGTACGACTCGTATAGTGTCAGGTATGGGAGTTCCGCAAGCAACCGCAATAAGCAAAACAGTAAAAGCTGCAAAAAAATATGATGTTCCAGTGATAGCAGATGGAGGAATAAAGTCTTCAGGAGATATAGTAAAGGCTTTAGCGCTTGGAGCATCATCTGTTATGATGGGAAATTATTTTGCTCAAACGATAGAATCACCTGGAGAAGTTTTTGATCTAAAACGTGAAGAAGTCCCCAGCCGTTTCCAAAGTATATTTGATAACAATAAAAACAAAACTTTTAAGTTCAAAGCATATCGTGGAATGGGGTCTGAGGGTGCTATGTCGGATGGAGCAAAAATAAAAGCTGAGGATGAATTCCATGGAAAATCATACAAAGATAAGGTTTTGGTCGCAGAAGGGGTCGAGGGGATGGTTCCTGTGAGAGGAAGCGTAAAAGAAGTAGTGGAGCAGTCTTTAGGAGGTATCAAATCGGGGATGTTTTATATCGGCGCAAAAAGTATTTTAGAATTACAAAAAAAAGCACGCTTTATCCAAATTACTCAAGCATCCCTTACAGAGTCACATCCTCATGGAATGATAGTCAGCAATACTGGTAAGTCGTATCAATAAATGATAATAGTTGTCGATTTCGGTTCTCAGACCTCGCACCTTATTGCACGAAGGATCAAGGAATACGGTGCAAGCTCCGAGATGGTTACTCCTCAAAAAGCGTTGCGTACTATTATGCTCAAAGAACCAAGCGGAATCATCCTTTCGGGAGGTCCGGCATCCGTATATGAGACTGGTGCTCCACAGATCGAGAAAGAAATCTTTGACTTGGGGATTCCGATGCTCGGGATATGTTATGGTATGCAGCTTATGAGCAAAATTCATGGCGGCAGGGTTATATCAGGAAAAAAAGAATATGGACCAGCAAGTCTTAGTTTGAAATCCAGCACAAAGGAGCTTGCTATAGGAAAAGCATTGCCAGAAAAATTTACCGTTTGGATGAGTCATGGCGATGAAGTAAAAAAGCCATTCAAAGGCGCAAAGGTGCTAGGGTCGACCTTAGACGTCCCGTACGCATTTGTAGGAGATGTAAAAAGAAAACTTTATGGTGTGCAGTTTCATCCTGAGGTAGAGCATACCGAGAACGGCGATACGATACTAAAAAATTTTATGTCTGTGGCTGGCGAAAATGTGTCTCATGTTCCACTGTCTATCCCCAGTCTTATAAAAGACATAAAGAAAAAAGTCGGTGATAATTATGTGATAGGTGCCTTATCTGGAGGGGTTGATTCAACTGTTGCATCTGTCCTTATGGCACAAGCTATCGGAGAGCGTTTTATTCCGGTTTATGTAGATACCGGGCTTATGCGTTATGACACTGACGATCATATCGAAAAAATATTTTCGCATCTTAAAGCAAAGCCTGTAACCATAAAAGTAAAGACAGAGATGCTAAGAAGGCTCAAAGGATTAACTGACCCAGAGAAGAAAAGAAAAGTTATAGGAAAAATGTTCATAGACACTTTTGACTCGGAGGTAAAAAAACTTGCGAAAGAGGGAAAAGACATAAGATTTCTGATGCAGGGAACGATTTATAGCGATGTTATAGAAAGTAGAGGTACGAAGCATTCTGCGAATATAAAATCACATCATAACGTAGGAGGCCTTCCGAAGAAAATGAACTTAAAGCTGGTCGAGCCAGTAAGGTCATTTTATAAAGACGAAGTTAGAAAGCTGGGTGCTATGCTGGGACTTCCGCATGAATTTGTCATGAAGCAGCCATTTCCGGGACCAGGATATGGAGTGAGGATTCGTGGCGAGGTGACCCGTGAAAGACTCGCTTCTGAAATAAAGGCAGACGAGATAGTTATGGAAGAGCTTGAGAAGGCAAAAGTGCTGGACAAGGTATTTATTTCCTTTCCTGTCATGACCGGCGCATATTCTACCGCTGTAAAAGGTGATGGTAGGCATTTTGGAGAGGTGGTAGCGCTTCGGATTGTAGAAAGTACTGATGTTATGACTGCTACTTGGGCACGTCTTCCATATGACGTGTTGCAAAAGATTTCATCAAGAATAGTAAATGAAATTCCTGAAATTTCCCGTGTAGTATACGATATCTCCACAAAGCCCCCAGCCACTATGGAATGGGAGTAGGATCGGGAGCAAAGAAAGAATGGTCTGGATGATGTTCTTGCCAGGCGCTCGATAATTTTTGTAGATCATCTTTAATCTTTAGCCATTCTTCTGTTTGTGAAGTATTCACATTTTGGCGGATGCTTGAAAAGAGGGTATCGAAAGCGACGTGTCCACTTGACTGTCCATGCAGGATAAATTTTCTAAAAAAACTTGCATGTGGGTCGTTTTGTGAGTCTGGAACAACTAAATTCTCTTGGTTTCTATTTGGCCTTCCTTCATCTTCGAGATATTTCAAATCTCTCCTAATTATCCCTTCGGCTATATCTTCTTCGAGATTTCCATTATAGTTTCCATCAGCACGATTCAAATAATCCCACATTTTATCAAGGGATCCTTTAACTGTATCATCCTCAACGTGATTCTTTCCTGGATATGTAATAGATGTGATAAATGAACGTGTATCCTCGGTTACTTGGTTTTTATCTATATATCTATTTTTTACTAGCCACGAAAACAACTTGTCTTGTACGTCCATAGATCCTTGTGAATATCGAAATGACAGGTAAAATAATTGCTTTAAGTCTTTTTGCTCATTGGATGGTGGAGCTGTTTGTATTTCAGGCGAATCTTCCATTATTCCATTATAGTATACCCTACTTAAAAAAAATTGAAGATGTGTCTTTATTTTTACACTCCAATTTGTTATACTTATTCGAACCTAAATTTGGGTTCTTTTTTTGTTAAAAAAATAATTTAATATGGCTGAAACAGTTGTTACAAAAGACAGGAATGTCGCACTAGATAAAATCCGAAATTTCGGAATTATCGCTCATATCGACGCAGGAAAAACTACCACTTCTGAGCGTATTCTTTATTACACTGGAAAATCTTACAAAATAGGAGAGGTTCATGAGGGAGCCGCTACTATGGACTGGATGGATCAGGAGCGCGAGCGTGGTATTACCATAGTGTCCGCTGCCACCACTACTTTCTGGAAAGATTGCAGATTTAATCTTATCGACACCCCCGGTCATGTAGACTTTACAGCTGAAGTAGAAAGATCACTTAGAGTTCTTGATGGAGCTATTACAGTTCTCGATGCTGAAGAAGGCGTGCAGTCGCAGTCTGAGACAGTATGGCGTCAAGCTGATAAGTATAAAGTACCTAGAATCTGCTTTGTGAACAAAATGGATAAATTAGGCGCTGACTATGAAAAAACAATTCAGTCGGTAGTAGATAGACTGGGCGCGAATCCTATAACGATAGGTCTTCCGATCGGAGCAGAAAATGACTTCAAAGGAATTTATCACGTCCTTGATCAGAAATCATATATCTGGTCAGGAGAAGAATTGGGTGCGAAATTTGAAGTGCTTGACGAGGTTCCGGAAGGAATGGAAGAGATGGTTAAAAAATACCGCGAACAAATGATTGAAAAAATCGCAGAAACAGATGATGTACTACTCGATAAATACCTAAATGGTGACGAGATTTCCTATGATGAGTTAAAGCTGGCACTCCGAGCTGCAACTATCGCATATAAAGTGGTTCCAGTATTTGCGGGAACATCACTAAGAAATAAAGGTGTGCAGCCACTTCTGGATGCGGTTATCGATTTTCTTCCTTCTCCTATGGATCTTAAGACTGTAACCGGCACGAATCCAAAAACAGGAGATGAGGAGATTCGAAACCTAACTACGGATGAGTCATTTACTGGTTTTGCTTTTAAGGTTCAGGTAGATCCACATGTCGGAAAGATAACCTATGTGAGGATCTATTCTGGAAAACTATCCTCTGGAAGTTATGCATATAACTCTACAAAAGACGTCAAGGAGCGTGTGGGGAGACTTCTTCTGATGCATGCGAATCAACGTGAGGAGATAAAAGAAGCTTATGCTGGAGAAATCGTAGCCGTTGTAGGTTTCAAAGACACCATAACAGGAGATACCCTTTGTGAAGAGAGTAAGCCAATACTTCTTCAACAAATAACTTTCCAGGATCCTGTCATATCCCTTGCTATAGAGCCAAAGACTAAATCTGATCAGGAAAAACTGGGTGCTGCTATGAAAAGACTTCAAGAAGAAGATCCTACATTTACCGTTAAGATGAATCACGAGACAGGACAGACAATCATGTCTGGTGTCGGAGAGCTGCAGCTTGAAATCATGGTAGACCGTATGAAAAGAGAAATGGGAGTCGAGGCAAATGTCGGAGCTCCACAAGTTGCATATAAAGAAACTATCAAAAATCCTGCTGATGCAGAAGCAAAGTACATAAAGCAGACTGGAGGACGCGGACAATATGGCCATTGTCTTATCAAGATGGAGCCACTTCCACGCGGTGAGGGATTTGAATTCGTGAATGCGATAAAAGGAGGAGCGATCCCACAAGAATTTATTCCATCCGTTGAAAAAGGTGTACGTGAAGCGATGGAGCGTGGAGTATTACTTGGATATCCAGTAGTAGATTTCAAAGTTACACTTTATGATGGAACTTATCACGATGTCGACTCGTCAGATATTGCATTTAAGATTGCGGGATCACAAGCATTCCAGCAGGGTGCGAAAAAGGCAGAGCTAACACTTCTTGAGCCTATCATGAAGGTAGAGGTTACAACTCCTGAGGAATTCATGGGGGACGTTATCGGAGATTTGTCTGCAAAGCGTGCGCAGATACAAGGAACAGAGGAAAGAGGGAACAGCAGAATAGTTCTTGCTCAAGTGCCTCTAGCAGAGCTTTCGGGATATGCTACAACGCTTCGTTCTCTTACTCAGGGAAGGGCGAATCCATATATGGAGCCAAGTCATTATGACGAGGTTCCTAAAAATATCCAGGAACAAATGCTTGCAAAAACCAACTTCGTGGCGAGAGTCGAATAAAAGTATTAAACTTTTAAATATATAATGGCCTTATGGCAGATTCTTCAAAAAGTTATAAGCTGATAATTTCTGATTTTGATGGGACACTAGCTGGGGCTGACCATCAGATTTCCGATAAAGTAAAAGATGCTATCCATAGGTGGATGAGCGCTGGAAATCTATTCACTGTTGCTTCGGGTAGACAATTTGAGATGATAGGATACGACTGTCGGGATTTAAATATAAAAACACCATTTATAGTAAGAGGAGGAGCAGAAATCGTTGATCCGATTACCCGCGAAATACTCTTTTCAGAACATATAGATAAAAAAACCACAAAGGATTTTATAAATCTTATGATGAGTACTAAATACAGGTTATTTGTTGAGGTCGGCGACTCATTTTATGCAAACTACGACTATGATCTTTCATACTATCCGTCACTTAAAAAACTCTCAATAAAAGATATTCCATATGTTGGCAGTCCCAAGATAAATGTGAGAGCTAGAAGCAATGAGGTGGAGGAACTCGAGAAATTTATGAAAAAAAATGTAATACCTAAATTCCCTCAGCTCTCTATGATAAGAAGCTACAATGCTTTGGGAATGTCATGGGATATCACATCCATAAAAGCGACGAAGCATCTTGCAATTCTAAATCTTATGAAGATTTTGAATATTGATGTAAGTAGAACTATAGGAATTGGAGATGGATACAATGATTTCCCTTTACTTGAAGCTGTAGGGTTTAAAGTAGCTATGGGAAATGCAAACGATGAGCTAAAAGAAATCGCAGATATGACAGTCCCGTCACTTGACGATGATGGAGTGGCGTATTTGATAGACAAACTGCTAGAATAAATCCAAATATGGCAAGAGTTAAGATATCAGAGTTCAGGGCAAAAAACATTCTATATAAATCACTAAATAGAGATTATTCAGGAATAGAAGTTGATTCGCAAAAGGATCTGGATCAGCAAGTTTCGAATCTAGATTCCAGCAAGAAATATGTTTTAAAAGTAGACCAAGGGGTAAAGCAGAGAAATAAAAAAGGGCTAGTTGTGCTTAATATAGGCAAGGAGAATGTAGTAGATAAAATAAAAGAATTATCCCAAAAAGGATATACGCAGTTTTTACTCGAAGAATTTTTAGAGCATGATAGTGACACCGAAAAATATCTTGCGATAGAAAGGATTCGTGAAGGAAAAAAAATATATTACTCGACTTCTGGAGGAGTTGATATAGAGGAAAATAAAGATAGAGTTAAAAGTCTCACGATAGAAAACTACGATCAGATAGGAGAAGTATCAAAAGAGCTAGGAATGAATATAGAGGTTTTTGATGGGATACTAAATGTCTTTGATGATAATTATTTTTCCTTTCTCGAGATAAATCCATTAGTTGTTAAAGATGGAGATTGCTATTTTCTAGATGCTGCTGTGCAAGTTGATAGTGCTGCAGAGTTTTTTATAAATGGGGGATGGGGGGCTGACGACTTTCGTGAGAGTCTTTCACGCGATAAGACGAAGGAGGAAAGAGAGATAGAAAGACTTAGAGAGAAAAGTCCTGCATCTTTTAGCTACGAAATACTAAATCCAAATGGGTCGATATTTCTACTCTTATCTGGAGGTGGAGCATCGCTCGTTACTGCTGACGAGATCTATCAGCAGGGAAAGGGAGAAGAGATGGCAAATTATGGAGAGTATAGTGGAAATCCAAACACTCAGGAGACTTATATTTATACAAAAAATTTACTTGCTACTCTACTCCATTCTAATTCATCTAGAAAAGCCATAATAATTTCGGGAGGCGTTGCGAATTTTACCGATATAAGAAGTACATTCAAAGGGCTTATAAGGGCTATGTCAGAGAGCGCGCAAAAACTGCGCGAAAACAAAGTTAAGGTTTTTGTTAGGCGGGGGGGGCCTTTTCAGGAAGAAGGACTCAGGATCATGGGGGAATTTTTAGAAAAAGAAGAACTATTAGGAGTAGTTAGTGGGCCTGATATGATCCTTACAGACATCGTAAAACCTGCAATCGAATACGTATCTTAATATGAATATCGAAAAGTTAAAAAATATAGAAGCAAAAATAATCGTTATCGGAAATCATCCTGCGATCATACAGTCTATTTTGGATTTTGATAATATTTCTGGCAAAAAATTCCCAAGCATCGTAGGAATAATTGCTACCGGCAGAAATTATCAAAGATTTTTTTATGGTAAAAAGGAAATCTTGATTCCGATTTTTAGTTCTGTAGAAAGGTTGCCAGGCAGTGTAAAAGAAAATGTAAATGTGTTTGTAAACGTTAGCTCCGGAAGAAGGGTTTTACAGTCATCGATAGAGGCGATAGACAATCTACCGAATTTGGTTATCGGAACAATTTTTGCAGAAAACGTTCCCGAAAAACATGCGATAGATTTAGGCGAATTCGCGAAGATAAAAAATATAGTTCTTATCGGTCCTGCTAGCGTGGGAATGGTTTTGCCGGAAGTATTTAAATTAGGTGCGATAGGAGGAGTAAATCTACCACAAATCGAAACCTCGGGGATTTTAAATAAGGGTGGGATTGCAGTTCTTTCTGCATCTGGCGGGATGGTAAACGAAATAATAAATATAGTCGCTCAAAGTCATAACAGCATCTCCTTTGCACTTTCATTTGGAGGCGATAGATTCCCATTGTTAGAACCTGTTGACGCCTTACTTGCTGCAGAACATGATGAACAAACCAAAGCTATAGTATATTATGGAGAGCTTGGTGGTGAAGACGAATACAAGATCGCAGAACTTTTGAAATCCGGTGAGTTTTCTAAAAAGGTTATTTGTTATGTAGCTGGAAGCGTTTCGGATCTTTTTGACACTCCCCCACAATTCGGTCATGCGAAAGCTATGGCAGGGAGCAAAGAAGAAAGCGCAACAGCAAAAAGAAAAGCGCTTCGTGATGCTGGGGCAGTCGTGCCGGATACTTTTTCGGAGTTTGTCGGAGCTATAAATTCGTTGGAAGACTATGGAAGTAGTAGAACTCATGATAAAATAGAAAATATGGATGACAGACGCCACGCTCTTATCGCATCAACCATCTCAAAGGACGAAGATGGAGATGTTAAAGTTTTGGGAGAAGATTTGATAAGCTTTGCAAAGACAAATTCGTTTGCAAAAATCGCCAGCTCCCTTTTTCTAGGGAAGAAAATAAGCTCAAGTGACACGGAAGAACTCGTCGATTTTATTCTAAAAGTAAGCGTTGATCATGGGCCATATGTTTCAGGTGCACTAAATACTATAGTGTCAGCTCGCGCTGGTAAAGACCTGGTTTCATCACTCTCATCAGGACTTCTTACCATAGGCCCGAGATTCGGTGGAGCCTTGAATCAGGCTGCGGATAACTGGTTTGAAGGGGTACGTAGCGGGAAAGATGCGCACGATTTTGTTGAGGAATTTGCGCAAAAGAAAGAATATATCCAGGGAATCGGACATAAAAAATATAGGGTAGACATGCCCGACCCTAGAGTAGCAGAGTTAAAGCACTTCGTAGATAGACTCGATAGTAAAAGATTCACAAATTTTGCTCTGGAGGTTGAAAAAATAACGACAGAAAAGAAAGGTAATCTTATTTTAAATGTCGATGGCATGATAGCGGCTGTGCTTCTGGATTATCTGTCAGAGAAAGAAGGATATAGCGATGACGAGTTAAGAAAATTGATCGATGCAGAATTTTTTAATGCACTATTTGTTCTCTCTAGAAGCGTGGGATTTATCGCACATTTTCTGGACCAAAAGAGGCTTGATGAAGGACTTCTTCGACTAAGCGAGGAAGATGTGGCTGATGCAAATATATAATAACGTTCCCCTATCTACAATTCTTTGGTACCAAATCGGAGGCGAAGCAAAGCTAGTGATCGATATTTCATCGAAAGAAGATTTGTTCGAAGCGCTCCAATATATAGAGAATAATAATATTTCCGATATCTTTGTAGTAGGGTTAGGGTCTAATATGCTTTTTCCTGACGAAGGGTTTAATGGTGCGATATTTAGATTTTTGGTTCAGGAAGATGGTGAAGGGGTAAGAAAGATTTCCGATAATGTAGTTGAAAGCTTTGCAGGTGAGGCTTTGGATAGCGTTATTAACTTTAGTCTGGATAGTGGACTCACGGGATTGCAGTGGGCAGGTGGATTACCTGGGACGGTGGGCGCCGCGGTCCGAGGGAATGTCGGAGCATTTGGGGGAGAGATAAAAGATAATTTTTTCAAAGCTCATTGTATAAAGATTCTTCCACATGGAGGATTTGAGGAATTGATTTTGACCCGCGATGAAATGGAATTTGCATATAGAAGCAGTAAGGTAAAAAAAGAAAAATTAATCGTAGTATCGGTACAATTCGAGCTTAATATCGCGACACAGGAAGACCTGCTTGAGGCCCGCGAAGCGTATTATGCGAATATTGTCTATCGTCAGGATCATCATCCTCTCGACTACCCAAATTGCGGGAGCGTATTTAAAAATATCTCAAAAAGTGAAGAAGTGGGGAAGGTTAAGTCAACCTGGGGAGACATCTCGGATCTTATCGATAACAAATGGCATGGAAAGGTTAGTATGGGATATATAATCGATAGACTTGGTCTAAAAGGATTTAGGGTAGGAAATGCTCAGGTTAGTAAAAAGCATCAGAATTTTATTGTAAATCTAGGTGGTGCAAAAGCAGCAGACGTAAAAGAAATTATTGCGACTATAGAAAAAAAGACGCAGAGCGAATTCGGTTTTACTCCGGAAGTCGAGATAGAAATTATTTAGGTTCATTGTCAAGACTTTTCCAAAGAATCATAGAAGCATAAGTCCTATATGGGCTCCATTTTTTAGATATTTCGATAAGTTTTTCATTTGATATTTCATCCAGCCCATACAGTTTTTTGATAGCGTTTTTGAGTCCTAAATCTCCTACAGAGAAAATGTCCGGACGTCCAAGCGAGAACATCAAAAACATTTCGGCGCTCCAGGCCCCTATTCCCTTTACCGTAGTCAGATTCCTTATTACGGTATCGTCATCATCTTCATGGATGGTTTCAAGAATAAGCTTTTTTTCTATTACCTTTTCTGCAAGGTCTTTGATATAGCTTATCTTGGGATAAGATATTCCGCATTCCCGCATTTTTTCTTTGTCTATTTTCAACACCCTTTCAGGGGTTATTTTCCCATCAAATAATTTCTGAAACCTCGTAAATATCGTTCCTGCAGCTTTTACCGATAATTGTTGTCCTACTATAGAGCGAATGAGACGCACAAAGTGCTCCGTAGATGGAAGCATAGGAACAAGAGGATCGATATTAATCGCAAGCTCGTAAAGAAGAGGATCAACTGTCTTGAAATGTTTCAGTGCCCGTTCGTGCATATCCGTATTATATATTATGAAGTTTGTTATAATTACCAAGTAAAATGACAAAAGCATTGATTTCATTTTCTGTTGCGGATATTCCGTTGGGCATAGCACTTGAGGAATATTTTTTACTTGCAAATCATCTTAAGGTAGATGGGCTGGAGATTGTTGTCGGATGGAAAACGAGATTTAATATGAGAAAGCTGGCGAGGCTTTCTAAGCGTTACAATGTGCCGATTCTGTCTATCCATCAGCCTGCATGGTCTGTTGCTGGATTCTGGCAGGATGAGGGTGCATTCAAGTTTGCTCAAAAATTTAATGCGATATATGTTGCTCATCCTATCGTGGTGCAGCCAATGAATGCTCCAAAATCTAAAGCTTATTTTAAGTGGCTGTCTGATATGAAGAAGAAATATAATCTTGAGATAATGATAGAAAATATGACGAACATCTATCAGTTGATGCCGCTTCTTCACTACGTTTCCAAAAAACATCACGATAGCGCAACAAGCCTTTTGTCATTTGAAAAGGTATGTAAAAAGTATGGATTTGGATTTACTTTAGATATATCGCATATTATGCAGCCAGATCCGCAAAATGCTCCAGGATTTAAGGAGCTTTTTCCTATCATGCGAAACATACACCTAAGCGATTTTACCAAGAAGAAAGAGCATATGGGTCTCGGGGACGGAGATTTGAATTATGAGGGGTTTTTGTCATATCTAAAGGAAAATAAATACGATGGAATAATTAACCTAGAACTTTGTCCGAGAATCCTCAATGCGCGGGAAAAGTATTATAAAGATATAACTGAGTCTGTAAAAATAGTTAAAAAATACCTTACTGGATGATTTCTCTTGACATAAAATAATTCTCCTGCTTTACTTTAATAGTGAATGGATTTCGTATAGGATTTATCGCATCTTTGAGTTTTCTTCTAATTATTGCTGTTTTTGCGGGAACGATGGGATATTTTCCTCCACCAGAGGGTCCTAAAGCTCCAGAATATCCTAACTATACTGACTATCAATTCCTGTCCCAGCCTCTGAATTTGCTCAATCAAAATCAGATCCAGCAAACTCCTATAGACACATCATATGAATCGGAATATGACAAAGCCCTAAGAGAATACAACGAAGCAAGGGAGGCATACGAAGAAGAACAGGCAAGTTTTGTGGAGGAAAAAATTGTTCCTTATGCTAGAAATGTATTTGTTTCATGGATAGTATTGCAGACGGTATTTGTTCTGATTGGTGTATTTTTCATAAAGATAAATAGCGAGCTTGTAGGATCAGGATTTGCTTTTAGTAGCGTGTGGACGATTCTTTTTCTCCCATTAGGAGGAATAATCTGGTATGCGAATTTATTAATTTCAAGTTTTGCTATGCAAGCAGAGAAAACTTATTCTGCAGACCCTATCCTTCAGGCAGTTATGTGGACATCGATCGCTGGAGTACTTCTGCTTACTATTTTCGGAAGTATTCTGTACGGTGCAATTAGGTTGCCTAGGATGAATTCGAATGTTCCCCCGCAAAATACAGGATTATAGCAATCAATTAGGAGGTGATATTATGGCTGATAGAAAAGAAAAAATGTCTACGAAAGTGATGGTAATAGTTTTTATCGGAGTAGCCTTCGTAGCTGGATATTTATTCGCAAGAGCAAAGTATAAGCCGCAGATAGTAGAGCTCGGGTCCATGGTTATGGATCGGGATGATACTATAAATACACTTAATGGTCTACGAAATAGATACATGCTGACCGATGATGGAGTAGTCTATTTACAGGATGGCGAAGCGACTCCAGTTGAGGATGTAGTAACGCTTACTGATGGGAGTAAAATAGATGCAAATGGTACCGTTTTGAGATCTGATGGTGATGAGGAGAAATTGGGAATCGGAGATTCGATACTTTTAGATGGAACAATAGTTACTGGATCTGAAGTAATGGAAATGCAGGGGAAGAAATAGAATTAGTTCTATATAAATTCTTCTTTAACTTCCTTTTTAAACTCCTTGAGAAGTTTTTTAATTTTTGGATCTATTACTACTGTACAATAAGGGTAGTCCTTGTTTCTCTCATAGTACCTTTGGTGGCTAGGTTCCGCCTCATAGAATTTTGTATATCCTTCAAGTTTTGTGACGATTGGGTTTTTGAAAGTTTTGCTTTTTTCTAGATCACTTTTTATTTTTTCAGCTATCTTTCTTTGTTTTTCATCATGATAAAAGATAGCTGATCTATACTGCGTACCGTGATCTGCTCCCTGTCGATTTAGGGTCGTGGGATTATGTGTATGAAAAAAAATCTGAACGAGTTTTTCAAAAGATATAATATCGGGGTTATAAGTGATCTGGATTGCTTCCGCATGGTTAGTATTTCCCATTGATACCTGATCGTAAGTAGGATATTCTATGTTACCTCCGGTGTATCCAGATTGTACTTTCTCAACCCCCTTGAGTCGTTGAAAGATAGCCTCTGTGCACCAGAAGCATCCGCCTGCAAAAGTTGCTAGTTCGTTCATATATATGATTATAACAGAGGGGGAAATTAACCTTGCAAATTTAGTTATAATAGCCCTATGAAAAAAGCACTAATTATTTCACTGCTTATTGCGACTATTGGTTTTTTGGGAGCTATCTTGTATATGATTCTTACCCCCGATGGGAATAAGGTCATAAATCCGCTAGTTGAAGAAGTTGAGCAAGAAGTCTTTCCTCTCAATAAATATTCTTTTGACAATCTTTCACAATCCGAATTTAACGGCAATCAAATAGAAATAGGAGAAAAAATTGACGAGGAAATAGACGAAATAGATTTGTACATATTTTATTTTTATGACCAGGATCCACAAGATGCAAATAATTTAAAAAAGGTCAGCGGACTCTTAACAGTTCCTGCAAAGGAGGGAAATTATCCTGTTATTGTTCAGTTCAGGGGGTATGTAGATAGAGAAATTTATGAAACTGGAATAGGCACTAGACCTAGTGCTACAGAGTTTGCACGAAATGGATTCATAACACTTTCACCAGATTTTTTGGGATACGGCAAATCTGATATGCCTTCGCAATATCCTATCGAAGAACGATTTCAAACATACTCAACATCACTATCGCTTTTGGCATCATTGAAGAATTTGAATAAAGCATTTGATAGAAAAGAGGCGTCACAGTCTGCTGATATTTCAAGACTTGGTCTTTGGGGCCACAGTAATGGTGGACATATAGCTTTATCAGTTTTGGCGGTTACTACAGAAAATATTCCTACGGTTCTTTGGGCACCCGTGACAAAACCATTTCCGTATTCGATACTGTACTTTACAGATGAATTTGCTGATGAGGGAAAAGCATTGAGAAAAGTTGTATCTGATTTTGAAAGAGATTATGATGTTTTTGACTTCTCTCCGACTGGTTATTATGGCAGGATGACTGCGTCTTTACAGATACATCAGGGAACAGCGGACGATGCAGTGCCACTTGCCTGGACGAATGAGTTCGTAGAAAAGCTAGATGAGCTGGAAATTGAAAATGAATATTTTGTTTATCCTGGTGCGGATCATGATTTGCGCGGCGGGTGGGATGAAGCGGTGCTAAGAAGCATAGATTTTTATAGGGAAGAACTCGAGCTTTAATAGATATCAAATTTTTCAAGAAGCTTTTTGTTTCCCTCGATCTGATAATTTAAAAGCTCTGAGTAGATACCCTTTTTCTTGGAGAGTTCTTGTGGTGTTCCATAGTTTACGACCATTCCGCTATCTATAACGATTATCTTATCGACGTTTTGGATAGTCGAGAATCTATGTGCAATTATTATGACAAGTTTTCCTTTCATGAGATTTTCGAGTGCGATTTGTACCTCATTCTCACTTTTTGCGTCAAGCGAGGAGGTCGCTTCGTCGAGGATTAGAATCGGGGCATTTTTTAGTACAGCTCGTGCTATCTGAATACGCTGTTTTTGTCCTCCGGAAAGCCTAACGCCACGTTCGCCTATTTCTGAATCTACTCCCTTTGGGAGTTTTTTTACGAACTCATACGCATTTGCCATTTTGAGTGCTTCTATAATCTCTTTTTCCGACGCGTTCTTTTTCCCATACATAACATTTTCCCGGACCGTTGATGAAAAGAGTTCGTTCTCCTGAAATACAAGCGCTATGTTGCTTCTTACAAAATTGTGCGACAAGGAAGAATAGGCTTTGTTTTTGATATAGATCTCCCCACCAGTAGGCGTATAGAGTTTCAAGATGAGGTTTACTATCGTAGATTTTCCAGCCCCGCTGTGTCCTACGAGTGCTACTTTCTCTCCCTGTTTGATCTTAAAGTTAATATCGCTAAGTACTGTTTCAGATTCTTCATAATTGAATGAAATATTCTTAAACTCTATATCAGGATCGGAAATTTTATTTGTCGTTTTTGTTTCTCTAAAATTTTCAGTAGATTTTAGATCCATTATCTCGAAATACTCTTTACTTCCTGCCTCTGCATTTTGAATTTGAGTAAGGATAAATGACATAGCAAATAAGGGCGTTCTGGCCATATTAAAAAGCTGAAGTATAAGAACCATCTCTCCAATCGTAAGGTTGCCTACGAAGGTATTATAAAAAACAAGAATATTTATGATGAAAAGAATTATTATGAGGGATAGATTCCTAGCAAAGTCGAACTTATGAAAAGTTGAGCTTTGATGAGCATAGATCTTGTTAATTTTGGATAAGTTAGATGATGTAGTATTGAATTCTGTTTTTTCGCTACTAAAGCCTTTAACCAGGCGTATATTATTTATTACTTCATTTATGCGGCCTCTGGTTACATCTTCTATCTTGTTCTTTTTGACTTCTTCCTTGCCCCATTTTACTGTTGAATAATATGAAAGTGTCAGATAAACGGGAAAAAGCGCAAACGTGGCAAGTGCTATGGTCGTGTCATAGTAAGCTAGGACTATTATCGTGAATATGCTTTGGAGAAAGGTTGGCAGGATGAAGTTTGACAATCCATTTAGAAATGAGTAGGTGGTTTGGATGCCGCGATTTAGCTGATTTACGATTTTCCCCGATACTTGTGAGTCGAAGTAGCTTTGTGGAAGAGTAAGCACCTTTGCGTAGAATTTTTCGGTAAGAAATTTTCTGAGTCTTCCTGCAAAATGATCACCCAGTCTGTTTGATATAGAGGTTATACCTATGCCTATAAAGTTTAGCAATAACGAAAGTACAACTAAAAAGATCAAGCGTTCGATGCTGCCATCCTCTCCCTGTACTCTTGCTACTATGTCATCTACTATGAATTTCGAGATTATTGGCGAAGCAAGCTGAAGCGCAGAAGAGACCAGGATGAGAATAGATATGATTGTTATAAGCCCGTAGAGGGGTTTTGAGATTTTTATGATCTTGAATATATTCTTCACGATTGCTTATTTTAGCACGTAAATAGTCTTATGGAACTCTTTTCTCAGACTGTTGTAATTTTTACAATAGTTCGTGTATAATTCGATGCGATATTAATAAAAGCGATACTTAGCGCTATCTTGAATTGCAAGTATAAGCCGCGGTTTTCCGCCGCGAAAGATAAGTATCCGCAACCCAGAAGGGTTTTTCCGTTCAGCGGGATTGCTCAAAACCTAACGCCGGGTGTAAAGGAAGGTTCATGTTACCCTCTCAAATCTACGAGAGGATTTTGTACCCCACTTACAAGGCTAAAAAGTATTATGGAAAACGAACAAGCTTCGCGAAATTATCGTGGAGAAATAAAACAATTCGTAAAGAACAAGGGGCAAGTAATTGCGTCTGGAGGGATCCTTGCAGGACTTAGCATTTTCGGTATGTGTGAGGCGTCAAATGCAGATAATTCCAGTGATGATGAGTATCAGGATTTTAGTTCTACGCAGCTTGTTGAGGAATCATTTGCCCAGGCTGAAAGTTATCAAAGTTTTGTAGATAGGATTATGGAAGAGTCAAAAGAAAATGTAGACCAGATGGAACAGGAAATGCAAACAGATGAAGAATTCGACCTTGAGACTCCTACCCCAACTGCTACAAGTACGCCAACTCCGACGATGACTCCTACGCTGACACCCACTCCTATTCCTCCAACTCCAACTCCTGAGCCATATATTCCGACTCCTACCCCAACGCCTGATGTTTCTCCTCAATCACAATCTTCTTCGAATGTGCCTTCTAACTGCCCAGAATTGATTGCAGATACTTTCGGTTGGAGTGGTTGTGCGATATCATACTGTGAGAGCGGATGGGATCAGAATGAAACAGGTGATGCTGGAGAACGCGGGTGGTTTCAAATCCACCCTATCCATAGCGATTCAACTTACGATCCTGTAGGAAATGTCGCAGCAGCAAATAGAATAAGCAATGGAGGAACAGATTGGGGTGCGTGGTCTGTTAGGGGAGTTCTTAGTAATGGTGGATTTTGTCCGAATGGTGAAGCTGTACCATCTCGATAAATTTTACTATTTCCAATAGTCCTTATTCTGCGCCGATTATTATCACAGCGTCTTCATCGCCATCGTAGTTGGTTGAGGTATCACCGATGGTGTATTCATCCGAAAGATCGCTTTCCAACAATTCGAGTAGGGCATTATTTCCGTTTGCTACAGAAATTTCTGTCTCCGTGTAGTCAAAATTGTCTGCATTTTCAGTTCCTCCAACGGTGTAGCCTAAATCACCTAGTATGTCAGAAAGCCTTCCTGCAGCCCCTGCTGTACCGCTTCCGTTTTGGATAAGTATTGTATATTCTGAGCGATCTATATCAGAATCGCTGTCATCCTCATCTGTATCAGCATCCTCCTCTGATGCTGAGTCTTCATCTTCTGGTGTTGGCGCAGGGGTATCCGTAGGGGACTGTGTTATCGCGGGTGTTGCAAATATGTCCTCTTCTTCAGGTTCTTCATCTGAAGAGAATGCGGAGATTGCGACTATAAGAACAATTATTATTATGAGGATTCCTCCGATTATCGCGAAGAGTTTTTTCTTATTTTTTCTTCCTCCTTGAGATTCATACACATAAGATCTTCTGGAGTGTGCTTGCGGCTGTTGTTCGTCTTCCATAGTCCTTACCTTGCTCAACACCATAATACCACTTTTTTCATTAAATTCAAGTTAAATTGAATATTTATAATAGAATTTAATAGCAAATAGTATAATATTTAAATGAAAAAGTTACTGATCATAATTATTATTCTCGTTTGCTTCGGGATATGGTTTTCTCAGAGGGAGAATATTAGTCTAGAGAAAGATATGCTCAATCCCGTTGAAGGTAAAAAGCTTCTAAATCAACAAGAGGAAAAATTCATTTTTGTACCCTATTGGACATTCTCGGATGAGCTTGATGTGAATGAATATGGTAGCCTCATATATTTTGGAGTATCTATTGATGAAAATGGCATCGATAAAAATGAGGAGGGATATAGGAAAATGGATTCTTTTGTGCGTTTTGCCCCAAGTGATAAGAAAAAATACCTTACATTGCGGCTAGTTAATAGCGAAATAAATGAAAAAATAATCGAGGACGACACCTTTCAAAGAAAGGTTGCATCCCAACTAGCTGATCTTGCAAATAGTCATGAGTTTGATGGCGTGGTGATAGATTATGAGACGTCAGCATTCGGATTTGAATCAGTAGAAAATGAGATTACTGATATGTATAAAGTATTTAACTCAGAAGTTAAAAGGAAGGATTTGGAGCTGCTGGTTACTGTGTTTGGAGATACATATTATAGAGCTCGTCCATATAATATCGGAGAAATAGGCAAGCTTTCTGATGGGGTAATTGTTATGGCATACGACTTTCATAAGGCGAGACTAAATCCGGGACCGACCTTTTCTTTATCTGATGATGATAAATACGGCTATAGCCTTTTAAGCATGGTAGATGATTTTAGTGAGGATGTTCCGGGTGAAAAAATAATTATAACTTTAGGATATTTTGGATATGATTGGAAGCTTTCTGATGACAGAACAAGTATGGGTATGGCTGAGCCGCTTACTACAAATCAATTTGAATCTAGATTTTTAGCTGGATGCGATTTTGATAATTGTAGAATCAACAAAAATAATGATGGTGAGAGTAGCGTTTTGTATGAGGATGAGGAAGGGTATAATCATGAAGTTTGGTCTGAGGACATGGATTCTATCGATCGAAAGATCACCGCGCTAAATGATAAGGGTGTGAGGAGAATCGGTATCTGGGCATATTCATTCTACTAGGGCTTGAAAACGAAACTATAAGGATGTAAACTCAGCTTCATAGTAATGAAATTGCTTAAGGCTTTATTACTGCTCACCCTGCTTTCTTTTTTTATGTCTGTAAAGACACCTGTCGAAGCGGTAGGTTTTGAAAGAACAGAAATTGTTTCCGGCCTAACTGCTGCAGTAAAGTTAATCCATTTACCTGATGGAAGAATGTTGGTTGCAGAGAAAGCTGGTAAAGTTAGGGTCATAAAAGATGGACAGCTTCTTTCGGCCCCCATGTTGGACATTTCGGATCATGTTAATAATTATGTAGACAGAGGGCTTCTTTCCATAGCAATAGACCCTGATTTTGAGGAAAATTTTTACTTATATCTTCTCTATACGCATCAGGGCACGAACGATCCTGCTGATAAGAATAAGACGAATAGATTAGTCAGAGTTCAGCTCCCATCAGCAACTGCAGACGAAGCTGTTCCTAGCATTAATCCCCCAGAGGCTATAATTTTAGGGTCAGTAGATGACCCATTCTGTGGGCCCGGATTAGACTGCATGCCCATAAATAGCTATTCTCATGCTATTGGAGATATAGTTTTTGATGAAGAGGAAAATATATTTTTATCTGTTGGAGATGGTTCCGAATATGATTTTGTTGATCCGCAAGCTTTGCGTGCTCAAAATCCCGATTGGCTACTTGGCAAAGTTTTGCATATAAATAGAGAGGGAGAAGGTCTAGATTCAAACCCTTATTATAATGGTGATCCGGATGCGCCCAGGTCTAAGGTTTACCAGATGGGTCTTAGGAATCCATTTAGGCTTACCTTGCACCCTGATTTCGGATTGTTTACAACAGACGTTGGGTGGTATTTGTGGGAAGAGGTAAATCATGGAGGAGTCGGAGCAAATTTTGGGTGGCCTTGCTTTGAGGGGAATGATCCTACCACAGAGTATAGTACAAATCCTCAGATATTGGATTTTTGTCAAGATATGTACGATAACCCTACAGACAAAAAACCTTTATATGAGTATAGTCATGAAGGGGGAGGGGGAGCAGCAATCGGAGGAGCGTTTTATGATGGTACGGAATATCCTGAGGAATATCGTAATAATTTCTTTTTTGCAGACCATGATAAGAAATGGGTTAGAAGACTGAGCTTTACCTCTGAGGGAGAGTTCGAATCAGCTGAGAACTTTATGGCGGATGTTCAGGAGCCTGTTATGGTTTTTTCATATCCGGATAATGGCGATATAGGCTGGATTTCTATATGGTCCGGAAAAATTATCCGTGTGTCATATAATGAGAACAACAGGGCGCCGGTTGCAGTTGCTTCTTCTAATATAACTTCAGGGGCCGTGCCTTTGACTGTCGAATTTGACGGATCATTATCTTCAGATCCAGATGAAGATGAGTTAACGTTTAATTGGGATTTTGGTGATGGCAGCAGTTCAGCAGAGGTGAATCCTGTTCATACATATAGTAGTCCGGGAACTATGAGTGTTACTTTAACGGTTTCAGATGGATTTAGTGAGGCTACGGATACTATTACTATTAATGTAGGAGATGAAGCGCCTGTAATTAGTATTACTTCTCCAATCAAAGACACGAATTTTGTAGCTCCTGCAGCAATACAATATAGTGGAAGTGCGGTAGATACTTCAGGTAATCCTATTCCTGCAGAAAATGTAAGTTGGAAGTTGATAATTCATCACAATGATCACATCCACGTCGAATTTGATGGTGTTACTGGTTATGCTGGGTCAAAAACACTTCCATATCATGCAGATAATTCATTTTATGAGCTAGAATTTACTGCCACTGATCCTAATAACGGCTTAACTTCTAAAAAAACTGTAAATTTTTACGTTCTTCCTGAAGGATCTGGCTCGGAAATTGTAATATATGCGGCAGGGACGTTAGCTCATGATTCTTATCCAACGATGGAGTTATTAGTAGATGATGTTGTCGTTGCTAGTTATGAAAATGTTATGGGAGATCCTCAAGAGAGAATGTTTGAACAGTTTGCCTATAATCACACGTCTAATGTTAAGGCTGAGCAGATAAAGGTCAGATTTACGAATGATTTTTACAGTCAAGCTGAGGGACAAGATAGAAATCTCATGGTTGATAAAGTGATAGTTGACGGTATAACCTACGAAACCGAAGATCAGAATGTTTTCTCAGTAGGATCGTGGTCTGCAGATAACGACTGTGGTCCAGGCTATAAACGCAGTGAAGAGTTAGCATGTAACGGATACTTTTCTTATGCAGGAGGTAGCCTGATTGAGGTATTTGCTGCAGGTACTCCAGCTGGAGGAGTTTATCCAAATGCTCAACTTGTCATAAATAATGTGGTGGTTGCGACATCTAATAATATCCAAGGAGATATCGAGAATAGAGATTTTGAAAGAATTGCATATAGATATCCCATAAAGCTTACCGAGAGTGATAAGATCCAAGTCAAATTTACAAATGACTTGAACGAAAATGGCGAAGACAGGAATTTAATAGTTGATAAAATTAGAGTTGATGGGATAGATTATGAGACAGAGAGTTCTAGTGTATTTTCTTTTGGCTCCTGGTCAGCAGCTAATAGTTGTGGGCCAGGGTACAAATTAAGTGAAACACTTGCCTGCAATGGATATTTTGAATATACATTCTCAAATCCACAAGGATCACAAATTGACATCTATGCTGCTGGGACACCTGCAGTTGGTGTTTATCCAAACATCGAGCTTCTTATTGATGATGTGGTGGTAAAAACATTTTTTGGAGTAGGTTCTACCTTCGGTCCAGGGTTCTTTGAGACGCTGAAATATACTCATAGAGATACGGTTTTACCTTCACAAATAAAGGTACGTTTCATAAATGACTATTACGATGCGTTAACTGGAGATAATAGGGATGCATTTATTGATAGGATAAGCATTGATGGAGTTGATTATCAAAGCGAAGACCCATCAGTTTATTCGGAAGGTTCCTGGTCAGTAGGTAATGGTTGTGGTGGAGGATATAAAGCTTCTGAAATGCTTTCTTGCAATAATTCCTACTTTCAATACTAGATTTTTTCCACGAAAAAAGAGCGGAGGTGCTTTATCAGAAGAACTCTGACAAAGGTTTGATCCTGAATGGACCAAACTTCCGCTCTTTTCCAGTTGTGCAGTTAGCTCTTAGCGTTCTTTTAGTTCGAAGTACGGATTGCTGATTCCGTTCATGAACGCTTCGAGTTTTACCCCCGTTAACCTCCAGTCGATTACGACGTTAGGCCGAGGGTGCTGCGCGTTGTAGTAGACGAGACTTACGAGCATCGGATAATTCTGCACCGACGCAAGCATTTTCGCTACCCAATCCGCTTCCAGCGGGAGATTCTCAAGTGAGACTCCCACCTCAGGGATGATGATAGGTTTGCCATAGCTGGCAAACCCTGGGTACATCGACGCCATCAGTTCGTCGAAGCTCAGGTATCCACCCTTCTGCCACACGTATGTGGCAAATACGGTGAATCCCACGAAGTCGACGTAGTCGTCGCCAGGGTAGTACACAGTGTAATTCGGGATGTAGCCCGCGGGGCTCCATAAGAAGCGTGCATTCGGAGCACTCTCCTTAATGATCCCGTACACGTGTCGCCAAGCTGGCGCATAAAGCTCCGGTTCGGTGTCCCATGGGAATGAGCCGTTAAGGTCCATCTCGTGAGCAAACCGAATGATGATCGGAGATCCGCCGTCATACCTGCCGATCAGGTTACCCCACGCCCGGATGTAGTCGTCGTACTTGCCGTCGACAATATCCTGCAGGGAAACTCCCTCAGATCCATCTGGCGACCAGATCCATGGTTCCCATGTGATCAGGGAGATCTGGTTCTGCTCTGCTGCCGTCAGTATCTGCGTGTCGAGGTAGTCCATGGTGTCCGGATTCCAGTCTGCAAAGACCATGTTGATCTTGCTGATGGAGGACAGGGCTTGATCCGGATCCCAGGCTCCTATCGCCACTCCAGAAAATTCCTGTTCGACGAATCTCGCAGAAACTGTAGGAAGTGGTGTCGGTGTTGGGGTCGGAGTAGGCGTTGGGGTAGGCGTTGCCCTTGGTGGCGTTCTGGTAGGGACAGGAGTTGAAGTATTGGCATCGATTTGAGAGGGCGTTGCTGCCCGCTGCAGATCTGGTGCCTCAGTTATAACTACCATTCCCCCATCTGAGAAAGTGCGGGCTATCGGCGACGATTGAGGTTGTATTAGTGCGATTGCTGTAGCTGATGATGCGATAGCAACAGCAGCAACCCCAAAGTACGCGGCTTTTCGTCGATACGCCACCAGCGTTGGACGAGACCGAAGCAGGTGCTTCTGGGAGCTTATGACCACCGCAAGTTGTGTCGCGATGGTAAAGGCCGCCCAGAAACGGAGCTGCGGCGCCTCACCGTTGCCGGTCATGAAGCTCGCTGCGATTCCGCTCAGGGACAGGATGATGAGAAATCCATGCATGCGGAATGCAGCAAGGGAGTCTTTTTGCACCTGTGTACCTTTTGCGGTGACGACGTACTGGAGCTTCCGATAGAAGGCGACCAGAAGGAAGGCCCTGAAGTATATTGGAAGTGCTCCTAGCGTAAGGAACATCCCTTTCAGTCCAAGTCCCTTCTCTCGCTCCGGGTCGAGGTAGAACCTCTGACACCATCGCTCGATAAGCACCGAGATTAGGAAGGGTGGCATCGCATGGTAGGCCCACTGCCAGATGTCCATAGCTCCCGCCGACACTCCGAAGAGTAGGTAGAGAGAGGTGAGGATGACAGAGAGTGCCATGGTGACGCCTGCTAGGTAGTACGTCTGGACGAAGAAATACCCCAGTCGTCTCTTCCAGTTGAACTTGAGAAGGAGACGGGGAGAGTCGTCACGTACGATCTCGAAAATCCCGTAGGACCAACGAGTTTGTTGGTTAAGGTATTCTTCCCATGAGGAAGGGCCTTCTCCGATTGCGATGATCTCTGGGACGTAGATTCCTTTCCAGCCTTTGGATAGCATCCTCATGCCGGTCAGGTGGTCTTCGACGATCTTTGATGCATATCCACCCGCGTCTTGCAGAGCGGATGGACGATAGACGTGATTGGTGCCGATGAAAAGCGGCATCCCGAGACCATTGAGTCCCTGTTGGAGGGGACCATGGAAGCAGAATGACTGCTCGGCTGCACCACGTGCGATCCAGTTTTCCTGGTTGCCGTAGATCTGAGGACCGACAACGAATCCCACCTGGCGATCCCGAAAGTACCCGAGGGTCCTATCGAGATAATCCTTGGTGGGCACGTGGTCCATGTCCATCTGAGCTACGAAGTCGTAGGCATCTTCGTATGCATCGCGCCATGCGTTGTGGTTGCCCGCCTTGGTCTTGGCCTTGAACGGGCCCGATGGCTGGTTGTATCGTCCTATCCCCTTTCGGGAAAAGTGACGAACACCCAGTCTTTGGCACATGTCCTTGACGATGACGTCATCTCCCTCGTCGAGAACCCACGTGTCGTGAGGATAGTCAACTTCCGTCATGGCTTTGAGCGTTACCTCTAGCATGTCGTAAGGTTCTTTTCCCGGAACGAAGCACGTAAGCATCGCGACTCGGAGTCCTGGACGCGGTTTCTGGTAGGGTGTCCTTTTCATGTGGGACACGATGTACCAGAAGCCCAGGCGTTGCACGAGACCGTGCCAGATAACGCCTGTGAGGGCAAGGTAGAAGACGATGTCGAGCCAGTCGAATCCTCCCTGTCCCCAGTTCGATGGGATGTGGTTGGGATTAAACCACCAAACCGCATAGCGGATGATGGCAAAGATGGCCAGCGTCACCACGAGGGTGAAGAAGACCTTCTCTTTCCGGGACATCACGTTCATCTGAATCTCCCTGTGGGATCGGTGAAGGCTTTGATGGTGGCAAGCAGAACGGGAGGAGTCCTCGCCTTCTGCTGGCTGTTGCTCCGGTTAGGAAGCATTAAGGTGAGCCACCATGCGGTCGGATCGATCGTTGGGCAGAAGTTTGTCATCATGTTGATGAAGACAAGGACAGTGCCCCAAGTTGCCGAGAGCATTCTTGTTTTCTCCTAGGTCAATCGTTGTTGGGATGGTCGTGACGGGTATTTCTTGCTTTGCAGCTTGTGTACCCTGGTATCATTGTCAATGAGCGCAGTCTTTCGACGCACAACTGGTTTCTTGGCTAACAAAAAAACCCACGCAAAACTTTCGTTCATTTGCAGGCAGTCTGTGTCAAGATATTGTTGTCACCTTGGTTTCAAGAATCCGCTCCAGCTAAGGAATGGCTTATCGACCTAGAGTGAACAACAACTGCGGAGATTATAAGGGTAAAGAGCAATTAGAGTCAATGGCTTAGAGTTTTATCTATTAAGATAAATTACTCATATTTTGGAAAAGAATGGGATTGAGAATTTTACTTTTTTAATTACTTTTCGGGTTTCAAAAAGAGATGTTCCGAAAATTATTTTTCTATCGTCATATAGTAGATAAATTTTCTTCGCTTTTTCTTTGAGATTTTCATCTTCGAAAAATAGTGAGGACTGATGCATTCTATCCTCCTCGAAGTTATAGATAGTTGCTCCTGTTGCGCGGTAAAGATTACTCGGGTCATAAATCTTCTCAAATCCCTGCCGTATTTGTCTTCGGATCATAATCGGATAAGACGTCTTATCATTTATCCTTATCTCGATTCCCTGGTAGGTAAACTTTTGTGTCTTTAGATATATAAAAATTCTGCCTACACTGTAGTTATACTTTCGAGCTTTCAAAAAAGCACTCTCTACATGATGAAGAATTCTTGCCCAGAGCACGCTTTTTTCGTTTGTCGCAGGGGTAACTGTGTGGGATTTGGTTATAGATTTATATTCTCTTTTTACGCTTGGATCAACCTTAAAAAGAGATGTGCCATTTAACTCGAGCCAGATTTCATAAAAAGGTTTTGGATAGAATTTTTTAATAAAATTTTCTGGACGGATAGCATAGTCATATGCTGTGTTGATGTTAAACCTTCTTAATTTTGGTGCGCTCCTGTATCCTATTCCCCAGACCTTTGAGATATCTATCTGTTTTAAAAGTTCGACCGTTTTTTCTTTAGGAATTATAGTAAGTCCAGAGGGCTTGTTGAGATTTGCGGCAATTTTTGCAAGAGATTTAGTAGTCGCGATCCCGATAGAAACAGTTATCCCTAATGAGTTTTCTATTTCATCTTTCATAGCCCGACCGATTTCGTAATACGACATCTTTAGAGGTCTTGTGAGTCCTTTCAGGTCTGCAAACCCTTCATCTATAGAATAGATTTCGACAGCGGGCGAGTATTTTTTCATGATGGAAAACATTTTGTTTGAGAATAGGTGATAGAGCTTGTAGTCGGAATGCGTGATTATGACTGTTGGAAATTGTTTTTTTATTTCCCAGCATGGCATGCCTCTTTCTACGCCTAGTGCTTTTGCTTCATAGGACACTGCTGTCGCAATCCCTCGCTCCATGCCGCTTACGACAGGTTTTCCCTGAAGGTGAGGATTTACTGCCTGGGTTACTGATGCAAAAAATGCATCTGCATCGAGATGTAGGATTGCTTCAGGCCATGAGGTGGACATAATACATTTTGAAAAATCTTTTTAATAAATTCAGTATTTTTTTACTTCTCTTTCTGATCATAGTCAATATTTGCGCATCACACTTTTTACGATCCCAAAAACTTTAAGCTCCTCTACAGGGATAAATTCAGGGTAGTTAGGATTCGCGGCACGCAGGATACTTATCCCATTTTTGCGGTCCAGAATCTTTAGTGTCCATTCGTTATCTATGAGTGCGAGGACTATGTCTCCTGCTTTTGCCTGCGCGGTCTTTTCTATGACTACCATGTCTCCGTCAAATATTCCCACGCCTTCCATAGAGTCACCAGAGACTTTTAGCAGAAATGAACTGTTAGGTTTGTCGATAAGGTATTCGTCAAGTGAGAGAAAATTTAGCTCCTCCTCAGCGCCTGTCGGAAATCCTGCTTTGATATTCCCCAGAATCGGCACCTGAAAAAAAAAGTTGGTCGGGGAGAGTTTGTTATTTAGCTTTTGTAGATAGTTTTGTTCTATAAGGTTATTTACGATTTTGTGAATCGCATTCTTTGAAGAAAGATTAAATATCGAAAGCATTTCAGAATAGGAAGGTATACGTTTGTTCTTCTTATAAAATGATCGAAGTGATTCGAGATATTCAGATTTCATACCGCCAGAATAATATAGTGAACAATCGTTCACCTGTCAAGATATCAAATTAATACTATTTAATACTTTTTACTTTTGTGTTATAAAACATTAAAGGTATGGCAGACTTCAGGGAAACCTTTCATAATCCTCACGTAGTTTTACCCGTAATTCATGTCGAAACGCCTAACCAGACCATGAGAAATGCAGAAGTTGCCTTTGATTCAGGCGCAGATGGAGTCTTTCTAATTAGTATGCAGGGGATGGACCACAAAAGATTGGCAGAAATGCAGGAGATGGTAAGGGATGAATATATGGCCTGGTGGGTAGGAGTCAATTACCTGGACCTGCCAACAGTAAATGTTTTTGATGCTTTAAGTCCAAATGTATCCGGGGTCTGGGCAGATAACGCTGCTATAAGTGAGTGGGTAGAAGAGCAGTACGAAGCAGAAAGGATAAAACGGGCTAGGGAAGCAAGTAATTGGGAGGGACTGTATTTTGGAGGAGTAGCATTCAAATATCAAAGAGGAGTAAATAATCTCGAGAAAGCTGCTCAAATTGCGACACGTTATATGGATGTGATAACAACAAGCGGAAAAGGAACGGGGTCTGCGCCTGATACTGAGAAAATCGCAAGAATGAAGGGCGCTGTGGGGGATTTCCCATTAGCCATTGCTAGTGGTATTTCGCCTGATAACGTTCATAATTTTAAAGATATAGCCGATTGTTTTATAGTCTCGACAAGCCTTCTTGTCCCAGAAAGCGAAGAGTTTGATCCTGGTAGAATGAAAGACTTAATGCAGGCAGTCAGAGGCTAATTGAAGTATTCCCACACCTTTTCAGATATCCCTGCTTCTATCTCAGTAGCTGTGGTTTGATCCGCCGTTTCAGACATAAGTACTATTATATAGTCGCCATTTGGTGAGTAAACTATCCCCGCATCGTGCTTTACTGCGCCCAGTTCACCCGTTTTATGTGCTATTGTTGTGTTTTCTGGTAGATATTTAGGGATCCTGTCGTTAAGCTCCTGCCGTTTTAATATTTCCAACATTTCATTTGAAGCGCTTTCACTAACAATTTCGCCTTTATATAAGAGTTCATAATATTTAAGGATGTCATTTGTTGTAGTTGTAACGGAATCAGTCGATGAGTCATTCAAATTGTATTCACTTAGAAATTCTTCTACCTTATTCCATCCGATCGTTAAATATAGGATGTGAGCAGAATAGTTGTCAGAGACAGTTATCATGCGCGAAATAGCACCTTCTACCGTATTTCCTACAAATCCCCCAGTAATTTCTGCAGACTCAGATGCGATGTTAAGCCTCTCATTTATAGTAGATGCGTCAAAACCTATATTCTGGTCAAGCGACAAGTTCCCGTTTTCAATTTCCTTATAAGTAGCAGCCATAACCCAGAGCTTGTATAGGCTGGCAGAATCAAATTCTCTATTTTCATTTAAAAAATAGTACTCGTTAGTCTCCAGGTTTTTTATAGCAACAGCGTAAGTGCCTTCCGTATTTTCAAGCTCGTTTAAAACTATTTTTTCCATCTGACTTGACGCATCGATTTGGTTGATGCTGTTATCTATAAATTCACTTACGGGATTTAAAATGCCTGGTTCATTTTTGGCAGGGTTAATAGCAAGCCATAGAGGGGTTGCCAGTAAAAATATAACAGGAAGGATTTTTATGACAAGTTTTTGTCGGGAGGCGATTAGGCGCTGATAGAGTAAAGCTAAAATAAATACTATTATTATGAGAAAAACTAAATAGATATATTCCACGCGATAATTATACCAGAGGATCTTTGGGAGAATGTATTATAGAATTGTTATTTTTGAGGCTAAAATACAGTAGGCAATCATAAAACACCTTTTGACTGCATTTCCCCCTTGACGAATAAAAAAAGATATTGTATTATTCATTCACACCTTTTTTAACAGGTGTTTTATTTTTGAAAAAATATGGCAACAGCAAAATTTGATAGATCAAAACCACACGTAAATATCGGAACCATTGGTCACGTCGACCATGGTAAGACTACGACAACTGCAGCTATTACTACAGTCCTTGCTAAAAAAGGATTTGCAGAAGCTAAGAAATACGAAGATATCGACAATGCTCCTGAAGAAAAAGAAAGAGGAGTTACGATTAATATTTCCCACCAGGAATACGAAACCGAAAAACGTCACTATGCTCATATTGACGCTCCAGGACACGCTGACTACATCAAAAACATGATCACAGGTGCAGCTCAAATGGACGGTGCAATACTTGTTGTATCAGCTCCAGACGGTCCTATGCCTCAAACAAGAGAACACATCCTACTTGCACGCCAGGTTGGAGTGCCTAAGATTCTGGTTTTCCTTAACAAGATAGACATGGTTGATGATCCAGAGCTTATTGAGCTTGTTGAGATGGAGATCCGCGAACTTCTTACAAAATACCAATATCCAGGAGACGAAACTCCTATCATAAGAGGTTCAGCTCTTAAGGCTATCGAAGGTGATGCAGAAGCAGAAAAAGCAATTCTTGACCTTATGGACAAGGTTGATGAATATATTCCAACACCAGAACGCCCTGTTGATAAGCCACTTCTTATGCCTGTAGAGGATGTTTTCTCTATTAAGGGTCGTGGAACTGTGGTAACTGGAAGAATAGAGCGCGGAATGGTTAAGGTAAATGAAGAAGTAGAGATCGTCGGAATCACGCCAAAATCTACAAAGACAATCGTTACTGGAATCGAGATGTTCCGAAAGCAGCTTGATGAAGGTCAAGCAGGAGACAATGCTGGACTTTTGCTAAGAGGTGTTGAAAAAGACGACGTAGAGCGTGGGCAGGTTATCGCAAAGCCAGGATCTATAACTCCACACACTGATTTTGAGGCTGAAGTTTATATTCTTACTAAAGAAGAAGGTGGACGACACACTCCATTTTTCACAGGATACCGACCACAGTTCTATGTTAGAACTACTGACGTAACCGGAGAAATCAAGCTTCAAGAGGGTGTTGAGATGGTTATGCCTGGAGATAACGCAAAGATGAACGTTTCACTTATCGTTCCAGTTGCTATGGAAGAGGGAATGAGATTCGCTATTCGAGAAGGTGGACGCACAGTTGGAGCGGGAGTTGTGACTAAAATCACAAAATAATATACCTTAGCAGGTAGTTTGCACATTTTATAATTTAGATTAAGAGATTTAGGTAGAACCTGCTTTTGGATAAGCAGGTTTTTTTTGTTAAAATAGGAGAAATATATGTCAAAAGGAAGAATTAGAGTAAAATTAAAAAGCTATGATCCTCGTATCATAGACAGTACGTGTCAGCAGATCATAGATACGGCGCTCCGTACTGGTGCAAAAATAATCGGTCCCGTACCTCTCCCTAGCAAAAGAACCTCATTTGTAGTTAACAAAGCTGCTTTTATTGATAAGGACGCCAGGGAGCATTTTGAACTTAAAACGCACAAAAGACTAATTGATATAGAATCTCCTACAGAGAGCACGATCGAAAATCTTATTCATCTCGATTTACCCACTGGGGTAAATGTCGAGATCAAGATGTAAAGACATCTATTTAACCTCATTTCTTCTTGCAATTCCAGCGTGAGCACGATATAATAGCTCTTGGTGATTATGACCTATACTTTGGAGGTGAATTTTGCTACATAAGTATTAAGTCCGGGCTTTAAAAAGCTTGAGCTTAAACGACTGTGTAGCAGTCGTTTTTTTCGTTTAAAGGGGTAAATATGAATCTATCAACAATAATAGGAAAAAAAGTAGAACAGACACAGGCCTTTCTGGAGGACGGAACTAGGGTTCCGTTGACTCGCGTGTTTGTAGGTGATAATTCTATATCCCAGATTAAAACCCAAGATAAAGAAGGATATATGTCGGTCCAAGTATCGTGGGGCAAAAGAAACAAGATTTCAAAACCACTAACTGGGCACCTAAAGAAAGCGGGGTTAAAGAATACACCTCGCTTTTTACGCGAAATAAGGGTACAGGATGTATCAGGATTTGAGAACGGTGCTGTTATAACCCCCGAAGAAGTGCTTGCTGCAGGAGATAAGGTAGATGTAGTAGGTACTTCAAAAGGAAAAGGATTTGCAGGAGCGGTCAAGCGTTGGGGATTCCGCGGAGGACCAAAAACTCATGGACAATCAGATAGACATAGAGCACCAGGATCTATCGGTCAGGGAACAACTCCGGGCAGAGTCTATAAGGGTAAGAAAATGGCAGGACGTATGGGAAGTGATAGGGTAACTATAAAAAATCTGCAGATAATGGAAGTAAAAGATGGAGAGATACTTATAAAAGGGCTTATCCCAGGACCTAAAAATGGATTGGTTATAATCACGAAAATCGGAGAGAATAAGAAATTTAGAGCACTTTACTCAAGTGTTCCAGAGATTGTAGAAGCTGAAGCAGAAAAAACTATCGATCAGGAAGAAAAGTTAGATGCAGTAGAGGAAGTTAAGGCTGAAGAAGTTTCCGAGGAAAAGAGTCCGGAAGTAGTATCTGAGAAAGCATCAACTGAGCCTGCAGAAGCTGAAGCAAAAACAGAAAGTGTCGAAGATACAGATGAGGTAGCAGATAAAGCCGAAAGTGATACAGACAAAAAAGAAGTTGAAACCAAATAAAATATGAAAGAAACAAAGGTAGTTAAAAAAACAACGAAGCCGGCAGCAGTAAAAAAGCCTGCGAAAGTTGATGTAAAAAAAGCGGAAGTAAAGACCGTGAAAAAAAGCGCAGACTCGAAAGTCTCTGCTCCTTTATTTGATATTTCTGGTAAAAAAAGCGGAAGCTTTAGTCTTCCATCGGAGCTTTTCTCAGGCAAGATCAATGATAAGTTGGTTGCGCAGGCGATACGTGTGTATCTCGCGAACCAACGTCAGGGAAATGCACATACCAAAACAAGGAGCGAAGTCAAAGGATCGAGGAGAAAGGTTTGGAGACAAAAAGGAACAGGTCGTGCACGTCACGGGTCTATTACAGGACCGATCTTTGTAGGTGGAGGTATCGTTCATGGTCCTCGTGCTCATAGTTTTGACTTAAAGATGCCAAAGAAGATGAAGTTGCAGGCACTGGTCAGCGCTCTTTCTGAGAAAAACAGCGAGAATATGGTTTTTGTATTTGATGGGAAGCTTTCGGGAAAATCAAAAGAGTTTGCAACGATGCTAAAAACGATAGTTATGAGTGATAAAAAGAAAAGCCCATCAGTTCTTTTCGTAAGAAGTAAAAATGATGATGGCGGCTATAAGGCATCAAGGAATATCGCAAATGTGCAGACAGCAACAGGATCCGATATTAATACTTACAGTGTCGTCAAGAATAAGGCAATCGTTCTTTCAAAGGATGCGGTTGAAGAGATGAAGCAGGTTTTTATAAAAGCATAAATGAAACAAGCATACGAAATAGTTAAAAGACCAGTTATAAGTGAACAATCACTTCGTGAAGGTGAAGCAGGAAAATATAGTTTTATCGTGGACAAGGCTTCATCAAAGGATGAGATAAAAAAAGCAATCGAGTCGATGTTTGGTGTTAATGTAACAAAGATTATGACAAATATCGTAAAGGGAAATAAGACAAGGCTTACTAAAAAAAGAAAAATAGTTGCAGACGGATCTTATAAAAAAGCTAGGGTCACACTTAAAAAGGGAGAAAAATTAGATATATTTGATGAACATATAGAGGGTAAATAATTATGGGAAAACTAAGAACAATACTAAAGAAAAATTCAGGACGAGACGCAAGCGGTAAAGTTAGCGTTCGTCATCAGGGAGGACGTCATAAAAGATTTTACAGGGCGATTGATTTCAAGCGCGACAAATTTGGAGTTGAAGGAAAAGTTGTAGGAATCGAGTACGATCCAAACAGATCTGCCGAAATAGTCTTGGTTCAATATGCCGATGGGGACAAAAGATACATACTACGTCCACTAGGGCTTAATGTAGGAGACAAAATTATGGCAGGAGATAAGACTGACATAAAGCTAGGTAATTCTATGCCTTTGAGACTTATACCGGTGGGTTCTCCAATTCACAATGTAGAGCTTACTCAGGGTAAAGGGGGACAAATAGCACGTTCTGCAGGAAATCAGGCATTTGTGGTCGCTAAGGAAGAAAAATATGTACACGTAAAAATGCCATCAGGTGAAGTAAGACGAATTTTTAATGAGAATTATGCTACAATTGGCCAACTTTCCCTCATTGAATGGAAAGATAGAGTTTTGGGTAAAGCAGGAGCTGCAAGGCGCATAGGACGCAGGCCTACTGTAAGAGGAGTAGCGCAGGATCCGGGATCTCATCCGCATGGAGGAGGAGAAGGAAGAACAGGAATAGGACTTAAATACCCAAAGACATATGCAGGAAGAAAGGCAGTAGGAAAGACGAGACTTAAGAAGAAATATTCTGATAAGTTTATTATCAAAGGGAGAAAATAAAAAGGACCCCCAGCCTAATTTGGGGAAAAATTATGAGTAGAAGTGCTAAAAAAGGACCATATATAGACGCAAGAGTCATGAAAAAAGTCATGGCTCAGAAAGAAACTGGTGCAACAGATCAAATAAAGACTTGGTCGAGAAGCTGTCAGATTCCACCTGAGTTCGTGGGACACACATTTGGTGTGCATAATGGGAAAAACTTTATAACGGTGAAAGTTAATGAGTCTATGGTAGGTCACAGGTTAGGAGAATTCTCTCCAACTAGACACTTTAGAGGACACGGAAGAATAGTCGCAAGAGATATAAGCAAGACCTAATAAATATTATGGAATACAAAGCAGTTGCAAAATACATAAAAATTAGTCCACGCAAGGTAAGGCTTGTTGCGGATGCAGTACGAGAGCTGCCTATAGAGGAGGCAAAGTCATCTCTTGCCGGGCTTAATAACCGTGCAGCAGAGCCTTTACTGAAGGTTTTAAATAGTGCTGTCGCAAATGCTGTTAACAATGGGAACGCGAATAAGGGAGACCTGGGAATAAAAGAGATAAATATAACCGAGGGTATCAGATATAAGAGATATCATTATGCGGGACGTGGGAGAGTTAGGCCATACGTAAAAAGAACCAGTCATATAAATGTGACTGTGGTAGATAAGAATAAGAAAGGAGGCGCCGAAAGCGTAAAAGCTGTCGACGCAGGAAAGTAATATGGGACAAAAAGTTAATCCAATAGCGTTAAGACTTGGAATACATCATGAATTTAAGAGTGTAGGATTCTATCCTAGAAAGTCCTATGCAAAAAATATCCTGAAAGATATCCAGATCCGTGATGCACTCCTAAATAAGCTAAAACATGCCGGAATTGGGGATGTCATTATTGAGAGGTCTCAAAATCATATCAAGCTAACTATTTATGTCACGAAGCCCGGAATAGTTATCGGACGTGGAGGAGCAGGACTTGAGGTCTTAAAAAAAGATATAGTGAAGTTATTAAAGGCTGGTGAAGTAGATAAATCTGGTGAGCAGAAAATAGAGATCAAAGTAGAGCCTATTAAAGACCCTAATCTAAGTGCCAGGATTGTTGCTTCAAATATAGCAGACCAGCTGATTCGCAGAATGCCTCACAGAAGAATTATGAAGCAAACAATAGAGCGAGTTATGAGCAGCGGTGCAAAAGGAGTAAGAATCGTTCTTTCCGGAAGAATTGCTGGAGCAGAAATTGCACGCGTAGAGCGTAATCAAGCTGGAAAATTGTCATTATCGACCATCCGTGAGGATATAGATTTTGCTTCGTATCCGGCTCTTACCAAGAGTGGATATATCGGAATAAAGGTTTGGATAAATAAATAAAATAATATGTTACAGCCTAAAAAACAAAAATATAGAAAACAATTTAAGCCAAGGAGCTTGCCTCATATGTCACATAGAGGAAATGTGGTAAGTTTTGGTGAGTTTGGATTACAGGTAACAGAGCCGGGTCATATTTCCAGCCGCCAGATTGAGGCAGCAAGAAGAGCTATTGTGCATTATATAAAAAGAGGGGGAAGAGTTTGGATAAGAATATTTCCAGATTTGCCACTTACAAAAAAGCCACCTGAGACCAGGATGGGCGGAGGAAAAGGGGATATAGATCAGTATGTTGCTGTAACTAAGGCTGGGCAGGTTGTATTTGAGATGAGCGGTGTTGCAGAAGACGTAGCAAAGGAAGCGCTGCGACGTGCAGGACATAAATTACCGATCAAAAACGCATTCATAAAAAGATAAATATGAAAAAGACAGTAAAAGAAGAATTAAAAACAAAAACAAAAGAAGAGATGGTAAAGTCTTTAAAGGATTTAAGAGCGAAAATCTCTAAAATGTCTCTTGACATTTCTATGCAAAAAGAAAAAAATACAGCTCTTCTTAAAACAAAGAAGAAAGAGGTAACGAGAATATTAACTTTTTTAAATCAGCCTCAAATAATTGAGGATAAAAAATAAAATATGGCAAAAATATTAACAGGTACAGTAGTATCAAACAAAATGAAAAATACAGCGGTAGTTGCAGTAGATAGAGTTATTGCGCATCCGTTGTATGGAAAAAAATTGAGAAGAACGACTAAGTTTAGTGCAGATACAAATAATATGACTATCGAGGTTGGAGACACAGTAAGAATAGAAGAAGCTAAAAAACTTAGCAAGACAAAACATTTTAAAGTTATAGGAAAGGAGACCTCAAAGTAAAGTTTGAGTTTTTGATATGGTACAGCACAGAACAATGCTATCAAGCGCAGATAATAGCGGAGCAAAGATCCTCCAGGTTATTCAGATATATGGAGGAACAGGGCGACGTTATGGGTATATAGGAGACATAGTAGGTTGTGTTGTAAAAAAGGCTTTGCCTCATACTCAATTCAAAAAAGGAGACAAGGTAAAGGTTGTTCTTGTCAGAAGCAGGAAAGAGTTTAAGAGGAATGATGGAACCTATATCAGATTTTCTGAGAACGCTGGTGTGATAATCGAAAACGAAAAAACAAAAAATCCTATGGGGACAAGAATATTTGGTCCTGTAGCAAGAGAAGTTAAGGATGCAGGATTTGCGAAGATCGCATCACTTGCAAAAAACGTAGTATAAAAATATGAAAATAAGAAGAGACGATACAGTACAGGTTATGATGGGAAAAGATAAGGGTAAGACCGGAAAAGTCCTTAAGGTAATTCCTGCAAAAAAAATGGTACTGGTTGAAGGATTAAATCAGTTCAAGAAGCATGTAAAAGGTCAGGTGCAAGGGCAAAAATCTGAAATTGTAACTATCACAAAGCCGATGCATGCGTCTAAAGTGTCGTTAGTCGATCCTAAAAAGAAGAAACCTACGAGAGTTGGTTACAGAACAGAAAAAGGTGAAAAAATAAGATTTGCGAAAAAATCGCAAGCAACTATATAAACAATGAAAGTTAAAGCGTCAGTTAAAAAAAGATGTTTGAAATGCAAGATTATCCGCAGAAACGGAAAAGTTCTTGTGATTTGTGAGAACCCTCGCCATAAGCAGAGGCAGGGATAGTATTTATTAAAATTATGAGTAGTTATAAGAAAGAATTTGAAACAAAAATAAGAGAAGATTTAAAGAAAAAGTTAAATCTTAAGTCAGTTATGGCAGTGCCAAAGGTAGAAAAAATCACTGTAAATACAAGTATGAAGTCATTTTTACAGGATAAAAAAAATCTGGAAAGAGCTGCTGAGGAGCTGACAATCATAACCGGTCAAAAACCAAAAGTTGCAGCAGCCAGAACTTCTATCGCGACGTTTAAATTGCGAGAAGGAGATAAAATAGGACTATCAGTAACGCTGCGAGGAAAACGAATGTATGATTTTTTGGAAAAACTGATTTCCGTAGTCTTTCCTAGGGTTAAAGATTTTTCAGGGATAGACTTGAAAGCTTTCGACGGACGGGGTAATATAAGCGTCGGGTTCTCTGAGCAGATAGTTTTTCCAGAAATTGATCCAGGCCAGACCGAGGCAGTAAGATCTTTGCAGGTGACCATCGTTACCAGTGCAAAGAATAATGAAGAAGGGAAAGCTCTTCTTGAAGCATTCGGAATGCCTTTTAAGAAAATAAATAAAGACGGTATAGCAGTAAAAAATTAATATGGCAAAAAAATCGACAATAACAAAATTAAGTAAAAAGCAGAAATTTAGTACGCGAGAGGTCAACTTATGCTCTCTTTGTGGAAGAAGCAGAGGCTATATGAGACTTTTTGGAATGTGCAGGATCTGTTTTAGAGAACGGGCATTAAAGGGTGAATTTCCAGGAGTAAAGAAATCGAGCTGGTAAAAATTATTATGAATTATCCAATAGCATCATTTTTAACACAAATAAAAAACGCATATATGGCCCGAAAAAAGGTCGTGGTATTTCCTCACTCAAAAATGATTGAGGCAATAGGAAATATCTTGGTGAAGGAAAAATTTGTTAAAAGCATAAAAATAACTGAGGATGGTGTCAAAAAGAATGTTGAGGTTGGGCTTTTGTATCATAGCCACGAACCGGCGCTTTCCGAGGTAAAAATAGTTTCTAAGCCCTCGATTCATACTTATGCAAAAAAAGATGACGTAAGGCACGGAATAAATAGATTTAAGACAAATATTTTGTCTACCAATCAGGGGGTTATGACAGCAAAAGACGCAATGAAGAAAAAAATAGGCGGAGAGGTTCTCTGTACAATAAGTTAATATGTCACATATAGGAAAACAACCAATAAATATTGAATCAGGTGTCGAGATGGTAATTGATGAAAGAGAGATTAGCGTTAAAGGGCCTAAGGGAACTTTGGGTTGGACTCTTCCGAAAGGAATAGGAATTGATTTGAAGGATAATGTAGCCACAGTTGTCATGAAAAAAGATGACAAAAATCTTTTGAAGTTTTACGGCCTGACACGATCACTTGTCGCAAATATGGTTACTGGAGTTACTAAGGGGTTTGATAAAAAGCTTGAGATGGCAGGAGTTGGATATAGAGCAAGAGTAGACGGAAGAAGCTTAGTTCTAAATGTCGGATACTCTCATCCGGTAAAAATTGATCCACCTGAGGGAATCACAATTCAGGTAGAAGAGGGAGTAATAGTTGTGAGTGGAATAAATAAGCAATTAGTAGGAGATATAGCTAGTAAAATAAGAGCTGTCAGAAAGCCCGAGCCATACAAGGGTAAAGGAATAAAATATGTAGGAGAAAAGATAAGACGTAAAGCTGGAAAGGCAGCAAAGTCAGCATAACAATTATGAAAGATCTAGTTTTAACAAGAAAAAAAAGAGCAATCAGGACGAGGTATAATATAGCTGGGAGTCAGAGAGCAAGACTTAGCGTATTTCGTTCGAATAAATATCTTTATGCTCAAGTAATCGATAAAAGTGGTGCAAAAGTGATTGCTAGCGCTACATCCAAGCAGTACGAAGGTTTAAATAAAACCCAAGCTGCGCAGAAGCTAGGAGAGGATTTTGCAAAGATTGTTATCGATAAAAAGATAAAAGATGTGGTTTTTGATAAAGGGTCTTATAAATATCATGGGATCATAAAGGCTTTTGCAGACTCTGCTCGAAAGGGAGGATTAAATTTCTAATATGTACGACTATAACCAAGATAGAGAAAAATACGAGGAAAAGATAGTCCAGATAAATAGGGTATCTAAAAAGACTAAAGGCGGAAACACCATGAGGTTTTCGGTGCTGGTTGTTGTTGGAGACAAAAAGGGGAAAGTTGGAGTAGGGCTAGGAAAATCGTCAGATATAGCATCAGCTATCCAAAAGGCAGTGTCTTATGCAAAAAGACACTTTATAGATGTGCCGATAGTAAATGATACTATTCCTCACGATATTTATCTAAAGCTGGGAGCATCGAAGATACTCTTGAAGCCTGCGCCTCAGGGAAGCGGTCTTATCGCAGGAGGGGCAGTCAGAAGCGTTGTGGAGGCTGCCGGAATCAGGAATATTTCGTCAAAGATACTGGGAACAAACAATAAGGCAAGCAATGTTCATGCAACATTTGCGGCCCTAGAGAAATTGAATAATAACTAATATGACAAAACTAGATAATCTACAGAAAATAACGAAAAAGCCTTTAAGAAGATTAGGTCAAGGACACGGTTCCAATAGAGGAAAGACTGCAGGGAGAGGTATGAAGGGACAAAAGGCACGAACAAAAATTTCCCTTTCATTTGAAGGTGGAGCATTGCCTTTGATCAAGAGGTTGCCTCTACTTCGTGGTAAAGGACGAAATTATACACTCAAAAAAGATTTTTACGGAGTAAATGTTAGATCTCTTGAGGCTCTCCCAGCGAAAACTATAGTTGATGAAAAGAGTCTACTAAAGTACAATATTATTTCTAAAGATAATATGAAAAGAAGTGCTGGTATAAAAATATTGGGAAATGGAGAGCTTTCCAAGTCACTTACAGTAAAACTTCAAGTTTCAAAAGGAGCGAGAGAAAAAATCGAGTCTGCAGGTGGATCTGTAGAATAGAAATATCATGGGGAAAGCACTTGACGTTATCAAAAAAATCTTTAAAGACCCCGAACTCAGAAAAAAAATCCTAATAGTTTTAGGTCTTCTTTTAGTATTTAGATTTCTGGCACATATTCCGGTTGCAGGAGTAAATATAAATCAGCTTAGGTCTCTTTTTGACCAGAATCAGTTCTTGGGACTTTTGGATATTTTCTCAGGAGGAACTTTGTCTAACTTCTCTATTCTTGCAGTTGGAATCGGACCATACATCTATGCCTCTATCGTGATGCAGCTTTCAGCAAAAATTTATCCGAAACTAGAAGAGCTTCAAAAAGAGGGTGAATATGGAAAAAAGAAAATAACACAATATACCAGATACGCTACTGTTCCTTTGGGTATTCTTCAATCCATAGGTATGTACACTTTGCTTCGCAGTCAGGGGCTTATTGGAAATCTATCACCGATTGATCTTGTTGCATTTATCGCGACCATGCTTGCCGGAACGATGCTTATTATGTGGATTGGAGAGATAATTTCTGAGCAGAATATCGGGAATGGAATCTCTTTGATAATTTTTGCAGGTATTGTCGGGCAGCTTCCAGTTGCTGCTTTTCAGGTTATAACTACCATAAATCCGGAGCAGGTTATAAATATGATGATGTTAACGCTTATCGGAATACTCGTTATCGCGGCTATAGTTTTCGTCAACGAGTCTATCAGAAAAGTCCCTATTATGTATGCAAAAAGAATTAGGGGAGCAAATTCTCAAGCAGCACAGTCCACGCATTTACCATTGAGACTTAATTCTGCAGGTGTTATTCCTATTATCTTTGCGATTTCACTTGTGCTTCTTCCATCTCTTTTGGCAAACTATTTTGTAGCATCCAGCAACGAGCAGCTGGCAGCGCTCGGTACATGGATAATAGCTAACTTTGGGGTAACAAGCGTGCTTTATAACGTTGTATATTTCGGGCTTATATTCGGATTCACTTATTTTTATACCGCTATAATCTTTAATCCAAAAGACATCGCCGAGAATGTGCAGCAAAGCGGTGGATTTATACCGGGGATCCGCCCTGGCAAACAGACAGAAAAGTATCTTAACTTTATTATTACCAGAATTACCTTATTTGGAGCATTATTTTTAGGAATTGTTGCGATTCTTCCGAATGTACTACAGGCATATACTGGTATTCAGACCCTAGTTATCGGTGGAACTAGTATTCTGATTGTCGTGACAGTTGTTATAGAGACTGTAAAGGTTTTGCAAGTTCAACTCGTTAATAGAAGCTACGACAAATTTCTCCAATAACTCCATGAAAATAATTCTAATAGGTATTCAGGGCTCTGGTAAATCCACTCAAGGAAATCTCCTGTCCGAAAAACTTAATATCCCATATCTATCTACAGGGCACATATTCCGTAAAATAGCCAAAGAAAAGACACCATTTGGTAGATATATCAAGGAGACTTTAAATGCTGGAGTCCTCATTCCTGATGATAAGACACTCGAGATAGTAGATGACTATTTGGGACGCGCCGAGTATAAGGAGGGATATATACTTGATGGATTTCCTAGGACTGTAAAGCAAGCAGAGCAATTTCACGAGAAAATTGATTGTGTTTTTTATCTGAATGTTTCCGATCGTGAAGCATTGTGGAGGCTTTCTTATCGTGAAGATGAGCGTGAGGATGAGACTCTTCTCGCTCTTCGCAAAAGAATAGAATTATTTCATGAGTTGACAGAGCCAGTTTTAGGTTATTATAGAGAAAAGGAGATATTAACTGAGTTAGATGGTGAGGAATCAATAGAGCAAATCAATAAAAAAATCTTGGAGAAAATAGATAAATAATCCCATGGATGATAAAAAAATACTTGCCTTTGTAGGGATGCCTGGCGCCGGCAAGAGTGAAGCAGCTGCATATTTACAAGAAAAAAACATTCCATTTATTAGGTTTGGTAGCTTTACCGATGAGGGGGTTAAGTCTTTAGGCATGGAGTTGAATCCAGATAACGAAAGGATCGTTAGGGAAAAATTTAGAGAAGAGTTAGGAATGGCCGCCTACGCCATTAAGGCAGAGCCAAAAATTTCTGAAATGCTAAAAACGTCTCAAATGGTAGGTATTGACGGATTATATTCATGGGAAGAATACGTCTTTCTAAAAGAAAAATTTCCAAATCTAATTTTAGTGCATATTTTCGCAGAACCTAAAGTTCGCTATGAAAGATTGTTAAATAGGCCAATCAGGCCAATCCCAATGGACAAGTCCCGTGAAAGAGACATTGCTGAACTGGAAAAACTAAATAAGGGCGGTCCCATCGCTATTGCAGATTATATAATTGAAAACGAAGGCGATTTAAATGAAATGAAAAGTAAGATAGATAGGCTTTTAAATAGACTGGGTTAATTATGGACGATAAGACAAAGAAAAAAATAGAGATAATGCAGAGGGCTGGCGCCATACTCGGACAGGTAATGGATGAGATAGTAGTTTTTGTGAAAGAAGGTGTAACAGAGCTTGATGTAGATAGGCTTGCTGAGCGGAGAATCCTGGAGCTCGGGGGAGAGCCTGGATTCAAGAAAGTCGAGGGGTATAAGCACACAATTTGTGCTTCAACAAATGACGTTGTAGTACATGGCATTCCACAAAACAGAAAGCTTGAAAATGGCGATGTATTTGGATTTGACTGTGGTGTTTATCTTGAAGGATTTCATACGGATATGGCCGAGAGTGTTATCGTAGGCGAGGGTGATAGTGGCAAGGTAAAATTCCTTGATGTGGGTAAAAAAGCTCTTTTTAAAGCTATTTCTGAGGCAAAACCGGGGAATCACGTAGGAAATATCTCGAAAGTAATGCAAGAAGGCATAGAAGGTAACGGATACAGTATAGTTAGAAGTCTTGTTGGGCATGGGGTAGGAAAAGAGTTACATGAAGAGCCGGAAATTCCAGGATATCTTGAGAGAAGTATTGATAAGACGCCACAATTATATAGAGGCATGACGCTTGCTATCGAGGTGATTTATAATATGGGAAAAGCAGACGTTGTCTTTGAAGGATCAGACGATTGGACTATAGTATCTGAAGACGGATCCCTGGCTGGCCTTTTTGAGAGGACGATATATATTGATGACAATGGGCCTAAATTGATCACAAAACTGTCATCAGACACATTAAATTAGCAAGTTCAAATGAGGCTTGCGAATAAGCTTACTATTTGTTAAAATTGGAAGAATTATTGGAGCAATATATATGGCTCATCAAGGATCAGTAGAGATAGACGGGATTGTAAAAGAGGTTTTACCTAACACCCTTTTTAGGGTTGAAATAGAAGGAGGAAAGTTAATACTCTGTCATCTATCCGGAAAAATGAGAATTCATTTTATAAAGATATTACCGGGAGATAGAGTAAAAATCGAGATGACTCCTTACGATACAGAGAAAGGTAGAATAATTTATCGTTATTAATAACTTCTTAAAAAATCCCACAAAGTAAAAAAAATATGAGAGTAGCAGGAGTAAACATACCGGACGGAAAAAGGGTTGATATTTCATTAACCTATATATATGGTATTGGTAGAAATATGGTAGGTGAAATCCTGGAAAAGGCAGGAATAGATCCTACGACTAGAACTAACAAGCTAACAGACGAAGAGGTAATTAAGTTACAAAAGACCTTAGACAAGTACAAAATAGAGGGAGATTTACGGGCAGACAGAACGTCAAACATTAAAAGACTTAGGGATATCAATTCTTATAGAGGAACAAGACACACGAGAGGACTGCCAGCCAGAGGACAAAGAACTCGTTCAAATGCTAGGACAAAGCGGGGAAAGAGAGTAACGATTGGTGCTATAAGAAAAGACGTAGCGGAGAAAATGGCAGCTAGTAAATAAATAAAATATGGCAAATACAGCAAAAAATAAAAAGACGGTAAAAAAACAAACGGTTGTCTCTACTGGTAAGGGCAAGATTTTTGTTGGAACGACCTTCAATAATACGATAGTGACTATTACTAACGAAAAAGGAGACGTGGTTGCATGGAGCAGCAGCGGAAAAGCAGGATTTAAGGGAGCAAGACGTTCTACTCCTTATGCCGCAACTCAGGCAGTAGAAGAATCACTAGCGAAAGCACGAGAGGTGGGTATTAAATCTCTTGATGTTTATATAAAAGGTCCAGGAGTTGGACGTGATGCATCATTGCGCGCAGTCAGAAATTCAGGAATGGGAATCTCTATGATAGCGGATGTAACACCAATTCCTCACAACGGCCCGAGAGGAAAGAAAAGAAGGAGAGTTTAATTATGGCAAGATACACAGGTCCAAAACATAAATTAGCGAGACGAGAAGGCGTAAACATAATAGGTAAAGCCTCTCAATCTCTTGAGAGAAGGCTCAATGTTCTTCCTGGATCTCTGGGAAGAAGATCTAGACGCTCAAGACCTTCGGAATATGGACTGCAGCTTCGAGAAAAACAAAAATTAAAGAGAATTTATGGACTTTTCGAGAAGCAATTCAGAAAGAACGTTATAGAAGCAGAACGTATGAGTGAAAATACAGAAGAGGCTCTAATTCAGCTTTTGGAATCGAGACTAGATAATGTCGTGTACCGTTTGGGATTTGCGCCTAGCAGGCCTATGGCACGCCAAATGGTATCTCATGGACACATCAAGGTTAATGGAAAAAGACTAAATATTCCATCATATAAAGTAAAAATTGGAGAAAAAATAACAGTTTCGGAGAAGTTTGTTGCAAATGAAATCAACAAGAAAATGATTGAAGATAATCAAACAGAGCTGCTTCCTAGCCTATCGAAGGATAAAATGACCGGAGAGATGAAGAGGATGCCAAAAAGCGAAGAAATAGCAAATCCAGTAGAATATCAATTAGTTATTGAATTTTACTCTCGTTAGTAGTAAAATTAACTTTTGTTGAACATGAATAGACCAACATTTCAAGTAAAAGAGGAAAAAAAGGAAAACGGATATACTCAATTTGTTATTGAGCCGTTAGAGCCTGGATTCGGACACACATTGGGTGTCGCGCTTAGACGTGTGCTTTTGACTAACATCGAAGGCGCAGCTGTCACCTCTGTAAAGATAGATGGTGTACAGCACATGTTCTCTACACTAACAGGTCTCAAAGAAGACATAATTGAGCTTATATTTAATATAAAAACTCTCCGTGTTAAACTTCCTGAAGGAGTATCTTCTGCAAAACTAATTCTAGAAAAAACTGGTCCCGGTGATATAACTGGTGCCGATGTAGAAGGTAAAGACGGAGCAGAGATAGTTGATCCAAAGCATTATCTGGGTAATCTTGCAGACAAAAAAGCAAAGATTTCTGTCGAAATGACTGTAGAAAAGGGATTTGGCTATTCTCTTGCAGCAGAAAGAGAAATTACAACGGTTGGAGTCATCCCGATTGATGCAATCTATACTCCTGTAACGAAAGTTAACTACAAAGTTGAACCTACACGCGTTGGAGGACAAACAAATTATGACAAATTGATTCTTGAAGTTTCAACTGATGGCAGTGTTGATGCAAAAGAAGCAGTTGATACTGCAAGCTCAATCCTGGTCTCTTACTTCAAACAGGTTTATTCACCTGATCAAGAGGATAGTGAAAGTGTAGTAGCAAGCGGAGAGAGCAAAGTAAAACAGGTTGGAGAAGATGTAACCGTAGATGAATTAGATCTACCTACAAGAATTTATAATAGCTTGAAGAATGCAGGAATGGAGACTGTCGCAGATATTCTTAATACTCCACGCAAGGAGCTTATGGCATACAGAAATTTGGGAGCGAAATCGCTTTCGATAATTGAAGAGGCGCTAGATAAAAAAGGAATTGAATTTAGCAGCAAATAAATTTAACGGTTCTTAAAAGTTACAATCATGCGTCAAGGTGACGCATTTTTTTTACGAATGATATATGAAAAAGAAAGTTTTTGGAAGAAGATTTAAAAAAGATGTAAATCAGAGGAAGGCATTATTTAAAAACTTAATGCGTTCTTTTATACTGAACGAAGAGATTAAGACAACTGAGGCAAAGGCAAAATCAGTAAAAAGCCAGATTGAAAAACTGGTAACTGTCTCAAAAAAAGGAGAGGAAGCAGCGTACCATCTTAAAAAGGACATAAGTGAGGATGCGGTTAATAAATTAATAAAAGAGATCGGTCCAAGATTTGAAAAAAGACCAGGAGGTTATACGCGTATAGTAAAATTAGGAAATAGGACAAAAGATAATGCTGATATGGTTCTTCTCGAATTTGTAGAAAAAGGCGAGAAGACAGTTGAAAAGAAAGTTAAAAAGTCCGAATCTAAAAAAGAGAATAAAAAGACAGTAAAGGCAAACGTAAAAAAGAATGTTGAGAGTAAAAATATGCAAAAAGTAAAAACCGTCGCACCAAAACAGACAGTAACTCGACAAAAGAAAGGCTAATATGGATAAGACAACTAAAGCAACAAAGGTAAAAGACATACAAAGAGATTGGCATCTGGTTGATGCTAAGGGAAAAATATTGGGAAGAATCGCAACTGATATCGCACAAAAACTTATGGGTAAAAATAAATCATATTTTGTTCCGAATTTAGATTGTGGTGATCATGTGGTCTTGATAAATGCTGATAGGGTTGAAGTGAGCGGAAACAAAGAAGATAAGAAGAAATATACGAACTACTCTGGTTATCCAGGGGGACTAAGAACTAGAACTTATGCAGAAGTAAAAAAGCAAAACGCAGAAGAAATAATAGTGCATGCAGTGCGAGGGATGCTTCCAAAGAACAAGCTAAGAGCAGAGATGTTAAAAAGGCTTCATGTGTCAGATGGTGCAGAGCACGAATACAAAGATAAGTTTTCAAATAACTAAACTATGGTAAAAGCAAAGAAAAATACAGTTAAAGATTATATTCAGACAGTAGGCCGACGTAAGTCAGCAGTGGCTAGAGTTCGACTTTATCCTAGCGTCCGTAAAGTACAGCTTGGAGACCTAGAGATCGAAAAAGGAGAGGTTAGCGTAAATGGAAAAATGATGAAAGACTATTTTGGATTTAAAGCATACGCACCAGAGTTCAACAAGTTCCTCAAGAAATTAGGAGCAGAAGGAAAATTCATCTTTACCGTAAAAGTTGCTGGTGGTGGTGCAAGTGGACAGTTAGATGCTATGATCCACGGCGTTGCTAGAGCTTTAGACAAACAAGATACGGATGTGTATCACCAGTTGCTTCAAGATAACGGTTACTTAACAAGAGACGCACGAGTTCGTGAGCGACGCAAAGTAGGAATGGGCGGAAAAGCCCGACGCAAGCGCCAATCTCCTAAGAGATAGTATCTATTTCCTGTAGAACTTTTTTTATCACATCCCAACTGTATCCTCGCGACTGTAATCTTCCTACGATCCTTTGTTTTCTTTTTTCAGGGTCTAGTCTATTGAATTGATGGAGCCTTTTTCCGATGTATTCTTTTGCTGTTTTTAGATCGTCTTGAGCATTTTCTAGTGTCATCTCAGATAAATCTTTGTTTATTCCTTTTTGCTTTAATTCATAAGATATCATTCTTTTACTCCTGCCTTTGAGCTGTCTGTCCCGCGTAAATATTTCTGAGTAATTTTTGTCGTCCAAAAATTTATATTCCACAAGTTTTTCTATAGCAGAAGTTATTTCTTCATCCGAGAATTCTTTTTTCTTCAGATAATCGTAGATTTCTTTTGTGCTTCTATTTTTGTATGAAAGATATTTTAGCGCTCTATCAAAAGGTGTTAGCGGATTAGTTTTGTTCGTCTTCATCATTATCGACTCCGACTTCTATCATAGACGATCCTGATTTTGTTTTCTCAAGTATTTGCTTTTTAATCTTTTCGGCTACATCTTTATTTTCTTTTAGGTACATCTTTGCAGCTTCTTTTCCTTGACCAATTATTTCTCCCTCATATCTTAGGAAAGCCCCATTTTTTTCGACTACACCCATCTCGATTCCTACATCAAGTATGCCACCTTCTTTGGAAATACCGTCGGACATGATATCAAATTCTGCGATCCTAAAAGGAGGTGCAACTTTGTTTTTTACGACTTTTACACGCGATCTAGTACCGATTACTTTGTCTCCTTGTTTTAGTGTTTCGATCCGCCTTATATCCATTCTGATAGACGCATAGAACTTTAACGCCAGTCCTCCGGGTGTTGTTTCTGGGTTACCGAACATGACTCCGATCTTTTGTCTTAGTTGATTTGTAAATATTAGAACAGTTCTGCTTTTTGAGATTATTCCTGTAAGTTTTCTTAATGCTTGCGACATGAGGCGTGCCTGCATCCCCATTACAGAATCTCCCATCTCTCCTTCTATCTCAGCGCGGGGTACGAGAGCGGCTACCGAGTCAACAACAACGACATCTATTCCACCGCTGCGTATCAACTGTTCCGTTATTTCAAGTGCCTGTTCTCCAGTGTCTGGTTGGGAGATCAGAAGGTCATCCAGCTTTACCCCGATGGTCTGAGCCCACATAGGGTCTAGTGCGTGCTCAGCATCGATAAATGCTACAACGCCTCCCTTTTTCTGGGCTTCTGCAATGAGTGAAAGACTAACTGTAGTTTTTCCTGACGCTTCCGGACCATAAATTTCAATCACACGCCCCCGAGGTAGTCCGCCAACTCCGAGCGCTATGTCGAGTGGGAATGCGCCGGTTGGTATAACGTCGATTGTGAGGTTTTCGTTTTTGTCTCCGAATTTCATGATGGAGCCTTTTCCATATTGCTTCTCGATTTGCTCCATTGCCATCTTTATGGCTCCTGCGCGTCCCGATTCTTCTACTTGTCCTTGAGGTATTACTTTCGATGATTTAGCTGACTTTGCCATATTCAATTAATCCCATTGTAGCAACTTTTGTTATAAATTCAATACCGTAAAATTTAGTTTGCGTTGATTTTATCTGATAAAATATATTTCTACGGGGTGTAGTTTAAAGGTAGAATGCGCGGCTGGGGGTCGTGTGGCTGGAGTTCGATTCTCCGCACCCCGACTTAGAAAAAGCTAAAGCATTTTACTTTATGATAAGATTACTATATGAAAATGAGTCTTGAACAAATAAATAAAGAGCTAGTAGGTTTGGATGGTTGGAATTTAGAAAATGATTCAATTAAGAAAACTTATCAGTTTGAAAATTTTATCGAGTCTATCGACTTTATAAATAAAATTGCACCGATTGCAGAAGATATGCAGCACCATCCTGATATTAAGATCAACTACAATAAAGTCGGTATCACCCTTTCGACCCATGACCAGGGTGGTGTAACCGAAAAGGACTTTAGACTTGCAGCCAAAATTGATAAACTATCTGCATAGATCCTCTGTGATAGAATATTTTGCACGATGACAAAAAGAAAACTTGCTGTTTTTGATATAGATGGAACCCTCTTCCGTTCGAGCCTTCTCATAGAACTTACCGATGCGCTGGTTAAGTCGAATATATTTCCAGCAAGCGCAAAAAAAGAAATAGAGAAAGATTATTTATCCTGGCTAAATCGCGAAGGGGAATACGAAAGTTATATAACAAAAGTTGTACAGGTTTATAAGAAAAATATCGTCGGGAAAAATGAGTCAGAAATTGAGCAAACAGTCTTGCAGGTGCTCTCGAAAGAAAAGAAGAAAGTTTATAGGTATACAAGATATCTGATAAATAGTCTGAAAGAAAAAAACTATTTTTTATTTGCTATATCAGGATCTCCTGGGCATATTCTTACCAGTTTTGCAAAAGATTTAGGATTTGATAAATATCTAGGAGGTTATTACGAGCTAGTCGACGGAAAGTTTACAGGCTTAGAGCCTTATGGAAATCCTGCTATGGATAAGAGAAAAACACTAAATGAATTCTTAAGTAAAAGTGAAATAGAGTTTGATCTAAAAAATTCTATAGGCGTTGGTGATACTGAGTCAGATATTGCCTTTTTAGAAATGGTAGGGAATCCGATAGCTTTTAACCCAAATAAAAAATTGGCTTCTCATGCGAGGAAAAATAGATGGAGGATTGTGGTGGAAAGGAAAGATGTAATTTATGGTATTTCTGAGTTTGAATTTCTAAAAATTCCTTGACTTTTTCTCCTGATAACGTTTCAATATAATCAATGGTTAAAGTTTATACTGCTTTATTGAGGATTAGTATCGGTTTTATTTTTCTTTGGACTTTTTTGGATAAGCTTTTTGGTCTGGGGTTTTCAACTCTTTCTGAGAGGTCATGGATATCAGGGGCTTCTCCTACAGCAGGGTATCTGTCGAATGCTACACGTGGTCCGCTTGCAGAAGTATTTCAGAGTCTCACCGGCAACCCAGTGACAGATTGGTTGTTTATGCTCGGTATGCTTGGGGTTGGAGTAGCTTTTGTTTTAGGTATCGCGTTAAAATTTTCCTCCTTCGCTGGAGCTGCGATGATGGCCCTTTTATATCTGTCGGCCTTCCCTCCAGCAACTAATCCGTTGATAGATAATCACGTAGTTTACGCTTTGCTGTTGTTATTTTTAGCGCAAGCAGATGCAGGAAATTATTTGGGATTTGGAAAAAATTGGAACAAAGGCTCAGTAGTAAAAATGTTTCCCTTCCTTCGTAATTAAGTAATTTTACCAGCTTGTTCTTAGGTGATCCATTGCATATTTCAAATCTCCGTTTACTTTCTTTCTGGGGTTAAATATATTCTGTGGGTCAAAAATCTCTTTTGTTTCTTCAAATAGCTTTATAATTTTTTCTCCGTACATTTCTTCGAGATAAGGAGTCCTTATAAGACCGTCATTATGCTCCCCAGTTATAGATCCTTTATGTTTTGCGACGACCTTGTATACTTGATCAGAAATCTCCGGGATTGCAGTCCTTACTTTTGGATTCTTAATATCGACTAGGGGAATAATGTGGAAATTCCCATCACCTACGTGACCTGCGACTGTAAAAATAAATTTAGGATGCTTTCTTAATATGTCGGTAATTTTCGGAATAACATCTGCGATATCATAAGGACTTATTACAAAATCATCTATAAAAGGAGCCGTGTGTTTATTTCTGATTTTTTTTCTAAGTAAATTAAAGCTTTCTCGTCTTACAAGCCAGTATTTCTTCTGTTCTTCTTCTTCTGCGATTTGCGTTACTTTCCTTAGAGATTTTAATTTTTCTCTAAGAGTATTCAATTTTGTTTTTACTTCATCAGGGTCATTGCTTGCAAATTCGACTTGAAGCACCAAGCTCGGTAGCCTTTTGCCTGTAAATAAGGAGAGAAAAGCAGGCATAAAAGCTAGTCCTGCCTGGATCATTCCGACCGGACCTAATTGTCTTGCGAATTCCGGGAAATATTTTAGAGCAAGCTTTAGAGTGTTATCGTCATACGATTCAAAACTTTCAGGTTTCAAAGGCAGCACTTCGTCTATAATTTTCCCTAAATGAGTCATGCTCCTGAGATAAATTATCAACATTGCACTATGTTTTTTTGTCTCTACCAGTTCCAAGTCACCTTCGAGCATCAATCCCAGCGTTCCTTGCGCCCCTGCCCACAGCTGAGTTAAGTCAAATGTTTTATTTTCTTTATCGTAAACATTCCATAGAGAATATCCTGCAGAGTTTTTGGATACGTTTGGTTTGGCATCCATTATAGTTTTATAGTTGTCATTGATGAGCTTATGCATTTTTCTATATATTTCGCCCTCAAAATTTTTCTGTGCCATTTTCTTTTCGAGCTCTTCCTTATTTAGTTTTTTAAGTTCATAAGTATTTCCATCACTAAGAACTACCTCCACTCGCCTTATATATTTTTCTGTCTTCCCATACTGTAGAGATTTTTCTCCGCCAGAATTATTATTGAAAATCCCTCCAATAGCGCAAAGGCCTTTTGAGGCAGGGTAAGATGGGAAGATTAAATTTTTCTCAAGTGTTCTCAATTCAAAATCACGATAAAGTACGCCGGGTTGAACAGTTGCTATATTTCCGATGATTTTTGGGTCCTTGTTGAAATATTTCCCGAAAGCGATAATTATGGACTCGTTTATAGCCCCTCCGCTCATGTCCGTTCCCGCACTGCGTCCTGTTATAGATAGTCTAGGGTTGCCCTCTTTATGCTTATTGACGAATTTCACCAAGGCTCTTACGTCATTTTCGTCTTTTGGAAAAACTACGACCTGAGGCTTTATTTCAAATAAAGAAGCATCATGGCTGTATTCAGCAAGAACAGTCTCATCATTTGAAACATCACCTTTAATTATTTTTTTTAATTCTTCAAACAGATTATCCATGGACAGATTTATCTACTTAGTCGCAGAATAGTCAAGAATTTTCCTGCCGCTACCATCGTCTATAAAAAATCTAGAGGAATACTCTTTTGTTACTCCAATCTTTTTCTTTGGATTAAAGATTTCTTCCGGATCAAATATTTCCTTTACTTTTTTGAAGATACTATAGACGTCTTTACCATATTGTTCTTCTAGATAAGGTGCTCTTATGAGTCCATCGTTGTGTTCTCCCGACATCGAACCATCATATTTCCAAACCAGATCAAATACCTTATCAGCCGATTTGTAGATCTTATCTCTTTCAGATTTGTTGCTCATATCCATGAGTGGGATTATATGAAAGTTTCCATTTCCTATGTGCCCGGCGATAGTGTATTGAAGCTCTTGCTCATTAAGTATCTTGTATACTTGCGGAAAGTATTCTGTTAGATTTTTTGGATCGACAATAGTGTCATCTATAAATGGTGCAGCATGTTTTCCCTTGACCCGTTGACGTAAAAGATTGAAGCTTTCTCGTCTTACCGCCCAATATTTATTTTTTTCACGCTTTGTCTTGGCGATCCTAACGTCTATATTTTTGTATATCTTTAGTTCGTCTTTAAGATCTCTCAAGTTTTGTCTGACTTCTTTTAATGATTCGCTCTCAAATTCTACGATAAGAACAAGCTTTGGCATACCTTTTTTCATAACGTGTATAAATTCAGGTAGAAAAGCGAGAAATGTATTAAATATATTTGTACGCAAGGCCTTAGTTAGGCCGTAAAAATATTTCAAAGCAAGTCTGAGTGTTTGATCATCGTAGGATTCAAATGCATTAGGATTATGTAAAAGGACTTTATTTACTATTTCAGGGAGTGCGTCGTAGTCCTTAAGGTATATGGCAAGTAGGCCTGTATGAGGGACTTTAGGTACGAGTCTAAGTTTTATGTCTGTTATTATTCCCAGCGTTCCTTGCGCTCCGGTAAATAATTTTGTCATGTCAAAATTATTTCCATCCCATACTTCCCATATGTTATAACCTGTAGAATCTTTCGAGACGGATGGCAGTGAATCCTGGATTACTTTTTTATTGTCTTCTACAAGATCAAATATTTTTTTATAGAGTTTTCCTTCGAAGTCATTTTTTCTCATCTTATTTTCGAGTTCTGCCTTGGTGATTTTTTCAAAAGAATATTCGTTGCCGTCGTTCAGGATTACTTTTAGTTTTTCTACATAATCTTTTGCTTTTCCATACTTGAGAGATTTTTCGCCACCAGCATTGTTTGAAACTATTCCTCCCATTTTGCAAAGGAGTTTTGAAGAAGGATATGGGGGATATAGAACGTCTAATTTTCCAGCTTGTTTTTCAAGGTCTCTATAAAAAACCCCGGGTTGGAGTGTTACCGAAGACTTGCTCAAGGTTTCGATTTTATTCATTTTATCGAGCACTACGAGAATTTGTTGAGTGAGAGAGCCTCCGCTCATGCAAGTTCCTGCAGCTCTCACTGCGACTGACAAATCAGGATTCGTTTTTTTATTTTCTATTATAAATTTTACGAGTCTTTCAATATCTGATGCCGTTTCTGGAAAAACAACTATTTTTGGTTTCATTTCAAAGACGCTTGCATCGTGCTTATATTTTTCCAGCACTGCATCTTCTGTAGTTACTTTTCCAGGAAGAATTTTATCTAGATCTTCAAATAAGTTCATTTACGGCTTATTACCTTTTTGACAGCGGAGTAGATAGCATCGCTATCCATTCCATACTTTTTAAGTAGTTCTTCTGGTTTTCCGGATTCTCCGAATACATCCCTCATCCCAACAAACTCCATTGGAGTCGGATTATTTTGTGCGAGTAGCTCTGATATAGCTCCACCCAGTCCTCCCGCTATTTGATGATCTTCGGCAGTCACAACAGCGCCCGTTTGCTTTGCTTGGGTGAGAATGGTCTCGTTGTCTAAAGGTTTGATAGTATGAACATTTGTGACCATAACTTCTATGCCTTCCTCTTCCAGTTTTTTTGCTGCGACAAGCGCGTAATACGTCATATATCCCATTGCAAAAATAACTGCTTTTGGATTTTCGCCAGTCCAAAAAGTCTGGGCTTTTCCAATCTCAAATGGGGTATTCTCTGTTGTCATTATAGGAGATTTATCCCTTGAGAACCTGAGATAGTATGGTCCATATTCTTTCCCACTTGCGATTGTCGCAAGCTTTCCCTGGACGCTATCACATGGCACTATTACTTTTATATTTGGCCACGGCCTTACTGAGGCAATATCCTCAGTTGCCTGATGTGTAGCACCGTCCGGACCCGTCATAGTCCCTGCGTGGTGGCCTGCTACTTTTACATTCGAATTGTTATATACGATCGTCGTTCTTATCGTTTCCCAGTTTTTGCCAGGAGAAAATGTCGCGTATGAAGACATGAACACAGTCTTGCCGGACACTCCCATCCCCGCTGCTATCGCCGCCATATTTTGCTCAGCAACCCCGACTTGTATAAAGCGCTCAGGATACTTTTTAGCAAATCCATCTGCTTTTGTGGATTCGGTTAGGTCTGCAGAGAGGGCGACTACATTCGGATCTGTGTCTGCGAGTGCCACAAGCCCCGTTCCATATCCTTTTCGGGTAGAATCTTTTTCTACATCTGCATCAAATATTTTTTCGTTTAGATTTAGATCTTTATTAAGCATTTATTCTCCCTTCTATGTCTTGTTGGATTATTTCAAGTTCTGCTAATGCTTTTTCTGCTTCTTCCTCAGTGGGTGGCTTACCGTGCCATGTATAATCATTTTCCATAAAGGAAACGTTTTTTCCCGGAACAGTATTTGCGAGTATGAATATGGGTTTGTCTTCTATTTTTTTTGCTTCATCTATAGCATTTATGATTTCGGAAAAATTATTTCCATCGATCTCAATCACATGCCATCCGAATGCTTCATATTTTTCCTTCAAAGGATCAAGCGGCATAACATCAGTCGTCCTTCCGTCTATTTGGATATAGTTTCTATCTATAATTTGGATCAGATTATTCAATTTATATTTTGGAGCAAGCATAGCAGCCTCCCAGGTATTGCCCTCCTGGTGTTCGCCATCTGATGTCAGACAGTATATATAGTAGTTTTTCTTGTCCATCTTGCCAACTAGTGCCATGCCGATGGCTTGAGAAAGACCTTCTCCTAGAGGACCAGATGTATTTTCTATTCCTGGAAGTGTGCCCCGATGTGGATGACCTTGCAGACGGGATTCTATTTTTCGCAATGTATCAAGTTCTTCTATTGGAAAATATCCGGCTTTTGCGAGTGTCGCGTAAAACACAGGACAGATATGACCGTTTGAAAGCAGTACTTTATCGCGGTCTTCCCAGTCAGGATTACTTGGATCAAAATTTAACGAATTGAAATAGATTGCAGTAAAGATATCCGCCATGCCAAGTGGTCCTCCCGAGTGTCCAGACCCTGCTTTCACCAGCATTTTTATAATTAACATTCTTATTTCGTTTGCGGTTTTTTGTAGTTCGAGGATTTTTTTGTCGTCAATCGGCATAATTATACTTTAAATACTATCATGAAATCTGCCACATTGGAAGGAAGCCTGCCTGTTATTATCTGTGATTTAGCTTTCTCAAAAAAGGTGAACGAATCGTTATTTTTTAGATAGTCATCAATACTTAGATTCTGATCCTGAGCATTTTGTTTTGAGGCCTTATCAGCTATTGCGCCTGCAGCTTCTGTAAAATCCCATCCATCCGTACCGACAGACGCAAAGAGAGCATCGTCACCTATTAGCCGTAGGGCTTCGAGTGTTGTTTGTTGATTTCTGCCGCCTTTTCCCTTTCCTGTAACCTCAACCGTAGATTCTCCTGCTGCAATTAGTATCCCTTTTTCATTTAAATTGGATAGTAGCTCTGATGCCACACTTTTGGCATCTCCTGATATTTTGTCTGAATAGCGAATGCAGGAAATATTTAGCTCTTTTGCTTTGTTTTCTATTGCGTCAAGAAGAGTTACATTGCTTAGGACAATCGTATTTTTGACATTTATAAAATATTTGTCATCACGTGGGTTATTGATGAAGGCCTCACGGGGGAGGCTAACTTTTTCGGAGATATTGTATTTGTTAAGAATATTTACAGCATCATCTATAGTTGTGTCGCTTTTGACAGTAGGTCCCGATGCTATATATCGGATATCATTTCCTATGACATCTGAGTAGATAAGAGTTGCTATATGAGCTGGATAAATAATCTGTGCGAGTCCTCCACCTTTTACATCAGATAGGTGTTGACGGACGATATTCATTTCTGTGATATCTGCTCCTGATTTTAGGAGTACTTTTCCGGCTTCGATCTTTTCATGCAAAGAGAGACTATGGGGATGGACCAGCATAGAAGATCCTCCTCCACATACTACGACAAGCACTAAGTCTTTTTCAGTGAGATTGCTAAATTTATCCATGATATTTGTAGTGAATTTCAAATTCTCTTCGGAAGGAAGGGGGTGGGTGCCGAGTGTAAATTTAATTTTTGAAAAAGTTTCTTCGACGGTATCTATGACATATCCATCTGTCAGTCTTTCTCCTAGAAGGCTTTCAAGCAGTTTCGAATTTTTAGCAGATCCTTTTCCGAATCCTAAGATGTATACGTTCGAATAATCATCTAGATTGTATGAATTATCTATTACCGTCAAAATATTGCCATCCAGTCTTACATTTTTTCTAAATACGTTTTCCGGCTGGATTGATTGGAGCCCTGTTTCTATAAGATCGAGAAGAATTTTTCTCTCAGGTGTTATATTTAAATCATCATAGTTCTGGATAAGGCGCATCGATCTAGTTTAGTAGATTTGATACGCCGAAGTAAAGTAAGTCTGTGATATAATATCCTAGATAAACGGTTGGAGCCGAATATGCAAAATTTAATCAGTTTGCTACGACATTCGATATAGAGTTTTCTTCGGTCCCTCCATTTTAAATTTAATATGAGCGATTCATCTAAAAGAGACGAATATATAAAAAAACTTGAGAGCATAGCATCTCTTTCGCGGGAAGAGGCAAAAAAACTCTTGATAGCTGAGGTCGAGGCTGATGCTAAAGAAGATATCGCAAAAATCATCAAAGAAACTGAGGACGAAGCGAAAGCTCAAGCTCATAAAAAAGCTCAGGAAATAATTGCGGATGCTATAAAACATGGTGCACTAGACTTTCTTCCAGAATATACGGTATCTGTAATCAAAATCGATGATGACGATATGAAGGGGCGCATTATCGGGAAAGAGGGACGAAATATCCGCGCTTTTGAGGATGCGACTGGTGTTGATGTGGATCTTGAGGAAAGAGGACTAATTCGTCTTTCAGGCTTTGACCCTGTTAGACGTCAGATTGCAAAACAATCTCTAGAGCTTCTTATGAAAGATACGAGGATCCAGCCCGTAAGGATTGAGGAAGTCGTTGAGATGAAGAAAAAAGAGATGCAAAAGACTCTTTTTGAAGAAGGAGAAAGACTTGCTCACAGCGTAAAGGCGTTCAATGTTCACCCAGATCTTCTTACAGTTTTAGGCCGTTTCAAATTTAGGACTTCGTTCGGACAAAATCTTCTAGTCCATACTCTTGAGGAAACAAAAATTGGTGTGCAGATAGCACACGAATTGGGTGCGGATGTCGAGACAGTAAAGTTAGGATGTCTATTTCACGATATAGGAAAAGTCGTAACAGACAAAGAAGGATCACACGTCGATCTCGGAGTCGATCTTCTAAATCGCTATAAGATCCCTAAAGAAATAGTAAATTGTGTGGCAGAGCACCATGAGGACAAGCCATTTTCATCGATTGAATCCGTAGTCGTGCATGTTGCAGATGCTATCTCCGGAGCGCGCCCTGGAGCACGTCACGAGGACTTGCAGGATTATATGAAAAGGATTCGTGATATGGAAGACATCGCAAAAAGCTTTAATGGTGTAGATGACGCATATGCATTTGAGGCTGGACGTGAGATCAGGGTACTCGTCAACCCTGGAAAGCTTGATGATGTTGAATCAACAATTCTTGCAAAAAGAATAAAAGACGAGGTCGATCGCAAGGTTATAGTTCCTGGAGTTGTCCGTGTTACAGTAATCCGTGACTTCAGGGTGACAGAACCGAAAGAATAATCTTCCCAATCCTCTCTTGACAAAGAATTTTATAGAATGTATTGTTAAATCAAGATAAATAAAGAAATTTTGTGCTTGCCCGATATTGATAGGGAGGTGAATATAAAATGTCCGTAACAAAAAAAGAACTGATAGAACTAGTCGCTAAGAAAGGAAATCTTACAAATAAAGCTTCAAAACAAGCAGTAAAAGTATTCCTAGATGGAATTCGTGATAGTTTAAAGAGGGGCGAAAAGGTTGTCATTACAGGATTTGGAACTTTTTCGGTAAGAACTAGAAAAGAGAGAAAAGGAAGAAATCCAAAAACAGGTGAAGCTATAAAAATCACCGCGAGGAAAGCTCCTGGTTTTACTGCAGGAAAGAGCCTTAAAAAGGCTGTAAAGGGTTGATAAAAACATTCAAAGTTGAGAAAATCTGCCTATCATGGAAAAGGCAGTGGTGATTGTTGGGCCTACGGCGGTCGGAAAGACTTCTCTAGCAGTAAAAATAGCAAAAGAGTTCGATGGAGCACTGTTAAGTGCAGATTCTGTACAGGTTTTTAAAACCCTTGATATTATCTCAGGTAAAGATAAAGAAGAAATCTCAGATATTTCAGCCTTTCTTTTAGATGTTGTCTCGCCTTTTGAATCATTTTCAGTTTCGCAATTCGAAAATCTAGCAAAAGAGTCTATTGTAAGTATAATCTCTAGCAATAAATTGCCAGTTATCGTGGGTGGTACTGGACTTTATGTGAAGTCTATCGTTGATGGTATCGATACTGCATTGGTCAAGCCAGATCAAAAGCTTCGGGATTTACTCGATAAACTCTCTGTCCAAGATCTTCAGAAAAGACTTAATGCGTTAGATAAAGATTTATTTGGGTCATTGAACGATTCGGACAGGATGAATAAAAGAAGGCTTATCCGTAAGATAGAGATTTTGAAGAACAGGAAGAAGGTAGATGTTGGTGCTAAAAAGAGGAATCTGGAATTTTTGCAGATAGGGCTGGAGCTGTCCCGTGAGGATATCAAGAAAAATATAGATGTCAGAGTTGATGAAAGAATAAAAAATGGGGGTTTGGATGAAGTGAGAAATTTATTCAATGATTATGATGATCTGACCCCGCAAGTAAAAGATGCAAACGGATATAAGCAGCTTTTTGAACACTTTCTTGGAGTAACTAGTTTGGATGAGGCGATACTTAAATGGAAACTGTCAGAGTATAAACACGCAAAAAATCAAATGACGTGGTTTAAAAAAGACACGCGGATTAAGTGGTTTCTGGCAGATAGAAGGGACTTGTTTGAATCTATAAAAATGGATATTGACACCTTTTTAAAAGGTTGACTCAAAACCCAATTTGTCCTATAATAAACTTAACCTTAGGAAGAAGGGTCGTCGCCCTGACCGTAGTAGGTTGGGGAGGAAAGTCCAGACAGGTTTAATGCCAGGGATGGAACGTAAGTTCCGGCTAGTGATAGCTAGTGTCTAGTTCCTTTATCCACATGTGGGAGCTAGAACAGGTACGGAATTAACCGGACCTGAGAGCAACAGAGACGAGTGGAAGTGAAACGGGCAATCCTACCTGCTGCAACCTCCGATCGATGTAGGACGCATTATCCATTCGCCTAATAAGCGATGACATCGAAGTTTGAGGGCATCAGATAGATGACGATCAAATACGTGTTAGTTACACGGTTCAACAGAATCTGGCTCACTCTCTTCCTAGGGTTTTTTAATGGTAAAATACCCCTACTATGATTTCTAAAGAATTTGAGTTGCAATATAAATCTTTGAATCCTGCACAAAAAGAAGCAGTTGATACTATAGAGGGCGCTGTCATGGTGGTTGCCGGTCCTGGAACTGGAAAGACAAAGACTCTGACTCTTCGTATAGCAAATATTTTACTAAAGACCCAGATAAATCCCGAAAACATTCTCGCACTCACTTTTACAGAAGCTGCCAGTTATGAGATGAGAAAAAGGTTACTGTCTATTATCGGGCAGGATGCATATAGGGTGGAGATAACGACATTCCACTCTTTTTGCAATAACTTCATAAAACGTCACCAGGAAGAATTTTCAGATATGATCGCGTCAGAAAGTATTACCGACGTTGAGCAGATAGAAATTCTGGAAAGGATTATAAATAATTTAAAACTTGTTCATATAAAACCACTTGGGGATCTGACGCATTATGTAAAGCCTGCGTTATCTGCGATAAACAACTTAAAGATGGAAAAAGTTAGCGTCAAAGATCTTTTGGGAGGACTTAAAGAAATGGAAAAGGACTTGAATAGCCGCGAAGACCTAACCAACACGAAGGGAAAATACAAAGGCGAGATAAAAAGTACATACAAAAAAAAGTTTGCCGAGATAGAAAAGAATCGAGAGCTGGCGACCGTATACAAAGAATATGAGAAAAAGTTAAAAGAGCAAAAAAAATACGATTATTCAGATATGATACTTGAGGTTATAAAACAGCTCCAAAATCATTCGTATCTTCTTCAGTTCCTTCAGGAGAAATTCCAATATTTTCTGGTCGATGAGCATCAGGATACAAATTCTGCGCAGAACAATTTGGTCGAAATGATGGCATCCTTCTTCCCGAATCCGAATCTGTTTGTGGTGGGTGATGAGAAGCAAGCGATCTATAGATTTCAGGGTGCGTCTCTTGAGAACTTTTTATATTTCAAAAATAAATACCCTGAGGCACGGCTTATAAATCTTTCGGAAAATTACCGTTCTACACAGATGATTCTTGATGCGACGCACTCTGTTATTTCAAATAACAAAATTTCGCAGGAGATTCTCTCTGAGATAGACGGGCTCACAAAAAAATCTGACCACAAAGAGGAAAAGATAAAAAAAGCAGAATTTAGTAGTTTTGATAATGAGTATTATTGGATGACAGATAAAATAAAAAATCTTTTAGAAAAGACTGACGCAAATGATATAGCAGTTCTTGTCCGCAATAACGCTGATTTAAATCCTCTCACTCCGGTATTCGATTCCCAAAAAATTCCCTATGTCATAGAGTCAGAAAGTGATGTGTTGGAGGATATAGATGTAGGAAAAATGATTCTCATACTGCGCTCGATAAATGATCCTATGAGAAATGAATATATCCTAAAGGTGATGCTTATGGATAATTTCGAAATAAATCCGCTGGATGTATTTAGGATTTCAAGTGCCCGATACGAAAAGAAAATTTCCATCTGGGAGATGCTAACGGATATAAGGATGCTTGAATCACTCGGTCTGGAGGATCCGAATTCGATAAAACGGTTCGTAAATCTTTACGCAGATAAAAAGAAAGGGTTTTTAAAAATCGCCAGCAACAGTAGACTGGATGAGGTTTTTGTGGAGGTCATGAATAATTCGGGATTACTTGTAAAGATTCTCGAGAAACCTCACGCACAGGAGATACTGGGAAAATTGGCCAGACTTTATGACGAAGTGAAAGAGATGGTAGGACGCGATGGCGCGTATAGCCTATCTGACTTTATTAAATATATCGATCTACTGGAGGAGCATCGTGTAAGGCTCAAAAAAAATACTCATATCGTTCCTGAGGGAGTTGTGCGCCTTATGACAGTTCACAAATCAAAAGGTTTGGAGTTTGATTACGTTTTTATCCCTCAAGCATTTGACAGCCATTGGGGGAATCAGCGGAAAAGAGGTGCGAGTTTTAATATTCCATGGGAGTATCTGGACAGAAAAATCGTGGCAGAAGTCGAGGATGAAAATAGCGATGAAAGACGCCTTTTTTATGTAGCGCTAACTCGTGCCAGAAAAAATATATTCATAACTTTTTCAAATGCATCGGAGGATGGCCGCGAACAAATAGCATCACAATTTCTGACAGAAATCCCTGAGCAATATATAGAGGACATAGATGTAAAAAAGTTTGAGAAGAAATTTGGAAAGAATTTGGAGCAGGTATTTACTCCGGTTACCAAAAATAAAGAGTTGAATTTTTCTAAAGAATTTGTCGCGGAGGTTTTCCGCCGTCAGGGACTTTCTGTAAGCGCTTTGAATAATTATCTGCAGTGTCCATGGAAATATTTTTTCCTAAATCTTATACGAATTCCAGAGAAGATAGAAAATGCGGGACTTTTCGGTAACGCGATCCACGAGAGTCTAAATCGCTATATCATCTCGCTTAAAAAGGGTGATGGTAATAAAGATTTTCTTTTAGATAAATTTAGAGAATCCAGATATCTTCTCAGTATCACCCCCGGTGAATTAGAGCGATTTATTGAGCGCGGAGAAAAAGCTCTGAGCGGATTCTATGATGAAAAGGCAGCGCATTGGACAAGAGACGTAGAGTCGGAGCTTGATATAAAAGGAGTCAGGATAAATGACGATTTATTTCTAAATGGAAAGATAGATATGGTAGAACCTCTAGAAAAATCGGGAAAAGTTGCGGTTATAGATTTCAAGACTGGCAGTGTTAAGTCAAGAAATGTGATAGAGGGAAAAACAAAGGATAGTCTCGGAAATTATAAAAGACAGCTCGTCTTTTATAAGATACTTCTTGATAGATACAGAAATGGATTCTTCAAGATGGTAAATGGTGTCATAGAATTTGTCGAACCAAATGAAAGTGGCACATATAAGAGAGAGGTATTTGATATATCAGATGACGAGACGAAAGAGCTACTGGAAAAGACAATTATAGTAAGCCGCGAGATTATAAACCTTTCTTTTTGGAAAAGTAAATGTGATGATAAAAAGTGTAAATACTGCCATCTCCGTGACTATATAGCCTCATAATGGTATAATGGTCTTATGGCAGAGAACGATACTCCTTTTAAAATTCAATTCCTAAAAAAAGAAAAGCTGACAAAAGACACTTATTCTTTTTATTTCAAAAGAGATAAAAAATCGCGCGATTTTATAGCAGGCCAGTATTTCGAGATAAAGCTTAGGATAAAAAATCCAGATGAGCGGGGAGACTCACGCGTCTTTACATGCTGCTCCAGCCCTACAGAAAAAGACCACTATATGATAACAACACGCATCATCGAAAGTACATTTAAGATAGAGCTTGGCAAATTGAAAAAAGGTGACATCGTGCAGTTTAACGGTCCGTGGGACGATTTGAATTTTGATGAATCAGAGGAGTTGCCACAAGTGTTTTTCGCGGGTGGGATAGGGATTACGCCATTTCACTCGATAGTAAAATACGCGATCGATAAAAAGCTCGAGCTTCCTATGACGCTTTTTGTCTCGTGGTCTTCCATGGAAGAAATGATATTTGATGACTTTTTTAAAGATGCCGAAAAAAAACTAAAAGACTTCCGTTATATCCCTACGATAACTCACGCGCAGGACATAAAAGAATGGAAAGGCGAGACAGGACGCATCAGTGAGCGTTTGGTAAAAAAGTACATAAAAAAAGTCAGGAATAATAAGTTCCGTATCGCAGGGCCTCCGGGACTTGTGAAAGCTATGAAGGAGCTTTGCGTGCAGATGAATGTTCCGAAAGAAAACATAATAGCCGAAGAATTCGAAGGATATTAGATGAAAGATGAACATTTTGAAAAACTCATCAATGATGGGATCGAGTCTATCCCGAAAGAATTTCTAGAAAAGCTTGAAAACGTAGCGATAGTAATAGAAGACGAGCCAACATACGCACAGAGAGTAAAGCTCAGACTAAGACGCGGGATAACTCTTTTCGGTCTTTATGAAGGAGTATCGCTACTGCGTCGAGGTATGGGATACTCAGGAGTGCTACCCGATAAAATTACGATTTTTAAAAATCCTATCCTGAGATATGCGCGTGATGAGGATGACCTACGAGAGATGGTAAGAAATACGGTTTGGCATGAGATAGCGCATCATTTTGGTATGAATGAGCACGAGGTGCGTCGAGCCGAAATGAGAAGGAGAAACTCCCGGACCAGTGAATAGACAACAATAATTATCTCCGGATTTACACCTGCTTTGTGACTTTTATTACAAATAGTTTGTGACATTTCATACATACAATAATCCCCTCAAATTGTAAGATAACTACACTATGAAATTGATCGCAGGACTTTTAAAAAGCATATTCAAAATACCTGTGATAGGAGACTTTTATATAGTCTTGGGAGGAGGTCTAAGATGAGAGTAGAAATAGTTCCAATAAGTTTTAGAAGATTAAGGCAAAGTAGTGTAGGTAGCTACAAAGATTATCTGGATGAGTTGATAGGTATGAAGTTGAGAGATTTGGATAGGGTAAAAGATACGATGAGCCCTCGACGAACTTTAAGAAGAGCAATCACTTAATTTATCCGACTTCACAAGGTTCGCTTTCGAGGGGTAGGACTCTCGAGAAATGTCAAAAAATATCAGAGTGTGATAATATACGAGTCACATGAGTGCAGAGCGTATAGTTCCATGCCAGTTCAATCCACTAATAGACTGTGAGGCGCAGTGTACGCTATATAGTAAAGGGTCTCAATTCGTGAGTGAATTTAGTGAAGGATTTGAAATTCCAGAAAGCGCAGTAGCTGAAAAATTAAGAGCTCAATTTTCGATGCTTGATCCCAGGGAGCAAGACAAACTGATCAAGGGTAAAATAACTATCCTGGGGGAGAAGCAAATTGATCAGGCAAGCTGCATGAAATTCGATCCGCCACAGAGTAAGTAAAGTCTCGTCACCATTCAGCCTCAAAAAAGTATTAATATACATATGTTCTCCTATTTTCAAGAGCATGAGAATGAGATTTGATAATGGAAAACATCATCGCTGAAGAATTCGAGGGACACTAGTTATCTAATATACAGATACACTTTATTCTTCAATGCTTTACATTTCAAGCTAGGGAAAGGATAATAGTTGAGTAGTATTCTAGTCCCCATCTTCAATTCTTTGCTTAACTTTTCCTCCAGCTCCTGCATTACGTCTGGCATGGGGTATATCACTGTTATGTCGTAGGGTGAAAGATCTACATCCCAGAAATTCTTATTATGTATCTTGATTTTTTTATCGAGTCTTTCTATCTTGATAAGCTCTCTGGATTCCTTAATTCGTTCTTCATCTAATTCGAATCCATCTACTAGAGCCCCGGATTTGGCAAAAGCTATTGCTATGCGTCCGTCGCCGCTTCCCAGATCTGCTACTTTTTCACCTTCTTTTACTTTTGAGAGTTCTATCATAGTTTTTACTCTGTACCGCGAAGTTTTAAAATAAGGAATTAGTGGAATTTTATTAATATTTACTTTAGCCTTTCAGAAATTATATTTACAAGCTTATCTATTCCATCACCGTTTTTTGCGCTGATGAAAGTTGGACTGAATCTGCTATATGCAGATCTGATTTTTTCAATATCGAAATCTTTTGCATTCTCAATCTTGTTAAAGATATATAGTACTCTCCGCCTTTTTATTTTTAGATCCGCAAAAATTTGTTCTACTGTATATATTTTTTCGTCCTTGCGTGGGTCAGAGCTGTCTACAACGTGTAGGACTAAATCGCTATGAATTGACTCCAGAAGAGTGGATTTAAATGTGTTTATGAGTTGTGGAGGTAGGTCTTTTATAAATCCTATCGTGTCAGAGATATAGACTTCTTTTTGCAGAGGTTTTAGGTAAAACTTATTTACCGTACTGTCTAGGGTTGCGAAAAGCGCGTCTTCAACGAGATCGCTCTGCCCGGATAGCTTATTAAAAAGTGTGGTCTTTCCTGCATTTGTGTATCCGACCAGAGATAGGGTTTTCAATCCACCCTTTTTTCTATGATCTATCTGCTCCTGTTTTCTCTTAGACAGCGCATTGAGTTCATCTTGAATCCTCCCCTTTTCATTTCTCCAGTGCCGAAGCATCAGCTCAGTATTACTTTCCCCTGATCCCTTTGCGCCGATTCCTGCTGCTTGGTTAGACATCTCCATTCCCATACCATAAATCCTAGGTCCCATTTGTCTGAGCTTTGCAAATTTTATCTGGAGTTTTGCTTCAGCGGTTTTTGCATGCTTGCTAAATATTTCCAGAATCAGACTAACTCTATCCCATACGATGATTTGTGGATTCGCTTTTTCGAATGCGAGTTTTAGTTCATGTACCTGTCCAGGTTTTATCGAGATATTTATGACTACTATATCTATCCTTTCTTTTTCTATTAGATCTATGACTTCTTCCACTTTACCGTGACCGATAAAAGTTCTTCTGTCACCACGGGTGCTGTTTTGAACTACTGCAGAAAATACTTTTCCTCCGTATGTATTAACTAAAGATTCTACTTCCTCAAATTCGGAAACAATGTCCTCGTTATCCTCTCCAGGATAGGACAATCCGATAAGCATAACTCTGGGAACAACGGGTGGAATATACATTCAGCTACATTATAACTTATGCACTCATAAGAACGCTCAGAAGCAAAATATAAACTCCGAAGAGTTCGAAGGTTACTAGATTGTTTTGTGGGAGTATAATGTAATTATGAGAAAAGGTTATCATTCAAATATAGAGATTCTAACTGACGGAAACGAAAGTTTTAGAAAAGTCCTTTATACTGCAAAAAATTGCCAGCTAGTTCTGATGAGTCTCAATCCGTTAGAGGAGATAGGCATGGAAGTACATGATGATGGTGATCAATTCTTTAGGTTTGAAAGCGGCGAGGGTAAAGTCACTATTGATGATGCGGAATATAAAGTGAAAGATGGTGATGCAGTCATAGTGCCTGCAGGAAGCAGGCACAATGTAGTAAATATTTCAGAGACCGAGAAGTTAAAGCTTTATACAATTTATACTCCACCTCACCATAAGGACGGGATAGAAAGAGTTACGAAAGAGGAAGCCGAGAAAGACGGCCCGGAATTTGACGGAACGACTACTGAATAACCCCAGCCTCCCTCCGGCACTAAAGTTTTGGCGGGCAGGCAAAATATCGCATTGAGGGTCACTAAGTGGTAGAATTTTTGCATGACAAGCGTGGAATCATCAGAAGGTCAGTTAGCTTCTCCCGACCCGCTTAAAGAAGTCAAAAAAGAAGCAGCGAAAATCATAGGACTAGGTAGTGAAAGAAATCTTCAGGTATATATAACGATTTCCGGAGCTTTGCATGAAGGAATTCCTTCTATAGATCTTCTGGGAGAAATTGAGAGATCAGACATATTGTCTTTGGAGCTTCCTTCAAATGTAGTTAGAGCCTTTGTGCAAGGGACCGAGACAAGAATTGATGATAATCCGTTTTGGGGAACTTCTATCGAAAATTCAAATTCAGCCGTGGGGGTAAATAATAATCGTGGTGCAGTAAATGGAATTAGGATTCTTGACGATAGGGTGCGTGAGGGGCAGACGATTCCACAAAATGTTCCCGATGTTGCAATAGGGGCAGCTAATATAAAGTATGGAAAAGGAAAAGACCTGGAGAGAGTTGAGATTTCCGAAAGTACGCTAATAGAAAATCTGAGAAAACAGCAAGAAGGTTTTGATGATATTTTTCCTGCAAAAACGATGGTGATGCAAGATGGCAAAGAATATTACATCCATATTAATAGACCAGTTGAAAATGAAGCATCGGCGCTTTTAATTACAGGGGGTTATATGCTCCCGACACAGTACATGATGGAGCGTGGTGAAGATATTTTTGGGGAAGAGACAGGTGGTATTACCGGAATTGAACTTTGTCAATTTGCGTTAAGTCATTTAATAAGAATGCAGGTCGATAAAGTTCAGGTAGAAGGTATGTTAAAAGACCTAAGAAAGAAGATGAGTAAGTATGAAACTGGTTCAAATATCAGACTAGTACACCTAGGCGGAGCAGCACACAATCCTAATATTCTGGGTATTTTAGATGAAGTTTTTGGTGAGCAAGAGGAAGTTAGGATAAATGAATTACATGATGAAAGAATGCCTGAGCCGGCTCTAGATAAGCTCACTTTTTTCGGTAGATTTATTCCAGCTCGGGACGCACTAGAATGCGCGTCAGTAGTTGAGGATCAGGTTGTTGTAGATGTAGGCAAAACTGATGCTTTACTGCAAAAATTGGCATCAGAGCATGCAGATAAGCTTTTAGACTTTGCTAAAAGGGAAAAACTAGCACGGGACTTTGAGGATACTCTGCCTGAGTGTGATAACAGTGGTCAGGTAGAATATTTTGCTGTGCGAAGCTTGTTGTCTTTAGTTACTCCGGATGAAGTTGAAGGATCAGCATTACCTGATACTTCATATCCTTCTATGCTAGCGGAATACATAATTGAAAAGTATCCTGATAAAAAAGACAGGGTAGAAAAAGTAACTGCGCAATATAATGATCGCAGATTTAATTTCCCACCCAGAAGACAATAGCACCCGCAGCCTCAAAACCCTCGCATTTGAGTTCAGGAAGTGTTAAAATCTGGTATGAGTAACTTTATTACGAATAATGGAAATTCAGATCTTAAGCATCGCTTGGTAGAATTGATTAAGAAAAGTGACGAATTAAAGTTTCTTGTGGGCTTTTTCTATTTTTCAGGAATCAGGGAGCTATATGAAGGACTGAAGTCAAACCCAGATACTGTTATCAAGGTTCTGGTCGGCTTGAATATAGACAAAGCAGTGTTTGGATTAGTTGAGACTGAGAGTGAAGAAGAATCATCTGATGAAGAAAAAATATATAAGTTTATTGAATCTATTAAAAAATCTCTTAATACTGAAGAATTTGATACGGAGGAATTTTACGAACAAGTACGTTTCTTCATCGAGCTTATCCAAAAAGATAAGCTAATCATTCGTAAAACTTACAACCCAAACCATTCAAAGCTTTATTTATTCAAATTAGAAGAGAATCAGGCTGTAAAAGAATTATTTATAACGGGCAGTAGCAACTTAACGAGGGCAGGACTTACCACTCAAAATGAGTTCAATGTGGAGATTAGTAGTTATGGCTTTGAAGATGCCGAGAAGTATTTTAATGACCTCTGGGATGAGGCCGTAAAGATTACAGAATTTCAAGAAATCAAAACAAAATTAGTTCAAATCATTGAAAAAGAAACTTTAATAAAAGATGTTACACCTTTTGAGGCTTTTTGTCTGGTTTTGAAAACCTATCTGGATACTTTTGAAGAAAAAGAAATAGGTGAGACATTAATAAAAACACTTGAAGAAAATGGGTATACACCATATCAGTACCAATTAGATGCCGTTAAGCAGGCGCTGGCTACTATTGAAAAGAACAATGGTGTAATCGTGGCAGACGTTGTAGGACTTGGAAAAACAGTTATTGCTTGTGCAATATCAAAACAAATTAACAAACGTGGCATTGTCATTTGCCCCCCAGGACTCATGGGTGATAGAGATGGAGGTTCGGGATGGGGAAAATATCTTGAAGAATTTGGACTTGATAATTGGAAGGTGTGGTCGCGCGGGGACCTAAAGATGGCTTTGAATTTTGTAAATAATGCAAAAGATATAGAAGTAGTTATTGTAGATGAAGCTCATTGGTTTAGAAATCAGGATACTGAAAACTACGAATTGCTTAAGAATATCTGTCGAGAAAAAAAGGTCATACTGCTTACAGCAACCCCATTCAATAATCGTCCAGGAGATATTCTTGCACTACTAAAGCTCTTTATAACACCTAAGAAATCTACAATAACTCTTGAAAGCAACTTGGTCGATCAATTTAAAGCTTTTAAAGGAATGTTTGATCGACTCGGCTATATAAGAAAATATAAAAATTCTCTAAATGAATCGAAGAGATTAAAAGCTCATGCCTATTATAGATCTATATTCGAGGAAGACATCGTTGACCTGGAAAAAGTTAAACAAAAAGCTGGTTATCTTGCCAAACAAATAAGAAACGTTATAGAACCGGTGACGATAAGACGGAATAGATTAGATCTACAAAATCATCCTGTTTACAATAGTGAAGCAGATAATCTTTCAAAGGTTGATGATCCGAAGGAGTGGTTTTTTAAATTAACAAAAGAACAGTCGGAATTTTATTCAGAAATTCTCGAAGAATATTTTGGCGATCCAAATGAAGGAGGTAGATTCAAGGGTGCAATTTATCGACCTTTTGAGTACGAAAAAGGACTCAAATCGTTAAGTACAAATGAGGCTGAAGAAAAATTAAACCAAGATGATAATAGAGCCTTCCAACAACAGAGAAACTTATTCGACTTTATGAGGCGATTATTAGTTAAACGTTTTGAGAGTTCGTTTGGTTCATTTGAACAAAGCATAAAGAATTTTAAACAGATTACTCTAAGATGCCAGGAATTTGTCAACACAACAGGTGAATACATACTTGATCGTTCACTGCTTGAAAAAATTTACGAGCTTGAGGCTGAAGAGATAGAAAAATATTTGTTAGAGTATGAAGAAAAAATAACGAATGGTGAATATCCTAAAACTCACAAACGTTATAGAATCAAAGACTTCAAGAACAAGGAAGAGTTTATCCTAGACATTAAAAGCGACATTGACCTTTTTACAGAAATATTGGACAAATTAGCAAAATTAGAATTGGTGAAATATGACCCAAAAACAGAATGCCTACTGGAGAATTTACATGAGGAGTTCTCCAAAAAACCTAATGGTGATGAACCCAAAAGAAAAATTATTATCTTTAGCGAATATGTAGATACCGTTCGATACCTTGAGGAGACACTAAAACAACACTATGGTAATCGAATGCTTGTAGTGGCTGGAGATCTACCTAACTCAAAAATTGCCAAACTAAATAAAAACTTTGATGCCTCACATTCAGATCAGGATGATGAATTTGATCTTCTTTTGACTTCAGACAAAATTTCTGAGGGTTTTAACCTCAATCGTGCTGGAATGGTGGTAAATTATGATATTCCTTGGAATCCAGTGAGAGTAATACAGAGACTGGGACGAATCAATCGTATTAGTAAGAAAGTGTTTGAAAATCTGAATATTGTAAACTTCTTCCCTACAGAAAAAGGAGCAGAATTAGTAAAATCTAGAGAAATAGCGGCAAATAAAATGTTTCTTATACATTCAGCTCTTGGGGAAGACTCAAAGATTTTTGATTCAGACGAAGAACCAACCCCCGCAAGACTTTTTAGTAAAGTTCAACAAAATCCCGACGAACTTGAAGAGGAAAGTTTCTATACAAAAGCATATAAGGAGTATATGAAAATTACCAAAGATAATCCTGAGTTATTCGAGAATCTCAAGAATTACCCCCCCCGCATAAAAGTTGCTAAAAACGGAAAGGAAAATGAGCTTTTGGTCTTTTTCACTAAAGGAAGATTGTATGTGAGCGGAACACAAACAGATCAGGAAAATATAAATCCATATTATCTGGTATTCGAAGATGTATTTGAGAAGATTATTTGTACGCCGAATGAAGAATCTCTGGATTGGAATACAGATAAGTTTTGGTTATCTTATCAAGCTATTAAGGACTTTAAAGATTTCCGTCAAGGAATCGTCAACGAACAGAGTTTGGAACAAAAAGCACAAAATAAGCTCGAAACACTTTTAAGGAGCCCCTTAGAAGAATTAATGCCATATAAAGATTTCTTAAGAATCCTGATGGAAGATATATTACATTTTGGTACTTTGGCAGATTTTACACTTCGTAGAATTATGAATTTCACTGAGGACAGCACCAAAGATATTCAGGACTTGCGAAGCACTCTTGGAACGGATTATCTGACAAAAGAAAAAGATAGGATCAAAGAGCAAAAGAAAGAAATCATTATTGCAATAGAGAATAAGAAAATATGAGTGATGCAAGAAGTCTACTAGAATCAATCATCGAGGAATATTCAGTAGAAAAGTTCACGAGATTTTTTCGTGAAAAGAGTCAAAAGTTTACACCCCGACAAGAAAGCTATTCCCGTTATGATGATGATAACTTCACTAAAGGATTTAAAATAGGTGAAGTAAATTTTTCCGAGATTGACAACCTTACAATCTGCGCTTTTGAAGTTACCAAAGCATTATCCGAAAAATCTGGCAAAAAATCCCAATATGAACTTGGAAAAAAAATTCTAAAAGAAGCTCAAGCTGGTGCTGGTATTTTTATTTTTTACGATCAGAACGGTAACTTTCGTTTTTCCCTTATTTATCCAGAATCGATTGGCACAAGAAGACAATGGAACAACTTCCGGAGGTTTACATATTTTATCAGTCATGAATTTACAAATAAGACTTTTCTTAAGCAAATTGGCGATAAAGAATTTACAAAACTCGATGATATTAAAGCAGCCTTTTCTGTTACTGCAGTTACAGACATTTTTTATAAAGAATTTTTCGATCTATATAAAAAAATTGTTGAAGCAACCAAGAATTTGAACAAAATTGAAGATGATGATCAAGCACGAGACTTTGTTTTACTCTTTGCCATTAGAACTATTTTTCTTGGGTTCATCCAAAAAAAGAAATGGTTAGGAGACGACGAAAAGTTTATACAAACTTTTTATCAGGAATACAAAGATAAATTTGCTAATAAAAATGAGTTTTACAGTCGGTGGTTGTCACCATTGTTTTTTGAAGCTCTCAATTCTCCACAGGGGAGAAAAGTAGCATACGGAGATAACGATTTTTCAGAAGAAACTGCAAAAAAACTTCAAATGGCGCCATATTTAAATGGTGGACTCTTCAGAGAAAAATCTGGATACGATACGAATGGCTGGAAAATTCCAGATCAAGTTATTGAAAACTTTTATGATTTTTTGTTCTCCCATAGCTTTACAATAGAAGAAAACTCTCTTGAGGATGAGGATCTTCAACTCAATCCGGAATTTTTGGGAATTATTTTTGAGCGTTTGGTTAATAAAGCCGACGGAGCAGTTTACACACCCCGACCAGAAGTTGACCTAATGTGTCGTTTAAGTCTAGTTAAATGGCTTCGAAAGAATCTAGAATCATCGATAAGGGTTGAAAATCTATATGAACTTTTCTTCAAAGAAAGCGAGAATGAAGATGAGCAAAAAGATGGTAGCTTTTCTCCAAAAGAAGCGCAGGAGATTTTGAATATACTCGAGAATGTAGCCATATGTGATCCAGCAGTAGGTTCGGGTGCATTCTTAGTGGGCATGATGCAAGTTTTGGATGATGTGGAGATAGCTTTAAGAAAGAAAGCGAATATAGAAGTTCACAATGATTTTGAACGAAAAAAGCAAATTATAAAAAAATCATTGTACGGAGTAGAAGTTAAGGAGTGGGCTGTGTGGATCTGCCAATTGCGACTTTGGCTATCTCTCTTTGTTGATGCACCAGAGGACCTAAAAGACTCAATGGACCCAATTTTACCGAATCTTGACTTTAAGGTGAGACAAGGGGATTCCTTGGTCCAGTTAATAGGTTCAAGAAATGTTCCAGTATCAACAGATAATTCTTTAGTAAGTGGGAGTTTATTAAAAGAAATACGTGAACTTATACAGCTTAAGATTGCTCATTATGAAACAGGACAACCTTCTAAAGAAGATATCGAGCACCGTGAGTATCTTTTCTATCGAAACTGGATGCAGCAGGAAATTACTAAAGAACAGAACAAATTAGTTCAAATTAATCAAAACGAAAAGAACAATCAGAATCAACAATCACTGTTTAATGATAAGGTTGATTCAAAACCGATTAACTTGAATTTATTTCAAAAAGAAAGAGATGAAATAGTAGTAAAGCTTGAGCTACTCAGATCTCAACTTAGGGATTTACATCGGACAAATAAGCCTTTCCTTTGGCAACTGGAATTTTCTGAAATATTTAGCACCAAAGGGGGGTTTGATATCGTCATCGGGAATCCACCTTATGTTAGGCAAGAAGACATTGCAGACCCAACAGGCAAGGTAAAAGACAAAAAGGAATACAAGGGATATCTACAAGAAATGGTCAAGATGGATTTTCCCGATTATTTTCCTCCTAAGGCAAAGATAAACGCCCAGTCTGATCTTTACACCTATTTTTACATACGAGCACTTCGTCTTCTTAATGCTCAAGGGGTTCATACTTTTATCTGTTCTAACTCTTGGTTAGATGTTGGCTACGGTGTGTGGTTACAAGAATTTCTTTTAAATCGCTGTCCAGTAGAAATTATTATAGATAACCACGCAAAAAGAAGTTTTGAGGCAGCTGATGTAAACACAATCATTTCAATCATTCATGCCCCTCAAAAAAGTGTCGAAGCTGATCATCTAGTTAAATTTGTAGCTTTTAAGAAATCTTTCGAATCCGCGATATTTACCGAAAACCTTATTTCCATTGAGCAAGAAAAAGAAGTAGAAACTAATGACATTTATCGTGTATATCCAATATCAATTACGAATCTCAAAGAAGCAGGCACCGAGTTTGATGGTGATTCTCAAGCAAGGCTGAAAGTGGGTAAATATGTAGGTGATAAATGGGGTGGCAAATATTTAGTAGCTCCAGATTTTATATTTAATATTTTAGTCAATCCTTTAGATAGGATCATTAAATTTAAGTCAGTCTTTAACCATTCTCAAAGAAATAATCTTTCCGTATTTCAAGATAAAGCTAAAGTGGAAAAAAAAGACGGCACAATTCCTTACCTTTCTTCTATTAAAGACGTCAACACTATAAAAATCGACAAAAATAATTTGAAGTATTGGATAAAAGGAAAAAGTAGTGAAATCAGTGATATGTTTGTTCCAGATGTTATATCTAACAGGTTTGTGTCGGATAGGATTTTCTTTTTAGAAGGAGGTAATTTTGCAATTTCAGATACCTTTTTTCTGCTAAAAATTACGAGTTTATATAGTAAAGAACAAGTATTATCGTTGTTAAATAGCACATTCTCGTTATTGATAACCGAGATATTAGGACGAAAAAATTTGGGAGGTGGGTTATTAACAATTTACGGATATGAACTGGAAAGATTTTATATTGTTAATCCAACGCTGATTAAAAATAATAGACGTATACTGATTTACTATAAATCATTATCAGAAAGAGTAATCGGATCTGTTTTTGTAGAGTGTGGGATTGATCCAAGATCAGAGACACCAATAGATGAACAGGATCCCAAGCCATTATCTGATAGAGCTGAACTGGACAATATTGTTTTTGACGCATTGAAACTTTCTGAAGATGAACGTAAGGATGTCTACCGTGCAGTTTGCAGACTAGTTTGGAACAGGATCAGTAAAGCAAATAGCGTATAGTTGTCTAGCCTCAATTGCTTTTGCTTAGCCTCAAGAGTATAATCCTACATCATGAATAGTAATTCATTCAATATTGTTTATAAAAACAGTACTTCAAAAAACAAAGGTTACAGTCTTGAAATCTTAGGAAGCTCATTAGTTGGAGTTAATAAAATTATAAAGGAATTTGTTGACATTGCAAATTTTAATAACGAATTAGATATTAAAGTTAATAATGTTAAGAACGGGTCTATAATTATTGAATTACTGTTCTATATAGATTTTCATCTGCTTTTTACAAACATTCAGGATCTATATAATTTTCTTTTAGTAGCAGATCCAAAACAGTATAAGGAGGTTGCTGAGTTTTTCTCTAATATAGATGGTGCACATAAATCAATTAACAATTATTACTCTCAATTTCCACTAACTGGTGAGATTAGTATGATGCTGATAGGGATATATATTGGCCGTATGATGCATATGAGTGGTAAGCAGAAAGAACAACTAACATTGAAAGATGAAAACGGTAATAAATTTCCCATAAAATACGCTCAGAGGCTTCAAAATTTTGTGAAAAGAGGAGGATTTAAAAAGGCGCTTAGTCCAATTGTTGAAGGCGATGCAGAAGAAATAATTATGGAGCAGGCTGAAGTGCGGTTTAAGATTAGCGAAGAGAATATTGAGAACTTTTTACCTGAAGATGATCAAATCTTACCAGAGTATGAGGATGGGATGAATATTACTTTTACGGGAAAAATTGTCGCCTTGCAAAGTACGAAAGGTGAGAGTGTTAAATTTAAAGCTAATGAAATTAATTCAGAGCTCTCTCTTTTAACTGCATATCCCGAAGAGGGTAAGGGCAGCGAGGAGTATGTCAATTTTTACAAAAAGGATATCGTATTAAGATCACAGATATATAGGAAATCTATGTATGTAAGACCAGCAATACTAATAAAATCTGTTGAATTAATGCAAGAACAACTTATTTAAAATAAAAAAATAACTACACATTCAATTAAATGCTATAATTAGCCTCAAATGCCGCATCAATTTATGTCAATTATTTGCTTGAAGTGTAATAAGGACTATTGTCCTGTTTGTAAGCCTGCCTGTCCAAAGTGTCATACATTTGATGATGCAGATGAAAAGACTCTAAAAATCCGTTCTCAGATGAGGCGTCATGGGATGCTAGAAAAAATGAATTAAGTCTCTTAAGAAAATGGGTAGGGGTTAGGCTTTTTTGGTGGGTTTTTTCTTCGACTTTGTTTTTTTACCTGTGGGTTTTTTCGGTTTTTCTACAACTTCCTCAGTTGTTTCCTCGCCCTCCATAGCTTTGGCGTCGGAGGGTTCTCCAGCTATTTCCTCTGACTCTTCTTTCTCCAATTCATCTTGAGCAAAATTTAGTATCTCTAAAATTTTATCCAGTTTTGCATTTATCTCACTTAGCTCTTTTCCAGAACCGTTCGTGATGCGTCTAGAGTCTCCGCCTTTTCCTTCAAAGCACCTACTACATAAAGTGTCTTTTCTCTCGTTAGGACGGAATGGGACTCTGCAGTTGGCACCACAATTTGCGCATACTGCCTCAAACATTTCTCGTTCTGATCTGTCGTTACTTCTGGAGAATCTGTCGTGTCCGCGTCCTGCATCTCGTCCTCGCGATTCTTCTGGAGAGTGCTTTTTAAAACAATTCCTGCAGTAAACAGGCCTTCCGTTAGATGGCTTAAATGGAAGTTCACAGAACTTACCACAGTCAGCACACGTTGCTTTAAAAGTTTCGCGATCTGATCCTCTATCAAAGCTTCTATCTCTATTAAAATTTCCCATTAGGTATATTATACATTACTCTAGGATAAATAGTGTGAGTAAAATATAAATTCTTAAATCCTACTACTTCTTAAATTTGAATCCGCTTATCCAGTCTACTGTATAATGGATTACTGATGAAACATTATATTCATATTCGAAAGTTCTTAATCCAGCATAGGATGAATATTGCTCTCTATATCATGGCGTTCGTGATTTCATTTCTCGTTATATTTCTTGCCTCGATTTATAGTAACTCTCAGATACAAAATGATAGTGTCGTTCAAAATCAATCTCCCGCAACCCCTTCTATACCTGAAATTATTCCTTTTACATCTTACGAAAAACCCGATTTAGCGCCTGCCGAGGTGTATAATATTTATCTCATTGGTGACTCCATGACTCACGCATTTGGTCCGCGTGGTGGAGTCTTTAATGAAATAATATCTAGAGAGTATCCAAACTCTTTTTTCGAAATTTCAAATTATGCTATGGCTAACCAAAACATACTGCTTCTTCCAGAGCGCTTAAAGCAAAGCGTTCAGGCGGATCATGATTTGCTACTAGTTCCGATACTAGAGGGTGATCCTGATCTTATAATTATCGAATCTTTCGGATATAATCCGCTTTCACAGTTCGGAATAGAGGAGGGGCTAAAGAGGCAGGAAGAATTGCTGACAGAAGTAATGACAACTCTAACCAACCGTTTTCCAAATGCTTCCGTAATGTTTTTTGCTGCGATCGCGCCAGATAAAACTACCTACGGACAAGCTGTAACTGAATCTAGTGCTGAAGCGCGATGGGCGCAGGCCGAAGAACGGATAGAGTACATAACAAATCACATAGATTATGCTAACGAACATAATATTCCTGTTATCAATGCGTATGCTGAGTCGCTTGATTTAGATGGAGATGGTGACACGCTATACATAAATCCGGATGATAATATTCATCCATCTGCAGAAGGATTGGCTCTGATGGGAAGAATTATGACCAGAAGAATTCAGGAAGAGAATATTTTCCCTACTCAGTAATTTTGGTCCGTTCCGGCAACTTATCCTTTAATTCACCTAACTCATTCGTGGTTTCGATTTGCTGGCCGAGCTTATCAAAGCTGCTAGTAACGGTTGTCATCATGTTATAGGAATTCGTTATGTGACGCGATAAAGTCTCCATATTATCATTTGCCTTCTCGTATTCCTTCTGGACACTGCGGAGATTTGAAAGAATCTTATGTGCTTGCTGTGAAATCTTTTGCCCTTCAAATCCTATTAGAATAGATCTCAAAAATGCGTAAAACGTCATAGGGGAGACCGCGAGAACTCGTTTTTTTGTTGCGTGGTCATAAAGAACCGATTCATTTACTATTTCATAGTAGACGGATTCTGATGGCACGTACATGAGAGCAAAGTCTATAGTTCCTTCATTTGTGAGGATATATTTACTAGAAATGCTATCTATATGCTTTTTAATGTCGCTTAGAAATTCTTTTGCGTACTGTTTTTTCTCCCGTGCGTCAGTAGTAGCATGTGACTTTTTAAAATTCTCCATCGGGAATTTACTATCTATCGGGATGATTCCAGCTTCGGTTATGATTGCGGCATCTACTATCGCGCCACTTTTAAATCTATGCTGCAACTTGTATGTCTTTTTCGGGAGGAACTGTCCCAGTAGTTCTTTAAGCACCTGCTCTCCTATATTTCCACGAAGCTTTGGGGAATTCAGAAATTCCTGAAGATCTTTCATATTTCGTCCGATCTCACTCATTTCGCCAAGTGACTTCTGGACCGACGCGAAAGCTGCCGCAGCGCTATTAAGACGCGTGTTCATTTCCTGATTGTTGCTATCAAGCCTTTTATCCATCGATTTTAGCCACTCGACTAATGTGTCGTCCTGCTTATCTGATGGTTTGCGGGTGATAAGAAAGATAACGATTCCAAATCCTATGATAAGAATTGAGGAGATTACGAGCAGGTCTATATTCATGGAGTATTAGTTTATCACAAATATTTCTTCTACTTTTTGCCGTAAAAAGTAGCACCTGCCCGCAATACTTTCAGCATAGCTGACGCAGGCGGGAAAACTCTCGCCTATTTTTCTTACTTACTTTTTAAAAAAGTAAGACAAAAGCGTTATTATTTACTCTCCTTTTTTAGAAAAAGGAGCAAAAAGCGTCATCTAAGTGAATCTTTTCCTTTCGAAACTACCTTCTTCTCTAAAAGCTTCACGCCTCACTATCGCTCAAACAGGTAAAACTTTTTTAACGTTCAGAAGGTATTTTCTTAAGGAGTCGATTCAACGATGACACATAAAGAATCGGGTCACCGCCCAACGACAAAATAAATCGGGTGAAGCGGCGAAAAAGAGGTTGCAAATTGGGGTTCGAATCCCACGATAATAAGATTTAGAGGATGAGGTAAAATTAAGTAGTGGTTTTTTCGAGGACTTCGTATAGAACTATCCCTAAAGATACCATTACATTTAATGATTTGTTGATTCCCAGCTGTGGGAGCTGCACTATCAGATCGCACATAGATAGAACTTCTTCAGAAATTCCATCTGATTCGTGGCCTACGACAAGTGCTACAGGCAGAGTGTAGTCAGCTTTCGTGTAATCTACAGATCTGTCGTCTAGTTCTACGCCAACTATTTTTATATCAGGAATTTCTTTTTTTAGTTTATTAATCGCGTCAGTAGTTTTCTCAAAATATTCCCACTGTACCCATTGCCAAGTTCCTACAGATGCTTTCTGGATCCTACTGTTTGGTGGAGTCTCGGAACCTTTGCAAAGATATATTTTCTTTGCGCCTACAGCATCAGCGAGGCGGAATATCGATCCAATATTATATGTATCTAGGATATCGTCGAGTATGACATAGATTTCCTGACGGGTTTTTTTGACTCGATCTAGCTCTTCCTGCGTGGGAGTTTTTACTCGGAGAATTTCTGCTCCTAATTTATCATTTGGCTTCATTTGCTTTTATAACATCCTCCTTCTTCCATGCTGCGAATGTACATTTCGGGTAATTTGCACACCCATAAAAAATTCTCCCTTTTCTCGTTTTTCTGGTTATGACGTTCCCGCCATCATCAGGACAGATAAGCCCTGTGTCTTCAGAGTACGACTCCTTATAATCACATTCTGGAAAATTCTCGCAAGCAAGAAATTTACCGAATCTACTCTGGCGTATCACAAGTTTTCCTTTATCTTTAGGACAGTCTTTCCCTGCATATTCAACCGCTACCTTTACCCTGTCGCTACCCTCTGCCTTTTCAAGTTCTTTTTCAAACGGCGTATAAAATTCCTTCATCATAGGAACCCATTGGAGCTTACCATTTGCGATTTCGTCCAATTTATCCTCGAGCCCTGCAGTAAAAGGAATGTCATCGATATTTGAGAAGTTTGCGACCAGAAAATCATTTACACTAATTCCTATTTTAGTAGGAGTGAGCCGGCCTTCTAATTTTTCTACATAAAACCTGTCATAAAGGGTAGAGATGGTTGGCGCATAGGTAGATGGACGACCAATTCCGTGTTTTTCAAGAGATGAAATGAGTGAGGCTTCGTTGTATCGGGGTGGAGGAGAGGAGTTGTGCTCTGTTATCTCGCTATTTTTATATTTTAAGATTTCACCCTTTTCTACATTTGGGAGTATCTGCTCATTTTCTTCTTTCACACTATAGACTTTGAGGAATCCGTCAAATTTTAGGATCCTTCCATTTGCTTCGAAAAGTAGATCTGAGCTATTTGCTTTGGTTTCTATCTGAATTTTTGTAAGCGCATAGATAGCATCAGTCATTTGAGATGCTACAGCGCGTCTGAATATAAGATCATAAAGTTTTCCATGATCCTCACCGAGTTTTGTGCTTATTTCCGAAAGACTTGTCGTGACATTTGTCGGACGTATTGCTTCGTGAGCCTCTTGGGCGACTTTTGATTTTGTCTTGAACAGCTTTGGCGAGTCGGGTATGTACTGTTTTCCATAAGTTTTTACCAAAAAGTCTCTGGCTGCAGTTGTGAACTCTTCGGAAAGGTTGAATGAGTCAGTTCTGTGATATGTGATATATCCATTTTCGTAAAGTCTTTGCGCGATACTCATAGTACGCTTTCCTGTATAGGAAAAACGGCGAAAAGCTGCCTGCTGGAGTTTGGAGGTCGTAAATGGTGGGTAGGGAGACCTCTTTGAGTCCTTTTGTTCAATATTTGTGATCGGGAAGTCCTTATTTAGGATATCTTTTACGACTGCTTCCAGTTCCTCACGGGTCAAATGAGTAATTTTATAGGTGTAATTTCCGTCATAAAGATCAAGTTTTTTACTCTCTTCGATACTGCCACCATTTTTTTTGACGAGGTTAAATACTATGTCATTTTTGTCATCTTTTTTGTTTAGAACCAGAATCAATCTATAGAAAGTTACTCCCTCAAATTTTTCTATCTCACGTTCTCGTTCTACAATAAGGCGCAAGGTCACCGATTGTACGCGGCCTGCTGACAGATTTCTTTTTACCTTTTTCCATAAGAGCGGAGAGAGTTTATAGCCGACAACCCTATCCAGAACCCTTCTTGCAGTCTGGGCAAAAACCAGATCATCATCGATTTCTCTCGTGTGATTTAGCGCATCCATTATCGCCTTTTGCGTTATCTCGTGGAACGCTATCCTCTTAAAAGTTGTTTTTTTATTTACATCTTTTAATATTTCTTTGAGGTGGAAAGCAATAGCTTCTCCTTCGCGGTCAGGGTCGGTTGCCAGGATTATGTCTTCTGCGCCTTTGGCAAGCCTTTTTAGCTCTTTTACATTTTTGCTCTTATCTTTTGGGATTATATAGTCAGGTGTAAAATCCTTTTCGAGGTCTACACCTATCCTGCTTTTGGGCAGGTCTCTTATGTGGCCCATAGAAGCCACGATGTTATAGTCTTTGCCTAAAAATTTAGTCAAAGTTTTGGCTTTCGTAGGTGACTCAACCAGTATTAGATTTTTCATATTCTGTATGCAAAAAAGTATAGCACATATGACTTTTTAGCCATGAATGTGGGATTATAGTAAAGATTGAGGCTATTAGCAAGGTTACGCGAAATATAACTCCGGATTTGATCTGACTTCTTTCCATGATTTTTCCTCACCATTCACGAGAGCATAAGCACCTATCATCGCTGCGTTATCTGTTGCATATTTTATTTGTGGAGATAAAACTTTTATGTCAGAGTTTTTTTTGAATTGCTCCATGAGTGTTTGGTTGGCGCTGACCCCTCCTCCGATTAGGAGAGTATTACAACCATATTCCTTGAGAGCATCTAGGGTTTTTTTTACCAATACATCAAATATCGCTTTTTGAGTTGCATAGCAGATTTGATCCTTTAGATCTTCATTTAGCTCATTGCTTTTAACAAATCTCATCGTTTCGGCTTTTAGTCCTGAAAAGGAAAAGTCGTAGTCTTTGGATCCTATCATCGGGCTTTGGAATCTTATTTCGGGTGCTGTAACTTTTTTTGCTCTTTTTTCCATATCGGGTCCTGCTGGATATGGAAGGTCGAGCATCCTTCCTATTTTATCTATCGCTTCTCCTGCCGCATCGTCCCGCGTGCCGCCGAGCCATTTGTAATCGTTATGTGATTTAAAACATAGTAAGTCGGTGTGACCGCCAGAGACGATAAGTCCTATAAATGGAAATTTTATTTCGTCGATATCTCTATCTATATAGTTGGCATAAATATGGGCGAGCAAATGATTTATGGGAATGAGTGACTTTTCTAAAGAATATGAAAGAGTCTTTGCAGTCTCGACTCCTACTATGAGAGATCCTATGAGTCCTGGGCCGAAAGTTACTGCGATGGCATCTATTTCATCTTTTAGGATTTGTCTTGCCAGGCTCCATTTTTTATCTGACTGAAAATCGCTGTTATCTAGATTTTTGGATTGAAGTGTTGCCTCTACGATTACCGGAATTATAGCCTTTATTTGTTCGCGGGCGGCGTTCTCGGGGATTATTCCGCCAGTTGACGCATGCATATCAGAGGATGTCGCTATGATATTTGAAAGAACTTTTATTTTTCCATCTTTTTTTTCAACTACACTAGCTCCTGTCTCATCGCAAGATGATTCGATAGATAAAATTCTCATGGGGTTAGTTGATGCCTGAAAAGACTACTTCGTCGCCTACCTCAAATCCATATTCGTCTGATAATCCTCCATTTATCTCGAGGACGAAGTTTGCTTCACTGTCTGGGGTGAATACCGGGATATTCTCATCTTCGCTTTTAGGCTCCGCATTTTTGAATATCTGCACGATCTTGTTGTCTGAGATGTAAATAAGGTCAAGGGGGAATTTTACATTTCTCATCCAGAATCCATATTTTCCTTTTTGCTCGAATATAAATAACATGCCGCGATTTCTATCCAAACTATCCCTTTCTGAAAGGCCTTTTGCTCTTTCTTTCTCATCATCTGCTACTTCGAGTTTGAAAGTCTGCTCTCTTATGACTGCTGTATCATTTCCACCGATGTTAGGTAGTATGTCAACACCTCTAAAACGCAGGAATACTATGATAACTATTCCCAAAACTAGCAGTCCATATATAATAAGTACTTTTTTCATTTGCCCTTTATTATCTTTGTTGAAGAGAACCTTTCATCTCTTTCCATTACTTCTAATACAATCCCTCCCGAAATTTTTGCCTGCTCCTTTTTCTTATCCGTGAGCGGATCATTCTTCGTTAGTGCAATTATATCAGGCCGAATCAATTTTGTCAGGTTATAGTAATATGTGTCAGATGTATTAGGAGAAAGCTTGACAATAAGATCGATAAATCCTAATTTTTCGAGTTCTTTTGCCCTGATATCAAATTTATTATGTGGTCTATTTTTGCCTTTTAGTTTTTTTATATTCTCGTCTGATTCCAGAAGTAAAATCAGAGCATCTCCTTTTTGCTCAGACTTAAGCAAGAACTGGATATGACCATCATGCAAAACATCAAAGCATCCTCCTACGAGGACTATTTTTTTTCCTTCGGATTTGTACGAATTTACAATTGGCTCTATGAGTTTTTCTGAAATAATCATTTATATACTTTGGGTAATTATAAAATCCAACAGTTTCGTAAAAGATATTTTTGCAGCCTTAGCTTCCTGAGGCAGCAGGGAGGTTGCAGTCATTCCTGGAAGGGTATTGGTTTCCAGATAGTAAAGCTTTCCGTTGTCATACATAAAATCGGATCTCGAATACACACTGCAAGAAAGAATTGTATGAATCTTTATCGTAATCTCGGAGATCTTGTCAGATTCTTTTTTAGAGATCGATACAGGCGGGGTGATTTCCTCAGACCCTCCTAGCACATATTTTGCAGAATAATCAAAAAATGTCGCTTTTGGAATTATCTCGATAGGTGGAACAGGGATATATTTACCACTCTTTTTTTCCAGGCATCCACAGCTAAATTCTATCCCGGATATCAGTTTTTGAAACAGAAGGTCTGTCACGCTGCTTCCCTCTATTTTTTTAATTGCATTCTTGTATTCTTTTTGATTTTTAACGATGAAGACAAGAACACTTGACCCTAGGCTGTTTGGTTTTATGATAAATGGAAAAGAAAGGGGAGGAGTTGCAGTCAATTTGCTGATGTCGACTCTGACAGTCTCGGGGAAACTCAAGCCTTTTATTTTTTTGACTTTTTCCGCCGACAAGTATTTATCCATACAAAGACTGCTTGCTTTACTGTCAGATCCTGTGTATTTTATTCCCAAATTTTCCAGAATCATTTGAATAGTTCCGTCTTCGCCAAATTCTCCATGTAGTGCAGAGAGGAGGGCGACATCGAAATTACCTTTGTTTTCTTTCAGAACATTTTCGAAGTCATCAAATTTAGTATTTTTAGGAGGATCTATTTTTTTTGTAACTTTAAAAAAGGAGCTCTTAAGATTTTTCTGGATATAAAAAACGTAAGGAGTGTATTTTTTCCTATCTATATGCTCCAAAATAGATTTGGCACTCGATAGTGATACTTCATGTTCTGAGGACGGTCCCCCACAAAAAATTGCTACTTTTTTCATTTAACCCTGCTTGGTTCCTACCTTATAGACTGCGCGCCACGGAGAATATCTGGTCGTGAATGTTTCGTCTATTAGCACTTCATCTCCGCGGGTTACTGTTCGACTAAATTGAACATGTGCTCCTGGTGCAGCATAGTCAACTTGCTGCGTGACTCCTACCGGCAGTTCCGGATCGTCTTCATATAGCGGTTCGGGTGCGGGTGATTGACTAAGTATCACTGAGTCAGATACTTCAGAAACTCTCCCATCGCTTTTCCCAAAAAAGCTAAATGTCAGGCTCTGTGCTGTTGGATTAAAATCCGCGACTATCAATATGTGATTTCCAGTATCGTTTTTGAATTTTAGATCAACAGTAGGGACATAAATTGTTGCATCCACTCCGATAGGGGACTGTTGTTCATAGTAGCTTACTCGGTATGAGTGAGCGTGGCGTTCTGTTATGGGTAGTCCAGCATCGAGCATCGCCCTGAAAAGCGTGGTCGATACCTGGCAAACTCCGCCACCATCGCCGAGGATAGTTCTTCCTCCAGAGATGACATATGCTTCTTTATATCCTGTTAGTCTTGAAATATCTCCGACGCTTTCATTGAAGGAAAATTCTTCACCTGGTGCGACCAGTATTCCATCGATTTTACTCGCGGCTTGTCCGATGTTATGTATTCTATTTGGGATAGAGCCGACAAAGTGCGAATTCCCTTCGCCGATTTTCTCGACTATTCCATACTCGTTCACCTCTTCTGTGGTAACCTCCGGCTGCATTGCGATTGTGGGAAGAACATATTCATAGCTTTTTGCCTCTGGGGAATTTATGATCTCAGAAACCCTACTTAGTACATAGCTCTTTATTTTATCGACGTCCAAAGTCCTTCCATCCTCTGATTGTGAGAATTTAACAACCCTATTATTATCGAGCTCAAATTCCGCATTAACAGGTTCTTTGAATGCTATCTTTTCAAACGGTTCTATCTGTTCGCTCAGTCTTTCATTATTAAATGTATAGCTTGTATCGAGCGTAAGACCATTTAGGTAGGCATTTGTGATTATGAAAAAGTTGGAGAGGAAATTGGAAGACTTCCCTAGTCCTAGAGATTGTTCTGCAATCAGTTGTGAATCATATCCGATTCCCAGCTCCTGCGCGCTAATGGTTGCTGCCTCTTGATCGTATTTGAATATAAAACTGCTGTCTCCTATATTTTTATTTTTTTCATCATAAATATATATGATTTCGTCCTTTGTTTTTTCTCCTACATATATATCGTTAACAAAAACTCCTGGAATCACTTTGTTGCTGTAAGTGTATTGGAAATAGATTATGACGATAGAAAGAAGTGTTAGCCCAGCTATGCTAAACCCCACAAGGAACCAAATTGAGGATTTACTGATATGGAAAGATTTTTTTGCAACTTTAATTAATCTGTGCTTCATCACTTTTACTGGATTAGATTTTTATGAGTGTAGTTATTATACTATATAAGATATAAACATATGGATCCTAATTCAAATACAAATCAACCTCAAGTTGATCCGTACTATGCACCTGAAGCCTCTGGGGGAAAGAAAAGATTGATCCTAATCATCCTGGGGATAGTTTTTTTTATTGGAATTATATTTTTTGCTGTGTGGTTTTTTGTGATTCGCGGAAACAATGGTTCTGAGGAAGAGAATGCGACATTGTTGTATTGGGGAGTTTGGGAAGACATAAGTGTTTTGCAGCCGGTTTTTGATGAATTCGAGAGAGAAAATCCGAACATAAAAATTCAATATGAAAAAATTGATATCAAAACTCTGGGAGACTATGTAGATAGGTTAAAAACGCGAACTGCGGAAGGAAATGGTCCTGATATCATGAGGTTTCATAGTAGCTGGCTAGTCCAGATGCAGGACATACTTTCTCCATTTCCTGATGATGTCGTGAAAGATACAGGGCTAGTTGACGATTATTTTAAGGTCGTAGAAAGAGATTTGAAGAGAAATGGAGCTTATTATGGATTGCCTTTGAGTATCGATACTTTGTCCCTTTATATAAATAATGACTTGCTTGCAAACATCGGTGGTCAGCCGCCAACTACATGGAATGATTTGGATAGTCTAGCTCGAGAGCTAACCACTGTTGAGGCAGGAGAGTTAACAAGATCGGGAGTAGCAATGGGTACATATGACAATATTTCCCACGCACCGGATATCATCTCTCTCTTGTTGCTGCAAAACGGTGCAGACTTTAATAACCTTTCAGGCGATAATGTAGAAAGCGCTGTAAGTGCCCTACAGTTCTATACTCTTTTTTCAAGTACGCGTGGGGTACCAGTCTGGGATCAAAAACAAGAAAACTCGAAAATTGCTTTTGCAGGAGGAAAACTTGCGATGTATTTTGGGTACTCGTGGGATATATTTGAGATAGAAGCTTTTAATCCAGAGCTAAATTTCCAAGTAGTGCCTGTGCCCACCCTTCCTGGTACAAGTTCTACAGTAGCAAGTTATTGGGCAGAGGGCGTTTCCAGTAAGACAAAATATCCTGATTCGGCGTTTAAATTTATTAAATTTTTAGGAAAGAACTCAACGCTTCAAAAGATATATGAGAATCAGACTAAGAGCAGGGGCTACGGTTCTCCATATCCAAAAAAGAGCTTAGCGCAATCGATAGCAGATAATAACAAGGTCTATCCATTTATCGTAAGAGCAGATGATGCAGTATCGACTTTTTTTTCGTCAGACACATATGATGCTGGATTAAATTCTGAGATGGATGTTTATCTGGGAAATGCAATAAGAAGCATAATAAACGATAATACTTCTTATGAATCTGCGGTGAGTACTTTAGGCAGCGGGGTAAATCAGGTTCTCCAGCGCTATGAACAATCAGCTCAAAACTAGCATCATAGATACGCTTTCGTATTTTGATGTATTCAATTATCCGCTTACTCTTGAGCAAATAGAGCTGTTTTTGCATTTCTCAGATGCAGATAAGAAAGCCATTGCTAAAAACATAAAGGAAATAGGGATTATAGATGAAAAGTACGGATATTATTTCTTCTCTGGCAGAAAGGGTATCGCGATAAAACGCAAGATGCAGGAGGAGGAGAATAGAAGAAAGACGCTTCTTGCAGCAAAGTACATAGATATATTATCTAAGGTACCCGGAGTAAGACTTATAGCGATCACCGGAAGTCTTTCTATGGGAAATGCTTCAGTCGACGATGACATTGATCTGTTTATCATAACCCGAAAGAATATGCTGTGGGCGACGAGATTTATGGTTATTCTCACAGCGAAGATTTTTGGGATGAAAAGGGAATACAAGAACAAAAGGCACAAAGACAAACTTTGTCTGAATATGTTTTTGGACGAGAGGGAAATGGAATTTACAGATAAAAGTTTATATGTTGCCCACGAAATCGCCCAGATGAAAGTTTATTATGATGAACATAAGGTGTTTAGTCATTTCGCGAAAAAGAATAGTTGGATAAAAGATTTTTTTCCTAATATTACGGTTAACATAAAAAGAATGAAAAAGAAAAAGAGGTGGACAGATTTATTCATTTTTAGTGAAAAGCCTTTAAGGGTTGTTAATTTTGTTGCTTTTTTTGGACAATATTTATATATGAGTAGTAAGATTACTCGAGAAAAAGTCAGTTTGAGAAAGGCTTTTTTTCATCCAAGCGATAGCACCAGATTCATACTCGATCAACATATTAAGCGAAAAAGGTATTACCTGGCAAGATATAGCTATAGCAATATTGTCAGAGAATTTGAAGCTAAAAAGAGTGATCTTAAAAAGGATAGAATGCAGAATTAACTCCAGGATATTGACATAAAAAGGGGTATTCTGTATAGTACCTCAAGGATGCATTAAATCAACCCCCAGAGGAGCCTTTTGGGGGATTTTTGTAGCTAATCATGGATAAGAAACAATTTTTCGTAACACAAAAAGGACTGGAAGATTTAAAAGCTGAGCTTTTAAATCTTCAGAAGAAGAAAAGAGCCGAAGTTGTCGAGCGTGTATCTAACGCACGATCGATGGGAGATCTTTCAGAGAACTCTGAGTATCATGCAGCAAAAGAGGAGTTATCGCTTGTTGACGGTAGAATTGAGGAATTAGAGGAAATCATCAAAAAGGTGCAGATAATAGAGGAAGATAACGGAAATTCAAAAATCATAAAACTAGGTTCTCAGGTAACCATAAAGGTGAATGGTAAGGAAGAAGTATTTAGTCTTGTTGGTGAATGGGAGGCAGATCCTCACCAAAAGAAGATTTCTCACGAGTCACCACTAGGAAAAGCTTTAATTGGAAAAAAACCTGGTGAAAAAGTAGAAGTAGAAGCCCCAGCTGGGAAAATTGCATACAATATCCTCAAGATACACTAGTGTCTAGACAGTTAAATAAATTCCATTTAAGCGCTTGCGGTGGTACCTTTGATCTATTCCATAAAGGGCACAAAGATTTTTTGAATCAGATTTTCGGATCTTCAGAACAGGTCATAATAGGTCTTACCAGTGACAAATTCATTACATCAAAAAAAGTATTTGAGGACTTTGGAACTAGAAAAAAAGCCCTGCAAGAATTTCTGTACGAGAATAATTACAAAGGGACGATAGTTCCGATTGATGATGTATATGGTCCTACAATACAAAAGAAATATGATCTTGATGCAATATTTGTAACGGCCGACTCGTTGGGTGGTGCGTACAGTATCAATGAGAAAAGAGAAGACTTGGGATTCAAAAAGCTTGAGATCGTAGACGTTGCTCTTTTGAAATCTGAAGATGGAAAAAGTATTTCTTCAAATAGAATAAAAAATGGAGAAATAGATAGGGATGGAAAGTTATATATTGGTGATGATCTTATAAGATGTGATTATCTGCTTCCGAAAGATCTAAGAAAAAAATTATCAGAGCCATTTGGAGAATTGATTTCTGATCTTGATGAATATTTGAAAAAGGAAGAGCTAATAAATAGATTCATAGTGACGATCGGAGATGTCACAACGCAAAAATTTGTTAAGAATAAAATTACTCCCAAGCTTTCTATAGTAGATTTGTTGGTAAATAGGATAAAGAAATTTGAGAAAATCAACGATTTAGGTTTGTCTTCTAAAAAAATTATTAAAGTAGATAACCCCGCAGGACAAATAACTGCAAAACTGACACGAGAGATAAAAAAGTTTTTTGATAAATATAATGAGTCTTTGGTGATACAAATCAATGGAGAAGACGACCTGGCAGTTATTCCAGCTGTACTGGCTGCCCCCCTCAAATGTGAAATTTATTATGGCCAACCTGGTGAGGGAGTGGTGAAGATCGTCGTAACAGAGAAAATCAAGGAAGATATAAAAGACCTCATTTCAAAATTTACCCGAAAAGTTATATAATTGAGTTCATGTTCTGGGCAGACGAGATCGCACAAAAAATAAAAAAAAGAAATCTTCCTCTCGAGTGGGTCGATGATATGAAAACTCCTTCGGGCCGTGTCCATGTAGGAGCACTTCGTGGTGTGGTAGTTCACGATCTTATTTATAGGGCATTAAAAGATATTGGTGTAAATTCAAAATATACTTATGTCTTTGAAGATCACGATCCGATGGATGACATTCCTTCGTATCTAAATAGACAAGAGTATGAAAAATATTTGGGAATGCCATTATTTAGTATTCCATCACCCGAGAAGGGATTTGATAATTTCGCGCAATACTATGCGCTAGAATTTCAGAACGCATTCAACCGTATAGGATCATCTCCAGAAATTTTGTGGACTTCACAGCTTTATAAGAGTGGAAAAATGAATGATGGAATAAAAAAGATTCTCGACAATTCAGAGGAGGTCAGAAAGATTTATTCGCAGCTTTACGGAAAAGAAATTGCTTCCGATTGGTTTCCGTTTCAGGTCTATTGTGAAAACTGCGGAAAAGTATCGACTACTCGAGTCTATGAATGGGACGGTGAGATGGTTTACTATAGATGTCCTGTTGATGTAACAGACTGGACTAAAGGATGTGAACATGAAGGAAAGACAAGTCCATTTAGTAATGAAAACGAGATAAAAGGAAAAATGCCATGGAAGGTTGAATGGCCAGTAAAATGGATGGCAATAGGTGTAACTGTAGAAGGGGCTGGAAAAGACCATATGTCAGCTGGTGGGTCACATGATTTAGCGACCCAAGTATGTGAAAGAATCCTAAATTATCCTGTTCCATACCCTATTCCTTACGAGTTTTTTCTGGTCGGAGGACGCAAGATGTCTTCATCTAAGGGTCGTGGATACTCAGCTACTGCTATGGTGGAAATATTACCTCCTGAGCTGTTGCGGTTTTTGATGGTAAAAACCCGGTTAAATCTTGCTATAAATTTTGATCCTGAGGAAAGTGAAACGATACCAAAGCTCTTTGATGAATATCAGGAGTACGCGCAGCATTATTTTTCTGACACAAAGGACGATTATGCTCGTGTATTCGAACTGTCACAAGTAGGAGGGGTAAAAAAACCTACTGATCTTAGATTCGCAAGGATCGCGCAAATGATACAGATGCCAAATACCGAGTCAGAAATCGAGAAGGAAAATGCTCAGGAGTGGGCAGAGTATGCTCGTATTTGGATCGAAAGATTCGCTCAGGAAAAAGATAAATTTTTAGTTCAAAAAGATATTCCTGATATCTCAGATTTGAATACTGAGCAAAAGAAATATCTCCAAGAGCTCTCAGTAAAGCTCGAAAATAATTTAGATACAGAAAGAATTCAGGAAATTGTCTATGGTACTTCTAAAGAAATGGGGCTTTCTTCAAAAGATGCCTTCAAAGCGATTTATACTTCGCTTCTTGGAAAAGATCATGGTCCGAAAGCCTCAGAGCTAATTGCATCGCTGGATATAGAATTTGTCAAAAAAAGATTCAAAGACGCTTCATGAAAAAAATCTACTTTGCGACAGGGAATAAAGGAAAAGCACTCGAGGCGGAAAAAATCCTAGGTATAGATGTAGAAATTTCCAGAATGGATTTAGAAGAAATCCAGAGTAATAATCAAAAAGCCATAGTAAGACACAAATTACAGCAGGCATATGGCAAGTTAAAAAAGCCTGTAATTGTAGATGATGTATCGCTCGAGATGGATGTTTGGGACAAGTTTCCAGGACCTTTTGTAAAGTATTTGCATGGGAAAGATACCGAGAGGTTTCTTTATATGATGCGAAATGAGAAAAATAGAAGCGGGACACTTATTTGTATTGTTGGGTACCATGATGGCAAAAAAATGCATGCGTTCACGGGTAAATTGCGCATAAGAATTGCCAAAAAAAACCTTGGAGAAAATGGATGGGGATTGGACCCTATACTTATTCATGACGAAAAAAATCTTACGTTCGCACAAATGACAGATAGTGAAAAAAATGTCGATTCTCATAGAGGAAAGGCTTTCATGATGCTAAAAAAGTATTTGGATAGTAAAAAGAAATAAAACGATATATAATTTGCCTTATGCTAGACATAAATTACATCCGCGAGAACATAGACAAAATAAAAGAAAAATCCAAAGCAAAGAACGTGGATATTGATATAGATAGGATTATGGCTCTCGACGCCAGTTATAGAGAAAAACTTCAAGAAGTACAGCTTTTGCGTGAAGAAAGAAACCAGGTCGCAAAAAATAGAGATATAGAACGTGGCAAAGAGATAAAAGTAAAACTTTCTAGTGTAGAAGATGAATTTACATCAATCGAAAATGAATTAAACACTCTTCTTCTTCAAATACCTAACCCTTCAAAAGACGATGTGAAGGTCGGTAAAAATGATAGTGAAAATGATGTAATAAAAACTGTAGGGGAGCCTATTAAATTTGACTTCAAACCAAAAGATCATCTGGAATTAGGAGAAAGCTTGGATATTATCGATATGGAGCGTGCAGTAAAAGTTAGCGGTGCTAGATTTTACTATCTTAAGAACGAAGGAGCGTTGCTTGAGATTGCGCTTTTGCGTTTCGCATTAGATAAGCTTATGGAGAAAGGTTTTAAATTCATAATTCCTCCGACGATAGTTAATCGCGACACGATGCAAAAACTGGGATATATGGAAAATGGTGGGGAAGATGATATGTTTTCGCTTGAGAATGGTGAGAAGTTTTTAGTCGGTACCGCAGAGCAAAGTGTAGTGCCTATGCATAGAGATGAAATCCTAAATTCCAAAGATTTGCCTTTAAGGTATGTTGCATATTCCTCGTCGTTCAGACGTGAAGCTGGAAGTTATGGTAAAGATACTCGGGGAATAATAAGGGTTCACGAGTTTCATAAGATAGAAATGGTGAGCTTTGTTATGGATGGTAAGGATGACGAGGAGCATGAATTCTTACTTTCTATAGAAGAAGAATTATTTCAAGATCTAAAAATCCCTTATCAGGTAGTAAAGATGTGTACAGGAGATTTAGGATTTCCTGCGGCTCGAAAATATGATATTGAGGCGTGGATTCCTAGCCAGGAAAAATACCGTGAAGTAACATCTGCTTCAACGACAACAGACTTTCAGGCCCGCAGGTTAAATATAAAGTATCAAGACGGTGGGGTGAAAAAATACGTCAATATTTTAAATGGTACGGCCTTTGCTATTTCTCGGACACCAGTTGCGATTCTGGAAAACTACCAGCAGGAAGATGGGAGTGTAGTTGTTCCTGAGGTATTAAGAAAGTATATGGGTGTTGAAACGATATCTCCGAAAGGATAATTACTTTGGCACTTTGGCTCATGCTGTGATAAAATATATTTCCCTTCAAAGTAAAGAACAAAAAAATAACTTATGCTAAATTTTATCTCAAAGCTTCTCGATTCAAATGAGAAAGAAGTAAAAAAAATAAGACCGATTGTAGAGCAAATCAATGCCCTCGAGAAAAAGGTAGAAAAACTAAAAGACGAAGACTTTCCTAAAGAAACAGAAAAACTAAAGAAACGACATGCACAAGGAGAACCGCTTGTCATGCTTCTTCCGGAAGCATTTGCTTTGGTGCGGGAAGCAGCAAAACGCACAATCGGCCAGCGTCATTATGAAGTTCAATTAATATCCGCCATAGTTCTTGCGAGTGGAAAAATTTCTGAGCAAAAAACAGGAGAGGGAAAAACTTTGTCAGCTGTGCCAGCACTATATCTTCATGCGCTGACTGGGGAGTCTGTGCATCTGGTTACCGTAAATGATTACCTGGCGCGTCGTGATGCTGGATGGATGGGCAGCGTATTTGCTTTTCTGGGAATGCGTGTTAGTTCGATCATCAATCAAAAGTCTTTTATTTATGACCCTTCTTATCATGATAGCGAAGCAAAGGACTATAGACTTTTTAATCTAAAAGAGGTAACACGCAAAGAAGCATATGAAGCCGATATTATCTATGGAATCAATTCGGAATTCGGGTTCGATTATTTGCGTGACAATATGGCTTTTTCTAAAGAAGAACAGGTACAACGAGGGCATTACTACGCCGTAATCGATGAGGTAGACTCTGTACTTATAGACGAAGCCAGAACACCACACATTATTTCGATGCCAGATGCTACGCCATCGTCAAAATACTACGAATATGCAAAAGTTGTCGATAGACTATCTCCAATAGACTATAAAATAGATGAAAAAAGACGCACCGCGCATCTAACTGACCATGGAATAGGAAAAATAGAAACGATGTTCGGGATGAAAGACATTTATGAAAAGGATTTTGAGACGGTTTATCACATAGAAGCAGCACTAAAAGCTAGAACACTTTTCCATAAAAATAAGGACTATATAGTGCGTGAGGGACAGGTAACATTGATCGATGAATTCACTGGTAGATTACTTGAAGGAAGAAGGCTTTCTGAAGGATTGCATCAGGCTTTGGAGGCAAAAGAAGGAGTTACTGTTCAACGTGAGTCAAAAACTCTTGCGACAATTTCTCTTCAGAACTATTTCCGAAAATATGAACTATTATCAGGTATGACAGGAACAGCAATAACAGAATCTGAGGAGTTCCATAGAATCTATAAGCTTGATGTTGTTGCTATTCCGCCAAACCGTGAAGTTGTAAGAAAAGATGATGCGGATAGGATTTTTAAGACTCGCCGTGCAAAAATATTTGCTGCAGTTCAGGAAATAGAAAAAGCTTATAAAAAAGGGCAGCCAGTTCTCGTCGGGACGGCGTCTATCGAACAGAATGAAATAATTTCTGAATACTTGAAGAGGAAAAATATTCACCACGAGGTACTTAATGCTAAAAACCATTTGCGTGAGGCTTTAATTATAAAAGATGCCGGTAAAAAAGGTGCAGTTACTGTTGCAACAAATGTAGCAGGTCGAGGAGTAGACATAATACTTGGCGGAGAAAAGCCTTCCGAATTTAGTACAGAGTATCAAGGAAAGTCAGGCAAAAGTAAATTTGAGAAGGAAGTATCGGAGTGGCAAAAAGAGCACGATGAGGTCAAAAAATTAGGCGGACTTTATGTGATTGGTACAGAAAAGCATGAATCCCGTCGTATCGACAATCAGCTGAGAGGTAGATCTGGTCGTCAGGGAGATCCCGGGAAATCGGTATTCATAATTTCACTCGAGGATGATCTCATGAGAATTTTTGGTGGGGAGCAGATAGCAAATCTTATGACAAGGTTTAATTTTCCAGAGGATCAGCCGCTAGAGAATCCGATAGTCACCCGTGTTATAACTCAGGCTCAGGTAAAAGTGGAAGGATTTAATTTCGAAAGCAGAAAGCACACAGTAGAATACGATGACGTTTTGAATAAACAAAGGGAAATCATATATGGAGAAAGACAAGAGATTATCGAAGACGATTTTGAATATCAGCAGTTTATAAAGGAAAAGATAAAAACGAATATTGATGCAATAGTAGCGTTAAATCTTAATTTTAATGAAATAGAGGATCCGTATAAAAAAACTATTCAAGAATTTACGTCGATTATTCCTTTTGACGATAAATCTCAGAATCAGTTGATAAAACAAATCCAACAAAGAGAGGGCGAAGGTCAGGTAAGCGAATTTCTAAATGATATCGCCGATAAATTATTCGAGAAAAAGATCAAGGATTATGGAGAGGAAGCGATAAAAAAAGTTACTCGATTGCTCTCGCTTCAAGTAATAAATAATATGTGGATGGATCACTTGACTGCAATGGAAGACGTAAGAACCGGTATAAATCTACGTGGATATGCGCAGCGTGACCCATTAGTTGAGTACAAGAATGAGGCATTCGGACAATTCGAAAGACTCGTAAAGTCCATAGATGATGGAATAGTAAATAGGTTCTTTAAAGTAAATATAGTCTCCGAGTCTCATGTCCATAATCATGCAGATCACAAGCATGAGCATACGAATCAGCCTGCTTCCGAAATCGGAACTAGTGCAAAAGCAAAAGAAGTTCGTGAAGAAAAAAAAGTAGACAGCAAGAGCGTAGAGACAGAAGATGCCTCAGTAAATACAATAAAAAAATTAGGACGTAATGATCCGTGTCCATGTGGGAGTGGTAAGAAGTGGAAAAAATGCCATTATCCTAACCTTCCTTAAATTATTTTTCTCCAAGAGTGCGTTTTAAAATAGGAATTCGCATCATGATAAGTGATGCTATATAAGAAAGTATAAAAATTACCGAAAGTTTTGTCAGTAGATAAAGCCATGCCGGCGTTATTGCTATAAATAGCTGTAGCTTTGAATCCAGTATGTCTAGAAGAAACATATGAAGGACATAGATCCCCAAAGAGACCCTGGCTATTGAGTATATTATCGGTTGGATTTTATTACCTATTATTTTCTTAAAATCTGTATTCATCAAAAGTGAGAATATGCTTATGGACAATACTACGACATTTATACTAAGAAAGGAGTCCGTATAAAAAGCAAGACAGCCATTTGCTCCCAACAAATTATTCCCACTAAATGACAGCAGATAATAAAAATATGCTCCGATGACGGTCATAGCAAAAGAAGCAAAAAAAGCAATAGTTGCAATACCCCTTTTTATTTTTTTGGAATTTCCCATCGCATATCCTGCAACAAAAAGACCCGTAAAAGGGATCCAGTATGTTAAGGAATTTGCCGGAGTACAAAGCGAGAAATAGTATTGAATGAAATAAAATATTGATCCTCCGATCAAAAGTAGGACTGTCAAAGTTTTATTCGACCATCTAGGTTGATCCAAGAGATATTTTTTTATAAAAGGTGACATGAGGTATAGTCCGATCAGAATTATAAAAAAATAAAGGTAGAATACATTTACGGTTAAAAGTCTATAGAAGATACTTATGTTTAGGTACTCAAAAGTGGGATTCCCGAAATTCCAGACTGTGTATAATAAAAACCAGAACAACAGTGGAATGACGAGGCGGTTAAAAGTGCGAATCAGCGTTTGGCTAAATGATTCTTTTTTTGACAGGATAAAATATCCGCTGACCATGATAAATAGAGGGATAGATGCACGAGCAGCAGAATTTAGGATGATCGCAAACCACCATGAAATTCCTCCGAAATAATCAGGTCGCGCGTAGACTGCATTTGCTGTGTGAATGACAACAACACTTATAATCGCTATAACGCGTATGACGTCAGCTGATAAGTTATAGGATTTTTTATCCATGAACACTTCGGGTTTTGCACAAGCAAAACTTTGCTATTAGGGCTACCTCAGATCTGATATTTAGATAACTCATCAAGGAGCATATTTAGATTCATTTTCGCAACTCCTAATACTTTATCTGCTCCCCCATAATAAATATACAGGTCGTCTTTTATGACTACATTTCCACAAGGGAATACTACATTGTTCACGATCCCTTCCAGTTCATATTTTTCTTCTGGTTCAAAAACTGGATACGAGAGTCTCGATATAACTGTATCAGGGTTCTTAAGATCGAGTAGGCACGCGCCGACTTTATAGAATTTATCCTCAGTTATCCCGTGATATAAAAGTAGCCACCCCTTTTCTGTCTCAATGGGAGGCCCTGCTATACCGATTTTTATGTGATCCCAGTGGTCAACTCTTGAGTGCATGAGAATAGCACCATTGAGAAATCGATTATTCTCAAATTTCAAATCGTCTACAAAATCTATCCATATGTCGTCCTTTATCCTGTGCAGGAAAACATACTTATCATTAATCTTTTTTGGGAAAATTGTTGCGTCTTTATCGTCGATGTTAGGCGGGGAAATAAGTATAGGTTTTTCCCAGTTCCAGCGCTTATTCAAAAAGTCGTCAGCGCTAATAGACGAGAAGGCAACCCTCGGAGGATTTATTCCGCCGTCAAATGCTGTATAGCAGATGTAGAATCTGTCTTCGAGTCGTACTACACGAGGATCTTCACATCCGTAATTTCCTTCCTTAAGCTTTGTCTCGAAAGGTTCTCTCGGAGTGTAAATAGGATATGGTAAACGTTCATCTATGTGGACTCCATCACTACTTACGGCATATCCTACACTGGACATCCCATCTTCTCCCATTGCTCTATAAAGAATATGCACTTTTTCATTTTCATATACGGCTGCAGGATTAAAGACTGCCATGGATTCCCATTTTCTTTCAGCAATAGGCTCTAATATCGGATTTTCTTTGCATCTCGTAAATTTAATTCTAGGATTATTCGGAACATCTTTTTGTTTCCGTTTGAGCCCATGCATAAGATCTTCCATGGAGCACGTCGCAACACCTGTGCTAGTGTCTGCTGCTCCGTAATATACATAAAATTCGTCTCCAATAATTTGACTACCGGTAGGAAAAACTACATTTGGAATATTTCCATATAGCTCGTATTCTTCTTCTGGCAAAAGCATGGCATTGCTGGTTCTTGCCTTGATATTGAGTGGGTTTTCTAAGTCGAGGAGTGCTGCTTCAACCGTAAATACTTTATCATTGCTATAATAATTGCGGATAAGCGAATATATAAACACCCAGCCATCGTCTGTTTTTGTCGGGACTGCTCCTGCCTCTACTTGGTCTCTCGAATGTCGAAGAAGCGGCAATGTATGCCGATCCAGGTCTTTATACCACTCATTCCATTGCTGATGGTCCCATAGGTCTTCAAGTTTCTCGAATGTCCTTATTGAGATCTTGGCTGGAGGCATATCGGTATTTGCGCTTAAAAATGCCGCATATTTACCTCCTGTTTTTTCAGGGAAAAGACCCATGGCCTTTGCATTAAATGGTGTAACGAGATGTTTTTCATCGATTGTCGTCAGATCTTTTGAAATAGCGACTGCAACTTTTATGTTGTGTGCTCCAAATGGATAGCCGCCGATTGCTGTATAAAATATATAAAATTTTCCATCCATGTATGTGATGCGTGGATCTTCGCAGCCATATCTTTCCCAATCCTCCTCGGGTTTTATAAGTTGAAAATGATCAGTAAAATTTACACCGTCTGTGCTTTTTGCAATTCCTACAGTTGATAGTTGGATATTCGCATCCATGTAAAACCCTTTAGGGGTCATTGCACGATATGCCATAAAATATGTATCATCTTTTTTGACTACTGATCCATTAAATGTACCGCCCTTCTCCCAATCATTGGTAATACTGGGCAGCAGGATGGGGTTTTGGGGGTGGCGTTTTAACTTAAGCATGGTGACTGATTACAGTTTTTTGAGTCATTTTGTTCTCTAATCTTATTTCCCGATGGTTTTTTAACTCGTGCAAAAATTCATCAAGATTTTTGCTGGCAACGCAAGTAAATTTATCCGCTCCTCCATAGTATACAAATAATTTGTTATTTTTTATGACAGCGCCGCAAGGATAAGCGACACCTGCTTTGAATCCATTATTTTCATACCATTGATCGGGCTCCAGGATCGGTTGTTGAGTTCTGTATAGAACTTTCCATGGCTCATTTAGGTCAAGCAGCATAGCACCGATTTTATATTGTGAGTCATTCTTGTCATCGACCGCGTGATAGATAAGTAGCCACCCATCTGCAGTTTTTATCGGTGGTGGGCCTGCGCCCACCTTTCTGCTGTCCCAGCCGTCTACTGTTGGCGGGATTTTGTACTCTCCTTTTAGATATCTTGGATTATCAAAATCAAGATTATCCAGCAAATCAATCAGGATGTTCGGAAAGACTCTGTGCATTACTACATATTTGCCGCCTATTTTTTCTGGGAATACAACAGCATTTTTGTTAACTTCATGAGGTCTGGAGATAAGTTTTGGTGTTTTCCAGTCCCAATTCTTATTTTTGAAGTCTTCCTCTGAGATAGAGGATAGCGCCACCCTAGGAGCGTTAGCTCCATTGTACGCTATATAGGTTAAATAAAATTTCTTATCATCTTTTATCCAAGTGATACGTGGATCTTCGCAGCCTCCATATCCTCCTCCAGACATGAACCAGGTCTTCGGATCTCCCCCTGGAGTCTCGAAAGATCTTCTAGGTGAGTATATCGGTTTGTCAGATCTGTAGTTAATATCAAATCCATCAGCGCTCTCAGCATGACCAAGAACAGACGTATTTTGAGGTCCCATTGCTCTATAGATAAAATGGAATTTATCACCATCGTGTACGGCGGCTGGATTAAAAGTAGCATCCCGTTGCCAAGAGTGATGCATCACTGGGGTTATGATAGGATTTCTTTCATGCTTTTCGAGCCTAGGTTTTGTTCTACCTGGTAGACCATTAAAAACATCCGCGAATTTCCCAAAGGATACTGTGTATATATCTTTTCCACGAATCCCGAAATAAAAGAATAGATTGTCATTCAGTATCGCAGTTCCGAGTGGATAAAGTTCTCCCTTTTCTGCCTCGAGCTGTTGGGTTAGAAGTGGTCTTTGAGATCTGGAAATAAGTTTTTGCGGGTCATTTTTATCAAACAATGCTATTCCTACAGAATAATTAAGTCCTTCCCTGAAGAATTCTCTTACGTAGTAAAAAACGAGAATCCCCTCATGGGTGTTGTAGACATTTCCTATTTGTAGTGGATACGCATCGAAATAATTTCCCTGAGGAGATAGTACCTGGGACTTTATATCCCAATTCACTAGATCTTTTGAATAAGCGACTGAGATATTTCTATCACCGAAATAGGCTACATATTGATTGTTAATCTTAAGATCTGGTACCAGACTTGTAGTTTCTTTAATATGTTCAAGTCTGTCTATCTTTTTCCAAGACAGAAGGTCTTTTGACTCAGCTATATTTATGTTTGGTGTACCATTTAAGATCTGTTTGTAAAAAAGATAGAAATTTTTATCCAATTTTGAGATCCTAAAATCTTTAACTAAATTGGTATCTATCGTTTTATCCGCGTCTTTAAGTTCGCCCTTCTTACTGGCTGCTTTAAATCCAGTTCCATTCGTGCTGATTGAGGCAAAAAGAGAATCGTGGGTAAAGTTTAGAAGATTTCCAAAGATATATACCTTTCCGCTATTTGAAGTTACTCCAAGATCATACGGAATATATTTAGGTAGATTTATATCCATTTTAATAACGAAATATAGGCACGACTTTTGACCGCACCTTATATTTAATTTACTTCATTTAGTGTCACGTAGTCAAGGAATGGTTTTTCCGCTATATAACTTGTTTGCTTTTTACTTATAATGCTATAATGAATTTATGGAACTGACAGCTTTGGAAAGTACTTTCTATATTCTAGGTATAATTCTTATGACCTTGATCGTAATATTAATGGTGGTAAGCGTAGTCATAATTTTTTATATAAAACACAAGATAAATATGATCCAGAGAATGATAGAAGGCAAGATCAGAGATGTCACTACCAGACCTCAGGAGGTAGCCTTTGATTTAGGTGCAAGCTTGTTATCAAAATTATTTAGCGTAAAGAAAAGAAAATAAATATGAAGCACTATATATGTGAAGGTGACTGCGGAGGCGTATCTGATACTCCAAAAGCATGTGGCACCCAGGGATGCAGTATGGAAGGAAAGGATTTGAAAGAATGCGAATGCACGGATGGAAAGCACAGTAAAAATCAAAATGAGGAGTAATATATGGCTGAGAAAAAAACAATAAAAACAACTGCAAAGAAATCAGAGAAAAAGGAAGAAGTTTCTCTTGAGGAATTGAAAAGAAGAAAAGAAGAAGTTCTGGCCCGTATAAATGCTGAGATTGGTGATGAAGATGAAGGCCAGGTTGTGATCGAGGACAAAAAAAGAGAAGCAGAAGAAGAGAAAAAAGAGGAACTGGAAGAGGTTGAAAAAAAAGAGCTTGAGGAAGAGATCCTAAATGATAAATCTGATGATCTCAATGAAGAATCGGTAGAAGTTGAAAAAGAAAAAAAAGTGGAAGAAACGGTTGACGAAAGCCCTGAGATAGAGGATAAAAAAGAAGAGGAGATGAGCAAATCACACGATGATGAATTGTCTTCAACATTCTCTGCAGCAGAATTTGGGATTGCAGACAATAAAGGAAATAAGGGAAAGAATATAATTTTATTTCTAATAGTATTTATAATAGTTGCGCTTATCTCCACAGCATTTTATTTTTATTTTACCGGTGCTTTTAATGTGAATAATCCTACAGAAACTGCCGAAATAACTCCGACAGAGGCGCCTAGTCCAACAGTAACCCCTGTAGAGCTCGATCGAGCAGAAATTTCTATTCAGGTCCTAAATGGTAGTGGCGTTAGTGGGGCTGCAGGTGATATGCAAGCCTTTTTAGAGGACGTTGGCTATGAGAATGTTGAGGCCGGAAATGCGGATGATAGTGATTATTTGAATATAACTATTCAGATCAAGGAGGAATTTGAGGAATTTGCGGATCTAATAAGTAAAGATATATCTGACTCATACGTCGTTAATGATGATATAGAGATGCTTGATGAAGACAGCGATTATGATGCAGTAATAATTGTAGGTTCACAGGACGAAGTAGAAGAGTCAGATGAGTAAAAAAACACTTTCTTTTAACAAACTTCATAAAAAGTGGTCTGAAATTCATAAAAAGCAGCAGGAGAAGATTCTAGACAAGCATAAAGAAGCACTAGATCACATTTCGCAAAATTCAAAACAATATGCTATAGGAGCAGTTGGTGGTCTCATGCTTCTAACGAATCCCGTAAATCTCCAGATTTCATCAGGTTCTCCCTCTGGCATTCAATACGAAAAACTAAACAAAAATGTGCATTTGGTTTCTGATCTAGAGCCTTTGATTCCCGACGACTACAGAAATTTTACCGACGAAGAAAATGATCAAATAGCAGACAAATTAAGTGATACTTTTGGAATGGATATCAAATATGAAATAGACAATAAGAGGCTTAATACTACTTATGGTTTTATAGGCGCAGAGCAGCACCTTATGCGTTATCCAGGAGACAATGAGGCAACTCATTTCCAGACACCACAAGAAGCAGAGGAGTTTATGTCATCAGGTCTTGCGCCCGGGAGAGGTGCTTGGGGATATTTTGCTAACTCAGCTCAAGAAATGACTCAAGAAGATGTGGATCGGGAGAAGTATTATATTGCTGTTCAGACCTTCTTAGCGCCAGATTACCTCAATAGGGTCGGTGAGTATAGGGATTTTTTTAAGTATAGAAAGATGCTTTTGGTGAATCCACATAACGGTAAAGCTATAGTTGTTGTTATAGGGGATGCAGGTCCTGCAAAGTGGACTGGAAAACATTTGGGCGGGTCTCCAGAAGTAATGCGGCATTTGGAGAGATATGATGGAGGTCAGAAAGGACAAGTGTTGTACTATTTTATAGACGATCCAGAAAATAAGGTTCCGCTTGGACCTGTAGAATAAAAGTATGAAGAGTAAATTTTATAGTCATATATTAAAGATCGAGCCAATAAATAGTAAATTTGGTGAATATGAAATATCCGATTCTCAAAGAGACGAACTTTTGGATATATTACACACGCACGTTCATATCACGGTTATTGACGTAATTCTCAGCGAGTTAGACGATGACAAGAAAAAAGAATTTCTGCATCTTATTGCGTTAAAAGAAGATCACAGTGCTGCTTGGGATTTTGTTATAACAAATATCGAAAAAGGAGAAGATAAGGTAAAAGAAGCAATAGATAGCATAGTAAAGGAATTTGTGAGTGATCTTGAGAAGCATAGTCTGTAAGCATTTTAATTGTGATAAATCCCTATGAAAAAAAAGATAGAATTAGAAGATGAAGAGAAAGTTAAAAGCAAGAAAAAGATTGTCGAAGAATACGAATCACAGTGGAGCCTCAAAAGAATTCTTATTTTTTTGAGTATTCTTGGAGTAATTCTCTTTATTATTTATTATATTTTTACAGCAAGATTTGGAGAGGTTTTAGGTGAAAAAGATATAGGCAGCACAAGTATCGGTCCGCAAATAGAACTTCCTTCAAAAGATAATATCGATGATATTTTAAAAGATGCAGAAGAGAATGTGGCAAATATCGATGCGAATGACATCATAGGATCTCAGCCTCAAATTCAAGACGCCATAAAGCAACTGCAAAAGCTTACGAGCGAGGATGGTATAAAAAAAGCATTTTGTTCGTCTGTCTGCTCGGAATAGCTACTTACAGCAGAATAAATAATTCTGTTACAATAGCCTCATTACTATGGAAGATATATACTCAAGAGCAAAAAATCTTATCGAGCAGCTGGAAATAGAGAAGAAAAAAATCCGACTCAAAGAGATAGAAGCACAATCTACAGACCCAGATTTCTGGAAAAATAGTACAAAAGCAACGAATGCTATGAAAGAAATGGGGGAGCTTTCAAAGGAGATAGACACTTTAGAGCGGATTGAGAAGATGATATCAAATGGTGAAACTGAAGGACTTGAGAACCTGGTCTCCGAGCTTGAGATAAGCGTTTATCTCTCTGGAAAATTTGATAGGGGTTCTGCAATTCTTTCCGTCCACTCGGGTCAAGGAGGAGTCGATGCTATGGATTGGGCTCAGATACTATCCAGAATGTACACAAGGTATTTTGAGAAGAAAAAATACAGCGTTGAAATCATAGATGAGAGCAAAGGAGAGGAAGCGGGTATAAAAAGTATAACATTTATAGTAAATGGAGATCTTGCTTATGGAAAATTAAAGAATGAAAGCGGTACACATAGATTGGTTAGGCTTTCTCCTTTTAACTCGGATAAATTACGTCATACGTCCTTTGCTTTAGTTGAAGTGTTGCCATATGTTGATGACAACGTAGATATACAACTTAAAGAGGACGATCTAGAGTGGGATTTTTATAGAGCATCTTCTCATGGGGGCCAGAATGTTCAAAAAGTTTCTAGTGCGGTAAGGCTTACTCATAAACCCTCAGGTATAGTGGTTACCTGTCAAACAGAAAGGTACCAAAATCAAAACAGGGAATATGCTTTAAAAATCCTCAAGTCAAAACTTGCGGTGTTGGAAGAAGAAAAGAAAAAAGAGGAAGAAAGAAGACAAAAAGGGGATTATAAGCCAGCTTCTTGGGGCAACCAGATTAGAAACTATGTGCTTCACCCATATAAATTAGTTAAGGATACGAGGACAAAAGTGGAAAGCTCCGACCCTGATTCAGTACTGGACGGAAATATAGATTTATTTATTGATGCTGAGCTCAAATTGTAGATAAAATCTTGTAATAATTTTTGATTTATGTTTTACTGTAATCTATGGAAAATAGATCTGTAAGTTCAAAAGACAAGCCAATCATCCGCTCTATGGAGGGGAAGAAAAAGACCAAGTTAGGTAAGTATACAAATCTTGTTTCTATACTTATGGTGCTGGGACTCGGTTTGGGCAGCGGATTTCTGCTCGCACAAATTACTATCGCAACTGGAGTTGTAAATAAGAAGGTTGAGGTCATCGAGATAGCGGAAGATGCTGAAATCAAGAAGGGCTTAGTTGTGGGCGCGGATGACAGTGGTCAATTCCCAGACGTAGCGGAGGGAGAATTAGTTGAGGGTGGTATTGATGGTGAAGGAACACATCATCTAGAACGACCAGGTGGAGAATCTCAAAACGTTTATTTGACATCCTCAAATGTAGATCTGGATAAGTTCGTAGGTAGGAAAGTGAAGATAAACGGCAAAACATTTGATGCAGAAAAAGCAGGATGGCTTATGGACGTAGGAAAACTTGAGGTTATAGAGTAGGGATTTTTATTATCGAATTTATTTCTAGTAGAATGATAAATAAGCATGATACGATTTCAAAACGTTTCCAAAACTTACTACAATACTAAAGCGCTAGATAATTTGAGTTTTCAAATTGATCAGGGTAATTTAGTGCTTCTTGTCGGACCCACTGGTTCTGGAAAAACTACAATTTTTAGGCTTATAATCCGCGATTTGGAACCATCAGAAGGGGAGATAAAAATAGGTGAGATCGATGTGCATCAACTTCATAGGTCAAAAATAAGGCATTTAAGGCGTAAGGTAGGGGTAGTATTTCAAGATCTAAAACTATTGTTTGACAGGACTGTAATAGAGAACGTTATGCTTCCCCTCGAACTTTCAGGTGTTTCCGAAAGAGAAGCAAAGGAGCGCGCACAAGAGGTCCTAGATGATGTTGGGATCTCACATAAGTCTGATCAATTTCCACTTCAACTTTCCGGAGGGGAAAGACAAAGAGTTGCGATCGCAAGGGCGCTAGTTTTTAATCCAGAAGTAATTCTTGCTGATGAGCCAACAGGTAATCTAGACATAAAAACCTCTATGCAGATATTCGAACTTCTCGAACAAATAAACAAGAGAGGAACGACTATATTCATGGCAACACACAACGATCATATAATAGAAAAAACTGGATACAGAGTCTTATATGTTGAAGGTGGGGTATTAAAAAATGATAAAAAATCTACAAAAAAAATGACGCCTGAAGTAAAAAACGACGAACAAAAGCCCGATAAAGAAAAACATGAAGAAGCAAAAAAGGATGATAAATCAGAAAAAATAAACCTGGAGTCGCTCAAAAATAAGAAATAACAATGCATATAAAAACTGTCGCAAGGTATATTAGACGTTCGCCCTACCAGGCGCTGGCTGCCATTATGATAATGAGCCTGACTTTTTTGACAATCTCAGTTTTCGCTGTTGTGACAATTCTTTCTGTAAGAATTATCGATTATTTCGAATCTAGACCTCAGATTAGCGTTTTTTTTGAGCCCAATACTCCTCGGGAACAAATAGAATCAGCAAGACAAAATATAGAAGCAACAGGGAAGACGTCTGCCGTGAATTTCATATCGCAAGAAGAGGCGCTTGCCATATACAGAGAATTTAATAAAGATGAGCCGCTTCTCGTTGAGCTCGTTTCTGCAGATATATTGCCACCATCACTGGATGTGAAGGCTCGAATAGTGACCGATCTACCGGAGCTTGCAGCAGTCGCACAAACTTCTGAAGGTGTTGATCGTGTGATTTTCCAAAAAGATATAGTTGACACTTTGAGTCAGTGGACTAATGCATTTAGAAAGGTTGGAATTTTAATAGTTGCTGTGTTGATGGTGGTTTCGATATTCGTAATACTTACGATAATTGGTATAAAAATCACAATCAGGCGTGGGGAAATCGAGATAATGAAGCTGATTGGTGCGTCGGATTGGTTTATTAGAACGCCCTTTATACTAGAGGGAATATTTTATTCAGTTCTAGGGGCGATAATAGGATGGGCAGTTTCCTATGGGGCCCTTATGATTTTCGGTCAATCTACGCTGCAATCGTTCTTTAATGGAGTGCCGGTTTTTCCGATAGAGCCAATTTATATGCTTGCTGTTTTGGGGCTTCAGATATTGCTTGCAGTAGTTTTGGGTGCATTCGCAAGCTTTTTGGCGGTATTTAGATATCTTAAATAATTAGGTATGAAGTGGAATCTTCGATACATATTTGTTTCCTTTTTTGTCCTTTTACTATTTAGCTTTTTAGTAGGTAGTGTTATGGGGCAGACGGAAACACCAACCCCTACTCCAGAAGAAAGCGAGGAAGATGTCAGTGAAGAACTTGAAGAAATTCAAGGCAAAATTGAAGAATACGAGTCGAAAATTGATGAACTTCAAAATGAGGCAAAAAGTCTTTCCTCTCAAATCGAAATAGTTGATAGTCAGGTTGCACTGACAGAACTTCGTGTGCGGGAGACTGAGAAAAAAATCGACAACCTCAAAGAAGATATAGACATCACCGAAGATAAGATATACAACCTCGAGGGTAATATTGATGGAATATCAAAAGCGCTTCTTAATAGAATTGTTGCATCATATAAGTATGGGAGTATTGAACCATGGGAAGTTCTTCTTACTTCGGGTAATATAGATAAATTTTTTACAAGATTAAAATACTTAAAAATAGTTCAGCATTATGATCAGAAAAACATAATAGAGGCCGAGCAGTCAAAGGTAAGTTATGCAAATCAGCAAGACATATTAGTAGAAAAACAAGAAGAAGCAGAACAATTATCCGCTCAGCTTGATAGTTACAACGAGCAATTATCGGCCGAAAGACAGAATAAGGAGTATTTACTTAACGAAACTCGCGGAAGTGAGGCAGAATATCAAAAACTACTTGCTGAAACACGTGCAGAGTTCTTAGCAATTCAAGGTATTATTGCAGGTAAAGGAGAAGAAATTGAGTCTGGCGAAGTTAGTGAAGGTGATAGGATAGCATCGATTATACAGGGTGCATCCTGTAACTCATCAGGTACGCATTTGCATTTTATAGTAAGGGAAGGAAATGGAGCACATAACCCATTCAATTACTTATCATCTATTGATCACACAAATAATTCTGGCGGTGATCCATTCGAGCCGTCTGGATCATGGAGATGGCCGATAGACCCTGTTATTCGTTACAATCAGGGTTATGGCGTAACGCAGGCAATCAAGTCTGGATTTGTTTGGTATGGATTTCACGACGGAATAGATATTGGAACTTCAGGTTCACAGACTGTGCGAGCAGTGAAGGATGGAACCCTGTATCAGGGTAGCTATTCCGGGAATGGTGGATGTCGCCTTCAATATGTGAGAGTGGATCATAAAGAGGGAGGGCTAGACACTCTTTATTTACATGTCAATTACTAATTATTTAAATTTATTTTTTTAATACAAAATTATTTTATGCATGGAGTTATTCTGTGTGGTCTAGTAGTTATTGTATTTTTTGTATTGCCAGTTAGAACTTATGCTTCAGAAATAGTCATAAATGAGATATTTGCAAACCCCGAGGATGAAAAAGAAGAATTCATCGAACTATATAATAAATCGGAGAGCGAAGTGGATTTGTCCGGTTGGAAAATCTCAGATTTAGCTAAAGATTATATCATCATCGATCTGAAAATTTCCGGAAATGGATTTTTGGTTCTAGAAAAAGGTCTTACAGGTATAGCTCTTAATAATTCCGATGAAGATGTTTCGTTGACAGATCAGAGCGATAATATAGTTGACTCGTATTCATATAAAGATACTATAGAAAATAAATCTTGGTCCCGAGTTCCTGATGGAGAAGGTGAATTTTTTGATAACACAGATATGTCAAAAGGCGCATCAAATTTCTCCGCACCTACGCTGACACCTACAGCTTCTCCTACACCGACCAAAACACCAAAACCCACGAAAGCTCCAACAGCAACGAGATCTCCTACGGGTACAAGAGATGTGAAAGTCCCCACGGAAAGACCATATGATAAAGAGGATGGAGTGTTATTGCAGGACACTAAAGAGACGCACATAGATATTATCAGTACTCCACGTAATCAGGTGGTCGCCGGTGTTCACGATGAAGAAGAAAAGGAGAGAGTAGATACAGAAAAAGTGAATAAAAGCACCCCAACATATTTATACTCCATAACAACAGGAGTAGGGATGCTTATGCTTGCCTGTGCTATAATTCTCTATCGGAGATTTAAGGCCAAAAATGATGAAGAAGATTTTTAATTCCAGCAGTGAAAAAGACACGCAGCTACTTGCTAAAGACGTCGCGAAGAGCATGGATCAGCATAACGTTGTTTGTCTTTATGGGGAGCTTGGAGCAGGAAAGACTACTTTTGTAAAGTCATTTGCAAAAGCTCTAGGCGTGCAGTCTAGGATTATCTCTCCTACCTATGTTCTTATCCGCACTTATAACACCGGAAACAACTTGCAACTATTTCATATAGATGCTTATAGGATAAATGTTGAAAAAGACACACATGAAATCGAAGAGATATTAGCGCAGGATAATGCAATAATAGTTATTGAGTGGGCGGATAGGATAAGTTCCATTCTGCCGAAAAAAAGAATTGATATAGAATTTATAAACAAAAATAATAATGAAAGAGAAATTGAGATTACAAGATTCCTCTAGCAGGAATCGGATAAAAAAGTTATTAAAAGAAGGAAAGATAGGGTTATTTCCTACGGATACTATCTACGGAATCTGTTGCAGGATGGATAGTAAATCTTCTGTAGAAAGGATCTATAGCATCAAACAAAGAGAAGAAAATAAGCCATTTTTGATACTCGCATCAAGTGTTAGTCAGGTTGCTGACTATGCTAATTTGGATTCAGAAAATTTCCCTGAGGTTATCAAAAAATACTGGCCTGGGCCATTGACTGTCATACTAAAAGCGTATAAAGATAAAGTTTTGTCACAGGTTCGGGCTGGTGGTGACACTATCGCGGTAAGAATTCCGGATTATCCCGAACTGAGTGAGATAATTTCTGAGATAGATGTTCCCCTGGTTGCACCCTCTGCAAATATATCAGGAGAAATAGCTCCTGGAGAATATTCTCAGGTAGATAAAAAGATTGTAGATGCTGTTGACTTTGTTGTGATAGGTGAGTGTAAAATGAAAAAGCCCTCGACTATCGTTGATTGCTCTGGAGAAAAGACCAGGATAGTTAGAGAGGGGGCTATAGATATAAAGATATGAGACTTTACATAGATACAAGAAGTAGGGAAAGCATAATAATTTCCCTTTCAAAAGGCAGTGAGACATTTTTTACAAAGCGCTCAGAAAAAAAGGAGATGACTCCTGAGCTGGCGCTTGAATTCATAAAAAAAGCTTTGGATGAGGCATCAGTTAATCTGAATGAGATAACAAAGATCGAAGTAGAAAAGGGTTCCGGGTCTTATACGGGGATAAGGGTAGGCGTGTCGGTCGCAAATAGTTTGTCGTTTGCATTAGGGATCCCAATAAATGAACATAAAATATCTAGTATTGTTATTCCTGAGTATTAAATATGATCAAATTTATACGACATTATTTCCTCCCACGTACCAGCAATAATCACCGATCAAAAATATTGCACAACTCGTCACTTTTTGTAATCGTTATCCTTTTGCTTTTTTCATCTTGGTTTTCGATTATTGTAAACAAGACAAATCCTCAAATATTAGGAATTTCGTATTCTATTTCAAATCAAGAGCTGCTCCTTTTGGTAAATGAGCAAAGGCTTGAGAATAATTTGCCACCTTTGAAGTTGAATGAAAAACTTTCAAGTGCCGCTTCTGCAAAGGCAAATCATATGTTTGCAAATAACTATTGGGCTCATTTTGCTCCTGACGGAACTAGCCCTTGGAAGTTTATTACAGATAATGGATATGATTATATATATGCTGGTGAAAATTTAGCCAAAGGTTTTGTGACGGCCGAGGATGCTGTTGATGCGTGGATGGAATCACCTTCACACAGAGATAATATATTGTCTGCTCAATATAAGGAAGTAGGATTTTCTATCGTCGAAGGAAGCCTACAGGGAGAGGATACTGTTTTGATAGTTGAAATGTTCGGTCAGGAGAAAAACCAATTTTTGGCTAAAGCAGAAGTAGACGCTGATTCCATAAACCAAACTCAGGTGGATGAAAGCCAGGTAAGCGAAGACCCTGACGTCAATGATGTTGTAGAGGTTCCTCTTTTGGGTACAAATGATGTTTTTGAGGCAAAAAATGGTGTGGAGGAGATCGTATCTCAAGCAACCCCTGTTGTCGATCTTTTTTCCAGCACAAAAACTATTTCATTTATATTGACAGCGGTTTTGCTGATAGCCTTTTTGCTAGACCTTTTTGTAGTAGCCAGAAAGAGAATCCCCCGCATAGTTGGTGATAATCTAGACCATATATTGCTTTTAACAATTTTTATCGTATTTATGTTTATATATAATTTAGGAGTCATTTTATAGCGTGAGGAATCTACATCAACATATTGCTTTATACGTCTTTGAGATCATAATTTTGGGTATTGGTTTTATAGTTATTTTAAACGCGGATCTTTCTTTTTGGGCCCAGCTAGTGATACTGCTTTTCATGCTTTTTTTCTATATAGCAGTCGGTCTTATTAGGCATACTAAGGATCACGACATGCATGGGAAAGTTATGCTAGAATATATCTCAATATCGATAATTGTGATATTAATCTTTTTTCTAATAAATATTTCAAGAATCTAATATGAAAGGAATGATTTTGGCAGGAGGAATGGCAACAAGGCTTAGGCCGCTTACCCTTATTACTAACAAACATTTACTCCCCATCTACAATAAGCCCATGATATATTATCCATTAGAGGCGATGAAAAAGGCTGGAATAAAAGAGGTCTTAATTACTTCATCTCCAGATCATGCAGGACACTTTGCAAATCTTTTGAAAGACGGATCTGATTTTGACCTAAGAATTTATTACGCAGTACAAAAAGAAGCAGGAGGAATTTCTCAAGCCATAAAGATTGCAGAAGACTTTACGAAAGACGACAAATTGCTCGTGATTTTGGGAGATAATATTTTCAATTATGATCTTAGAAGTGTTGCTGAGAAATTTGATGCGCAGGAAAAAGGAGCAATAGTTTTTGGTATTAAAAAAGATACCGAGTCGAAGCAGTATGGGGTAATCGAGATGGATGAAAGTGGCAAAGTCATATCTATCGAAGAAAAACCAGAAGTGCCCAAGTCGCCTTATGCACAGTCTGGAGTTTATATGTATGACAATAGGGTTTTTAGTTTTATCGATAGTCTCAAGCCGTCAGGACGGGGAGAGCTGGAGGTTACAGATCTAAATAATAAATATCTGGAGGAGGGAACTTTGACTGCGGAAATTCTTGATTGGTGGATCGATGCAGGGACTTCACACGACGAGCTATTAAATGCTAATATAATGGTAAGAGAAAAAGTTCAGAATGGTGAACTATAAATTATGAGTATCGCAAATCTAGAAGAGGCAAAAAAAGTTACGACTTATGACAGCTCCCAGAATGAAAATGGATTTCTGGTAGAGCTTTTCAAAAGTTACGATGGTTCAAAAACGGAAGCATACTTGACCGCTGCAAAACCAGGAGCATTTAAGGGCTATCATCTCCATAGGGTCCGTGCAGCAAGGTACGTATGCATAAAGGGCAAAATGAAAATTACTCTTTATGTCCCCGGAACCATGGAAAAGGAAGAACATATTCTTGATGCTAGTAATCCTCAGAGACTATTTATTCCCAAAGATATTGCGACTGGTCTAGAGAACATCGGGGATGAAGAAGGATGGCTTATAAATTATCCTGATCCGCCTTATGATCCTGAGCTTAAAGATGAACAGGTTGAGTATACAGAAGAAGAGATATTGCAAGGGATAGTAAAATAGCTTATTAAATGCATCAAGGTCTTCTAACTTCATTATGAAATTACTAGTTACAGGTGGGGCTGGATTCATGGGCTCCAATTTTATCCATTATATACTTAAGAAATATCCTGAGTATGAAGTTATTAATTTAGATAAGCTAACGTATGCAGGAAATCTAAAGAATCTTTCAGATATAGAGAATAATCCTAATTATAGATTCGTTAAGGGAGATATTTGTGATGCAAATATCATAAATGAGTTAGTTCCTCAAGTGGATGCAGTCATAAATTATGCTGCAGAAACTCATGTTGATAGATCTATACTAGCACCACAGGAATTTGCGCAGACTGATGTGATTGGGACTCTTACGATATTAAATTCCATCCGTGAGAATGGTAACAAAGTAAGACTTGTCCAGATTTCAACAGATGAAGTCTTTGGTTCAATAGAGGATGGGAAATTCACAGAGAGTAGTCCCTTTGAGCCGAACAGTCCATATGCTGCTTCAAAAGCGGGGGGGGATTTGATGTGTAGAGCATTTTGGGTTACATATAAAACTCCTGTGATCGTCACACACTCGTGTAATTTTTATGGACCTTTTCATTATCCTGAAAAGCTGATTCCTCTTGCGATCACGAATCTATTAGAAGGAAAAAAAGTGCCAGTATATGGCGATGGAAAGCAGGTTAGAGAGTGGATATATACGCAAGATCACTGCAGCGCTGTTGATACTATTTTGCACAAAGGCGTTGAGGGAGAGGTTTACAATATCGGTACAGAAAGAGAATTCGAGAATATAGACATAGTAAAGCGCATATTAGACGTGCTAGGAATGAATGAAGGATTTATAGAATATGTAAAAGACAGGCCAGGCCATGATAGAAGGTATAGTCTAGATACATCAAAACTAAGAAACGAGCTAGGTTGGAAGCCTGAAATAGAATTTGATCAGGGGATAAAAGATACAGTGGAATGGTTTAAGAACAATGAGGCATGGTGGAAAGAGATTAAAAGTGGGGAATATAAGAATTATTATAACCAGCAATATGGAAGAAAAGATTAGTATCGGAGTTTCGGGGGGGTCAGGACTGGTAGGATCAAGGGTTGTGGAGATGCTTGGTAAAAAATACGACATGCTTACATTAGGTCGTACCGATGGTTTTGATATTTCTAATTCTGCAAGTTTTTCAAAATTCAAAGACAGAAATATAAAGTATTTTTTACACATGGCTGCAAAGGCAGATGTAGATGGCAGTGAGGAAGAGAAGGATTTGGGCGAGAGTAGTGAGGCTTGGAGAATAAATGTAGATGGAACGAAAAATGTCTCGCGGTTTTGCAAAGAAAATGATATTAAGCTTATCTATATATCGACAGACTTTGTTTTTGATGGGAAAAAACCTCAAGGGGAGTTTTATACGGAAGCCGATTTGCCAAACCCGATAAATTTTTATGCAAAGACTAAATACGAGGGAGAAAAAATGGTACAGGAGTCTGGAGCGCGTTATATGATATTGCGCATAGCTTATCCTTATAGAAAAGAATTTGCGATAAAAAAGGATTTCGTAAGGGCGATATTGGACAGGTTAAGGCAAGGACTCCAAATAAATGCAGTTACAGATCACATTATGTGTCCTACTTTTATAGACGACATTGCGAAAGTTATAGGTGGTTTGATAGAAAAAGATGAATCCGGTATTTTTCACTGTGTGGGTAGTACCCCGATATCTCCGTACGATGCGGCAATTAAAATAGCTGAGCAGTTCAATATAGATAAATCTTTGATAAAATCTACTACGAGAGATGTTTATTTTACAGACAAAGCTTTGCGTCCATTTAATCTATATCTAAAAAATGATAGAATAGAAAATCTAGGATTCGAGATGAAGTCCTTTAATGAGGGATTAGAGGAGTTAAATAAATCATGACAATAACATTTATAGGACATGGATACGTGGGGCTCGTTACTGCAGCAGTATTTTCTGATTTGGGTAATACTGTACATGTAATAGGTCATACCCAGGAGAAAATAGATAATCTAAAAAAGGGAATAATTCCTATCTTTGAACCAGGACTTGCAGAGATGGTAAAAAAGAACATAGATGCTGGTAGGCTCTTTTTTACACTAGACTACTCACCTGTAATAGCAGAATCAGATGTGGTATTTATTGCTGTGGGTACGCCAACTACAAAAACTGGTGATGCTAATCTGTCTACAGTTCTTGATGTTGCTGAAAAAATTGCTAAAAACCTTGAGGGATATACGGTTGTTGCGACCAAGAGTACAGTTCCAACCGGAACTAACAAAAAAATCCAAAAAATTCTCGAGGCAAATAAACCATCTGGAGCAGAGTTTGACTATGCGTCTGTTCCGGAATTTTTGAGAGAAGGTAGTGCGATATCCGATACTGTAAATCCTGACAGGGTTGTTGTAGGAACAGAAAGTAAAAGAGCCCAGGATATACTCGTAGATCTGCATAGTCCGATAAATGCCCCGGTTGTTGTCACTAATTTTGAAACAGCAGAGCTTATAAAGTATGCCGCAAACTCATTTCTCGCCCTAAAGATATCTTATGCAAATGCCATAGCAAAACTTTCCGAAAGCTTAGGGGCTGACGCTCTCAAGGTTCTTGAAGGAATAGGAATGGATAAAAGAATTGGATCCATGTTTTTGTCTCCAGGGCCAGGTTATGGCGGAAGTTGTTTTCCAAAAGATGTGAGAGCTCTTATATCTATCGCAAAGGACGTTGATTATCAATTTACCCTTCTTCAGGAAGTTGAGAATATCAACCATCAAGCAAAGCGAGATATCGTAAGAAAGGCGAGAAAGATGCTGAGTAATGATCTAAAGGGTAAAAAAGTCGGTATACTTGGTCTCGCATTCAAACCAAATACTGATGATATGCGTGATGCGCAATCTGTTGATATCATAAGCTGGCTAGAAAATGATGGCGCAAAAATTAGTGCGTTCGATCCGGAGGCGAGAGAAACGGCAAAGCCTATCTTGCCGAATATCGAGTTTGCAGATAATAGCTATGATGCTGCAAAGGATGTAGACCTACTTATAATTGTTACTGACTGGAATGAATTCAAAGAACTAGATTTTGAGAAAATAAAAGGCATCATGAAGTCTCCCAATATTATTGATGCGAGAAATATTTATGATGCACAGATACTTGGCAAATTAGGCTTCAATTATATAGGAGTTGGAAGATAATTTAGATGTCAAAAATATTCATCACGGGAATAAATGGCTTTGTCGGCAAACATCTTCTAGAGCAGTATAAAGAGGACAAAATTATTGGATTGGTTAAAGATGGTACGGGTGAAGGTTTTGGAAAAAATGTAGATATAGTTAGGGGGGATATTTTAGATAGCGCTAAAATAGAAGAAATTATTGTTGATAAAAAGCCTGATATTATCTTTCATCTTGCAGCGCTCACCTCACCTTCGGAAAGTCTAAAAAATCCATTCGAGACAATAAACAACAACATCGACGGACAGTTAAATATTTTAGAAGCCATCAGAAAAAATGAGCTTTTTAATACAAGATTGCTTGTAGTCTCGTCCGCAGAAATTTACGGTAGTGTCGATGATAAGTATCTGCCTATTTCTGAAGACACGCCTCTCATGCCTACTACTCCTTATGCAGTATCGAAAATCACTCAAGACTTTTTGGGATATCAGTATTACAAAGCATACGGAATAAAGTCCGTAAGAGTTAGGCCCTTTAATCATATTGGTCCGGGACAGGCACCTGTTTTTGTAGTATCTGCATTTGCAAAACAAATTGCCATGATAGAAAGGGGTCAGCAGGATAAAATAATTAAGGTTGGAAATCTTGCGCCAAGAAAAGACTTTACAGATGTGAGAGATGTAGTTAAGGCTTATAAACTCCTTATGGAAAAAGGAGAATTTGGAGAAGTTTACAATATCGGTTCGGGAGTTTCATATGCAATTTCAGAAATTCTAGAGATGCTGCTGTCATTTTCAAATGAAAAAATCGAGGTGCAAGCAGACGAGTCTTTAATGCGTAAATCTGAGCAAAAAGAACTAAGATGTGATTTCTCAAAAATAAAAAATGATGTTGGGTGGGAGCCATCGATTTCTATAGAAAAATCACTCAGGGACGCACTGGACTATTGGAGAAATATTCTATAAAATAAAATGTCTTAAATCTATGAAAAAAGCTTTAATTACTGGTATAACTGGGCAAGATGGAAGTTACCTCGCGGAATTTTTGCTTGAAAAAGGATATGAAGTTTTTGGAACAGTTAGGCGGCTTAGTACTCCTAATATAGAAAACATCAAGCATATTCAAGATAAAATTACCCTTATTTCCGCTGATCTTTTAGATCAGAGTTCGATAACCGCAGCGATAGAAGAAGCAAAGCCTGATGAGGTATACAATCTTGCTGCGATGTCATTCGTCAAAACGTCATTTGAGCAACCAGTGCTTACTGGAGAATTTACCGCTTTAGGTGTAACGAGGGTCTTAGAGGCGATTCGTACAGTAAATAAAGACATCAGATTTTATCAAGCATCATCTAGCGAAATGTTTGGAAAAGTGACAGAGACTCCCCAGAGAGAAACAACAAGATTTCACCCCAGGAGTCCTTATGGGGTGGCAAAGGTTTATGGCCATTACATCACTTTAAATTATAGAGAGAGTTATGATATGTTCGCCTGCTCGGGGATACTTTTTAACCATGAGTCACCACGTCGGGGAATAGAATTTGTGACTAGAAAAATATCACATGCAGTTGCAAGGATAAGTGCTGGTAAACAGCAGAAACTTGAATTAGGTGATATGAGTCCAAAAAGAGACTGGGGATTCTCTGGAGATTATGTAGAGGCTATGTGGCTAATGCTTCAACAGGACAAGCCTGAAGACTATGTAATAGGTACAGGAGAAAATCACAGTGTTAAAGAATTCGTGGAGATGGCATTTAAAAAGGCTGGAATTGAAGACTGGGAGAAATATGTGGAGTCAGATAACCCTTCTTTCCTGCGGCCTGCAGAAGTAGACTATTTAATCGCAGATACTAGTAAGGCTAAAAATGAGCTTGGGTGGGAGCCTAAAACGTCGTTTGAGGAGTTAGTTGAAATGATGGTCAAATCAGATATGGATTTAGTCAGCAAAGAGGACAAATCTTAAACAATCTTCTTTTTTAATGATTTTTCCCAAATGTTTAGGTAAAATAATGATATGAGGTATGTTGTTGTCGCTGGTGGGGCTGGATTCATAGGTTCACATCTCTGTGAAAGATTGTTGTCGATGGGATTATTCGTAATCTGTGTTGATAATTTGATAACAGGTCGCAATGAAAATCTAGAAGCACTGCAAAAGAACAAAAATTTTGTATTCATAAATCATGATATATCCTCGCCTCTAGGGAGTCTATTTAATCAATTTGAAAGTATAGATTATATTTTTCACATGGCATCGCCTGCTTCTCCAAATGAAAAAAGTGAGAAGAGTTATATGAGTTATCCGATAGAAACGATGCTAGTCAATTCTGTTGGTACTTATAATCTGTTAAACGTTGCGAAATTTAGGAAATCAAGATTCTTGTACGCATCTACATCAGAGGTTTATGGGGATCCGACAGTGTCTCCGCAGCCAGAAAGTTATTTTGGGAATGTAAACTCAGCCGGCCCGCGTGCCGTATACGATGAGGGGAAAAGATTCGGAGAAGCAATGACTATGGCATACTACCGAAAATTTGGGCTAGATGTAAGGATACCTAGAATTTTTAATACGTATGGTGAAAATATGCGGGAAGATGATGGTAGAGTTGTTTCAAACTTTATTGTGCAAGCTATAAAAAACGAACCCATAACTGTATTTGGCGATGGTAGTCAGACAAGGAGCTTTTGTTACGTTTCAGATTTAGTAGACGGGCTAGTCGACTTTATGATGAAAGAAAATCTATCCGGGGAAATTATCAATTTGGGAAATCCTGCGGAGTATACAGTTGCTGATATTGCTGATAAGATAAAAGAGCTTACTGGGTCGTCTTCAGAAATTATTCATGAGAGTCTTCCAGTTGATGATCCAAAACAAAGGAAGCCTGATATCGCAAAGGCGGAAAGACTTTTGGAGTTTTCTCCAAAAATAGAAATAGAAGAAGGTTTTAAAAAAACCATAGATTATTTTAGAAAGACATTATGAAAATCGTAGTTACAATCCCAACATACAATGAAAAGGACAATATTGAAAAAATAGTATCTAAGTTCATAGAGGAAGTATTTCCTAAAATAAAACAGCATAAAATGTCGATTTTGGTTATTGATGATAAATCTCCAGATGATACAGCTCAAGTCGTCAAAAAACTAATGAATAAATACAGCAACATTAAGCTTCTTTCGGGAGACAAGGAAGGTTTGGGAGCTGCCTACATTAGGGGAATGAGTTATGCGATAGAAAAAATGGGAGCTGATGCAGTAATAGAAGTAGATGCCGATCTTTCACATCCACCTGAAAAAATTATTGAATTCATTAAGAAGATGGACGAGGGATACGATACTGTTATAGGTACTAGATACAGTAATGGTGGATCTATTCCTAAAAATTGGCCAATAAATAGAAAAGCCTTTTCTGTTTTTGGAAATTTATTAGTTCGAATAATTCTTTTGCGCCCATATATCCATGACTGGACTGGTGGATTTAAGCTTATAAAAAAAGAAGTATTTCTCAAAGAGAAGAAGGAGCTAAAAAATTATAATGGATATGTCTTTCAGGTAGCCTTTTTGCATAAGACCGCAAGAGACAGTTTTAAGATTGCGGAGGTTCCTTATTCATTCTCAGATAGGACGTTGGGAAAATCCAAAATAGCTTCCGGCAGCTATATTATCAATGTCCTAAATTACATAATACGCGCGAGAATTTATGAATCATTGCACTCACCTTTTCTTAAATATGCCATAACTGGATTTTTAGGTTATCTAATAAATGCTGTTGCCTTGGAGTTATTTAGTCAGGGAATAGGGCTACACTCAGGTATTGCTGCGATGCTCGGTGCAGAATGCGCTATCATCTGGAATTTTGTCGTAAATAATTTCTGGACATTCAACGACCACAAGATTACTAATATATGGAAAGTCTTATTCAAATTCCCTCAATTTAACCTGGTGTCTATAGGATCCCTTGCTATAACGAGTAGTACTGTATTTATAGCTACACATTTATTTGGGGACACTTTATTTGTAAGGCAGGTATCTCTTGCAGGAGCCATAGGGTTTCTCGTTATCCCTTATAGCTATACTATGTATAATATATTTATATGGAAAAGATGGAGAATATCATTCCTTTCAAAAATTCAAGAAAAGATTGGCTAAAAAAAGCACTTCGTATAATTAAAAATCCAATCAGTTATATAGTCCTAATGATTATTTTGCTTGCCTCATTTATGAGGCTATACAAAATATCGGAATATATGACTTTTTTAGGTGATGAAGGCAGAGATGCTTTAGTTGCAAGAGAGATATTGGGAGGGAATCTTACGCTTTTAGGACCGAGAGCTTCAGCAGGTGATTTTTTTCTGGGGCCAATCTATTACTACATGATAGCGCCCTTTTTGGCATTGTTTAACTATGATCCTGTAGGTCCGGCAGTAATGGTCGCCCTTTTTGGTGTAGCGACTGTTTTTTTGGTTTATTATTTTACTCAAAAATTTTTTGGGAGCACAGCTGGGCTGATCGCTTCTTTCTTATATGCGATTTCGCCCTTAGTCATAGCATTTTCTAGATCTTCATGGAATCCTAACCCTGTCCCATTTTTTACGCTGCTTCTCATGCTTTCTCTTTATTTCAGTGTCAAGAAAAATAGCTTAAAGCTGTCTGTCATAACCGGAATACTACTGGGTATTCTATTTCAACTTCATTATATAGCGACATTTATAGGCATTATAATATTCTTGTTCGTCTTGGTTGGAAATTTATTTGTATCTGGAAAGCAGTTAATCAAAAAATATATTTCTCAATTTGTCTCTATGCTGGCTGGTTTTATATTCAGCTTTGCACCTTTTTTACTGTTTGAACTGAAACACGGATTTCCCAATATAAGAACAATCTTTGGATTTGTCTTTGTAGATAATTTTCAGGAAGAGAAGGTTAAGACACTTTCACATTTAGAAATAGTTACTGATGTTCTATTCAGGCTCTTTGCAAGATTGACTATAAATTTTCCTCCACCAGAACAGCTTTCCAGATTCTCGGATTTTAATATTCAGATGATGCAGATTTTTGTAATACTATTAATTTTTGTGTCCGTCATTGTTCTCTTTTTACAAAAAAATAAACTCCTGGTGACCCTTATTGCTATGTGGCTTTTTGTCGGCGTATTTTTATTTGGATTTTATAAAAAAGATATTTACGATTACTATTATGGGTTCATGTTTCCGATTCCTTTCATACTGACTGGATCAGCTATCTCCTTTTTTGGGAACCTTAAGGGGAAATACAGATATGTAGGTATGCTTACGGGATTTTTAGTATTTTTGATTCTCTCGGTTACACTAATCTCCAATAACCCCTTTCAATTTCAAGGAAATAATCAGAAAAGAGAAGCGGAGAATATCGCAAACAAGGTTATAGAAGTAACGGAGGGAAAGCCCTATAATTTTGCACTCATAACAAATGGAAATTCAGACCATGTGTATAGATATTTCTTGGAAATAAATAATAGGGAGCCTATTGTAATCGAAAATTTACAGATTGATCCAAATAGAGATTCTGTCACAGATCAGTTAATTGTTATTTGTGATATTGAGTGTCAGCCAATAGGCCATCCATTGTGGGAGGTTGCAGGATTCGGAAGGGCGGAGATAGTAGGCGAGTGGAAAGTTCCGTTTGTGACGATTTACAAGCTGGTTAAATACGATGGAGAGAGTTAGTATCCCAGGATTCCTAGAGTAATTATCCCGTTTGATAGGACAACATATAAAGCCAAATCGAACAAGAAGATGGCGGCGCTAGCTATCAAAATTTTCTTAATATCGGATGTGTACTGGTTGTTATTTGATCGTGTATCTGTTTTTTTATCATCTCTAATTATGTCTTTGCTTAGGGTATAAGATATTCCGGAACGTGACTCTCTCATCGAGGATTTAATTTTTTGTTCCCTTGTTTTTTTCTTGCTCATTTGATCAATAGACTATCATATTGACACAAATTAGGCAAGATAATACAATGGATTATCTTATGAATATAGGTCCGGAGCAGATTTTTCTGGCAATCCTTTTTGTTTGGGCCAGTGCCTTAACATTTATCTTCTTGCGATTCTATTTGTTTTATATGAAAATAAAAAAAGGCACTAAAGAAAAGTCTTTGATCCCTATTTTAAATGAATTATTAGAAAAAGAGCAAAGAATAGAAAAGGGGATTATTGCTTTAGATAAAAAAGTAATAGAGCTAGAAGATGAATCGCAATTTTATATCCAGAAAGTGGGCATGACTCGTTTTAACCCATTTAATGATACTGGAGGCGATCAGAGTTTTATCATCTCACTTCTAGATGCAAAAGATACTGGGGTTGTAATATCTAGTTTGCATACTAGAAATGGAACCAGATGGTATGCTAAAAAGATAGTAGAGGGTAAAGGGATGGAGCATCAGCTTTCAGAAGAAGAGAAAAGTGCGATATCTAAAGCGAAAAAACTTTCGTCATAAGTATGAAGAAAAATAAATTTGTAATAATACTGATCGCGACTTATCTATTGACGACAATCATATCTTTTGTCGTTTTTTCGGGTTTGATATCTAGCCTTGGTGATGTCCAATCTCCTGTGCCAAGTGCAGTAACGGATGGCAGCAAGACATTGTTTGACGATAGTCTTCCGAAGACAGAGCCTTGTCCATTGAGTGGACAGTTATTCTCAAAACAGCAACGCCAATGGTGGGAAGAACATAGGCCTCTTGGGGTTATGATAGAAAATCATGAAGAATCACGGCCACAATCCGGATTGTCCAAAGCAGATGTTGTTTACGAAGCGGTAGCAGAAGGCGGTATTACTAGGTTTCTAGCGGTATTTTACTGTCAGGATGCTGAGGTTGTAGGCGCCGTAAGAAGCGCTAGGACTTACTTTTTGGATTTCATATCTGAATATGGAGATTATCCATTGTACGCCCACGTAGGAGGAGCAAATACCCCTGGTCCTGCTGATGCACTTGAGCAGATTAGACAGTACGGGTGGCAGAATTACAATGATTTGAATCAATTTTCAATCGGATTCCCAGTGTTTTATAGAGACTATGATAGGCTGGGTAGAACTGTCGCTACAGAGCATACGATGTATTCATCAACGACTAGGCTTTGGGATTATGCACAAGAAGATAGAGGTTTATCAAATGTTGACGAGGATGGAAATAGCTGGGACGAAGAGTTTACATATTATGAATATAAAGAGGATGCGGCAGATAATGCCAGACCTGCATCTCAATCTATCTCATATGCAGCATGGGATGGTTATGGAGACTACGCTGTTGATTGGGTGTATGATAAGGCGACCAACTCTTATGTTCGATCTAATGGTGGGCAACCGCACCTCGATTTGAATACAGAAAACGCGATAACTGCAAAAAATGTGGTAGTACTGTTTATGCGTGAGAGTAGCGCGAATGACGGTTATCAAGGGAATTTACATCTCCTTTATGGAACCAAGGGTACAGGGGACGCTGTGGTATTTCAGGACGGTAAGGAGATAGAGGCGACTTGGTCTAAGGCAAATAGAACAGCAAGGACAATACTCACCGATGCCAGAGGACAGGAGATAAAATATAATCCTGGACTTACATGGTTTTCAGTTCTGCCCCTCAATACAACACTTGAAATAAAGTAGTATAATATATTTGCTCAAAATCTTTAGATTGGGATTTATATATGTTAGCGGATTTAATAACTTCTAAAACAAGGGTAAAAATACTGTCACTATTCCTGCAGGATGTTGAGGAAATGTATCATGTTCGTGAAATAGTGAGGCGGGTCGACGAGGAAATAAACGCTGTCAGGCGGGAGCTTATTCTACTTGATAAAAAAGGCCTGTTGAATAAGGAAAAAAGAGGAAACAGAGTCTACTATTACTTCGATAAAAATTATCCCTTTATGAATGATCTTATACGCATCCATGCAAAGGAATCCGGTGTAGGAAGAGATATCATAAAGAATCGGGTAAAACTTGGTAATATTAAATTTGCCATGGCCTCAGGAAAATTCATTAGGGGATTGTCTACTAAGGAAGAGGTTGATATGCTTATTGTTGGCATTGTAGTTCTCCCAGAGTTACAGGTCATAGTTAAGAAGGAAGAAGAGAGAATAGGCCGAGAGATAAATTATACAGTTATGAGCGAAGAGGAGTTCAATTTTAGGAAAACAAGACGTGATCCATTTATCTATTCAATAATTAGCGGTTCCAGGATTATGCTAATTGGAGATGAGGAAAAGTTTTTATCATAATCTATGAATCGACAACGACTGTTTTTATTGATAATTTTTTTATTTTCGGTACTTCTTTTGGTGATCAATTCACCGGTAAAATTCCAAATACCAAAAGTAGCTATACCATTTATGGGAGATGGGGAAAGCATTCCTCAGTTGGGTTTTGACCCCTCTAATGCTAATTTAGGGTTTGGTCCTATCAGCATCAATAGAGATTTGTCATATAGGTTAGGTTTGGATCTTCAGGGAGGCACGCAGCTTACTTATCAGGTAGATATGTCTGAGATTGAGCAGGGTGATCGTGACAGCGCCTTTGAGTCAGTTAGGAACATTATCGAAAGAAGAATCAACTTGCTTGGTGTTTCTGAGCCTAACATACAGAGTGTTAGAGCCGGGGATGAGTACAGACTGGTTGTGGAGCTACCAGGTATTTCAGATTCACAAGATGCGATCGATCTTATTGGGCAGACAGCGCAGCTTTCATTTTGGGAAGGAGATGGTCAAGTTGATGTAACAAATATTGCAACAGACTCAGCAAATCTTTTGGAGCAGGGGCTAGCTTCTATATTAGGCTTGCAGCCAAAAGAAACAGATCTAACAGGGAAAGATTTGAAAAGGACACAGGTAGTCTTTGATCAATCTTCTGGAACACCTCAAGTTCAGATAGAATTTACTTCCGAAGGTTCAAACAAATTTGCAAATATAACCAGAGAAAATGTAGGTAAAGTTGTAGCTATTGTTCTTGATGACCAGATAATAAGTGCACCTGTTGTTCAACAGGAAATAGTGGGTGGAAATGCAGTGATTACGGGAAGCAGTGATGTAGATGAGGCAAATAGGCTTTCTATCGCCCTAAATGCCGGAGCACTCCCTGCTCCGCTAGAACTGGTAGCGCAAAGTACGATTGGTCCATCTTTGGGTCAGGTGTCTCTTGAAAAAAGCTTATTTGCAGGAATTGTAGGATTTACTTCGGTGGTAGTGTTTATGATAATTCTTTACAGAAAAGAAGGAGTTCTAGCGTGTATTGCATTGGGAGTTTATGCTCTAATTTCTCTATTTATTTTTAAATTGGTTCCGGTTACTTTGACGCTTGCTGGAATTGCAGGATTCATTCTATCTATAGGCATGGCAGTCGATGCAAATATCTTAATTTTTGAGAGGATGAAGGAGGAGTTAAAAAATGGCAAGCCTAGGAGAATTGCTATTTTAAATGGATTTAATAGAGCTTGGCCTTCTATTCGAGATACAAGTATAACAAGTATGATTACAACAATTATACTTTTCTATTTTGGTAGTAGTATTGTGAGAGGCTTTGCTTTAACTTTATTTATAGGTTTGGTAGTATCTATGTTCTCTGCGATTACTGTAACTAGAAATCTTTTGTTGGTTTTCGATTCTAAAGATAAAAAATGAATATTATAAAAAAAAGAAGGTTATTTTTAGTAATTTCTGGAGCACTTACGCTGGCAAGCATAATTGTACTTTTAGTCTTTGGATTAAAATTCTCTATCGATTTTACGGGTGGATCAAGGTTAGAGGTCGTGCTTTCTGGAGATAGCGAAGATGTAAGAGCGAAAATAGAAGAAGTCTATGAAGAAAATGGCGTGAAATTAAATTCTATTCAGCAAACAGAAAACGGTTATAGGGTAAGTTCTTCTGTTATAGATGAGCCCACCAGGGATAGAATAGTAGAAGAATTAGGAGCCCAAAGGCAAAGCTTCGAAGTTTTAGGACCAACAATTGGTGGAGAAACAAGGAATAGGGCTATTATAGCAGTGTTGATTGCAATCGCAGCCATTACTACTTATATAGCAATAGCTTTCTGGAAAAGTGGTGGTATGATTTCTTCATGGAAATTTGGAATTTCTGCGATTACCGCACTCGCGCATGATGTCATAATAACACTAGGAGCGTTTTCATTATTTGGTTTATTCTTTGGTGTAGAAGTTGATGCTTTATTTGTTACAGCGATACTTACGATTATTGGATTCTCTGTCCATGACACAATAGTTGTATTTGATAGAATCAGGGAAAATATTAAGAATAATGTAAAAAAGACGCCCTTTGAAGAGATAGTTGGCAATTCCATAACAGAAACTCTTGGCAGATCTTTAAGTACTTCAATTTTGGTGCTCTTAGTGCTTGTTGCGATGGTATTATTTGGTGGAGATAGTATCAGGTGGTTTGTGATGGCATTTATTATTGGAGTTATAGTTGGTGCTTATTCTTCTATCTTTATTGCATCACCGATATTAGTTGAATGGCACAATTTTGATAAAAATGGAGGCGTTTCTTCTTTGAAGAAAAAGTTGAGGAGTAAAAAATAGTCTATCCTAAATTTTCTTTTACGATTCTGTTCACTAAATTTCCATCTGCTTTGCCTTTGACTTGAGGCATGATGACTCCCATAAGTTTACCCATATCCTGCATTGATGTTGCTCCAGTATCTTCTATCGCTTGGGATACGATTTTTACGATTTCTTCTTCACTCATTTGTTCTGGTTGATATTCATCCAATATGTCTAATTCTTTTTGCTCCTTCTCGGCCGATTCAGATCGCCCTGCATTTTTATATGCCTCGACCGCCTCTTTCCTTTTTTTGATCTCCCGACCGACTATTGTCAGAACATCCTCATCAGTTGCTTCATAGTTGAGCCCCTTTTCGATCTCGAAATTTTTTAAAGAAGCAAGTAGCAGGCGGAGCGTAGATGTCTTTAATTCATCCCTTGCAAACATTGCTGTTTTTACATCCTGTTGGATTTTATCTTTTAACATAACGGTATTATACTTTATTTTTATATATTTCAGAAATTCGTTTCATAAGGTACTCTTTGTTATTTAGCTCAAGGTTTTCGTCGACTTCCTCAAAAAGCTTTTGAAGAATTATTCCGATATCTTTTCCAGGGGGTATATTAAGCTCTCGCATTATGTCGTTTCCATTTATGGCTAGGTCGTTAATAGAGAAAGGTGGGTTGAGCTGCTCAATTAGGCGTTCTTTGAATTTTTTAAGTCTCCAGCTTTCCGCAAACTGTGTTCCTCCTCCAAGCCTGTCACCAATCCGAAGATCCATCATGTCCTGCACATTTTCTACCCCTACGCGTCTGATGAAACGTCTTATTGCGCTATCGGTTATATGTTCATCGATTGTAAACATATGCCAGCGGATAAGTGTGTAAATTTTTTCACGCTGTTTTTTCGAGAAATGTAGCCTGTCTGCAATTTCTTTCGCAATTCTGGCACCGACTACTTCATGGTTATAAAAAATTACAAACCCATTCTCATCGGTTGCCGCGACTTCCGGCTTGCCTACGTCGTGTAAAAGTGTCGCAAATCTTACCAGAGGGTCTTGCGAGGTGCAAAATTTTAGCGACAGAACATTGTGAGTAAAGACATCATCTTTATGGTGCCTTCCTGGCCTTTGTTGAGAGACTCCTTTTCCTTTGGTTAGTTCCGGAAGAATTATCTCCAGTATTTTGACTTCATCCAGCATCATAACTCCCTCAAATGGGTGTTCGCTTGCCAGCATTTTCATAAGCTCCAGTCTTATTCGCTCACCAGAGATATGTGATATGAGTGAATTATGGTTTGTTATAGCTTTTTGGGTTTTGTCTTCGATGGTAAATGAAAATTGCGTTGCGAATCGAATTGCCCGAAGCATTCTTAGGGCATCTTCTTTAAATCTCTCCTCAGGATTTCCTACGGCTCTTATTATTTTGCTCTCCAAATCCTTGAGCCCGTTTTCATAGTCTATTAGGGTTTGATTTCCATTTTCGATTTTTATCGCAAGGGTGTTTATTGTAAAATCACGTCTTTTGACGTCTTCTTCCAGACTCTTACCCCATTCTACATTAGTTGGATGTCTGAAATTTTCAAAGCCTTGCTCGGTTCTGAAAGTAGTGATTTCGACAATTTTTTCCTCCCCGTCTTTTCCAATAGGAACACCCACCGTCCCAAAAGAGTTGTCGTAAAAACTATCTGTAAAAACCTCTTGAACTTGTTCTGGGGTAGCATTTGTAGTTAGGTCCCAGTCTTTAACCGGGATTTTAAGTATAAGGTCTCTGACACATCCACCTATAAAATAGACTTCATATTTTGCATTAGCAAGTTTTTCATAGATGGAAATAATATCGTCAGGAATAAAGTATTTCATGTGATAATATAAAGCGTCTCTTATTTCAAAGTATATCATGAAAAAATGGAAGGTACTTAGCTCTCTTCGTAATATAACTTCAGAAAAAAGTGTTATCGACGAGCTTTTCAATCTGCGTAAAATTTCTGACAGGAAGAAATATTTAGAACCTAGAATAGAGGACATACGGTTAGAAGGCTCTGGGATTGATACGAAGGAGGTAAAGAAAGCAGTCAAGAGAGTAAATGAAGCAATCCAGAAGGGCGAGAAAATTATTATTTTGGGAGATTATGATGTTGATGGGATTTGTGCATCTGCAATTCTATGGGAAACTATTTATAGCAAATACAAGAATATTTTTCCTTATATTCCTGATAGATTTACGCAAGGATATGGGATCTCAAAAAAAAGCATAGATAGTATATTTGAGAAATATCCTGACGTAAAGTTAATAATTACCGTAGACAATGGAATCGTAGCTGCAGATTCTGCTGATTATGTTGCCGAGAAAGGCGTAGATTTGATAATAACTGATCATCACCTAGGAGGAGAAGTTTTACCAAAAGCATCAGCGATAGTTCATACGACTGATCTTTGTGGAGCGGGAGTTTCCTGGATACTCGCCCGGGAGTTAAATTTTATTTCGGAGGATGAAATAAATAAAAAGCTGGAACTTGCATGTCTTGCGACTATAGCTGACCTGGTGCCGCTAACCGGACTCAATCGTTTAGTTGTCAAATTCGGATTGAATTACTTACGCAACACTAAAAGGGTAGGGCTAAGTGAACTGATTCAAATTTCAGGAATAGATAAGAAGAATATAGGTACGTATCAAATAGGTCATATGATAGGTCCGCGTTTGAATGCTAGCGGAAGGGTTGGTCATGCTATAGAAAGTCTTCGTTTGATTTGTACAAATGATAAGAATTATGCTCAAAATGCTGCTCTACTTTTGGAGAACACGAATAAAATTCGGCAAAAAATGGTTTTGGATTCTATGCAGCATGCCGATCTTTCTATGATTACAGATGACAACTCCACAAAGATAGTAGCTGTGTATCACGAGAGCTACTCGGAGGGAATCGTAGGGCTTTTAGCATCCAGACTGGTTGAAAAAAATTACAAACCCTCCTTTGCTATTTCTGTAAAGAGTGAGATTTCGAAAGGATCGGCGCGTAGCATAAGTGGCGTAAATATAGTAGAGATGTTGAGATCTGTCTCAACAAAGCTTTTGGAGGTTGGTGGGCATCCGATGGCTGCGGGCTTCTCCGTAAAGACCGAAAAGATTGAAGAGCTCATAGAAGCTTTAAGCAATGAGTCAGAAAAAATCCCAGACCATGCATTCGAAAGGGAAATAAAGATAGATATGGAAATTCCTTTAAGTATAGTAACAGAATCTTTGTTTGAAAAGATTCAAGGGCTGTCACCATTCGGGATGGGAAATCCCGAACCAGTTTTTCTCGCGAGGAATGTAAAAATAATTTCAACCAACAGGATAGGCAAAGATAGTAGTCATCTAAAACTTATTCTCGACTCGGGGGGAAAGAAAATAGAGGCGATAGGATTTGGTATGGGAGACCTGGAGGTCGAGAAAAACGATAAAGGAGATGTGGTCTTTACAATAGATGTAAATATTTGGCGCGAAAGGAAAACTTTACAGCTTAAGATAAAAGATTTGAAGAAGATTTAGAGATTATAATCTATCCCGCTATTCATTGACTGTTCTATTGATGGACGCTCTGTGCTTATATCCATCATGACAGATTCTGTCTGTTTTCTGCTTGCGATCATCCTCGTTGCGATTCGCAAGATTTCTGGTGGAGCTTCCTCCGGCGTTATGCCACGTCTGCCAAATAGATTGTCCAGGAGCTCACGTGCTCTGCCTTCTTGGGGAATAATAACTTCTTCAGGGGTAGCACTCGAGACTCTATCAGGCTCAATTATACATGGATTCTCCCTTAGTTCCCTTTCAGTTGCCAAAAGAGTTTCTTTGTCAATCTCCCTTGGGTCAACACCATTATTGATAAAATATGCTGTTGCTTCATCTATTTGGTATCTTTGGTGCTCTGTGTTCATAAATAAAAAAACTCCCTTTGTTAAATTGGGAGTTTCTGTAATATTCTTTTCTACTACAGAATCCCTAGGCCGTAAAGGCTTTAGAGAGTCTTATAATATTGTGTAGATTAGAATTCATAGTAACAAATTCGAGTATACGACTAGGGTAATATATTGTCAATACTAATGATGAGTGGGGAAATTTAGGTTCATTTATGATATTATACATAAATATGAATGAGCAAAGAATTCTTGCAGTTGAAGCAAATAATAAAATAGACGAGGAAGTTTTGATAAAAGGATTTCTCCAAAGAATAAGACTCCATGGAAAGGTTGCCTTTTTTGACCTCAGAGATAGGTCGGGTATTATTCAAGTAGTTACAACAGATGAAAAGGTTATAGCAGAGTTGGGAAGCCTTCAAGTGCAGTCAGTTGTGGAATTCAAAGGGAGAGTAAAGGAAAGAGGAGAGAGATATAAAAACGCGAATTTGCCTACAGGGAACATCGAGATAGAAATCACATCTGATTTTGAAGTTCTTTCTAAAGCTGCCGAAATGCCTTTTGATATGGGTGTGGAAGAATTAAACCTACAACTACCTACTCTCCTTGACTATAGAACTCTGGTGTTAAGAAACAAAAAAATAGCTGATATATTTCGTGTGCAGGCATCAATCCTAAAGGGTTTTAGGCAAGCGGCAGAAAGCAAGAATGCTATCGAGATAGTTGTTCCTACAATATCTGCATCTGCGACTGAGGGTGGAGCAGAGGTTTTCCCAGTCAAATATTATGATTACGATGCATATTTGACTCAAAGTCCGCAACTCTATAAGCAGATGATGGTGCCGATATTCGAAAGAGTGTATACAATCGCTCACGCATACCGTGCAGAGCCATCAGTGACCACGCGTCATCTATCAGAGAATACTCAGATGGATATGGAGATTGGTTTCGTGCAGTTTTCAGAACTATTGGATATATTAGAGCAGGTAATAGTTGATACGCTCAAATTTGCGGAAGAGGAAAATAAAGAAATACTTTCTGACTTTCGAATAAAAGAGATAGCATTTGGGAGCATTCCCAGATTGAAATTATCTGAGGCGCAGGAAATTATCTACAAAGAATTTGGAAGAGACGTTAGGGGGGAGAAGGATCTGGGTTCTCAAGATGAAGTTGACATTTGTGAATGGGCATTAAAGAACCATAATTCAGATCTTGTAACGATTACTCACTTCCCGACATTCAAAAGAGCTTTTTATACGATGCCTGATCCTGACGATCAGGAACTGAGCTTATCATTTGATATATTATTTAGAGGGGTAGAGATCTCTAGTGGAAGTCAGAGAATTAGTGACTATAACCAGCTGATTGAGGCGATTAAGAGTAGGGGGATGAATCCCGATAATTTTGCATTGTACCTTCAGGCTTTTTTGTATGGGATGCCTGCGGAGGGTGGGTTTTCATTTGGACTCGAGAGGATCACGATGCATATGTTAAATCTTGCGAATGTTAGGGAAGCTTCGCTTTTCCCTAGAGACATGGAAAGAGTGGATGTCCGCCTCAAAAAAAACCAGCAAAAAGAAAGTTAGTCTAAATTCTAAAATTAGTGGGAGCAAGATTTACTACTCGTTTTTTTTACTTTTCTTTGCAAATGTCATAGTTTTTTCTTTCTTTGCATATTTCATTCATAGGCTTTACGCGAGCAAAATTGATGTATTTGGTAGACAGCAAATGCAAGTTGTTTCTATTCCGAAGCTAGATGTTTCTAGCGAGATTGAAGTCACTGCAGCCTCATATATAGTTTATGATCCTCTGACCAGAACTGTTGTTCTTTCAAAAAATCCCAACATGCGTCTTTCGCCTGCCTCATCTATAAAAATACTAACGGCACTTGTTGCGCTTGATCAGTACGATTTGAATTCTTACTTAAGCGGCATCAGCGCGTCATACGATGAATCCAAGATGGGCCTTTATATAGGTGAAGAAATAAGTGTGGAAAATCTTTTGTACGGCTTACTTCTTATTTCTGGAAATGATGCAGCAAAAACCCTGGCGCAAAACTATCCGGGTGGATCAGATGCCTTCGTAAAAGCAATGAACAACAAAGCGTTTGATCTAAAACTTACGGAGTCGATGTTTTTTGATCCCAGTGGATATTTGGACAATAATTATTCTACAGCTTTCGATATGGCAAGGCTTGGTTCATATGCTATGAAGAATGGAAAAATAAGAGAAATAGTTGGAACAAAAAATAAAGTAGTTTTTGATAGGTATGGGCTTACTGTACATCCGTTAATCAATCTAAATGAGCTTTTGAATGATAGGAACGTAACAGGGATAAAAACAGGATTTACAAACGAAGCGGGAGGAGTTTTATTAACTAGCTATGTGCATTCAGGACGCGAAATTATAATTGTTGTAATGAAAAGTGAAGACCGTTTTTCAGACACAAGAAAGATAATAAGTGAAGTAGAAGATAAAATTTATTATTCTGAGGTGCCTTCAGGCGTTTGAGAGATTTTTTCAACTGCAGGAACAATTCCTCTAGCGTTTATCCCTTCGAAAACATATACAGGCTGTGCGAACTCGGTGGTGTTTTTATCAAGATAATAAGCAAGGTAGGCATTGGTTATCTGTATGGACGTCAAGTTTTCAGGGTTATATAAGTATCCGTTACCAGCTTTTAAATCTTCAAATGCTTTTCCTACACCCTTTACTGGATAGTCTGATGATTCTTCAGTTAGTCTGTGATTATAAGAGTGTCCATCGAGTACGATCATTCTTGATGAGGAAGGATAGGAAACAAGAAGTGACACATTCGGAAATTCTGGATTCGGATAAATAAACGGATAGTTGCCCAACTCGTTCTCAATATTATTATTATAAAGGCTGACGCGGATAGCCTTTGCATTAAAGACATTATCAACTTGAGTGAGTGTATTTCCTGAAAGAGTATAGTATTTTAGGCTGTCATCGGTATAAGCTAGACCATCAAGATTCACCTGCAGGGAGCGCAATATGTCATTTACGTTCTTTTGAATCCTTTCTTCATCAGGAAAGATTGGGTTTGCAAACAGATCTTGATTCGAGAGAAAATTTGATCTTATTTCAAAAGTTTTATAATTTATGTCGAATTGAATTGTGGCGTTCGTAGAGGGATTTGACCATTGATAGACCGTGTCTGAAACCTTTATTTCTTGCTGATTGAATCCGGCTATCGAGGTCGATGATCTGACATTTTGTAGTGCCAGCAAGTCAGGTTTTGGCTGGTCTATTTTATAGACAAACATTTTACTAGGTAGATTTGTAGGTAGTTCTCCAGAAACTGTATTAATTTGATAATCTATCGTAGACGAAGCATTTTGATCGAATATTATTTGCGGTAGGTCTCCAAAGGCTTGCTTTGGTGCATCAGGAGCAGCTGGGAAAAGCATGTTTTTGACGAATACCCCTCCCATGATCAATAGATAAACTCCAAATAGACCTGCAGCTATTATTGCTGCAATTTTTAGCACAGATCTTAGTTTTTCCGTAGTTCCCGCAAGAGAGCTCATTATCTTGAGTATAGGTAAATATTAGGTTAAAATGCAATAGTTATGAGTTCATCTACGCAAAGCACCATCAAAGTTAGGTTTGCCCCAAGTCCCACAGGCGTGTTGCATGTAGGGAGCATAAGAACTGCGCTTTTCGACTACTTTTTTGCAAGATCAAACAACGGAAAATTTATATTGAGAAACGAGGATACGGATCAAGTGCGTAAAGTTGAGGGTGCGCTTGAGGCGACACTAGATTCGTTTAGATGGTTAGGAGTTGAGTGGGACGATTTAGTTACTCAATCAGAGCGGCTTGATCATTATAAAAAATATGCAGAACAACTCGTAAATGAAGGAAAAGCCAGAGAAGAAGATGGTGCAATTAGATTTATAGTTTCAAAAAATGGAACAACGAAATGGAATGATCTAATTGGAGATAAGGAAATCAGTTTTGAAAACTCAGCGATTGAGGATTTTATAATCCTAAAAAAAGATGGATTCCCTACATACCATTTGGCAAATGTAGTTGATGACCATATGATGGAAATATCACATGTCATAAGAGGCGAAGATTGGATTCCTTCAACACCCAAACACATCATGCTTTATGAATCATTTGGATGGCAGCATCCAGTTTTCGTCCACGTGCCAAATGTAATGGGAATCGATAACAAAAAACTTTCAAAAAGGCGGGGAGCAAAATCTGTACTGGATTTTAGAAATGAAGGAATCCTATCTGAGGCGCTGCTTAACTACCTAATGCTTTTAGGATGGACTCCAAAAAATGATAAGGAAATTCTGTCAAAAGAGGAAATAGAAAAGGAGTTTAGGCTGGAGGATGTCCATGTGTCCCCTGCGGTTTTTGATGAAAGAAAGCTTGGGTGGATGAATGGGGAATATATAAGAAGCTTTGATAATGAAGAGCTTTTAAAAAGACTTACCGATTTCGATAATTCGATTTCAAATTTTGATAGTGACTTAATTAAAAAACTTATTGAGCCTGCTAAAACTCGGATGAAAAGCTTAGGTGATTTCAAGCAGATGGTAGAGCCATTTTTTGAAAAAAATCAAAAAGGGGAAGAGAAAATAAGAGATTACCTATACAATTCACTTTCTGATATCAAAGATTGGAACAAAGAGACAATAATAGAAAAATTGAAACAAGTGGTTAATTCTAAAGGTGTTAGATTCCAGGATATTTATGAAGCTGTAATAGGAGCAAGGCAGGGATTACCTCTAGGAGATGTATTCGAAATTTTAGGTAAAGACAGAACACTTTCTTTGTTGAAATAGATTTTTATGCAATAATAATCTAATGATTATATTTGCGAGGATTATAACCTTTATTTTTCATCCGATTGTTCTTGTTTCTCCTGCAGTATTTCTCATAATTATAGCAACTGGGTACAGCCTGAACGAAGCATTGCTGTGGTCAGGAGTGGCTTTGGGATTCGTGATTTTCATTGCTCTATATATAAGAGCAGGTATGATGATTGGCTTTTTCACCAACTTTGACGTATCCAAAAGAGAACAGAGGATCTATCTATTTCCCTTAGTAATTCTTGCGGGAATTACTTTTCTATTTAGCTTGATTGTTCTTAATGGTCCTAGATCATTATTTATGGCTATTATCTATTTTCTTATATCTGTTGCGGTGCTCACACTCGTAACGCTGAGGATTAAGGCAAGCGTGCATGTTGGGGGTATTACAGCTGCGATAATAAGTGCGATCTATTTTTTCGGGGTGGAGTTTAGTTTTTTGCTAATACTTATTCCTATTATGGCATGGGCAAGGATAAAAGAGAAAAGGCATACATATAGAGAGACTGTAGTTGGTTTTGCTCTGGGGTTACTGCTTGCATTGGTAGGTATATTTGGTGTTCAATACTTTACATAACATATGATAAAACCGAATAGGCTTATAAAATCATTTAAATATGCTCTGGAAGGAATACGTTTAGCAGTAAGTTTGGATCTAAATGTTAGGATTCATCTGTTAGCGTCAGTTGTTGTTTTGGTCTTGTCCTTTGTGTTAAAAGTCTCGACAATAGAATTTCTTTTTATAATCTTGGCTATCTTTTTTGTGTTCATTTCTGAAATGATAAATACTGCCATTGAAGAGATGACAAACCTAATAACCCGCGAACATCATGTTAGCGCAAGGATAGCAAAAGATGTGGCGGCAGGAGCAGTTTTATTGTCTGCAGTTTTTTCCATAATAATCGCATCTATAATTTTGTTGCCTAAAATAGTTGAAATATTTATTTAATTTTTCTCTGTTGAATGGGTATGCTCCATCGTTAGGGTCAATATTTCGTTAAGCTTTTTTGCAAATTTGTTTGCGTGCTCTCTGCTCATTCCCACCCGCGATACTACCTGGACCTGGCTAGAATTCCCTGCTTTTTGACATACATCAAAAGTAACTCCATCGTCATTCACATTTATAAATATCGTGTCAGTGTAAAGAATTTGTAATTTTTCAGGATTAAGATTTACATTGAATTGTGTTGCTTTTTCATCCTTTTTTATAACCTATCACCTCCTCTTAACCATAAATGTAGATACCTATAATAATAAAAAGGGATAAGAATATCCACCCGGTATTTGAAATAATAATAGGTTTTGATTTATGGACTGTTCCATAATAAAGCCAAATAAGAGCAATCAAAAAATAGCTTATCCAAGAGATTAAAGAGACACCGCTAGCTGTTTTATTCTGATAAATAATAAGTACCTGAGGAATAGTCATGATCGGGCTGAGTATCGCAGCAAAATACACAATATCGTCTAGAATGAATTTTTTCAAGCTAAAGTGGGGCTCGTTATCTTCTGCGATTCTTTTTCTTTCTCTAATTCTTTTATGTAGGTGATGGAATCCAAATAACATCTACTATGTTTAACTTATGCAAATTAGAGGTATGTGTCAAGTTTTATGGCAAGTGTTGCTAAAGTAATGTATAATACCCATTATAAGCTAGTTCTTCTTAGATAAGTGATAACTTGCCATAATAATTTCCACAAAAAAATTTATTCATGGTTCGCCAATTTTCTAAGCGATAGCGACAAAGAAGGAGGTGAATTAAATGGACAATAATAACAAACTATTCGTTGGAGGTCTTGCATGGGGTACTACTGATGATACGTTAAGAGAGTTTTTCTCAGCAGTGGGAAATGTAACTTCTGCAAACGTAATTTCTGATAGATACACTGGAAAGTCAAAAGGATTCGGATTTGTTGAATTTTCTACTCCAGAAGAGGCTAAAAAAGCAGCTGAGGAGTTAAACGGTAAAGAGTTAGACGGACGCGCAATTAATGTTTCAGAAGCAAGACCACAACAGCCAAGAGAGAATAATTTCTCAGGAGGCGGAAATTTTAGACGTGATAACAATAGAGGTGGAGACAGACGCGGAGGTCGTGATGACCGAGGCCGAGGTGGATACTAATATTTCACTCTAGATAAATAAAAAACCTCTTTGGAGAAATCTAGAGAGGTTTTTTGGTGGCAAACTATCTCAACTTGCTGCCGTTAGGTACTTTTTCTCCCGGGTGAAGGAGTACTGCTTTTTCGTCTGTTCCTGCCGCGACCATCATTCCCTGGCTTTCATATCCTCTAAGCATACGTGGTTCTAGGTTTACGATTATAGGGATTTGTCTTCCTATAATTTCGTTAGGATCTGGATAATATTCAGCTATTCCTGCCATAATTTGTCTCTCCTCGTCTCCCATATCAACTTGGAGCTTTAGGAGCTTATCTGCTTCTGGAATTTTTTCAGCTGAGATAATCGTTCCTATTCTGATATCCAGTTTTGAAAAATCTTCAATAGTTATCATGGGTACATTATATCAGATGCCTTCGTAAAACTTGCAAAAATATTTGGTATTCTGATAGCATAAATATATGGCAAAAAAGAAAAAGAAATTATCCAAAAAACACCATTTCGAGAGTAATAAATTACTTATCATATTGCTTCTTTTCTTAACCTTTGTCCTCCTGATAGTGTATGCGAGCGCAAAATCCAAGCCGCGTTCAATCTCAGAAAAAGAGATAGTGGGTGCGGTTAATTCTTCTATGGTAAAGGTTCCGGACACATCATTTGTCGTGAGCCTAACTGATGGAAAGGCAGAGTTTTCAGATAGTGAGACTCAGGGAAATGTGAGTGTATCAGAGCCTTATTACTGGGTAAAGACACAGGATGGATATGATGTATTTTCTGTTATGTCTTATAGCACTGGGGGCTTAGAAGAATTCGTAAATGTAGCACTTTTTCAAGAAACAAAAGGAAAAATCACATACAAAGGCTCTTTCCCAATAGGTGACAGAGTTATAGTATCTGGTATCGAGAAAGAAAGTGAAGGAGACGGCGAATATATGATAAAGGTAAATTATTTGGATAGAGCAGAGGAGGATCTTATGTCAGATGCGCCAAGTCTTGAGAAGTCTACTTCATTTGAGGTAATAAGTCACCAAATAGTGATTCCAGCTCCTAGTCAATAAAAGTTAACGCAACACCTTTTTTACCGGCACGACCAGTTCTGCCAATTCTATGAACATAATCCTCATAAGTGCTTGGTGCATCATAATTTATAACATGAGTTATGTTGTCTACATCTATTCCGCGTGAAGCTACATCTGTTGCGATGAGAATATTTGCTCTGTCACTTTTGAAGTCATCCAGAGCTCTTTGACGCTGATTTTGTGATTTATTCCCATGTATCGCCATGGCTCTAAATCCTCGTTCCAAAAGAGCCTTGGATAGTTTTTCCGATCCCCATTTTGTCCTACCGAAAATTATTACCTTGTCAAATCCAGGTTGTATCAAAAGGTCGTGTAGTACATCTATTTTTGCTCTGCCTCCGGAAAGTCGTATGATATCTTGGTCTATATTTTCAGCTGTATTTTGGGTTTTGGCACTAACAGTTACAGGATCTTTTACAAAGCTTGCCAGAATCTCTTGGGTTTTGTTATCAACTGTTGCTGAGAAAAACAGCGATTGTCTGACTTTCGGGAGAAGTGCGATCATATATTTAATGTCATGAATAAAGCCTATATCTACCATTCTATCCACCTCATCCAGGACTACGTTTTGAAAGAGACTTAAATTTAGCTCGCGGCGCTGAATCAGGTCTTTAATCCTTCCAGGGGTTCCTATAACAAAATGTGGACTTTTGCGCAGCGCATAAGTTTGGCGCATGATATTTGCCCCTCCAACTGCTGCGACAGCGTTTAGATTTGTTCCTTTGGCAAATATCACGAATTCGTCCCAAATCTGGATTGCAAGTTCACGTGTCGGAACTACAATGAGTACTCTCTGTCTGCGGTCGAGATAAGACTTATTTATAAGCGATATCAGAAAAGCCGCAGTCTTACCTGTTCCTGTGTTTGCGATACCTATCACATCTCGTCCCTTTAATATCTCTGGAATCGACTTTTCTTGAATAGCTGTGGGAGCAGTATATCCGTGGTCTGCGATATTCCTTTTTAACTTATCGTCTATCGCGTAGTCATTAAATTTAGTAGTTGCAATGTATTCCTCAGGTTTGTTTGCAACAACTGCCTTTTTAATGAAAAGATTTGGATCGAGCTTTGATTCGTTCCTTTTTCCGCCACCGATTCTATTATTCCTATTTCCAAAGCCTCTTTGAGGTCCATAGGAATTATTTGCGAATTTACGCTGGTTTGAATTGTTTCTTTGTCTATTTCTGTACATATATTTAGTGTAACAAATGATAAATAAATAGTTCTGCTTAAAGTTAGAGGTCGTTTATGAAAATAAGATACGGAGTATTATTTAATTATTTTTATCTATTTAAAAACTATATCAATTATAAGCAGAGGTATTTTTTTACCATCTGCAACTACCTGGGTATTGTATCATAATTTGCGTGGATAATCAAACTATAGGGTGGTATGGGATCTATCTGGTATTTTTTCTGGTTTTTCCTTTATTTTTGATCCTTTTATATTCGGTACGCAGCTTTTTGAGCTTGTCTTCATCAATGTCTTCTAGATCTATAAAGTCATTTCTGGCAGTTTTTATTGCATGTAATAGTTCGTCGAGCTTGAGCTGAGTAGCACGGTCATTGCGGTTTTGCGTATTCTGAATGAGAAATACGGTGAGAAAAGTGATGATGGTGGTTGTAGTATTGATGACTAGTTGCCAAGTCTCGGAAAAGCCTAGAAATGGGCCTGATATAGCCCATATTACTATCGATGCAAGAGCTATAACGAAAGCAAAGGGTGTACCCAAAAGCTCAGAAGTTGTGGTGGAAAATTTTAGAAATAATTTCTTCATCTGCCATATTGTAGATGATGATAATAAGGACTATGTAAGAAAACTATTTTTGAAGATATGTCAAAAGTTAACTACCAAGATTCGTGAAGATCCCGACAGCGAGCTCAGCCCAAATATAAAGCGTTATAAGCGTAATTGCGATTCCTATAAGTGTTCTATATTTTCTAGGAGCAACTCTAGCTATATGAACGAATAAAAAACCCATGCCAAATAAGACAATTCCCATAATGACAAAATCCGATAAATCCCAGTTAACCTCACTTGTGAACTGCATGGCAATCAATGGGATTGATAATATCGCTGCTGTTCCGAGAGCAATCCAAGTAAAGACCTTGTTTTGCATGAAGAGATCATTCTTTTTAGTTTTCATAGATTTAATAATACAGAAAATAATGGTCTTGATGCAATCATAGGCCTACAGTCGCTATTGATACTATTGGTTACGTAGAGGCATACTGTCTGGATACTTTATAGGAATTTCTCAGCAAACTTTCCTATCTCGGCAATTATTGGCAGAATTCCTTGTCCTTTTGCAGTTAACTCATAGACTACTGACATTCGGTCAAGAGTCTCTTTTTTCTTGAGTACGATGCCATCATTTTCTAGTTTGTTTAATCTATCTGTGAGAGTAGTCGGATTAACGTTAAGGGCTCTTTGAAGTTCATTGAATCTCATTCCGCCCTCTCGAAGATTTCCGATAATACAAAGTACATGATCATCTCCTATCATTTTGATAGCGCTATTTAGGTCCTCTGACAATAAGCTTTTGCCGTGTGTTGACATACTATAAATTATATAGTACTATAATTATTGTAGCACTATAAATTATATAGTGATTATATCAAAAACATGAACAACTCACAATCAATATATGAGCCAAATTCCCAGATTAGGAAATCACGTGACTATAATGAAGTTGCATCAGATGAATCGATTGATAGAGCTATAGAGTCATTTAAGGAAAATAATTTTATCCCATACCATGTAAAGTCAAAAGAAGAAGCTCTTACAAAAGTAAAAGAGCTTATTCCCGAAGGTGCCTCTGTTATGAACGGAGCATCTGTAACGCTTCAGGAAATAGGCTATGTGGATTTTCTAAAAAGCGGCAATCATAAATGGGACAACCTCCACGAAGCAATCCTAGCAGAGAAAGATCCAGAAAAGCAGGGACTGCTTAGACGCCAATCGGTTGTTTCCGATTTTTATGTAGGAAGTGTGCATGCAGCTAGCGAAGAAGGAGAGTTGGTTATTGCTTCAAATACTGGAAGTCAGCTTCCTCATGTAGTATTTACTTCCCCCAATGTAATTTTGGTCGTAGGAGCACAGAAAATCATGCCGACGCTTTCGGAGGCCATTTCCCGTTTGGAAGAGTATGTAATAAAACTTGAAGATAAGCGCATGAAAGATGTATATGGAATAGGTACGACTCACACTAAAACCGTTATTTTCCATAAGGAGAATCCTATGTCTGGACGTAAAATTAATATAATAATTGTTGACGAAAAATTAGGGTTTTAACTTTAGTCTTGATTGTAGGATTTTGATAACGCGTGCTGCCTGGGATCTTTTTCTATAACATCTCCAGTAGGATAACTGCCTCATTATGTTCAGTGTCGCGTGCTCCGTAAAGCAAGGTGATTTGTTTATGTTTCTCCTTTAATTCTTTTAGCTGAGCTACCAGGTCTTTCTTATCATCTAGTTCTTTATTATATTTTTTCTTAAAATCTTGCCACTTTTCAGCATCGTGACCAAACCATTTTCTAAGTTCTGTGCTTGGGGCAATCTCCTTCAACCATAGATCGAGATGTGCTTTCTCTTTCGATATTCCTCTTGGCCAAAGTCTATCGACGAGTACCCTATAGCCGTCTTCTTTATCGTACCGATCATATATTCGTTTTAATTTGATCACCTACCGTTATTATATACTCGTCAGAGAGGAATTTGCAGTAAGATAAGCCATATATTTGAACTGAAGGTAAAGATTGTTGAGGTGCTGAGCGTATGAGACTAGAACCTTATAGTCGTTATAACTTCTGTCTAAAATTTAAGGTTAAGTGAAATATTATCATTGTTATAGAAAGAATAGAGAGTTTTAATAACTGTTTATGATTTTGGTTAAGCTGTTTTTTTACTTTTATCTTTTTTTCTTCTTTTCAAAAAAAAGAAAAGCCAAACAAATAGCAGACTAATGATAATTCCCAAGAGTAATGAGGTAATAATAGGAGCCCATGAGGATTGTTTCATTTCCACGGTGATCTTTATTGAATATTCGTCTTCACCTTCATCTAGCGTTATTTTTTGTGCAGTTTTATAGTTGTCATATGCAAGATATAGAGTGTGTTCTCCTGGTTCTACATCTGTAAATGTTACTTTGCCGTTTTCATCTGTTTTGCCATATTTTGGGTCAGAATGGAGTTCAACGTCAGCGTTGGCGAGTGGTTGACCTTCATTTTCGACGTATATAGTAACCGCATTCGTGAATTCTTTTATGCTGTTGCCTTCATCATCATGTGAATGGGGAAGGTCTTCATTATAGCTTTCACACGGAAATTCAAGTTTTGAGCCAACATTTAGAACTTCACCAATATTTGGATAATTTTCTATATTTAGGTCAATTATTTCTTGAAATTGCGATCCATCTCCAAAGGCTTCTGCTGCAAGTTTCCATAATGAATCACCAGATTCTACAACATATGAGCATTCTGAACTCAAGGGTGTTTCTATTGTGATGTTTGTAACTTCTAGTTGTTGTTCAGGAAGTAGGGGGATGTTTGAATTTATTTGCACTGTTGAGGTCGATTTAATATTTGACCAATCACCTGGCATGCATCCGTTATCTACTCGAACTTTGAAGTAGTAGGTAGAATTGGATTCTAAGTGCGCTATTGTTACTGTCTGGACTCCTGAAGAGTCTCCGGAGTGATTAATGCTGTGTTCTTCCGCGCTTTGATTGGTAGAGTAGCTAATGAAATAATTATTAAATCCTGGAACCGGAGCAAAGTGAATTGTAGCTTGATTCGACTTTGAATCTATTTGAAATAATTCCGGAGCTATTCCCTTTTCAGCGTTACAGTTAGCAGAGGCTTGTGGGATTGGAGTGCTGGGAGTAGATGTAGGTTGTTCTGTGTTAGTTGGGGCTGGTGTATTTGTTGGTGAAGGGGTAGGTGTCGGTGTGTTAATATTTAGAGTAATATTTTTTGTAGTAGCATTTCCTCCGTCATCAGCTGCTTGAAATACTATAACATATTGATTTCCTTGCATGGCTAGGGTTGGTGTAAAAGTCACCTCCATAGTTGACGTTGCATCTTCAGACGAGGCTGTGGTGCTCCATACGCTATCAGATGCTGAGGGGGGATTAATAACGCTAATTTCAGGAGAGTCCAATCCTATTTCCCAGTCAGGATCCTCAGCTGATAATTCAAATACAAGTGTATTTTCTGGACCTATACTATAAGAGTTCTGTTCTGTAGTAATTGTGGGTGGTGCATCGCTTGAGTCTGAGATTCGAAGAACAAAATCTAGTGGAACATATGACTTTACCTCCCCTTCACCATCAATATCCTCAACCATTACGGTTAGCTGCCATCTGTCTCCAATATTTGTAGCTAACGTTTCATCTCTAACATCCCAACTAATATTTCCATCACTATCCATCGTAAGCCCCGTAGGCTTTGTGGCCTCACCCGACCCTGTATTGAAGAACTCAGGAATTGTTCCATATCGAAACTGGACATCATCTCCATCTTTATCTACAGCGACAAGCTGGTATGAAAAAATTGCATCATCAGGGACCTGGACGACTGAAGCAACCGCACTGGCTGGTGAATTATTTCCCGAATATTCACCACCTATATTTATTCTGGTCTCATTTCTCCAGGCAGAACCATCTAGATTTATTGCTGATTCTCGGGCACTACTTTCCCAATAAGCGACATAAGTGCCATCGGTGGCATAAGTTTTTTCGAGACCTTCTGTATATTCTTCTTCGCCGGATTTTATACTTACAAGCTCTGTTTGGACATCATTGGTTGTGGTGTTTCGTGAGGTTACTCTAACTGCTGCATTAACAGAAGTTCCATCACCGAAGAATATTTGTACTTTGTTCGTTACAACTCCGCCTATGGGAGTTGCAGATGGGATATGACCATGAGTATTCGTCCATCCTATTTGTCCTTTAAGCAGGATCGTTCTATCTTCGCCTTCAACGCTTTCCCAGGATAAAGTTCCTGCTCTAAAATGATTTGCGGATGCAGGGCTTGCAATAAGAAAAGATACTAATCCCAGGAATAGAACAATTGAAAAAATACGAAAAATTTTCCATGACGTATGGAATATAAAATCTTGCATTTTATATTTATATGCAATAAGTCAAATGAATGTCAACTTAAAACAACAAATCATGTGGAGCATGAGGTGATCCAGAATTCCTCAAAGCTGGAAATGTTTGTAGGTATAATTATGTGCTGCCGAGCAGGGATTTGAACCCCAATAAACGGATCCAGAATCCGTTGTCCTACCATTAGACGACTCGGCAATGATAATCGATGTGTATATTCTACATGAAACAAGCTCAAATTGAAAGAATTATTGAGTGTTGACACATACCCTTAATTCCTATACACTAGCCTCAAACAGAGAGAACTTGACACTTAGCAACTCATCTGATACACTGCTAATCCATGACACCGAAAAGAACAGATTCTAACCCTCTTCGAGTCCCAGTAATCCCTATTCGAGACGGTATAGTCTTCCCACATACCGAGTCAATTCTTACTTTTGGCAGAGAAAAAAGCCTGGCTGCTCTAGAGAATGCATTTACTGGAGAAAGACTTGTATGTTTCGTCCTTCAGAAAAATCCTAGACAGAACAATCCTGAGCTATCTGATTTATATCAGGTGGGAACGGTCGCCCATATCGAACGGATGATAAGGTCCGATGGAGAGGTGAATGCGCTTGTAAAGGGTATCTCGAGAGCTAGAATTGTCAGTTATAACGAATCATCAGACTATCTCGAAGCACTCATTGATGAGGTAGATGAAATGTCTCTTGCGGGCGAGGAGATGACAGCGCTCATAAATCACGTAACATCCCTATTTAAAAAATCACTAAGTCTGGGTAAACAGGCTGATTTTCTGGTATTTATGAATATCATGTCAGATATAAATCCAGCAGAACTGGCTGACCAGGTGGCTTCTACTTTGGACATAAAAGGAAGCGAGAGGCAAGAGATTCTCGAGATCTTTGATGTCAAAAAGCGACTCGAAAAGGTGTCTGAGTATTTGTCACGAGAAGTAAAGGTTCTCGAGCTTGAAAGACGGATCGCGAATAGAACACAGGAAAAGCTGGAGAAGTCCACAAAAGATGCTATTTTGCGGGAAAGAATGAAAAGCATCGAGAAGGAACTGGGGGAAAGTGATGAGGCTGGAGAGATAAAGGAGCTTTTGGGAAAGATAAAGAAAGCTAAAATGCCCGAGGATGTCGAAGAAAAGGCCAGAAAAGAGTTGAAAAAGCTACAACAGCTGACTCCCTACAACCCGGAAACAGGATATATAAGAAATTACCTTGAGACGCTAGTGGCGCTTCCATGGAGTGAGAAAAGCAAAAATGAAGTAAAGCTAAAAGATGCCGAGAAGATACTTGATGAAGGACATTATGGTCTTAATAAGGTCAAAGAAAGAGTCATCGAATATCTGGCAGTCCACAAATTGTCAGGCAAGATGAAAGGCCCAATCCTTTGTTTTAATGGTCCTCCTGGAGTAGGAAAGACATCTATCGGAAAAAGTATCGCAAAATCATTGGGCCGAGAATTCGTAAAGATGTCGCTAGGTGGTATCCGTGATGAGGCAGAAATACGAGGACATAGGAGAACTTATGTTGGTGCCATGCCAGGCAGGATTATTCAGGGTATAAAAGACGCGAAGACGAATAATCCTGTATTTATGTTAGACGAGATAGATAAAGTAGGAGCGGACTATAGGGGTGATCCGTCTTCTGCACTTCTTGAAGCGCTAGATCCAGAGCAGAACAATGAATTTTCAGATCATTATCTGGAAGTGCCTTTTGATCTGTCAGATGTAATGTTTATAACTACTTCAAATCTTTTGCATACGATTCCGCCAGCGCTTCGCGATAGACTCGAGATAATCAACTTCGCTGGATATACGAGCGATGAGAAGTTCCATATTGCCAGAAAATATCTGGTTAAAAAACAACTCGCAGCAAATGGTCTAAAACCTGGGAATGTCGAGATAAGTGATAAAGGTCTGCAGTATATAGTCCAGCGCTACACCAGGGAATCAGGGGTCAGAAGTCTGGAGCGTGAGATAGCAAAAGTATTTCGAAAGATCGCACGAAATGTAGCGGAAGGAAAGAAGAAAAAGATACTGGTTACCGAGAAAAATGTACGAAAGTTTTTGGGTCCGGAAAAGTTTAGTTCGACACTCGCTGAAAAGAAAAACGAAATCGGTATGAGTACGGGGCTTGCATGGACCGAGGTAGGCGGAGAGATACTCTTTATCGAAGTAGCTCTTATGAAAGGAAAAGGACAGCTGGTTCTTACTGGTCAGCTGGGGGATGTCATGAAGGAATCTTGTCAGGCCGCGATGACGTATATCAGGTCACGAGCGAATAAATTCGGGCTAGATGAAGATTTTTATAAAGACCTGGATGTGCATGTTCATGTGCCGGAGGGAGCCGTGCCCAAAGACGGTCCGTCAGCAGGGGGAGCTATAACTACAGCTATAGTGTCGGCCTTGACGAAAATTCCGGTCAATAGAATGGTAGGCATGACAGGTGAAGTTACCCTGCGAGGGAGAATCCTTGAGATAGGCGGAGTAAAAGAAAAAGTTATCGCAGCTCACCGTGCAGGGATTAGAACACTGATATTACCTAAGGAAAACAGAAAGGATCTTGAAGAGATTCCAAAAGAAGTCGCAAAGGATCTCAGATTCGTATTTGCATCTCACATGGATGAAGTCTTGAAAGAGGCCCTTATAAAACCTATCGAAGGACTCAAGCAGATCCGTGGCGAGAAAGAGACTAAATTAAAGACCCCGCAGCCGATCGCCGCTGATTAGCCAGATTCTTACGTTATTCTGTTAGGGAGTAGCAGGATATATGGGTGCAGCATTGAAATTCGGGGATAAGATTAAATTATCCAACTTATATTTTCCTCTATCAATCTTTCTCCTGCATTCTTTTACTATAATTCCTGTAAGCTGTTTAGTCATCGCTTCATCTTCTTTTTGACCTTCTCCCCAGTATATTCCCGGATTTATATTTCCTTCTAGAAGGTAAGCGTTACCATTGTTTGACACGATAAAATCCAGCGTGTAAAGCGCGTTTTTGCGATCCAGCTTTTTGACAATTTTATCTCCTGTTCTAATAACCAACTCGGGAATATCTTTTTCAGTTAGATACTTAACAGTCCCGCCCTGATGTTCATTGCATCTGAAATCATTTTTTTTCGCCGTTCGGACATAAGCTTGTACTATTTTCCCCTGACTATATATAATCCGAATATCAGTTGCAGTAGAGGATTTTTTATAACTATATCCTTTGTCAAACTCTATGAATGGCTGTAGTAAAAAGCTCTTATTTTTGTGTTTATTTAGGATCGAGAAAATCTTTTTAGCGTGATTTGAATCGACCTTAAAAATATTTCTACCTCCTGCACCTAATCTGTCTTTTATGATCAGTGACTTTTTGAAATCGTTTGAATTTGGATGAATCTTTATGAGTTCTTCTAATTTATCTAAAGCGCTAAACACTGCAGGAAGAGAAGAGTCGACTATCTCTGCAGTTGGAATAGTAAATTGAGTAAGTTTTTCATACGTTTTGAATTTGTCGTCAAAAAGCTTATGCAGTATAGAGTCGTTGAACGGACTAACTCCTGTATGACGTTTAAAAAGTGACTTTGCATCACGGGAGAATAGTCCATATGGAGAGAATTTATCAAAAACGAGTTTAGCGTAACAATTTCCTATAGTTTTTGACCATTTGTTATTGGAAAATTCCCAGTAGCTTTTGCATATCCCATTTTCCATAATATCGGATGTCGTGGTAAATGCGGCCGAGATTTTATTTTTGTTACAGCTCTCCAGAAAGAATGAATATGCTCTATTGTACTGGTTCATGCCTTTTAAACGAGAAAAGGGCACAGCGGCATTTGTATTTAAAGAAGCACTCGTTGCTATATTTTGATTATAGACAACAAGTACATCAAATTGATGTGTACTTTTCATAGATAGGGGCGTGCGATATAGGAGTTAATTCTAGTAGAAGAAAAGAACTAAATATTACATAACACTATAACCAGTATAGCACCTTATAGGATAAATAGCGAATAAGCCCTTATTTATTTAAATATTTATAATTTAGCCTATCCTAAATAAGAGTATAATATCGATATGTTTAACGACGAGGAATCTTTGCTTAAATCAGGAGAGAGTGTAAGCCTTTATGATGAATCTTATGGACAAAAAAAAGCTCAGGAGGAGAACAAAAAGAGTGAATCTAGTGGCTTAGGCGAGCTAACTAAAGCCTCTGATAAAATTCTTTTCAGAACAAAAACCGTATTCCCCTTTACTTTTTTCCCAGATACTTTGATAGTGGACTACCAAAAAATAAGCATAATAAAGAAAAAATTTTTCATGTCCCAGAAAATTGATAGCATAAATCATAATGATGTGCTGCATGTCGAGGTAGACACTGGGCCTCTGTTTGCGACACTTCGCATAACGACTAAATACTTTTCAGAAAAGCCTATCCGGATACAATACCTTCCGAAAAGCCCTGCAATTAAGGTAAGGGATCTGCTTCATGGTCTGATATCTGCCCGCCAGGAGGATATTTCATTTAGTGAGGTGGATGGCAAAAAACTTTCTAAAAAACTCCAAAGGATAGGGAAAGTCGAGGTAGAATAGCAGGGAATTATATGCAAATAGAAAGGGAAACTGAGCTTTATAGGCTTTCTTCAAATATTGATGAGTTAGTAGACTCGCGTGAGACGCATTTTGCAGAATTAGATGAATCTACCCGTTACCTTGATGGACTCAAAGGATACTGCAATCGAGTTATTGATATCGAATATATAATGGCACTTGAGCCTGATGTGACATTTGGAGATTTTATGGAGGGAGTAGATTTTGTGAGTACCGAGACCGATTATGCGGGTCTTCATGTAACTGATCCTAATTGGTATGAGGAGGGGGGTTATAGGACAGGTGCGATAGAGCCGAAATTTTTTAAAAAACTTGAGGGTTATTTTAGAAGGCAGGGGGTACTTCAAGATGACCAAGCTCTAGGCCCCATAGTTCATTATACAATTTCGTCTACGGGTAATGATTATGGAAGCGAAAGGCCTTGCATGATGATAAATGTGTCAGGCGGTGAAAGAGAGGATTGGGGACAATTTATCACCTGTTGGCTAGAAAGTGGCTATAGGCCCTTTAATCTAGATAAGGATCTTAGAGCAATTTCTGAGTTAAAGAAAATGGCAAGAGACGTGGGCAAGCAAGAGATCACGCCTGAAGAGAGTTGGGCAGCATATAGGGAAAGAGAGAGGGTAAGAAAAGAGAAAAAAAAATTTGTGACCCCACCGGAAGTCGAATCCGGGTCTCTTGGATGAGAACCAAGTGTCCTAGGCCACTAGACTATGGGGCCGAAAGCATTTCAGCCTAGATATTATAGGAAATTATAGTGTACTAAGCAAATAATAATTTCAAATAAGACTATTATTTCTGTATAATAATCACATGAATAAATTTCTCCTGTCGGTTGTTATCCCTTCATATAACGAAATGGCAAATCTTCAGAAAGGGACTTTAGATAAGGTCATGGGTTACCTTTCTCGTCAAAAGTATGACTTTGAGGTCATAGTGGTCGATGATGGGAGTAACGATGGAAGCCGCGAGTTCGTAGCAAATTTCGTAAAGCAGAACAAAAGGGTAAAGTTGATAGAGGGCAGACATAGTGGTAAGGCTGGGGCTGTTACGCAAGGTGTTTTAGCGGCGAAAGGAGATTTTGTTCTTTTTACAGATATGGATCAGGCAACGCCGATAGAGGAGGTAGAAAAACTTCTCCCGCAGATAGAAAAAGGATACGATGTTGTCATAGGGTCCCGCGAAGGACAAAGAAAAGGAGCGCCACTAACACGAAAGATAATGGCAAGAAGCATGGTTTTTTTGAGGTCTGTTATAGTAGGAATCCCTAATATAAAAGATACTCAGTGTGGATTTAAGTTATTCAAAAAAGAAGCTGCAAGAGAAATCTTCAGTAAAGTAAAAAAAGTCCATAACGGATTTAAATCTATTAAAGGATCATCTGTTACAGCTGGCTTTGATATAGAAGTTTTATACATAGCAGAGCAAATGAATTACAAGATTAAAGAAATTCCCGTTACCTGGTTATATGTCGAGACCCGCCGGGTAAGCCCCGTAAAAGATTCTATCGAGGGAGTTTTCGATCTTCTGCATATAAAACGCAATATTATTTCGGGAGTCTATAAATAATATGCTAAAAAAAATAATTCTTCCACTTTGGATTATAGGAGGAATTTTCTTACTTTTGTATTCGTTCACTCAGGTCGATCTTTCTCTCACGCTTTCTCAAGCATCATTTATTCAGGATGTGCAGAAGGGATTTCAACATATAGGCTGGTTTAGCCGTCCACTCTCTACATATTTATATATAGGAACTATCATTTACTTATTTTCTTTGTTTGTTATTACTATATACAACATATCTAAAAAGAGACTAACTAGTAAAACATTATGGATGATGATTATTATAGTCACGATAATACTTATCCCTTCATATAACGCGTTCTCTTATGATCTTTTTAACTATATTTTCGACGCTAGGATAGTGAGTCATTACAACCTAAGTCCATACGAATTCAAGCCCTTGGATTTTCCAGGAGATGCTATGTTGTCTTTTATGAGATCTACTCATAGGGTATATCCATATGGTCCTACATGGCTTGGTTTTACTGTTCCATTAACTTATGTCGCGAGCGAAGTATTTGTCATAAGCCTTGCTCTTTTTAAAATCATGAGTGCTGCCGCATATCTTGGCACATGCTACTTCATAAAGAGAATCGCAGAAAATTTAAAAATAAAAAACCCGAACATGGCACTCGCGTTATTTGCGCTAAATCCACTTGTCATTATTGAAGGAATAGTCTCTGCACATAACGAAATAGTTATGATGTTTTTTGCAGTCTTGGCTTTTTATCTGTTATTCAAAAAGAGGAGGACATATTCACTGATAAGTCTAGCTATTTCTATAGGTATAAAATATGCGACAGCTATTTTTCTGCCCGTTATCTTGGCTAAAATATTCTATAGAAAGTTAAACAACGAGCGAGTAATCCTATTTTCGGTTATACTTTCTGCTGTCGCTATAGCTGCGACTTCTCTTGCGTCAGGTCCTAATAAAAATCCAGAATTTCAGCCATGGTACCTGCTGATCGCAGCGCCGATTGTTCCATTATATGAAAATAAAATGGTAAGGATTATGTTTGTAGGTCTTTCATTTACGGTGCTTTTTTCTTATATTCCATTTCTATTCAACGGAATGTGGCCTGAGAATATTGTAAATCTTAAAAATATTCTAGTTCTGTTAGGAATATCGGGAGGAGTTGTAGGTTATTACATAATAAAGTTGTGCAGGCCATAATTGCATGACCATTTGATGCAAATGTATAATTAAACGATGAAAACAATACGAAAGCATATTCCAGAACTTGGGTCACTTGTAGTCATTTCATTCATCTATTTTTTCACAAGGATTATCAACATAATGCACTTGCCTATATTTACAGATGAGGCAATTTATACCAGGTGGGCTCAGATTGCATACAACGACGCGTCATGGAGATTTATATCATTAACGGATGGAAAGCAGCCGTCTTTTGTTTGGCTTCATATGGTATTTCTGAGATTCTTCGAAGACCCACTTCTGGCAGGTAGGATGGCCTCAGTGTTTACGGGGTTTTTGACACTTCTGGGTATATTTTTCCTTACTCAAATCGTATTTAAAAACTTGAAAATATCGGTTATAGCTGCTGCAATTTATTTGATCTATCCATTCGCTATGGTTTATGACAGACTTGCTCTATATGAGTCTATACTTGCGATGTTTTTTGTATGGGCGCTTTACTTCCAGATGCTTCTGGTAAAAAAACTCAGACTTGATGTAGCGATGATATTGGGATTTGTACTCGGCGGAGGTGTGCTCACGAAATCTTCAGGATTTCTGGCTATATATCTTTTACCATTTCTGTATTTTATTTTGGATTTTAATAGGAAAACATTAAAAAGAAATGCAATAAGACTTACTTTACTTATAGTAGTTTCGGTTATTATCGCAAACATAATGTACTCAATTCTTAGGCTTTCTCCATTCTTTCATATAATTGAACAAAAAAATTCTATATTCGTCTATCCTATATCTGAATGGTTGAGTTTTTCGTTGCAGATTAAGATCGAAAATATTATCAGCAATTTTAGAGGACTATTTGACTGGTTTGTGACTTATTTTAGTATCCCTTTTGCTGTAGTCGTTATTTATTCTTTTCTATTCAAGAAATTCTATAAGGAAAAGATTCTTTTGACTCTCTGGTTCTTGCTGCCATTTTTAGCACTTTTGGTTTTTGGGAAAACTCTCTATCCGAGATACGTATTTTTTATGTCGTTGCCGCTTCTTCCGATACTGGCATTTGGTTTGTTTAAGATAGCCAGCATTGTAAAGAATAAAATAATTATTGTGCTCCTTAGTATAGGATTTTTTGCTTACCCGATTTTCTCATCGTATACGATACTGACAGACTTTTCTAATGCGCCTATTCCAAAATCAGATCTTGAGCAATTTGTTAGAGGGTGGCCAGCAGGAGGCGGAGTAAGAGAGTCGATAGAGTTTTTCGAAGAAAAAGCACTCAGTGGGGAGATATTAGTAGCGACGCAGGGAACATTTGGTCTGATGCCATACGCTTACGAGATATATTTGGGTGAAAATCCAAATATAGAGATAAAAGGGTATTGGCCGATTGAGGACCAACCTCCCACAGAAGTTTTTGAGATTGCGAAAAATAAAGAAGTATATTTTGTCTACTATCAACCATGCCCACAGTGCGCATATCCAGGTGCAGCGCCAACTAGCTGGCCGCTTGAAAAAATTGAGGAATACGAAAAAGATGATGATAATACAAGTCTTAGTATTTATAGGTTGATTGATAATAATTAGTATGTTGAGGAGTAATGCTTTTCTAGCATTTATTATTTTTTTATTTATTGGAGTTATTTTTTTTAACAAATCAGTATTTCAAGGGCAGGTTCCATTTCCTGGTGATTTGTTGATAGGACATTATAACCCCTATAATTCATATTCCTTTATGGGATATGCTCCTGGTAGCTTCCCCCATAAAGCCCAAAATATTGATGTTATAGAGCAACTATATCCATGGAAACATTTTTCTATAGAATCTTTAAAGGAATTAGAATTTCCTTTATGGAATCCGTATAACTTTTCTGGGACCCCCCATCTGGCAGCTATTCAGTCAGGAACATTCTACCCATTTAATCTGCTTTTTTTACTTTTGCCATTTAATCTTGGATGGACGATATACATAATTTCACAGCCAGTTCTTGCTGGAATATTTACTTATTTCTTCCTAAGAGAACTAAGGCTTTCTTTCAAAAGCTCTATTCTGGGAGGGTTGGCATTTTCATTCTCTTCTTTTTTAGTAGTCTGGATGCAGTATGGGAATATAATTCATGCGGTGCTCTGGCTGCCGCTTATTTTATGGTTAGGAATTAAAAATCTAAAGAAACCAAGTCTGGTCAAATCCGTCCTGATCTCGTTATTTTTGGCATTCTCTGTGCTTGCAGGACATTTTCAAGTATCGATCTACTTATACGGATTTAGTTTTATATTTCTTGTTTTCATGACAGCTAAATTCTATAGGGAAAGATTTTTTATGAATATGCTGACTCTTGCAGGAATATATATATTTTCATTATTGATTTCATCAGTTCAGCTCATTCCATCTATCGAGATTTTCTTGAATTCATCGAGAACAGACTATACATACGAGAGATTAGTGGAATTTTTAATACCGACATATCATTCCATAAGTATGCTTTTTCCTGATTTTTTCGGAAATCCAGTGAGCCGAAATTATTGGCCGGCCGGGACATATATAGAAAGGGCCACTTACTTTGGTATAGTGCCGCTATTTTTTGCACTTTATGCAATTATCTCAAGAAAAAGTTCAGTCGTATGGTTTTTTGTCTTATCGATACTTGCGGTATTTATTATAGCCTTCGATTCTTTCATAACTAGATTTATTTACTCGATATATATACCTCCGATTATTGCGACTTCAGTCCCTACGAGGATAGTCTTCGTGCTGATTTTTTCTGGCAGCGTACTTGCAGCATTTGGATATAACGAAATCGAAAAAGCAAAGAAGTTCAAGCACCTGTTGCTGACGATAATAGTCTTTAGTGCCATTGTCATTTCAACATGGTTTTTTGTGATTGTGGCTCCGCAATTATTTCAAGGGGCCCAATGGACCATATATATGCCCACTGCACTTCGTAATTTATTTATTCCTACGCTCGCATTCTCGCTTGTTATTTTTTTATTAATGCTTTTTATCCTCAAGGAGAAGAGACCTTTGAAAAAATATGCAAATTTTATAAAAAGATATTTGTTCGCGGTTATACTTCTTGCAACAATTTTTGAATTATATTTTTTCTTCAGTAAATTTTCGCCCTTTTCTCCAGGAGAGTTCATTTATCCGCAGACTTCGGTGTTTAATTTTATAAAGCAAAATCAGGATATCTATAGATCATGGGGATATGGTGCCTCCAGTATTCCTGTAAACATCCAGACATATGAAAAGATCTACTCGACAGATGGTTATGACCCTTTTTATATAAGGCGCTACGGGGAGTTGTTATCGACTACAGAAAATGGAGTTGTCTCAGAATCTATAAAAAGGGCAAACGCTAATTTAGCTCCGGGATATGGGGAAGAGAATTTACGAGATAATCTATATCGACAAAAGATGATGAATATTTTGGGCGTGAAATACATTATTCATAAAAAGCCTCAGGATACTTTTGCACATGATCAGACGTTTGATGACTCTATATATAATTTGGTTTGGAACGACAAAGATCTCCAGATTTACGAAAATACACAAGTATTACCGAGAGCATTCATGGTTACAGACTATATAGTTTTGAAAGATGAAAAGGAAATTATAAAAAAGCTTTATGACGATTCATTCGATCCTTCTTCGCAAATAATTCTTGAAAAAGATCCGGGGTTTGAGAGCTCGGGAATGCCATTAGAATACGACTTGAAAATCAGCGACTATAGAGCCAACAAAATTGAGATATCAGTAGAATCCAGTACTGATGCATTACTATTCTTGTCGGATTCATATTTTTCCGGATGGAAAGCGCGTGTAGATGGCTCAGAGACAAATATTTTCAGAGCAAACTACGCGCTCCGCGCTATAAAAGTCCCTAAGGGTGAGCACGCGGTGGTTTTTTCTTACGAACCAGATTCATTCAAGTTAGGATCGACAGTATCTTCGATAGCCATAGGTTCTGCTGTAATATTACTCATATTTAGTTATTATAGGAAAAGATCAAAATGATGAAAAATATTTTGAAGAATGCATCGTTTGTATTGCTGGTAGCTATTGTTACGCTCCCGGCGATTATCCCGCTTTTTAATTCGGGATTCATGGTGACAGATGATGGGGGATGGATGATAATTCGTCTTTCAGCATTTTACGATACTTTAAGAGACGGACAGATTCCGGTCAGGTTTTTAGAAAGGATTAACTTCGGATACGGATACCCGGTTTCAAATTTTTTGTATCCTGGCTATCTTTATCTAGGATCTGTGGTTCACATGGTTGGGTTTGGTTTTATAGATAGCATAAAGATCCTATTTGGCTTATCTATTATTTTTTCGGGCATATTTTCGTTTATTTGGTTAAGAAGGCTATTTGGTAATGTAGACTCACTTATAGGCTCTCTTGTTTTCGTCTATTCTCCCTATCATCTATTTGATATCTACAAGCGAGGCTCACTGGGTGAGGCATTATCGATTTCCGTAATGCCACTTGCTTTTTACGGTATCGAAAAAGGAAGTACGATATTGATAAGCCTATCAGTTTTCTTGATTTTGATATTGCACAATTCTCTAGCAGTATTCTTCCTTCCGTTGATACCTATCTATGCGCTTATCAGGAAGTCTTTTGTTAGATCCATCCCTGGTATGGGTCTGGGGATTTTCATGTCTGCATTTTTTACAGTCCCCGCATTGGTTGAATTGAAATATACAAAATTTTTTGAGACACAGATATCAAACCCTTTAGAGTATTTTGCTGATATAAATCTAATTGGCATCGTATCTATAGTCATACTTTTTTCTACAATATTTTTAATTTTTGCGATATATAAAAATGAGATAAAAAAAGTTCCATATTTGGGATTCGTCATATTTTTTGGTGCAATATTCATTGCTTCAATATTTTTAAGTACTAGTCTCAGTTCTATATTCTGGCAAAACGTGAATGCGTCTTTTGTTCAATTTCCATATAGAATATTGTCTGTTCTTATCGTGTGCTCATCTTTTTTTGCAGCATTTATCTCATATATATTGTTCAAGCAGATAAAAATAGTTGCGATTGTTATAATTTCCGGACTTGTAATATATTCCGGCTATAGCTATTTGTCAGATATTAAGTATGATAATAATCCTGATGGGTACTATTCGACAAATGAAGCGACCACTACAATTCACGATGAGTATATGCCTGTATGGGTCAAGAATCATCCTAGTAGCCGTCCGGAAAACAAGGTAGAGGTGCTATCTGGAGATGCACAAATAACTAACTTGAGAGTTAATTCATCAAAAATAGAATTTGATACCGTTGTTAATTCTAATTCAAAAATCCGCGTGAACACTATTTATTGGCCAGGGTGGAGGCTTTTTGTCGAAGGAGAAGAAAGAGAGATTTCATATGACAATGATTATGGTGTTATGGAATTCGAATTGAGTCAATATGATGATAGAGTATACCTTTCGTTTCAGGAGGACCTTATTAGGACACTTAGTAACATGGTATCGATCGTCGCGGCGCTGACTCTCATATATTTTATTTCCCGACCGCTGGTTAAATTTTAATGAAAAAATTATTACTATTCATATTATCAATAATAATACTCATTCCTGCTCTTCTGCCTCTTTTTAGAAATGGATTTTTTGTCATACATGACAATACTCAGGTAGAGAGAGTATCTCAGATGTCAAAAGCTCTTAGTGAGGGAAATTTTCCCGTTAGGTGGGTCGAGGATCTAGGGTATGGTTATGGGTATCCAATCTTTAATTTTTATGCACCCTTGCCATATTATATAGGAGGATTTTTTGAGCTGGTCGTAAATGATGCAATTGTAGCTACAAAATTAATGTTTGCTATTGGTACGATTATCTCATTTTTTTCAATGTATCTTCTTGCATCAGCGCTTACAAACAAGTATGCAGGTTTTTTAGCGGGAGTGATTTATCTATATTTTCCATATCATGCATTAAATATTTATGTCAGAGGAGCGGTGGGCGAATTTTTTGCGTACGCATTTATTCCGCTAGTTTTTTGGGGAATATATTATATTTTTAAGAAAATTAAGATCCAAAAAAGATCAAGAGTATTATTAACAGAATCGATTTTTCTTTCTATACCTTTAGCTCTGGTGACGATTTCTCACAATTTAAGCGCATTTATGTTGGGACTTTTTATGGCTCCTTATATTCTGTTTTTTCTCATTAAAGTAAAAAATAAGAAGCCTTATATATATTCCATTGCTATACTTTGCGCAACTGCATTTATGCTTTCCGCATTTTATGTACTTCCTGCTATTTTCGAATCACAATTTACAAATGTGAGATCCCAGATCGGTGGGGGCGCCGACTATCCAGATCATTTTGTATGTATAGTACAACTATGGAGCAGTAATTGGGGGTTTGGCGGTTCTGCGCCGGGGTGTATAGATGGAATTAGTTTCGCTTTGGGAAAGATCAACATTTTGATCCTGGTCTTTGCCTTTGCTTTTTTTGCTAAGGATCTTGTTCTGCATAGAAAAAAGACACATGAGAGTATTTTTTGGATACTTTTAGGAATGTCTATATTCCTACTATTGCCTATTTCTCAAATATTTTGGGACACCTTTCCTTTCATGGAATATCTTCAATTCCCATGGAGATTCTTGAATTTTGTAGGACTTTTTATTGGTTTGATTGGTGCTTTTGTGATGTATAAGCTTAAAAAGAATTATCTTGCCCTGATAAGTATTCTGATAATAATTGTAGTTACTATTTACTCGAACGTAAACCTGTTTTCTCCCGTCGTGTTTACCGATTACGATAGTAATTATTATGAAAATAGAGATCATATAAGGTGGGAGACTTCAAAGATATCAGATGAGTATATGCCTCGGGATTTTGATAAGCCGTTAGCTCAGGACAATTTACCAGAAGAACTGGTGGCAGCATCCGTCGGTGTATCTATTGACAATGTGACTTCTAGAACAGGCTTTATCGAAATCAAAAAAAGTGGTAACAGTGGAGTAATCCATATAAATAAAGCTTATTTTCCTGCTTGGGAGGGTAGTATAGATGGTAAAAATATAGATATAACAAAATCAAATACGGGAATGTATATACAAGTTCCCGAGGGGGAAAAGGAGATAACTCTAAGAATCGGATCCACACCAATTCAGGTTATAGGAAATACACTTACGATAATTGGAATAGTTGCCGTTATTGTTGCTATAATTGCAAAAAAGAAAAAGTTATATGAATAAGATATCCGAATTATCCATATTTTTTCCGTTCTGGAATGAAGGAAAGAATGTAAAAAAAGTAATGGAAGATGCAATTTCGGTTGCGAAGGAGGTCTCCGTAAATTGGGAGATAATCATGGTTGATGATGGATCTTCAGATGATACAAAAGAGGAATGCAGAAAATTCTCTAAAAGATTCAAGAATATAAAGCTTGTGTCACATACTCCAAACAGGGGGTATGGTGCAGCCTTGCGTTCAGGCCTTGAAAACTCAAAGTACAAATATATAGTATTTACAGACGGTGACAGGCAATTTGATTTCTCGCAAGTTACTAAATTTATTGATGAAATAAAAAATGCAGATATAGTGATTGGATATCGCAAGCAAAGGCAAGACAGTTTTATAAGACATATCCTCATGAATTTGCTTAAAGTATGGGATTACGTCTTTTTCAGGTTTTACTTTAGGGACATAGACTGTGGATTCAAGATGTTTAGAAAATCCGCTGTAGAAAAAATTTCGCCTCTCAGGTCAGAGGGAGCTATGGTAACTACAGAAATATTAGCAAAAGCGAGGAGAAAGGGGTTAAGGATTTCAGAAGTTGAGGTAAATCATTATCCCAGAAAATTTGGTTCGCAAAGTGGAGCGAACTTTCCCGTAGTGATTAGGGCAGTTTTGGAGAGTTTTATTCTATGGCTTGATATCCACAACAAAAGGATCTAGGAAATGGTTATACTTTATATATGGAGAATTTCACGTTCGAAGCAATCGCAAAAAAATCTGTTCACGGAGTATTAGCGCTTACTACAAGAACTTTCTTTATTCAAATTCTAGGTATTTTTGCCAGTTTTATTCTGACTCTCTATCTAGACGAATTTAGCTTCGGGGTTTTTGCTATAGTTTCGTCTCTTATTATCTTTTTTGGTTATTTTCAAGATATTGGTCTTGCTGCATCTCTTATTCAAAAAAAAGACAAACCGACGATTATTGATTTCAGGACAGTCTTTACGGTCCAGCAAATCTTTGTTTTGGTGCTCGTTGTTCCAGCCATGATATTCTCCGACCAAATAGTTTCATTGTATGGGCTGGGCTTTGATGGCCAGCTGTTGTTTATAGCGTTGCTTGTGTCTTTCTTTATTAATTCTGTAAGAACAATCCCGACTGTAATGATGGAGAGAGACCTTCAATACAGCAAGCTCGTCATTCCAGAAATAGTTGAAGGGATTCTTTATAACGTTACTCTTATAATAGGTGCCGTCATGGGATTTGGAGTGACAAGCTTTACTTTAGCGGTCTTGATACGTGCGATCGGAGGACTCATCGCCACATATATAATTCGCCCCTGGAGTATTGGTTTTGCATTTGACAGAGACTCATTGAAACAGCTTTTGTCATTTGGAATTCCATATCAGCTCAATAACATATTGGCTTTATTTAAAGATCATTTTTTGACTTTGTATTTAGGATTGATCCTTCCACTTTCTCAGCTCGGAATCATTGCTTTTGCTCAAAAGCTTGCATTTTTGCCTCTACGACTCATTATGGACAATATAATAAAGATCACATTTCCGTCGTACAGCAGGCTTCAAGATGATAAGAAGTCTTTAAGAATAGCGATAGAGAAATCACTTTTCGTCATATCCTTTTTCATATTTCCTGTTGCTGTCATGATAATTATGTTCACGCCATTTCTTATCGAATTTATTCCGCGATACGGAAAGTGGCAGCCTGCGATTTTATCCGTCATGTTTTTTGCACTAAGTACTGTTCTTTCATCGATCTCGACTCCACTAACAAATTTTCTCAATGCAATCGGTAAAGTAAAGATAACGTTTTACTTTATGATTTTCTGGACGATTGCAACTTGGATAACAACGGTTATTGCGGTTTCGCGTATGGGATTTAATGGAGTAGCCTTTGCTGCATTTCTTGTCAGTCTTAGCTCATTTGGAGTTTTTATAGTTACGAAAAGGTATTTAGATTTTTCAGTTCTCAAACCTACGTATAAATCTTTTATAGCCGCCCTCATCATTGCCATATTTATCTTCTTTACAGATTTTCTTATTACGTCGTTTATTGTTCTTATTGTATGGAGCATTATTTCTGGATTTATATATATGGGAATAATGCTTTTGATTTCAAGGAAAGAATTAATTTCGACTATAAAGTTTGCTAAAAGCTCTTTTTCGAAAGAAAAATAATATCTTTGAGCTATAATAAAAGTATGAATAAACTATCTGTCGTCATATCAGCCTTTAATGAGGAAAAAAATATTGAAGATTGTCTTAGGTCCGTTAAGGATATAGCAACAGAGATTATAGTTATAGATAACACCTCTTCAGATAAAACTGCCGACATAGCAAGAAAGTACACAGACAAGGTTTTTGTTCGGGAAAATAATTTGATGCTTAATATCAATAAAAACTTCGGTATTGGCAAGGCTGCTGGTGAATGGGTGCTGGTCTTGGATGCGGATGAAAGACTGACTGAAGAATTGGCAGTGGAGATAAAAGAGCTAATAAGTTCTGACAGTAAAGATTCTGGGTATACCATGCCTAGGAAAAATATCATATTTGGAAAGTGGATAGAGAATACTGGCTGGTATCCAGATAGACAGTTGAGATTATTTAAGAAAAATAGTGGGAGGTTTGCTGAAAAACATGTTCATGAAATGATTACGATCGATGGAAGTATCGGCGAATTAAAAAATTCTTTGTCTCACATTAACTATACTAGCGTGAGCCAGTTTTTAGATAAGATGATTCGTGTATATACGATATCTGAGGCAGAAAATCTCCTAAAATCTGGGTATGTGCCTAAAATGGCAGACGCCATATTAATGCCCAGTGGAGAATTTTTAAAAAGATTTTTTGCGGAAAAGGGATACAAGGATGGTGCACATGGTCTATATCTATCACTGCTTATGGCGTTTTATCATTTCATTGTTTTCTTGCGTGTTTGGGAGGCAAAGTCTTACCCTGATAACAAAAATACGCTAGAAGAATTTACATCCGCAAGCAAAGAGTCATACCGTCAACTACGGTATTGGATTACTATTTCAAAAAATGAAAATGAAAAAAATCCGATAAAAAAAATATCGAGGAAAATACTCCATAAAATATCTTGATATGACAAGAATTTCCATAGCTATTCTTCACTTTGGGAAAATCGAGACTACAAATAAGTGTCTCGATTCTATTTCTAAGCTTAATACAGATAAAATTGACTTGAGTGTTTTTGTTGTTAACAATGATCCTGGTGTCGTTTTCCCGGAAATTAAATCTTTAGGAAAGACCAGCATTGTTGTTGTAAACAATAAAGTAAATAACGGATTCTCAGGAGGACATAATCAGGGATTTGAGTTCTCACTTAAAAATAATTCTGACTATCATGTCGTTTTGAATAACGATGTTACTTTGGATAAGGATATTATAATTGAGATGGTTAATTGTTTTAAGAATAATGAAAATGTTGGTATTGTCTCTCCAAAGATATATTTTTCCAAAGGAGATGAATATCATAAGAATAGATATAAGAAAAGCGATTTGGGAAAAGTAATTTGGTATGCAGGGGGATTGACTGATTGGGATAATCTTATTAATAAACATAGAGGTGTAGATGAAGTAGACGAGGGGCAATATGAAGATGATATAGAGACAGGATTTGCGACTGGTGCGTGTGCTATGCTTCCTGCAAAAATAATCAAAAAAATAAAGGGTTTTGATGAGAGATATTTCCTGTATTATGAAGATGGAGATCTTAATATGAGAATAAAAGATGCTGGATACAGGTCATATTATTGTGCCAAAGCAAAAATGTGGCATAAAAATGCTGCATCCTCGAGCTCCGGGTCTACTCTTCAGGATTATTATATAAGTAGAAATAGAATGCTTTTCGGATTTTCCTATGCTCCACTTAGAACAAAGATCGCTTTATCAAGAGAAAGTTTTAAAATGCTTACTTCGGGAAGGAAGTGGCAAAAAATTGGAATAAGAGATTTCTACATGAGAAGATTTGGTAAGGGTAGCTATCCGATTCAGTAAGATGTTGAAAAAAAAAGGATTTATTTTTTTAATTTTTATAATTCTGGTTGGACTTGTTCCGCTTCTGGATTTATTTAATAGTGGATTGCCTCTAACTCATGATGGTAAAGACCATGTAGCAAGAATCGCAAATTTCTACCAGTCTTTAGTAGAGGGTAATATAATTCCCCGTTGGGGCGCTAATTTGAATTGGGGATTCGGGCATCCAGTAATGATGTTTCTGTATCCATTTTCTTCTTACGCAGCCTCACTATTCCATTTTCTTGGCTTTACTCTAATCGATTCTCTTAAGATCGTTTTTGGGGTATCATTTGTGGTTTCAGGTATTGGGATGTATTTGTGGGTCAATAAGCTTTTTGGGAATTATTCCGGTGTGCTTGCAGCAGTTCTTTATATGTTCGCTCCATATAGATTCGTGAACTTATATGTGAGAGGAGCCATAGGTGAGCATGTGTCATTTACATTTATTCCATTCATACTCTTTTTCATAACTAGAATATTTTTCAACAAGAAAAAATCACTGCGGTCAATTCTTCCTGATTTAATATGTGTGTCAGTATTTACAGCTTTCTTGATTCTTTCCCATAACGCACTAAGCATTTTGTTTTTAGTCTTTGCGGCTTTTTATACACTAGTGCTTTTCTATAGTATTCGTGAGGTAAGAAAATTAATTTTTATATTCATTAGTGTTATTTACGGCTTTTTACTGTCGGCATTTTTTTGGCTTCCCGCATATATAGAGGGAAAGTACACTCTTCGTGACATAGTGACTGGAGGTTTTGAGTATGCCGATAGATTTGTTATTAGTCCAGTTGAATTCATCATGCCTTCTTGGAGCTATGGCATTACAGGTCAGTTGTCTGTACAGATCGGTATATTACATATATCACTAATTATCATTTCCTTATTTGTGGTTTTTAAACTATCAAAAAAAGAAAAACTTACGAAAAGCCTTTTCATCTTAACCTTTGCATTCTTTCTTCTTTCTTTATTTATGATGTTGAAACAGTCCGATTTCATATGGAGTTCCATAAGTACTATTCAGAAATTTCAATTTCCATGGAGATTCCTGTCTTTGACAGTTTTGACTAGCGCTTTTTTGGGCGCGTTTTGCTTTGCCGTAATTAAAAAAGAAAATAAGAAAATAGTAGGAATAGCTATTGTTTTGCTTCTAACGGCTTTCTTTTATGCTTCTTACTGGAGGGCAAACGATTATTTACTAAAGTCAGATGGATTCTTTAAGTCGGTTTATCACGGTACTACAGACACCGGAGAGAGTTCTCCTATCTGGTCAATAAGATTTATGGAAAAAGAGGCGAGTGGTCCTATTGAGGTAATTTCAGGGAGTGCATTAATTCAAGAAAAATATAGATCGACGACAAGTCATGTGTACACTGTGGACGTACAACAAAGAGCTAGGATAAAAGAGAACACGCTTTATTTTCCAGGCTGGAATATATATGTTAATGACAAGAAGCTTGATGTGAACTCAGAAATAGAATTTCAAGATCCACAAAATAGGGGTGTAATGACTTTCTGGTTGGACCCGGGTAAATATAACGTCAGGGTTGAGTTTGAAGAAACACGATTGAGGACAGTTTCTGCTGCAGCGTCTATACTATCACTTATTTCTCTTGCATTGCTTACTATATATATGGTTGTGGTTAAGAAAACCAATGAAAAAAATAATTCTTAAATACTGGCCCACTATCTTTATAATGTTATTCTGGGGTCTTTTTTCAGCCCCTTATTTACTGGAAGGTCTTGTTCCTTATCCATCTTTCTTCCAGTCAAATTTCTTTGCGCCATGGAGCGCTTATTCCACATATGTAGGACCTGTAAAGAACAATGCAATGCCGGACATCATTACACAGATATATCCATGGAGGGACTTTACTATAGACTCATTAAAAAATCTACAGATACCATTCTGGAATCCTTATAGCTTTGCAGGAACACCGCATCTGGCAAACTATCAGTCCGCTGTTTTTTTTCCACTAAATATACTTTTCTTTCTACCGATAGGATTTGTAAATTCTTGGAGTCTTTTGGTTCTACTCCAGCCCCTGCTGGCAGGTCTTGGCATGCTAGTTCTTCTTAGAAATTATAAATTGTCACAAATACCTAGCGTTATGGGGGCGGTTTCATTTATGTTCTGTGGATTTATCGTTACATGGATGGGATACGCGACATTGGGGTATGCAATTGTTTTCTTGCCGTTAGCATTTTTCTTTATAGACAAATTCATGGAGCAGGAAAAAAGTCGGTATGGGGTCATGCTCTCGATTACTTTGGCGCTTTCATTTTTTGCAGGACATTTCCAGACGAGTATTTATCTTCTCATCGCAGTTTTTTCATACGTATTGTTTATTGGAATAAGAAAAAAAGAAAAAAGAAGATTTGTTTATTTAATTATATATTTGGCATCAGGGATATTTATTTCAATGCCTCAGATCCTTCCCTCAATAGAGTTTTATCTTCATTCAGTAAGACAAACGATTGTGACACAGCTCGAGGTAATACCTATGCAGTATATTCCAACACTATTTGCGCCTGATGTATTTGGAAATCCAGTAACCCGCAATGATTGGTTGGGGCATTATGCTGAGTGGAATGGTTTTACAGGTACATCAACTCTCATTCTTGCTTTTTTTGCTGCAATTTCTTTGCTAAGGAAGAATAAGAAAGTCTTGTACTTTTCTATCCTTGCGATTTTCTCTCTACTTGTGGCGTTTGATACTCCAGTTAATGCTCTAATTTTCAAACTAAACCTTCCTCTATTTTCCACAAGTGCATCCAGCAGAATTATAGTGTTGTTGTCGTTTTCTTTATCTGTTTTAGCAGCATTCGGAGTAGATTATTTGAAAAAGAATATTAAGGAGATATCCTTTAGAAGAGTTTTGCTATTTTTGGGGATTGGGTTATTTTTTACGGTTTTATCATGGACAGTGTCTCTTGTAGTTACCGCGGGAGATGTGGAAAAATTTATAATAGCGAGAAACAATCTAATAGTCCCTACAGGCATATCTTTGGTCGTGTCCGCACTTATACTAGCGCTATATTTTTTCAAAAAAAGAAGAAATCTGATAAGTATAATTTTGCTATTTATGCTTATCATAACAGCCTTTGATCTATATAGATTTGCGAATAAATGGATGCCTTTTTCTCCAAAAGAATTTATTTTTAAAGAAACAGGTGTATCAAATTTTTATGAAAATAATTTGACTCAAAGCAGATATCTTGGGAATCTATCAGCGGAAAATTCAGTTTATTATAGACTGCAGTCTCTTGGTGGATATGATCCACTATACCCATCGCGGTATGGGGAATTCGTCAAGTATATAGAGAAAGGAATTAAAGAAGATGGAGACAGGTCTGTGGTTAATTTTCCGTTGCGCGGTGAGCGAGTTGGCAAGGCTATGGATTTTATTGGTACAGAATTTATACCACAAAAAAGATCAGATGATAGTAAGCCCTGGGCATTTAATTTTGACGCTTTTCCTGTTGAAAAATTTGAAGTGGTATATGAGGATGATGCGTATAGAATATTTAGGAATAAAGATGCATTTCCGAGAGCATTTGTTGTGGGTTCTTATATTGTTGAGGATAACGACCTAAAGACGCTTCAGTTGATGTTCGCTGATGACACAAATCTACGCGACAAAGTGTTTCTTGAAAAAAGTCCACAAATCGAAAGCCATGAGCTCAATGTATCTTCTGCTGAGGTTGTAGCTTATTCACCAAATAGTGTTGAGATAAATGTTAATTCTGAAAATAGAGCAATACTTGTATTGACTGATAATTTTTACCCTGGTTGGAAAGCTTATATTAATAACGAAAATACAGAAATATTAAGAGCAGATTATACATTTAGAGCTGTTGTTGTGCCAGAAGGAAACTCTATTGTTAGATTTGAATATTTGCCTCAATCTTTTATCTATGGGTTATATACTGCTATCTTAGGAAGTACGGTCCTGGTTGTAATGTCATTGGTTTATAATAAAAAAAGAAAATGAAAAAAATAGATGTGCTTATTTTGACTAACAACGAAGAAGACGTAATTGAAAATGCTATAAAAAGCGTAAAAGGTTGGGCGGAGAATATCATAGTAGTTGATGCTGGATCCACAGATAACACAAAAAAAATTTGCGAAAAGAATAAAGTGAGATTTATTACCCATAGCTTTACCGACTTTTCGGCTCAAAGAAATTTTGCGATTGATCAAGCTAAATCTGAATGGGTGTTTTATCTAGACGCTGATGAAAGAGCTACTCAAGCATTTATAGAAGAAGTGAAGATGCGGATAGAGGATACTGATAAGTCTGCATTTATCATAAAAAGGAAGACTTATTATTTCGGTAAAGACTGGGGGATGGAGGACAAAGTCACGAGAATATTTAAAAAAGATAAATTTGATAAATGGACAGGTGTAGTTCATGAGACAGCACACGTAAATGGCGATTCTGGGCGAATAGATTCACCCATATTGCACTATACGCATCGCAATATCGAACAAATGGTTACAAAGACAAATAACTGGTCGGAATATGAGGCGAAACTCAGATTTGATGCAGATCATCCAAAAATGCGTGAGTGGAGATTTATGCGGGTGATGGTATCTGAGTTTATGCGAAGCTACTTTAAAGATAAAGGATACAAAAATGGTACCTACGGAGTTGTAGAAGCTTTATATCAGGCATATTCGATTTTTATAACCTACGCAAAGTTGTGGGAGTTGCAGACCAGAAAAGACTAGCCCTTTCTAAATATCTTTTTCCAGGATTTAATTTCTTTGAGTGTAAGTCTTTTTTTAGAAAATCTGAATAAATAGACCAATTCGAGTATTCCGACAGTATTTATTATAAGCATCACAATGAACCAATTTTGCTGCTTTTGATTTGCAGACTTCCACAACGCTATGCCTTTGATCAATGTTGACCAGATAGTTATTACCGTAATTATTATAAAATCTATGTTTTGATCTCCCGTAAGGCCCATTAAATCAATTTAACATAGCTTTCTATAATTATCAATTGTTGGTACAATTAGCTTATAACTAGAATGAAAATTGGGATATATTCACCATACTTAGATACTCTGACGGGGGGAGAGCTCTATATTTTTACGATAGCAGAAGTCTTGTCGAAGAATCATGATGTGTTCTTGTTTTGGGACAAAAAAGAGATAGTAGATAAGGCAGAAAAAAGATTTAATCTAGATCTATCAAAAGTGAACATTCTAGAAAATATATTTTCTAGAAGATATGGTTTTTTTGATCGGATAAAATCATCAAGTAGTTTTGATCGTATTATTTACCTTTCAGACGGGAGTTTGCCTTTTGTTGGTTTAAATAAGTTAATAGTGCATTTCCAATTCCCAATACTTAAAAAAAATGTTTCTCTTTCCGAAAGAAAAAAGATACTTTTCGTAAAAAGTGTTATTTGTAACTCTGAATTTACAAAAAAATATATAGATAAAGCATATGGTGTTAAAAGCCAGATACTCTATCCACCTGCACAGAAAATTGGGCCGAGTAGGGATGCGAAAGAAAATATTATCTTAACTGTGGGCAGGTACCAGCCGTATGGTGATGGATCGGACTATAAAAAATTAAGCTTTATGATAGAAGCATTTAAAAAAATACATAAGAAAAATCCAAAGTGGAAGATGCTCATTATAACTAGCGTTAAAGACGCGGATGGTAAAGCATTCAAGAAAGAAATAGAAAATAAAGTTGATAAATCAATAGAAATAGTAAAGAATGCTGGATTTGATATTATTCAAAATGCATACAAAAAATCCAAGATCTATTGGCATGCATCGGGATTTGGAGAGGACTTGGGAACTCATCCAGAAAGAGCAGAGCATTTTGGTATGTCTACCGTTGAGGCGATGTCTGCAGGTTGTATACCTGTTGTAATTAACGCAGGAGGCCAGAGCGAGATAGTTAGTGACGGTGAAAGCGGATTCTTGTGGGATAAGGAGGATGAGTTGTTGAACCTTACCCAGCAAATGATTGACAGTAAGGATTTTAAAGTATTGTCAGAAAGGGTAAGGAAAGCGTCTGAGAGATTCGGTAAAGATAGATTTGCAGACGAGCTAGATAAGCTGATCAGATGATGGAATTTATAAGAAAAAATATACACATATTGTTTGGAGTGTTCTTTGTATCTATTTTTTTTCATAAGTTTTTTATTCAGGGATTACTTCCGATACCAACAGATACGATAGTTGGTCTATATCATCCATACCGAGATTTTTACAGCTCGGAATATCCCAGAGGCATTCCCTTTAAGAACATGCAGATCAGCGATCCTGTAAGGCAGCAATACTTATGGAAAGAGCTTGCAGTCTCCCAAATGAAACAAGGGGAATTGCCTTTATGGAATCCATATAACTTTTCTGGATATCCTCTTATGGCAAATTTCCAGACCGCAGCTTTTTACCCCCTAAATTTTTTAATGTTTATTACTTCGTTTGAATATGGTTGGTCGCTTCTTATATTCTCTCAAATCTTGCTCGCGTTTCTTTTTATGTACTTATACCTAACAAATCTAAAAGTTAGCAGAATAGGGTCACTTATAGGATCATTGTCATTCGCGTTTTGCGGATTCTTTGTGTCATGGCTTGAGTGGGGAAATATAGTAAGTACAGGTTTATGGCTACCTTTAATTTTGCTTTCTATAGATAAATTTTCATCAAAAAACGCTAATTTCACATTAAAGAAAAAACTTATTTGGCCGACTGTTTTGTTTTTTGCATTTATCTGTTCATTTTTTGCCGGGCATCTGCAAACATTTTTGTATCTTTCGCTGATATCTTTTGGTTACGCAGCAATGCAATTTGTAAGCGTCAGGCTTAAAATCAAACAGATCCTTTTGCTAATACTTTATGGTTTAATTTTTCTTATAGTAACAGCTATTCAATGGGTGCCTACACTGCAGTTGATTAGTCTATCCGCAAGAGAAGTGGATCAGGTTGCAACGAACATTCCAGGGTGGTTTATCCCATGGCAGAACTTAACACAATTTATCGCGCCGGATTTTTTTGGGAATCCGGCGACTCTCAACTATTGGGGCGTTTGGAATTATGGTGAATTTGTAGGCTACATAGGTCTTTTACCATTGATTTTGGCCCTAGGCGTAATGGTCTTCAAACGCGATAAATTTACAAATTTCTTTGGTAGTGTACTCATTGTAGCTATGATCTGTGCATATCCATCTATTATCTCCAAAATACCATTTATTCTCGAGATCCCTTTTATCTCTACATCTCAGCCTACCAGGCTCTTGTATGTGGTAGACTTGTCGCTTGCTGTGCTTGCTGCTTTTGGATTCGATTACTTTATGAAACATAGAAAGAGAATAGTTTTTCCTGTGATTGTGATTGGAGGTATTCTGAGTGCGCTTTGGGCATACGTCTACTTTAATGACTTGTTGCCCACAAGGCTTTTGACAGAATCTGGAAATATAGCTGTTACAAAGAGTAACCTGAGACTTCCTACGCTAATCTTTGGGATGACAGCAGTCTTATTGGTGGGAAAAGCTTTACTGCCAAAGAAATTTATTAAAGGTCGTTCTGGTAGCATTGTCATGGTTTTGGTTTTATCATTATTTTTAATAGATATTTTTAGGTTTGCAGATAAATATACGGTATTCTCTAGAAAAGAGTATTTATATCCGGAAACTAAATCATTGGAATATCTTTCAAATCAGGAAGGACATTTTCGCATAATGGAAACTGATTCTAGGCTTTTGCCACCTAATTTTTCGATAAAATATGGCATTCAAAGCGTAGATGGATATGATCCATTATATCTTCTAAGGTATGGAGAGCTCGCAGCCGCGGTTGGACGCAGCGATCCTGATATCAATCCACCATTCGGATTTAATCGCATAATAACCCCACAAAATTATCACGATAAAATAATCAATATTTTCAATGTGGAATACATCCTTTCTCTTACGGAACTGGATAATACAGACTATGAAAAAGTATTTGAGGAAAATGAGACCAGAGTTTACAGAAATAACGGACTTATAGAAAGGGCATTCTTTGCAGGTGCAACTTATGGAGCAAAAGATAAGTATGATGCTATTGGGAAGTTATTTGAGCACGAAGATAACCTAGATCTTGACGTTATAGTTGAGGGTGCCAATTACCAAAGATTTGATAAAATGTGGTCAACGGGTAGTGTTGAGATTACTAAGTATTCTGCTAATGAAGTTAGACTGAGCGTAGATAATGACGAAGAAGGATTTTTGGTTCTCACAGACACGTACTATCCCACATGGAAAGCCGAGGTCGATGGTGTTCCCACAGAGATATTTATAGCAAACTATAATTTTCGAGGAGTAATTGTGCCAGCAGGATCTAAAGAAGTAATATTTACAAATCATATATTCTAATGAAAATAGATGTAGTAATACCTAACTATAATGGGGCAAAACTGATAAAGAAGAATCTGCCTGACGTTATTAAGTCATTTGGAGAAGGTTTGAAAGTATCTATAATCATTGTCGACGATGGATCAAGAGAAGATGATGTATTAGAACTCCGAAAAACTCTCGATGCGATTAACATGAGCTCTAAGATTCCAGTTGTTCTAATAGAAAAAGAAAAGAATTCAGGATTTTCTTCGGCAGTCAATATGGGGGTTAAGAACTGTAAATCTGATCTGGTTGTGCTACTTAATTCCGATGCGGTTCCCTATAAAAATTTTATGGATCCTGTGCTTGATGATTTTGAAAGAGATCATCTGCTTTTTGGTGTAGGATGCATGGATGTAAGTATAGAAGGCAGCAAATCTGTTAAAAGAGGTAGAGGCATTGCCTATTGGAAGAAGGGACTACTGAGACATAAAAGAGGAGAAATTGATAAAAAAGATACTTTTTGGATATCTGGCGGGAGCAGCGTTGTTAGGCGAGATATATTCAACAAACTTGGCGGCTTTGACGAATTATACAACCCTTTTTATTGGGAGGATATAGATCTTTCTTATAGAGCACAAAAGGGGGGATATAAAATTATCTTTGAGGGCCGAAGCCTAGTTGAGCATAGACATGATGAAGGTGCAATCAAATCAAACTTCAAAAAGAACAAGATAATTACGACAGTATATAGAAATCAATTTATTTTTCATTGGAAAAATATAACTGATAAAAAACTGCTTTTCTCTCATTTTTTTTGGTTGCCCTTTCATTTGGCAAACGCATTTGTGCATACGGATAATAATTTGACTGGTGGTTTTTTTCTTGCTTTAAAAAGACTCCCTGATATAATTAAAAGTCGCAATATTGCCAAGAAAATGTTTGTTCTGAGCGACAGGGAAATTATAAAATAATGAAGCTATCAATACTGATCCCTGCCTACAATGAGCAGAATACTATTGAATCAGTACTTAACTCCTTAAATAAGCTCAAATTAGAGAAGGTAACAAAAGAAATAATAGTAATTGATGACGGTTCAACCGATGATACGCCCGGTATTTTATCTAGGCAAAGCAAAAGATTCGTTAAGGTTTTCACCCATAAGAAAAATAAAGGGAAAGGAGCTGCTATTCAGACCGGTATAAAGAAGGCAAGCGGCGATATTATTCTGATTCAGGATGCTGATTTGGAGTATAGTCCAAGAGATATTCCACGTTTGATTCGTCCGATTATCGATAGGCAGTTTGAGGTAGTGTATGGAACGCGGCTCAACATGAGGCCTGTTATATTCGGTAAAAAAAGAACACCATTTTTATTTCACTTTTTTGGCAATAAGCTATTGAGTTTGATTACTACTTTTCTTTATGGAGCCACTATTACAGATATGGAAACAGGGTACAAGGTATTTACAAGAAAGGCTCTAAGCGGAATTAGGCTCAATGCTAAATCGTTTGACTTCGAGCCAGAAATAACAGCAAAAATTCTAAAAAAGAGGATAAAAATACTAGAGATAGATATAAAGACTAATCCCAGAGGATATGATGAAGGAAAAAAAATCAGACCTATACAGGATGGGTTAATGGCACTTTGGACCTTGATAAAATACAGATTTGTGGACTAATAAGAATATTCTGGATAGAATAATAATTAATGAAGTATAAAGAAAAAAGCATTATCGGTAAGCTTTATTATAGGTTAAGCCTTACAGCGAACGAATTTTTGCTGCTACTACTGATCGCGCTTTTTTCTTTTTTTCTTAGATTTGTAAATTATTCAAATAGATGGGGGCTTGCCTATGATCAGGCAAGAGACGGGATCGTTTCTCATCAAATTTTAGTTAACATGGAGATTCCCATCTCCGGTCCGTTTTCAGCATCAGGGCCTTTCGTATTTGGACCTTTTTGGTACTGGTTTCATGCTTTAGTTACCGCCCTCAATCCTCATAGCGTAATGTGGCTTTGGTTCGTACAGACATCTATATCGGCCTTGATGCCGATAGTAATGTTTTTTATAGGACGCAAAATAATAGATAGTAGATTCGGATTCATCGTAGCTTTTTTTACTGCGATCTCCACAGCCCAAATCGCACAGTCGACAAATCTAACATATTCTACGTTTGTAGGTTTTATTAGCGTTTTTATACTCCTTTTTCTTGGCCTTTTTATAAAGACAAAAAAGACCATTTATATATTTCTAATGTCGTTACTTATGGGGCTTGCGGTAAATGTGCATTTTCAGGCTGTCGGATATTTCCTTTTTCTCCCTATTATATTGGCGTTAAATATAAAATCCATAAAAAACATTGCTTTTATTAGCTTAGGTTTTTCTATACCGTTTATTCCGCTTTTGTTGTTCGACTTTGCAAGTAATCATTATCAAAGCAACAATATTATTGAGTATTTATTTAACGGTGGTAATACCAACTCATTGCCAAAAAGATGGCTTACATATATTGGAGTTTTTTGGCCAACCTCTTATGCCCACATCATAGGAGGCTACATGCCATTCGGAGCGCTTACAGCAATAATATCTATATCTGTATTGCTATTTTTTATTTGGAAGAAAAGAATTGAAAAAACTATTTTCATAATATTAGTTTTTCTCTCGCTAAATTTTATAGTACTGCGTTATTTTAAAGGGCATATTTATGATGCATTTCTCGTTTTTTTGCACCCCGCAATTCTTCTAATAACAGCTTGGGTAGTATATAAGCTGATAAAATTCAATAAATATCTAGGAATAGTATTTTTTCTAGTGATCGCTATCGCTACATTGACGAAAAACTATGAAGAGATTGTTAATGCCACAAATCACACAGCGACTTATTCTATGAAGATGATGCAGATGCTAGAAGAGAAATACCCCGATAAAAAATTTGCAGTTTATGATTTTCAATTCAAGAATTCGAGCAAGAGCAACTCTCTTGTGTTGTATCTTTTAAAAAATGATCTAATTTCTGATAATGGTCAAAAGATAGGTTTTTTGCAAGCAACCATAAGTGCCGAACTCGATATGCATAATGCCACTGTTATACATGGGGCCATTAGAGAGAACCCTATTTTAGTAGACTTGGGTAATTATGATAGGAAACAGCTCGAAAGCAGGGATTGGGAATTTGTAAATCCAAGTGCAGTTTATGAATCAGTCATACATTGGTATGAAAAAGAGAACTGATAAGCGAAAAAAAATGCAGTTATTTTCTGGTCTTTATATAATTATGATTATTGTTTCAACATTTTGTAGTATTGAGACAGGTATTTATTTATAATTGAAGAATGAAAAAATTACTAAATCCGAAGATATTGATAGTCGCTATAGTTTTCGTTGCAGCTTTTTTGCGACTGTACCAAATTCAAAGTATTCCGCCTTCTCTTACCTGGGATGAGGTTGCTTGGGGATATAATTCGTATTCTCTGGGATTGGATGGCAGGGATGAATTTGGGGTATTTCTTCCTTATAAATACTTAGAGTCTTTCGGAGATTTTAAGCCACCCCTTTATGCATACGTGGGAATTATTCCTGTAAAGATCTGGGGCCTTACGGAATTTGCAACGCGTTTTCCTTCGGCGTTTTTTGGAATACTTACAGTCCTTACTACATATTTTTTGGTAAAAGAAATATTTTTTAGATCAAAAAGTAAGGAATATTATGCTCTTTTTTCTGCATTTCTTCTGGCGATTTCTCCATGGCATATAAATTTATCTCGTGCGGCTTTCGAAGCTAATGTATCACAGTTTTTTATTGTCATGGGAATTTATTTATTTTTACTGGCAGTCAGGAAAAACATGCTGATTCTTGTGCTCTCTGCGATTTCATTCGTGCTTTCTTTTTATACTTTCAACACCGCAAGAGTATTTGTTCCTATAATAGTTTTGGTCCTCGCATTGGTGTTCATAAAAAAGCTCTGGCAACACAAAAAACAGACAATTATCGCGGGTATGGTGGGATTTGTTTTATTACTCCCTATAATTACTTTCATGTTTTCGCCTCAAGCGAGCCTAAGATTTAGAGAAGTGAATATCTTTTCGGACCCACAGATTGTTGAGGTTGCAAACCAAGAGATAGAAAACGATAATAACTCACTTGTCAGTAAAGGACTTCATAATAGACGGTTAAAATATGCAGTCTCATTTATTTCTCATTATTTTGATCATTTCAACTCCTCGTTCTTATTCATAAAGGGTGATGGAAATCCTAAATTCTCCAGTCAGGATGTGGGGCAATTATATATCTGGAGTATACCTTTTCTTACTATCGGTGCCCTTTTATTGTTCAGAAAAAAAGAGGATAGGTGGTGGCTTATCCCTACGTGGTTACTTTTGGGGATTATTCCAGCTGCTACTGCAAGAGAGACTCCGCATGCATTAAGAATCGAGACTGTGGTCCCGACATTTCAAATTATTGTGGCGTATGGATTTGTAAACTCCATGATTTTTTTGAGAAGTAGAATTGGCAAGCGCTGGATATATAGGAGCGTGCTTTATGGTGCGATTTTGATACTAGTAGGGAATTTTGCATACTACATATATGGTTATTATGTCCATTATGCCCGTGAGTATTCGAAGCAATGGCAATATGCGTACAGAGAAGCATTTGAATATACTGAGGACAATAAAGATAAGTATGATGAAATTTACTTTACTGATAAGCTTGGTAGGCCATACATATATTATCTGTTCTATGCAAAAATTTCTCCAGAAGAATTCAGAAAAGATCATGATGCCACCCGGGATCAATTTGGATTTGTAAATGTGGATAGGGTTGGAAAATATAACTTTAGGGATTATCTCGAGGTAGATATTGTAGATAAAAATATTTTATATGTTAATGACTCATTAAATGTTCCGGAGGATGCAGCAATCCTAAAGACAGTTAACGAAATAAATGGGGATGCATCACTGGTTATATATACGAAGTAAAATGAAAAAAATTATTATTAAACGGAAGATATTAATACTTTTTTCTTTAATATTATTCATTGGATCTATTTTGAGGCTTTATCAGTTGGGCTCCGTACCCTTGTCACTTACTTGGGATGAAGTTGCGCTGGGCTACAATGCATATTCTATATTTGAGACTGGGAAAGATGAATTCGGAGCAACGCTGCCTGTAGTTATGAGATCATATGATGACTACAAGCCCGCATTTTATACATATTTGATAATTCCTTCCTATAAAGTATTTGGACTTAATGAGTTTAGTGTAAGATTGCCATCTGCTCTGATGGGAATTGCTACATTGGTCAGTGTTTATTTTTTACTAAAAAAACTCTTTAAAAGAGAAGACATTGCGCTTCTTACGATGTTTATATTGGCGATTTCTCCCTGGCATATTCAGATGAGTAGGGTCGCCTTCGAATCCAACGTGGGACTTGCTTTGAATGTTTTTGCAGCAACATTTTTGCTTTATGGTCTTAAAAGATATTGGATGATAGTTCTTGCAGCTTTATTTGCAGGTCTGAGTGTGCATACATACCAAAGTGATAGGGTATTTACACCCCTTTTTATATTAGGAATGGGAATTATATTCTTCAAGCCTCTTATGAAGGTTCCTAAAAAATATCTAGTAAGCGCAGTTGTTTTAGGGTTGTTGGTAGTTTTTCCACTGATAATTTATATATTAAACGATAGTAATGCGCTATTGAGAGCTAAAGGTACAAGTGTATTTAGTAACAACTTTACGCTCCTTAAAGAAAATGCTAGAAGAAATGAAGTTAATATCGCCGAAGGTAATGACTTAGGAAGAATCATAGATAATAGAAGGGTCATTTATGCAAAGGCCACTTTAGATGGATACCTATCACACTTTAATCCTAATTGGCTTCTAAAAGGAGACATAGCGCGACATCATGCTCCTGAAATGGGGCTTATCTATATCTGGGAGTTCCCCTTTATTTTGATCGGTATATATGTTTTGCTTTTCTCAAAATTCGAGAGAAGAACAAAGTATTTTATTTTTTTCTGGTTTCTGCTTGCTCCAATTCCAGCGTCGATCACAACAGGAGTTCCTCATGCTCTAAGAACTCTAAACTTCCTGCCTACATGGCAGTTATTTACTGCGCTTGGCCTCATAAGTGCATTTAGCGTGATGTCTAGTATTAAATATCGATTAGTCGGTATAAAAATCAAATATATATTGTTTGTATTATTCATAATTTTTGCCGTTTTTAATTTTGTGTATTATCTCAATCAATACTTTGTGCAGCAGAATTACTTTCATGCAAAAGAATGGCTTTTTGGTCACAAAGAAATAATGCAAGAAGTGGTAAAAAGACAAGATCAATATGCAAATGTTGTTATTACGAATAAAGAGCCCTTTGACAGATCGAATATGTACTATCTCTTTTATAGTATGTACTCACCCAGTGATTACCAAAACAGTAATCCTTCCTCTGGAGGATTTGCAGTACTTCCAAAATTTGATAAATTTACATTCCGACCAATTAATTGGGTGGAGGATAGTCAAATGGAGAACACTTTATTTGTAGGGTTGCCAGGCGAAATACCAGAATCCGCATCTATTTATACAGTGTATTATCCCGACGGGACTCCTGCTGCTATCATGTCCGGAAAAAGAAAATAATTAATATGAATAAAATATCAGTCGTTCTCGCAACTTACAACGAAGAAGAAAACATAGAAGGATGCTTGCTGTCAGTAAAAAATCTAGCTGATGAAGTTGTAATAGTTGATGGAACATCACAGGACAAGACAGTAGATATCGCTAAATCTTTGGGAGCGAGGGTTATTTCGACAACCAACAAGAAAAACTTTCATATAAACAAACAAAAGGCCATAGATGCCGCAAAATATGAGTGGATATTGCAGCTCGATGCTGATGAAGTCGTAGATCTGGAGCTCGAGAATGAAATAAAAAAAATTATAGGAAAAAATCCTGAAGAAAACGGCTTTTGGATCCCCAGAAAGAATTATTTTTTGGGAAGATTTTTGATGAAAGGTGGACAGTATCCAGACTATACAATCCGGCTATACAGAAATGGAAAAGGTAGATTGCCTCAGAAAGACGTCCATGAACAGGCAGAGGTTGACGGAAAGATCGGATACCTGGAAAAGGCATTGCTACATTATCCATACAAGGATTTCTCATTCTATCTAAATAAGTGGAAAAGGTATAATTCTTTTTTTGCAGATCAGATAAAAGATGAGATGAAAGATAAAGACATTATTTATAGGATTATTGCGGGATTTGGCTATCTTATCCTAAGGCCTGCTCACTGGCTTTTGACTACTTATATAAGACACAAAGGATTTTACGATTCATGGCAGGGTTTTGTATTCTCGCTAATGTCAGCTCTTAGATTTCCGGCATCATATATAATCTATCTTAAGAAAAAATGAGAAATATTTTAGTTACAGGAGGCGCAGGTTATATCGGAAGCTTTATGGTCAAGGCTCTTTTGGATAGGGGGGACAAGGTTGTCGTTTTTGATAATCTAAAAAGAGGGCACATAGAGGCTATAGATAAAAGGGCACAATTCGTGCAGGGTGACATTTTGAACAAGAGTGATCTGGAAAGTCTTTTGAATAGCTACTCCTTCGATGCCATTTTACATTTTGCAGGACTCATTTCAGTAGAGGAATCGTCCAGAAATCCTGAGCTTTATAGGGAGAATAATATAGTAGGGTCAGCTAACCTTTTTGATGCGGTCGTTTCTTCTGGCACTAAGAACCTAATTTTCTCCTCTACAGCCGCTGTGTATGGGAATCCACAGAAGGTTCCGATACCAGAGGATCACTCAAAAAATCCCGCAAGCCCATATGGTGAAACCAAACTTGCGACTGAGGAAAAGCTTAAATCACTTAGGGGGACAGATGAATCTATCAATTATGCGATACTACGATATTTTAACGCATGCGGAGCAGCTTTAGATGGCTCGCTTGGAGAAAATCATGATCCTGAGACTCACATCATACCTCTTGCGATAAGAGCTGCAAAGGACAATGGAGAATTTAAGCTTTATGGTACTGATTACGATACTAAAGACGGGACCTGTATTAGGGATTATATTCATGTGCTAGATTTGGTTGAAGCGCATATTCTAGCGTTGGAGAAGATAATCAATGATGGAGGTGGGCATTATTATAATGTAGGAACAGGGAAAGGATTTACGAACAGAGAAATAGTCGAAATGGTAAGAAAAGTCAGCAATAAGGACTTTCAAATCGTGGAGGTAGAAAGAAGAGCGGGGGATTCCAGCGAGTTAGTAGCAGATGTCACTAAGATAAAGAAAGAATTAGGATTTAATCCAAAATTCTCTGATTTAAAAACCATCATTGAGTCCGCATGGAAATGGCACAATAAATAAATATGAAAAAGTGGACTGGCTTTATCGGAATAGGCAGTCTTTTTTTGGGATTGGGGTTTTTATCAGTGCTATTTATCCTTCTCGTATATTCGTCTAGATATTCTGGATTTACAGAAAATTATTTGTTAATTGATCCAAGATATATACTTCTTGTCTATATTGCCATTAATCTATTTTTAAGAATAAAAAGCCCAGTCCGTTTTCCTAGGGTGTTATATAAAATTAATTTGTTTTTTATCCTTCCATTAAGCATTATTACCGTTGCATCGTTGACATTGCTAGAATTAGTCAATTATCCTAATTTTGTTTATAGCTTGCTGTTGACTCACTATGACAAATTATCCTATGTCCTTTTCGCATCCGGGATAGTTGCTTTCATTAATGCTCCAGATAAATGGTTAAAGTCGAACTTAAAGAAAATAATTTTTCTTAGTGCTCCAGTGCTCTTCTTGATCTTTTTTTTAATACAAACGTGGCCAATGAGCGCATTCGAAATAATGGTACGTGAAGATGGGTTTGTAGAATATTTACAATTCTTCTCTCTAATTATTTCTGGGATTTTATCATTACTGGTATTTAAATTTTTATACAAAAAAAAAGAATATTTTCTTTCTTTATTATTTTTTTTAATAACATGTACGTTTTTCTTTATTGCTGGTGATGAAATATCATGGGGGCAGAGGATAATGGGGATTAATTCCCCTGATTATTTTTTGCAGTCGAATGTGCAGAGGGAGATCACTATTCACAACCTTGCGCCATTTTCGGGCAAACTCGTTACAATAATATACATTGTTGTTGGACTATATGGTTCTTTATGTTGGACGTTAACCGATAAGGTTAAAAGGATATTTTCGAAAAAAGCAAGTTTATTTATTCCACCATGGTACACCTCCACCTTTTTTTTCTTTGGATTTATCTATAATTTCTATACAATATTAGGAGACCATAATATTGGTAATTGGTCAGAGCCTGCAGAGCTATCGCTCTATTTTGGAGCAATGCTTTTCGTTATGAGTATATATCTTAGATTGCATGGACATATGTTGAATAAATTTAATCTATGAAGATCGGAATTGATATTTCTCCCTTGTCTTCAGGACACAAAGTAAGAGGCGTTGGGGCCTACGTATCTTTATTGAAAAATAACATCGAGAAGTTTGATGGTGAAAATAAGTACGTTTTTTTTGAAGGTAAACCGCCTTCAGGATTAGATTTGGTGCACTATCCGTATTTTGATCCTTTTTTTCCAGTTCTTCCGTTTTCGAAAAAGACAAAAACCATAGTTACTGTACACGATTTAACACCAATAAAGTTTCGGGAGCATTTCCCCAGCGGGGTAAAAGGGAATTTAAGATGGCAGTACAATAGATTTCTTCTAAAAAAATCAGACGGGATAATTGTGGATTCCAATGCATCAAAAAAGGATGTAGTCAAAATAATCGGCTTTAATGAAGATAGAGTTAAATCTGTATATTTAGGGTCTGATCCGATCTATAAAAAAATAAGATTGAGTGATGGTGTTAGAGACGAAGTCAAAAAAAGGTATTCTATCGGGGATAATTTTATGATTTATGTTGGGGATGTTACCTGGAACAAAAATTTACCTAGAATTGTTTCTGCTGTAAAAAAAGTCGGAATTGAGTTTTTACTGATCGGGAAATCTATAGCTGATGACAATTTCGATGCGTCAAATCCATGGAGTAAAGATAGAGTAGAACTACGGAGAATGATAAAGGGTGATGAGAAAATTAAAGTCTTGGGCTTTGTTCCAGATGAAGATCTGTCAAAAATCTATAATATGGCGCAAGGGCTTTTGATGCCATCTTTGTATGAAGGATTTGGATTACCCGTACTTGAAGCGATGAGCTGCGGGTGTCCTGTTATAACAAGCCGGGAGGGGAGTCTACCAGAAGTTGGTGGTGATGCGGTGCTTTATGCCGATGCTTTGTCTGTAGAGTCCATCGAAGAAAAAATAAAGGAGCTGATGACGAATAAGAAGCTTAGAGACGAATTATCGGAAAAAGGGCTATTGCAGGCAAAAAAATTTAGTATCGAAAAGATGATCAAAGACACTTTAGACGTTTATAAAACATTTGGATGAGAGAAAAGGCAAAATCTATAATAAAACATCCGCTAATTTCAGGAAGTATTCTTGTGTCCGGTGGGTCACTTTTTGCTAATTTTTTGAGCTTTTTGTTCAACATATTTATAAGTAGGAATCTATCCGTAAATGATTATGGGACAGTTGCTAGTCTTATTGCGATAATCAACCTGTTTGGAATTTCGGCTGGAGCAATAAATCCTACCATTATAAGTTTTACAGGGCCCAGTTTTCTTGAAAAGAAATATTCATATATCCGAGGCGTCTATCTAAGGATTGCTAAGCCATTTCTCGCTATTGGTGCTATTATTTTATTGGTCTTTCTAGTGTTCAACGAACAGATTGCCCTTTTTTTGAACATATCAGAAGGGAAGAGTTTGATAATAGTCGCTGCTTTCATAATTTTTATAAGTTTTGCTAGCGTTTTAAACCTTGCATTGATTCAATCCAAATTATCATTCACTCTTTTTTCATTCCTAAATATTTTGGCAGCGGGTTTGAAGCTGATTTTGGGAGCTGTTTTTGTTCTGATGGGTTTTAGTTCATTTGGTGTCATGATAGGAATACTGATATCTTACATGCTCCCATACCTGTTTGGATTTAACTATCTGAGGTTTTTGTTTAATGGAGGCGTTTCTGATGTGAAGGTAGACTTTGGTGATATCGTTAGATATGCTGCCCCTTCAGGAGTAGCGCTTCTCTCGCTTACAGCGATAACCTCGACCGATCTACTTCTTGTAAAACACCTTTTTGATCCTCAAACAGCTGGAGTATATGCAGGCCTGTCTCTTATCGGAAAAGTGATTTTCTTTTTTACAGCACCTATTGGGATAGTTATGTTTCCCCTTATGGCAAGAAAGCACGATAATAATGAACACCACGGCAAGATCATGCCAGCATCGCTTTTTCTGGTTGGTATGGCATCGTTCGGGATAACATTATTCTACTTTCTTTTCCCGGAATTTATCATTAATATGTTCTTAAAGAACACTTTATATCTCTCCGCAACACCATACTTAGGATTATTTGGGATCTTTATTTCTATATATTCGTTGTGTTCTATAATGATGTACTATTTTCTTTCAATTAAAAAAACCTGGATTTATAAGCCTATACTCTTGGCAGCACTTTTTCAGGGGGTCGCTATATATTTGTTCCACAGCACTTTTTATGATGTAATTTTTATATCAATTTTTTCTGTAACGTTACTATTTATTTTCTTAATCTCATATTACCGTTTTGGTAAAAGAGATTAATATATGTAAGTTTACTTTTTCCTTTGCTATACTATCCACATACAAAAAATGAAAAATAGCCATGCGAGTATTTCACTAGTAATACCTGCTTACAAGCAGGAGAAAACTATCCAAAAAGATCTCACAAATATAGAGAATGTTCTGGATACATTAAAAATACAATACGAAATTATCGTAATAATAGATGGCAAATTCGATAAAACATTTCAGAAAATTAAATCTTTGAGTCGCGATAAATTAAGCGTAGTACAGCTCGATAAAAATTATGGGAAGGGATATGCTGTCCGAAAAGGAGTAGAGAAAGCGAGTGGAGATATTATCGGATTTTTGGATGCAGGAATGGATATCGATCCAAATGGAATACAGATGCTTTTAAATCATATGGTGTGGTACGATGCGGATATTATAGTTGGAAGCAAGCTTCATCCCGTTTCTCAAGTAGAATACCCCTTTTTTAGAAAAGTTTTATCGTGGGGTTATAGAACTTTTACCCACATACTTTTTGGTTTTAAGATTCGCGATACGCAGGTGGGTATGAAACTGTTTAAGAAAAAAACCGCAAAGGACGTTTTTAGCAGATCTTTGGTTAAGGATTTTGCCTTCGATGTAGAAGTATTAGCTCTTGCCTACACTCTGGGTTATAAGAAAATATACGAAGCTCCTATAAAGCTGGAGTTAAATAAAAAATCTTCAATATCTACATTAAATTTCTGGAAGATTGTATTAAAAATGTTTTGGGACACATTGGCGATTTATTACAGATTAAAGATCAGGCAATATTACAAAAATAGTAATAAGAAAAACTGGATTTCGGAATGAATATATTAATTCTAAACTGGAGGGATATTAAAAACCCTAAAGGTGGTGGTGCAGAGGTCCTCACGCATGAGATTGCAAAAGGGCTTGTAAAAAAGGGCAATAATGTAACTCAGTTCAGCTCTCTATTTAAAGGTGGAAAGAAAAAAGAAACTATAGACGGGGTAGAGGTTGTGCGTCGTGGTAGACCAGATGTAAGACATATTTTCTCATCAGTTCATTTTGAGGCATACAAATTCTATAAGAAAAATAAAGGAAAGTACGACCTGGTAATTGATGAAGTGCATGGGGTGCCCTTCTTTACACCACTTTATGTAAAAGAGAAAAAGGTGGCTCTTATCTGTGAAGTTGCAGGGGGCATATGGGATATTACATTTAGTTTTCCTTTCAATCATCTGGGAAAGGCTATCGAGAAGATTTATCCACGATTTTATAGTGGCATTCAGGTTGTTACGATTTCTAATTCCTCAAAAGAAGCACTGGTAGATTTGGGCTTTGTTAAAGCGCTTGTAAGTGTAATCCCTTTAGGATGTAGCGTGCCGATAATTGAGAAAAAACCTAGTAAGAATAACAATAAAACTCTAATTTTTGTTAGTAGGCTTACAAAGTCAAAAGGAATAGAGGATGCATTGAGGGCTGTACATATTCTAAAAGATAAGTATTCCGACATAAAGCTACTTATAATTGGGCGAGGAGATGATGAATATGTCTCTACGCTTCGTGACTTGATAGAAAAATTAGGAATAAAGAATAATATTGAGTTTAAAGGGTTTGTTTCGGAAAAAAATAAATGGAAATTTTTGGAAGAGGCGCACATTCTGCTTGCTCCATCATCCAAAGAAGGGTGGGGGCTTACTATCCACGAAGCAGGTAGCAGAGGTACGCCCGCAATTGGATACAATGTAGAGGGGTTGCGTGATGTAATAGTGGATAATAAAAATGGTATTCTTTGTAGAAAGAATAACTTTAAGGAGCTCGCGGCAAATGTCGATAAATTATTATCAGATAGCAAACTATACAAGAGGCTTCAAGATGGGTCGATTGAAGAGCGACGAAAGTTTTCATGGGATAGGACGAGAAGAGAATTTATTGATATTATTAGTAGATAGATGCTGTTAATAAGAAAGAATTTTATCTGGATATTATTGGTTCTGGTTTTTTGTGTTGGTTTTTTTCTTCGGGATGACAACATCAATACATGGCCGAGATTGGGCGCTACATTTGATGAATATGCGTGGACATGGCAGGGAATGAACTTAATTCAGACTGGTGTTCCCCAGTCCTGGTCTCCTCACCCACAGTATGAGGAATTTTATATTACTAAATATCACGATGCTTACTTTAGGGTAGTTACTCCATTTCTCGAGCATCCTCCTGTCTTTGGTTTGGTTGCTGGGTCTTTTGCGATACTAAGCGGAGTAGAGGATATGTATAGTCTTAGTATTTCGGATATAAGACCATTGGCGCTTGCCTTAGGTCTAGTCAGTATCGGGCTGGTTTTTCTGTTAACGAAAGAACTATATGACAAAAAAACGGCATTGATTGCCTCTGGTCTCTACGCAGTAATTCCTACTATTGTTGTTGGATCAAGGATAGTTCAGAATGAAAACTTTTTTATTCCTGCATGGTTACTCTCTTTATATTTGATCGCAAGGTACATAAAGACCAAAAAAACTAAATATAGAAATATTGCCGCTATTATCTGTGGAATATTAGTTCTAGCAAAAATTCCCTGGATTGCTGCTGCAGGCTCTATATTTTTGATTCTTCTGTACCTCAAAAAATACAAAGATGCTACTCTCTTTGTTGTAGCACCTATTGTAGGACTTCTAGTTTTTGTCGCTTATGGTATTTATTATGATGCAGAGCTGTTTTTAAATTTGTGGGGACTTCAGATTGCCCGATATGACCTAGCATTTACCAGCTTTTTTGCCCTTTTTCAAAAACCATATCTGGTCGACAGATTTTTTCTAGATGGGTGGATCTATTTTGGGTGGTTTGCTTTCGTTCTATTATTAGTTGATTTCAAAAAACATTATTTGATTGTGCTAGCATTACTGTCTTATTTCGTGATTTTTGTAGCTGGTATCCCGGATGAGCCAGGACATGGGTGGTATAGATATCCATTTTATCCATTTCTGACTATTTCTTTAGCACTCTTTATAAAGGAATATTTTAATAAGAATTACATTCTTACTTTTTTGTTTTTACTATTTGTAGGCTTATCTATGTTAGAGACTTCATGGACACATATATTCGGATTTTCATTTCTTTTATTTAGAGGATTTATCGTATTGTGCGGATTATCGCTTTTGCCATTATTTTTCCCTAAAACAAGAAAAATATCCGGGTATATAAGCTATGCTACTTTAGCTATGATAATTGCTCTGAGTATGGTGTCGGTGTTGTTATATAATGAGCAATAAATGATTTACTGTAAAATTAAATGAATAAAGAAAACTCATCGAAATTATTGCCCACGGTTACAATAATCATTATTACTTGGAATGTTGAAAGGACTATCGAGGGAGTACTGAAGACGATTGAGATGCAGGACTACCCTAAGAAATTAGTTGACATCCTAGTTGTTGATGGTAATTCAACTGATGATACTTTAAAGATACTGAGTAAAAAAAGGACAATTCCGCTGAGGGTTGTGCAAAGCGAATATCCAAAAGATCCAGAGGCTTGTAGAGGAGTAGGGTTAAGACATGCAAAGGGAGAGATAATCTGTTTTATAGATGCTGATAATTATCTACCAAATAAGGGTTGGTTAAGAAAAATGATAAAACCTTTTATAAATCACGCTGAAATCGTTGGAACTGAAACGATAAGGTTTGGTTATAGAAGGAGTGATAACTATTTAAATAGATACTTTGCATTGATTGGTTCTGCAGATCCCGTTGGTCTATATTTGGGCAAAGCAGACAAGTTATCTTATATTTCGGACAAATGGTCGATATATGGTAATGTCATATACAGCGAGAAGGATTATTTTCTGGTAACATTTAGCACTCACCAATTTCCCACCTTAGGATCCAATGGATTCTGTGCGAGGAGAAAATTGCTATTAAAGGCAAAATCGGACCCGACGAACTACTTCCATATAGATGTGCCGTTGGACTTAGCAGTCCTAGGATACTCTACATATGGCGTTGTGCGGGAAACGATAATACATGATACTGCCACAACCCTTTGGAGTTTCATAACGAAGAGAGCTAACTACATGAAGCTGCATTATCAGAGCAGAGCAGCTGACAGAAGGTATAGAGTCTTTGATCCATCAAGAACTGAAGATCTGGTAAGAATAGTTTTGTTTATATTCTTTTCACTTACTTTTATCCAGCCGTTGTATGTATCACTAAAGGGTTATATAAAAAAGCCAGATCCTGCTTGGTTCATACATCCCATATTTTGCTTTTCAATTATGTCAGTCTATTCGTATGCAGTATTAAAAAAGCTTACTTTCTCATATTTAAACAAATGATAAATCTGGTCAAATCAACATTCTTTAATGAAAGAGATACTAAAGAAAAGCTTAGTAAATTTATACTCAAATCAGAAAAGTTGAGTTTTGGAGAAGAATGTGAAAAATTTGAAGTTAATTTTGCTAAATATCAGGGAAGGAAAAACTGTGTTTTCGTCAATAGTGGAAGTTCAGCAAACCTAGCATTAGTTCAGTCTTTGCTCAATTTGGGAAGGATTAAGAGAGGTGATAATATAGGTTTTTCTGCATTGACCTGGAGCACAAATGTAATGCCATTAATTCAGCTAAATCTTAATGCAATTCCTGTAGATGTGGAATTAGATACTCTAAATGTATCGAGCAAAAAATTACTGGATGTTCTTAAGACAACAAAGCTAAAGGTTATATTTTTAACAAACGCTTTGGGTTTTTGTGATGATATAGATTTGATACGCGAGGTGTGTGATAAGCGAAAAATAATCCTACTTGAAGATAATTGTGAGTCTTTAGGAACTGTTTATAAAGGTAAGAAGCTCGGAAATTTTGGTCTCGCTAGCACTTTCTCATTTTACGTGGGTCATCATATGTCCACCATAGAAGGAGGAGCTATATGTACCGATGATGATGAGTTGGCTACGATGCTTAGGCTAGTTAGGGCCCATGGGTGGGACAGGAATCTTACATTTGCAAAGCAAGATGAGATTAGAAAAAAATATAAGATTAACTCAACATTTTACTCCAGGTATACATTTTATGACTTGGGGTATAATTTTAGACCTACAGAGATAAATGGTTTCATCGGGAATATACAGCTGAGATATATAGAAAAGGTAAATAAAAGAAGGAACAAAAATTTCCTGGATATAGCAAAAAAAATTATTACTAATGATAACTATTACCTATTAAGACATTCACATATAGACTTCGTATCTAATTTCTCGTTTCCTATTATCTGTAAGAATAAAGAAGTTCGAGATAAATTAGTAAAAAAATGTGATCAAGTGGTAGAAATTCGTCCTATTATAGGAGGCGATATAACAAGTCAGCCCTTTTTTAAGAAATACATGAATGGGAAGTATCCAATTAAGAATGCTAATTTAGTTCATGAGCAGGGATTATATTTTGGAAATAATCCGGAATTAACGAAAGTAGAGATAGATATTATTACAAGCATCTTTGCATAGTGAAAAGAATTCTCGAAATCGGATGTGGTCAAGGGTTCAATACCTACATTCTCTCAAAGAAAGAAAATGGCAAAGTTATAGGCATAGATCTTTCTAGCGATGACATAAACATTGCTAAAAAGAGATATCCAAAGGTGAGTTTTAAAGTAATGAGTGCGCAAGATTTGAAATTTAAAAGTAAAAGCTTTGACATGGTTTACGCGATGGAAGTGCTTGAGCATGTTGACGATATCGGGAAAACGCTAGACGAAGTATCTAGAGTTCTGGATTCGTCTGGCAAATTTGTTGTGAGCATTCCCTTCTATAAGTCAGAAAAATGGCTTGCAAAGTTAAGACCTACTTATTTTAAAGAAATACATCATGTAAGAGTTTTTAAGGAAGAAGAATTGGAGAATCTTTGCAAGAAACGGAAGCTGACATTAAAAAAGAAAAAAAGGGTCGGATTCCTCCAGCATATTGAATTGTTCTTTCTATTCAAAAGAAAGATTAAGTCTAAAACGCAATTAAGCATAGGGAGTTGGAGAGATAATATATATACAAAAATGCTGCACGCTTGCATGTTATATTTTAGTCCTATTTCTTTGCAGACACCTTTAAGGCTTTTTCCTATATGGATAATTACCATACCTGCAGGATACATTTTGGACAAGCTGGGGAGCAGAGTATTCCCTAAGTCTTTATATTATGAATTTGAGAAGAAATAACGATTTAGTTTCAGCAATTATTGTTAACTGGAATGGTAAACAGTGGTTAAGTAAATGCCTAAAATCTTTAGAGGAACAAACATATAAAAATATAGAAATTATAGTTGTTGATAATGCTTCAGTTGATGATTCAGAAGGATACATAAATAAGGAATTCCCTAAGGTGAAAGTAATTAGATCTAAGACAAACTTGGGGTTTCCAACAGCAAACAATGTTGGTGTAAGTTCAGCAAAAGGAAAGTATTTACTTCTTATCAATAATGATGTTTGGGTAGGGAGGAACTTTGTTGATCAACTGATGACAATTTATAAAAAAGAAAAATTGTTTGTCGTTTCACCAAAAGAAAAAAAGTATGACAAGTCTAATGTTGAAGGAGCAAATTATACTATTGATGTTACAGGTAGCCCGGCATCAGTTATTCCATTTAGGAAGGACAAGCTCTTCTTTATGAGCGTATGTTATTTAATATCAAAAAAAGATTATCAAGATTCTAATGGATTTGATGAGAATCACTTTGCATACTATGAGGATGTGGATTGGTTTTGGAGATTACAGCTACTAAATAAAAAATTTGGCTATGCAGACGATGTATTCATATATCATGCCGGCGCAGGGAGTCTGGGGAAAGGTATAAAGTATAAAATGTTCTTATATAGAAATCAGAATACACTTCAGACGCTTATTAAGAACTATTCAGTTATGACGTTACTTTGGGTATTGCCTTTGTATGTCTTGCAAAATTTGTTTGAGATACTTTTTTTCCTTCTTATTTTGAAATTTGATATAGCATTTTCTTATATCCAAGGCTGGTGGTTCAATATAATTAACATTAAAAAAATTCTTAGAAAAAGGGCATGGATACAAAAAAGAAGAAAAATAAGTGACGTAGAGATAATGAAAAAAATGTACTGGGGGCCTGCAAAGCTAAGAATGTTGATTAACTATAAAAGAGTATGAGAAACAGTTTTAAGTTATCTATAGTTACTCCTACATTAAATAATGGTAAGGATATCGAATTTTTTTTGAAGTCGATCCGAAGGCAAGATTTTCCGAAGAGTAGGCTTGAGATAATAATTTCAGATGGCGGATCAAATGATAATACAATCAAAATAGCTAAAAAATACAATGCAAGAGTTATTAACAATCCACATGTTCTCGCAGATCCGGGGGTAAATATCGGAATCGAATCGGCAAAAGGAGAAATTCTGATGGTTCTGGCCTGCGATAATATATATAAAGATAAGAAAGCACTACAGAAGATGGTTGACGTTTTTCAGGATAAAACAATAGTAGCTGCTTTCCCTGTGCATTCAAGTGAAAAGAGGGATTCTATTTTTACAAAATACATAAATACCTTCACGGACCCTTTTAATCATTTTGTTTATGGATATGCTGCAAACGGTAGGACATTTAGAAACATCTACAAAATAATATCGTCTAATAAAGCCTATGACATATACGATTATTCATCTAGTCCAGACAAGCCTCTTATAGCTGTGGCGCAAGGATTTACGGTCAGAAGTGGTTTTGCAAGGAGCAGAAAAAGTAGATTTGACGACGTATTACCAGTGATAGAGCTGATCAAGAAAAATAACAAAATTGCTTTTGTGCACTCGGTTAAGCTCTATCACCATACAGTAAGAGATTTAAGACACTTTGCAAAGAAGCAATCATGGGCGACTATTAATGCCCTGCAAAAGAAGAGTTATGGAATAGCTCACAGGGTTAACTATCTCTCTGAGAAGCAGAAGTTAAGAAATAAAATATGGCCTTTCTATGCTCTTAGTTTTGTCTTCCCACTCATCAACAGTTTGTATCATATCGTAAGAGACAGAGATCCTATGTGGATTTTCCACCCTTTTTTGTGTATGATTTCAGCCGTGGCAAGTATTTATGCTGCGTTCATCTACCTGTTAAATAAAAATTATGAATTCAAAAGATAAATTTTTTAAACACCCCACAGCAATAGTTAGTACAAAAAAAATAGGTGATGGTACTAGGATATGGGCATTTTGCAATATACTTGAAAAGGCTTCAATCGGAAGGAGTTGTAATATTTGTGACCATGTATTCATCGAAAATGATGTAGTCGTAGGGGACAATGTAACTATTAAGTGTGGAGTTCAGCTCTGGGATGGACTCAGAGTAGAGGATGATGTATTTATAGGACCTAACGCGACATTTGCCAACGATAAGTATCCGAGGAGCAAAAAGTATCCAGAGAAATTTTTACAGACGATTTTAAAAAAGGGCGCATCCGTTGGTGCCAATTCTACTATACTTCCCGGCGTGGTCATTGGTGAAAACGCTATGGTCGGAGCAGGAGCGGTTGTGACTAAAAATGTTCCGCCAAACTCAGTTGTTGTAGGGAATCCCGCCCGCATTAAAGGTTATACCAATTCTACTAAAATAAAAAGCTTGAAGGGATTTTTTGAGCACGATAATAAGCAGGAAATCGCTCAGACAGGGATCGGCAAGGTAACCGTCCGTTTTCTTCCCAAAGTAAGTGATGTAAGGGGAGATCTTTCATTTATGGAACATCAGAAAGAGATTCCTTTTGAGGTAAAAAGGTTTTTTATGGTTCATAATGTTCCAAGTAGGGAAGTTAGAGGTGAGCACGCCCACAAAAAACTTCATCAATTCCTGTTTTGTCTCAATGGATCGCTAAGTGTTGTGGTGGACGATGGATCTAAGAGAATGGAAATTCCACTTTTACCTATGGAGGTTGGGATTCATATACCTCCGAAGGTATGGAGTATTCAGTATAAATATTCGAAAGACGCAGTTCTGGGTGTTTTTGCATCTGATTTTTATGATGAAAAGGACTATATAAGGGACTATGGAGAATTTAAGAAATATATCAAGGGAAAAAAATGAGGGTACCATTTATAGATTTAGGATATAGTTACAGTCTTATTGATGACGAATTGCTTAATGCCTTTAAAAAAGTGCTAAAAAGTGGACAAGTTGTTCTGGGAAAAGAGGTAGATGGCTTTGAAAAAAAATACGCGAAGTTCTCAGACACTAAATATTGCTTGGGTGTTTCGTCCGGGCTTGATGCTCTTACTCTTTCTCTCGAATCACTTGATATTGAAAAAGACTCTGAGGTCATTATGGCTTCTAATTCTTACATAGCAACGCTAAATGCAGCTGTTAGGTTAGGATTAAAACCAGTCTTAGTTGAGCCAAAAGAAGATACGTATAACATTAATCCAGATAATATTGGGCCGGTCATAAATTCAAGAACAAGAGCTATATTGCCTACGCATTTTTTTGGACAAGCCTGCGATATGGACCCGATCCTGCAGATTGCCAAGAAGAACGATCTTTATGTAGTAGAGGATAATGCCCAGTCACAAGGATCAACGTATAAAGGGAAAAAGACTGGGAGTTTTGGCATATCAAATGCGACGAGCTTTTATCCTACCAAAAATATCGGCGCCATAGGGGAAGCAGGAGCTGTAACGACTAACGATCCAAAGATTTATAAAAAAATATCAATGCTAAGAAATTATGGAGAGGAGAGCCGTTATAGAAATAGTGTTATTGGATATAATTGCCGACTGGATGAGGTCCAGGCATCATTTTTAAATGTTAAGCTTAGAAAGATTGACCAGATGACAAAAAGACGGATCAGAATAGCAAATATCTACATGAAAGAGCTAAATGGTGTGGGGGACATTATACTTCCGAAAATCGAGAAGGACGTTAAGAGCGTTTTTCATATTTTTCCTATCAGAACCAAATACAGAAATAAGCTTCGGGAATATTTAACTGGTAAAGAGATAGGCACATCCGTACACTATCCAATACCTCCCCACTTACAAAAAGCGTATAGTTATCTAGGGCATGAAAAGGGCGATTTTCCGATTGCAGAAAGACTCGCGGAAAGCTCTCTGTCTATTCCTATATATCCGGAAATGAAAGACACGCAAATAGAATTTGTAGTTAAGCAAATAAAAAATTACTTCAAAGAATGATAACTCCTCAGCTCGTATCCATAGTCATACCTACCTATAATAGGAAAAAATCAGTCGAAAGACTAATAAAAAGCATTTTAAAAAGCACATATAAAAAAATCGAGATAATAGTAGTCGATGATTGTTCGCCAGACTCAACGTCGGAATATCTTAAAGTGAGATTTGGCAACAATTCAAAAGTCAGAACTTTTAGGAATAAAATAAATCTTTATACGGCTGGAACAAGAAATGTCGGACAGAAAAAAAGTTCGGGAGAGTTTATCTTTTTTATAGATGATGATAATGTGCTCGAATCTACTGCGATAGAGTATCTAGTAGGGGAATTTTCAAAAGATAATATGCTTGGTGCTGCAGGTCCCGTGAACTATAATTTTAATGACAAGAAAAAAATATTGTGGTTTCTGACTAGGCGAAATATGAGCACTACCAAAACTTTTCAGCCTAGAAATTTAGATGAAGTCAAAGGAAAAAGTAGTTGGGAGACAGCAGACATACCAAATGCCTTCATGGTCAGAAGTAAGATAGTTAAAGACAATAGAATAACCTTCAAGAAAGAGTTCGGGATAATGTACGAAGAGAGTGATTATGCTTATAGAATAAGAAAAGCAGGATTTTTAGTAAAAACAGTTAGGAATGCGAAGATCTATCATGATATCGAAGTTACGGATGGTGGCAAAAAGGCAATGGATTATATGTATCACTTTATGAATGATAGTAGACGGCCATTTGTATTTGCGAGAAATAGAATATTATTCCACAAATTATATTCAAATAGGCTCCAGCTGTTAGGAATACTTATTTTCTGGATATGGTTCTTTGCGGCCTACTATCTATATAGAATTATCTTTTATAATGGTTATGGAGAGTTTTCCCTATTGAGACGGATCCGGTTATCAGCAAGTTATCTCATGGGGACTTTTAATGGACTCACGAAGGTAATTAATTTCTGATAGTAAAATAACATGGATAAATTGTGATTTGAACAGTGAAATCTAGTTTTCTATTATCATAGTATTTATGCTAGAATTAAAAATCAAATATGGCAAGTAATTTAAAGAAAATTACAGAGTGTAGGATCTGTAAATCAAAAGATTTAATAGATGTAATTGATCTCACAGACCAGCCCATTCCGAATGGATTTCTTACCAAGGAACAATTAAAGCAGAAAGAAGAAAAGTATCCGCTCGTTGTATGTTTTTGCAATAATTGTTCTCTTATGCAACTTCGCTATCTTGTAAATGCGAAAGTCATGTTTGATAACTATTTATATATTCCATCAGCTTCAAAGACCCGAGTAGAGCATTTCAAAGGACTTGCACAAGAGGTAAAAGAGATTACGGATTTTAATGAAAAATCATTAGTAATAGATATAGGAAGTAATGATGGAAGTCTTTTGATCACTTTTAAGAATCTAGGTGCCAGAACCCTTGGAATAGATCCGGCAGAAAATCTGGTAAAAGTTGCGGCACTTTCTGGGATAGAAACAGTAAATGACTATTTTGATTCAAAGGTGGCTGCTAAAGTTGTAAAAAAATATGGGAAAGCGAAAGCGATGCTTGCAACAAATGTAATCGCACATATACATAATATTCATGAGGTTATAAGAGGAGGAGAGATCTTGCTTGAGAATGACGGTATATTTCTGATGCAATTTCCATACTCTCTGGATTTAATAGAAAAAAATCTATTTGATACGATTTATCACGAGCACCTTTCCTACTTTTCGGTTAGATCCCTGTTGGTGCTGGCTCAGGATTCTGACTTGGAGATATTTAATATAGAGAAAAGCGATTTAGACGGTGGCTCTTTGAAGGTATATTGGAAGAAAAGATCCAATAAAAAGATAAAGACAAATCAAGATAAATTGAACAAGATCCTGAAGGAAGAGGAGGATTTTGGACTTTATGATATCAAGACATATATGGAATTCACGAAAAGGGTCGAGAAGTTAAAAGATCAGGTAGTCAAAAAATTGAAAGAGTTAAAAAAGAAGAATAAATCGATCGTCGGTTACGGCGCTGCAGCGAAGGCAAATGTACTTCTTAATTATTTCGGGATAGATAAGAAAACTATAGATTATCTTGTTGACTCAACTCCATATAAGCAGGGTAGGTTTACTCCGGGGTCGCATATTCCGATATATTCGGAGGACGAAATATATAAGACAAATCCCGATTATGTGATCATATTTGCATGGAATTTCGCAAAAGAGATCATGGATAAAAATAGGAAATTCAAGAAAAGCGGTGGAAAATTTATATTTGTAGAACCAGAGCTAAAAATCATATAGATTATTTCCCCATAGATGAAATTTAAAGTAATCTACCTTCTAACTATCATATTTCTATTGCTTCTTCCTTACTATATATTCGAAGGAAAATTATACTTAGGCGGAGATGACACACGACTGTTTTATTCTTACCCACTAGAATTTTTAAAGAATGCCACATTTTTTTCATGGTACAAAGTATCTAGTTTGGGGATTAATGGTCCAAGTCAGTATCTAGCGCCTTTCTTAGTTGTTGTTTCCGCTTTGGATCTAGTGCTAGCAAACAAACTAGTATTAAATTGTCTGGCTTTATCGACTCCATTAATTTTGGGATTCATTTTTTTCCAGGAGTCTATAAAAGAGCTGTTTCAGTTAGACAACGAGAAATCGTTCGAATTATTCGCGGGTAGTTTGTTTTATATACTTTCGCCAATATTATTAATTAATCAGTATTTCGTATTCTTGATTTCCATTTGGCTTCTTGGACTAATTCCGATTGTCGTTTATTATTTTTTGAAGTACCTCAGGACTTCTGATTTCAAATATGTATTCATTGCTTCATTGTGGTGTCTTTTTCTGTCATTTGCCCTGTATACAGTGCCCTGGCTACTTGGATTTGTTATTCCTGTATCAATAGGATTAATTTGTACCTCATTTCTTTATAAGAGAAAAGAAGTATCTTTTTTTGTAAGACACATTGTGGTATTTTCTATTTTTATTTCTATATCTCAGGCATTTTGGTTAACAGGATTCATATCGACATATCTAAATCTTGGTCAGGACAGCTTTGCTTCGAAGTTTTTGTCACAAGGGTTTGTCGATACATTTACTCCCACTATTCTTTCTACAGCTACGGGAAATATATTTTACCCATTGTTGAATTTATTTCATAGGCAGATACCTTTTGATTTCGGATGGAAACTTAAAGACGTATTTATTGGTTATTATGACTTATCTTTCGCCCTAAATTCATTGTATGTTGTGCTTTTTACTTATGGACTAGTTAGCTTTAAGAAACACCTACCATCTAGAAGTATAAGATTGTTTATCTTATTGCTCGTCTCTTTCTTTTTTTCCATTTACTTCTTTACTGTTAACATCGGGCCATTAAAGGATCTGTTCATTCTTTTTGGGCAAGTCCCTGGATTCACTATGTTCAGGAATTTTTACGATAAATTCGCTCCTGGTTACGTTATATTGTATGCGACTATCATCACGATGTGCCTTATTTTTGTGACATCAAAATTCGAAAAGTTCAGAAATCTAATTATTACCGTATTCATTCTAGTCGTTCTCATTAATTTCGTGCCAGTAAAACAAATAGTGAATTCGCCCCTATGGACTACTAAAGATATCTATAAAACGGTCACAATCCCTGAAGAACATCTAGGTTTTATGAACGATATCAGTAATACGATTTCATCCACTAACAACATATTTAATTTTCCTTTTGGAAGTTCTGCATACTCAGTTATAGTTGATCCAGATTCCAACAAGAATGTTTATGCTGGAGTTTCCCCAGTAAAAATATTTAGCGGAGTAAATGATATTTCAGGTCATTTATCTTTTAACTATACAGAGGTAGCAAATATTGTCGATGGAATGATAGTTAAGAGGGATTATGAAGGATTAAATAAGATCTTATATGAGCATAATATAAATTATGTTTTGGTCACAAAGAACATACCGCGCGAATTGGCAGATTCTTACATCTATAACTCCGATTTATTTAGAGTTCAAGATAATGATTTTTTAGATGCAATTACTTCAGAGGAAGTTCTATCAAGCTCTAAGGGAAATTACGAGTTATATAAGACAAGAGAAAAAAATAGCTTAATTAGCTCAAAGAATGTATTTTTTAAAAAAATCAACCAGGTAAAGTATAAGATCTATATCAAGAACATTAAGGATGAACAAGAATTGGTATTCTTAGACTCATTTCATAAAGGATGGAAGTTGTATCCAAAAGCAAACCCATCTTTGGATTTTTGTAAAGATCCGAAAGAAAATAAAACGACTAACACAAGAGAGTGCAGAGAGGAGCATACTATTTTCGAGTGGGAAGATTTGTCTTACTCATTTAGAGAGCCAGTTTTTGAAGACACGCAGGATGTCATTTATGACTATGCGAATAAGTGGGTTATTGACCCAGGATATATTGAAAGAGCCTTTGATGAAAAATACTATAAGAGAAACGAAGATGGAAGTATAGATATTGAATTGATTTTATATTTTGCACCACAAAATTATTTTTACCTAGGATCAGCGATATCTCTTATTGTTTTTGTTGGGGGATTCACATATCTCATCATAAGAAAAAATGAAACTAAAAAATAAGATAAGAAAAATTTTATCAAATAAGTTTTTGCGATGGATCATAATTCCGATGGGGCTAATTACGATTGGAACTTTTATGGCTATACTATTTAATAATAGAATCAGCTTTAGTGTTTTGGAATACAGTCATAGAAATTCAATCAATAACAGTGATATTTCAAAAAAATTAACCAAAGGAGAAAAAATAGTAGGGGAATTCAAGGCAAGAGAGAATCATCTGGGAATCGTATCGATTAAATTTAAGGATTTTGTTAAACCTGATTTTCGCGGTGAGGATGTGCTACAGTTTAGGATAAAAGAAAAAGGTGAACTCGACTGGTACTATCTTAATAATTACAGGTCTGGATTATTGAAAGATCAGCTGGTCTATCCATTTGGCTTTCCAGAAATTCCAAATTCTCAAGATAAAACCTATATATATGAAATCGAATCTCTATTTGGAAACAATACAAATGCAGTAGGACTATCTGATAGAGAAATTTATACCGCTTATCAGATCCCTAAGGAATTCATAATGGGCGGTAAGATGAATTTAGTTAATTTCATTTTTACGAAAGCTATTACTTCATTTACGAATATAAATTTCTTGCTATCTTCTACTACATATTTCCTACCTTTCATCTTTTATCTTATGTGGCAGCTATTGTTATCGAGGTTTGATGTAGCGAAAAGGTTGTTATCTACGATAGCCTTAGCCCTAATAATTGCGAACATCTTCTTGATAAAAGAATATTATATTGGTGTTTTCCTCGTACTGTTGTTTTTGTGGATCGGATGTCTAAAGATCTACAAGCTTCATAGCTCTGTTTCCTTTATCTTGGCATTTATACTGCTTGTATTATGGTTAACACTGAATATATTTGGAATACGAGACTTTGAAAGCAAGCTGAATATATGGACATACACATTTTTGGGCATAGGTATCATCCAGCTATTGATAGAAGAAAAGACAAACAGCAAAAAAGGAGTTCGCTACAAGGAATTTATAGGTACCTTTGTTAAATTAAAATGAAAAAATTCGATTATGAAAATCAACAATATCTAGAGAAGCTTAATGATCTAAATCTTCGATATTATTCGAAATATATAGAGTTTTTTAAAAAGTCGTTAAAAAGCAAGAAATCTTTATTTTTAGATGTCGGTTGTGGAAATGGTGAAGTTCTTTTGGAGTTAGAAAAGAAAGGGTTTGTAAATGGTTATGGTCTGGACGTCTCAAAGTTATTTGTTAAGGCGGCAAAATCAAAAGGCTTAGAAAATATTTATAGTTATAGCGGGAAAAAATTTCCCTTTAAGAATAGTTATTTTGACCTAGTGGGATCATTTAATGTTTTGGAGCACACGCAAGATCCAGAAGGTTTCTTGAAGGAACAGCTTTCTAAATTGAAAGAGGATGGCGTTCTGATAGTCGCGTGTCCTAATTTTCTATCATTCTTTTTCCCGAATCCACATCGCAGACTGAAAGGTTTTAATAATAAATTTAGGAACTTTAGGGTAGTCATAAAAAAGTTGATTAGTAAAAAAATAGATTTTGAAAAGATGGCCCCTGTGGTTAGAAAAAAATTCGAATATGACGATGATGCAATCGTCGTTACGAACCTAATTGATCTAAAGAACTTTTTTAGAGCGAATAATTGTGAAATAGTATATGAGAGTGGCTTTATAAATTATGATAGTCAACTTTTTAGGATCGTGAATAATATCCCTTTTATTAGATATGGTCTACCTTCGTGTTTCGTTGTAGTTAAAAAAAATGAAAAATAAACTAAGTATCATATTATTTTTGTTCTACCTTCTCCTCCTTTTCATGACTTTTAGGGTCTGGTTTTTGCCGGGAGTTATTACAGGCGGAGATCTTTGGTATTATTTCCCTTCCATGTTTGATAACCATCAGTTTTATCCTTCAGACTGGGCGTTTTTTTCAGGTAATGGATTCGGTGGGACAGCGATTCCTTTTATGGCGGTTAGTTTTTTTATGTCAATTCCATTTTTCTTTGGGAAAGCATTTGGAATTTCTTGGGAGATATTGCAAAGAGTATTTATCCTGTTCCCTTTCCTGATCGCCGTAAGTGTTTTTCCTTATTTATTTTTAAAAAAATTATTCCCCAATAATCTATTTGTAGTTATTTCCAGTCTGATTTTTTCTTTCAATTCATATATCTTGATGTTGGTATCGGGTGGTTTGGTGGTTATAGGGATTGCTTACTGCCTGATTCCCCTAGGATTCTTATTCACGATAAAGATTTTGGATCACAAAGGCGATAAAAGACAGCTGATATCTAACATTTTTTCACTAGGCATTATTTTCGGGATTCAGTCAGTGCTGGATGTCAGGGTAACATACATGACTTTTGTTGGCATTTCAATTTTCTTTATATCCCGATTGTTGATAGAAAAAAACTTTCTTGAATTTTTTAAAAATGCAGTTAGTATATTCATAGTACCTTTATTGATTGCTGGACTCATTAATGCTTTTTGGCTCCTTCCTGCGCTTACTTTCGGCTCAAATGCACTCGACCAACTAGGAGAAAACTATACGACAGTAGAATCTGTTAGATTCTTTAGTTTTGCAAAATTTGAAAATACCATCTCACTTCTTCATCCCAACTGGCCCGAAAATATTTTTGGAAAGACATATTTTCAGAGACCAGAATTTCTAATTTTTACTTTTTTTGCTTTCATAAGTTTGTTATTTGTTAACAAAAACAATAGAAAGATAGTTTTGCCGTTTGTGATTATGGGAGTTCTTGCAAGTTTTCTGGCAAAGGGATCAAGCGATCCTTTTGGTGGTATTTATATTTTTTTGTTCGAAAATATTCCGGGTTTTGTTTTTTTTAGAGATCCCACAAAATGGTATATGCTTATTGCTTTGTCTTTCTCGGTGCTCATTCCATTTTCCATATTTAAGCTATATAGCAAGTATAAGAAGGTTGGCTGGCTCGTCCCAGTATTTTTTGCTATTTATTTTCTAATAACAATTTTGCCAGCGTTATCAGGTAAGCTTCCTGGGACTTTTAAGACCTCTAATGTCCCAAGTGAATATGTGAGTTTTGAGGAGTTTATGTCTCAGCAGGATCCTGGAAGGATATTGTGGGTTCCCAGTCCTTCAAGATTTTCATATTTTTCTCAGGTTCATCCTGCTGTCTCTGGAAATAAATATTTTGATATGAACGACCCATCCGAAGTCGCGCAAAATCTGAGTAGTGAAGCGATCGATATTTTAGGACAACGAGGGGTTTCTTATGTCGCAGTCCCTTATGATAGTAGGGGTGAAATTTTTCTAAAAGACAGAGTGTATGATGAAAAAGAATATATAAAAACGATAGAAATTCTTGATTCAAACACAGAGCTGAAAAGAATTGATGGTTTGGGCAATTTAAGACTTTACAGTATTGAAGATAGTGATGTATCTAGTGTTCTGCCAAAGGAGAATATTGGTAGACCTCAAACAACCAATTTAGCCGCTGCTGTAAGTTTGGTAGCGTTTATTTTATCGATAATAACGGTTATTGCATTGAAATTAAAAAGATGAGTATTCAAGATTTATTTTTTATAGCAATTCTAGCTGTACTGTTGATTAAGCAAAGATACGAATGGCTGGTGGTAGCCGGGTTGGCCTGCGTAGTTATTTCGATCCCGCTATTTTATTTTTGGATTTTCTTTACAGCGCAAAAATTGATATATTACTCGGCAGCATTTTTTTTAGTAGCAGCTATTCTATTTATAATAAAAAAACGGTAACATAACGTATGCGTATTGGAATTGATATCAGTCAACTTGCCTATCAAAATACAGGGGTAGCAAATTATCTCTACGGGTTGGTTTCCCATCTGGTAGATAGCGATGATAAAAACGAATACGTGCTTTTTTTCTCCTCATTAAGGAGAAACGTGGATTTAAGAGAACTTAGTTCAAAGAAGAATGTATCTGTGAAGAAATTCAAAATGCCACCAAGTTTTATGAATTTAATGTGGAATACGATGCATATAATGCCTATAGAAAACTTCATTGGAGATATTGATCTTTTTATAACATCAGACTGGACAGAGCCGCCTACAAAAAAAGCTAAAAAGGCAACAATAATTTATGACCTAATCGTGTATAAGTATCCGAGTGAGACAAACGAAAAGATAATCTACACGCAAAAGAAAAAACTATCATGGGTGAAAAAAGAGTCAGATATTGTTTTTTGTATCTCAGAGTCAACAAAAAAAGATGCAGTAGAAATTTTAAAACTAGATAAGAATAAAATAAGTGTAATTTATCCTGGAATTATATGAGAATTGGAATAAATGGATTTGAGGCTGTAGTTCCTCGATTCGGTTATGATCACAAAGGATTTCCTAAAAGAGTGGGGAGTTCTGAGTTTTGCTTTCAACTTTTAAATAGAATAAATAAAATAGATGAAAAAAATGACTATCTGATTTTTCTCCCTCAGAATCCAACAGCTGACTTACCTGAAGAGACAGATCGATGGAAGTATAAGGTTATTCCAAACAAAAGGCTCTGGACTATCTTTGGATTGACTCGTGAAATAATTAAGCCACATAATTTGGATGTATTTTTTTCTCCAACGCATTACGGTCCGTTATATGCTCCATGTCCTCAAATAATATCGATTTTGGACGTTTCTTATAAACACTTTCCCGAGATGTTTCCCAAAAAAGATCTCCTAAAATTGGCGCTATGGGGTAAGTATTCTATCAACAATGCGCAAAAGATAATAACAATTAGTGATAGTTCCAAGAATGATATAATGAACGAATACCATGTCTCAGCCGACAAGGTGGATGTTGTCCCTTTGGGCATAAAGGATGTAAAAGTCTCTAAGATGAATAAGAGCGATTTTATAAAAAAGTATGATTTAAAAAATCCCTATGTTCTTTTTGTGGGGACTCTCCAGCCTAGAAAAAACATCGAAAAACTTATTGAGGCATTTTCTTTGATAAAAGATGAAAATATAGATTTGGTTATTGTTGGCAGACGGGGATGGGATTTCCAAAAGATTCTGGACGCACCTGAAAAATATGGGATTTTAGAAAGAGTCAAATTTTTGGAGAATGTAACAAATGAAGATTTGCCATTATTTTATAAACATGCTGAGCTTTTTGTATTGCCTAGCCTGTATGAGGGGTTTGGATTGCCAATTCTTGAGGCGATGCAATATGATTGTCCAGTCATAACAAGTGATGTTTCATCTCTCCCCGAAGCAGGAGGAGATGCTGCGCTTTACTTTAATCCCAATGATGCTAAAGATATTGCAGACCGGATAGAAAAAGTTTTAAATGATGAAAAGCTAAAAAAGCAGATGGTAGCCAAAGGACATGAACAGATTAAGAAATTTTCCTGGGATAAAAGCGCGAAAGAAGTTATAAAAATATTTGAATCAATAAAATGAATAGAGCAGAAAGAAGAATATCAACAGTTCTGTTGGAGTTGGAAAACTTTATATTGAAAGTAGTCGGATGTGTCCCATCGCATTATGTGAGAAGATTTTTCTATAAATTGTTTGGAGCGAAAATAGGTAGTGGATCGACTCTGCATACAGGTGCTATTTTCTATAACATCAGTAATCTAAGAATCGGGGAAGATACAATAATCGGTGAAAATGTCGTTATAGATGGCAGAGATAAAATAACCATAGGAAATCATGTAGATTTTGCATCGGAGGTTATGGTCTATAACGCGGAGCATGACATACACAGCGATAACTTTAAAGCTATAACGGCACCGGTTGAAATCGGGGACTATGTTTTTATAGGTCCTAGAGCGATTATCCTGCCAGGAGTCAAAATCGGAAAGGGTGCAGTGGTTGCTGCGGGCGCTGTAGTCACTAAAAACGTAGGCGAATTTAAAATAGTGGGAGGAGTTCCTGCCAAGGAAATTGGAGAGAGGGAAAATACCGATCCTAAATATAGACTAGGTCGCGCTGCCTGGTTCAGATAAATTTACTTATGCCCAAAATTTCAATAGTTATTCTCACTTACAACTCCTCAAAATATATAGAAGAACTACTACAGGGTCTGTTGAAAAAATATTCTCAAGAGCTAAAGGATGATGAGCTGGAAATAGTAGTAGCCGATAACCTTTCGCATGATGACACCCTCGTAAAGGTAAATAAATTTAAAGAGAAAGTAAGACTAATTGAGAACAAGGGAAACGTTGGATTTGCCAAGGGGAATAATCTTGCTGCAAAAAAAGCACGTGGAGATTTTTTAATCTTCATAAATCCAGATGCGCGAATAAAATCCGGAGACATATTTAAGTTGGCTTCCATATTTGACGACGAAAAGGTAGGGATTGTGGGAGGCGAAATTATTTCTTTTCAAGGGGAAAAAGAGTTATCTTGCGGTAGATTCTACAATCCATTTAATACTTTGGTGTTGGCTTTGGGTATTGAGGAAAAAATAGGACTTCGATTTTCTCCGAAGCAGGATAGAAACGTAGACTTTGTGAGTGGAGGATTTTTAATGATAAGAAAAAATCTATTTGATAGGCTCAATGGGTTTGATGAAAATTATTTCATGTATCTGGAGGATGCAGATTTATGCTTTCAAGCGCGCAAGAAAGGATTTAAGGCCAGATACAGTAAAATGGCAACAATACAACATGTTGGACAGGGTAGTTCAAATAGGACTTTTGCAGTAATTAATATCTATAAAGGTCTTATGTACTTTAATAAGAAGAATTATGGGAAAATAGCCCACGCTTTTGTAAGGCTGGTACTGAGAGCGAAGGCTGCTTTTCTTGTATTGACGGGCAAAATGGTTAATAATAAATATTTGGTAGAGACTTACACAGAAGCGCTAAAGGTATGAAGAAATTAATATCGTGGTTAGGAAACAACTTGCTTTTTTTGAGCACACTATTCTTGCTCGTGTTTATTCCCCTGTATCCGAAGATTCCTTTAGTGGATATTCAAAATACCTGGGTATATGTGCGAGCCGAGGATTTTTTCGTATTTATAGTTCTTGGAATATGGGCCATTTTTTTGTTCAGAAAGAAAATAACACTCAAAACCCCGCTCACCATACCTATACTTACATTTTGGCTCGTGGGAGCAGTTGCGACCATACATGGAATAATACTTATATTCCCTAATATCGCCAATGTATTTCCTAATGTCTCGTTTTTGAGTTACCTACGGAATATCGAGTATCTAAGCGTCTTTTTTGTTGCATTTTCTGGAATTCGCGATAAGAAATTCTTAAAGATTGTAATCGTCTTTTTGATCGGTACGTTTTTGGCCGTTGTATTTTACGGATTCGGGCAGAGGTTTTTGAGCTTTCCAGCATTTCTTACTATGAATGAGGAATTCGCGAAAGGAATACCCATTCAGTTATCAGCCTTATCCAGGGTGCCATCGACTTTTGCTGGACATTACGATTTGGCTGCGTATCTAGTCTTAATAATCCCAATTATAGTTAGTCTAATTTTTGGTTTTAGGAATTGGTTTATGAAAGTGTTTCTAGTGGGGGCATCGATTTTGGGTTTTATTTTGCTTTTCATGACCGTGTCGCGTGTATCATTTGCCGTTTTGATAATCTCACTTCTCATAGTTCTATTTTTCCACAAAAGAAGACTTTTGTTGTATTCGATCCCCTTGTTTGCTTTGTTCGGTTTTGTCTTTTTGCTGTTAAAGCCTACAACCCTCCTACAGAGATTTACAGATACAGTCAATGAAGTAAATGTGCTAGTTGATGCAAAGACTGGTGTCGCAATAGGCCACGTGCAGTACGTGGACCCTGAGTATTTTGATGATAAGATAATCGGTCAGCAAAATATTGAGGACAAAGATGAGCTAGATGGTGCACTCGAGGGCGAATTTGAGGATGACAATGAAGCAACACCGTCTGCACTTCTTCCAGTCACTCTTTTTCCGGAAGAGGTCCCACTGGTTCTTGATGCGAATATTTCTACAGGTGAGGAGTTGGTTCAGGGAACTGGATATATAAATCTTTCTCTTTCTCCAGTCGACAGGAAATTAGGGAGTTTTTTCTATGAGATAACAGAAGATCCCGACTCGACTGACTCTGCACAGGTCCTTATTTTCCACGGGGATTTTATAGTGAAAAGAGCTGCTGCATATGACTTGTCGTTTACGACAAGATTTCAGGGTGGATGGCCAAATGCTATTGAGTCTTTCGAGAGAAATGTATTTTTAGGTAGCGGTTACGGAACAGTAAGTCTTGCTGTCGACAATAATTATTTGCGGATATTGGGAGAGATTGGGATATTTGGTCTTATCTCTTTTGTAGGGATATTCTTGACTTTAGGTATATATATCGTAAAAGTGTTGCCAAAAACGAACTCAAAGCTTCTCAGGAGTTTTGTCATAGGATTTGGCGCAGGTGTTATAGGTCTTGCGCTTAATGCCACGTTGATCGATGTTTTTGCAGCATCGAAAGTAGCCTTCGTTTTGTGGGTTTTGACAGGTATCGTAGTGGGACTTCTTTCCTTATATCAAGAGGGAAATATAAACCTAGGTATAGAGTTGAAAAAAGCTGCTTCATCGCCATATGCGGTAGTCATCTATCTTTTAGTATTTAGCTTTCTGATCTACCTGCCAATTCTAAATAACTATTTTATCGGTGACGATTTTACATGGTTTCGATGGGCAGCCGATTGCAAATATGGTGGACTCAGCTCGTGTCCGGGTATGGTGCAGAGAATTATAGATTACTTTGTTCATTCTGATGGATTTTTCTATAGACCTGGCACTAAATCTTACTTTCTCTTGATGTATTCGGTCTTTTGGTTGAACCAGGTGGTTTTCCATATAGCTTCCATAGTCCTGCATTTTGTTGTGGCGGCATTGTTCTATCTACTTTCTAGGAAAGTGTTAAAAAGCAATGCGCTGGCGGTATTGGGGAGTATGCTTTTTATTATAATGAGCGGCTACGCAGAAATGGTTTTCTGGATTTCCGCCACGGGTCATCTATTCAATGCTGCATTTATTCTAGCCTCATTATTGTTGTTTATTCTTTATGACGAGAAAAAGAAGACATACTTTTTACTAGCGTCTGTAGTCTCGATATTTATAGCAACTCTTTTCCACGAGCTAGGAGTAGTAGCGCCATTGCTTATTATTGCTTATAAGATTTTTATCGCTCCAGGATTTAGTTTAAAAAAGATCATAAAAAGCTACGAGTACTATTTGCTAATGTTTCCCGTTGCAATCTATCTATTGTTAAGATTTATGTCTCAAAGTCATTGGAGTGGGGGAGACTATAGTTATAATTTAGTAAATCTCCCATTCAATATAATAGGAAATTCATTCGGGTATGGGCTCTTAACGCTCTTTGGATCAGTCTCCCTTCCCTTCTATCAAACACTACGGGAAGGACTAAGGCAGAATGTCCCGTTAGCTTTACTTGGGGGGACAGTTATTTTGGTAGCCATTTATTTTGGTTATAGATTTGCAGGTAAAAAAATTGAGAGAGATGGAAAAAGAGCAATTCTTTTTGGGGTTTCATTTTTCCTTATTTCATTACTTCCCTTCATAGGTCTTGGAAATATTACCTCAAGATATAGCTATCTAGCATCATTGGGGATTATTATTGTTTTGGTCTATATACTATCGAAGCTATACAATAGCCTAAAACTATATGGGGTAGGTATTGCTTTAGGTGCTATGGGTGTTGTTATATCTACTTTTGCTTTGCTTCACATAATCCAAGTGCAACAGCTTCACAAGGATTGGAAAACTGCAGGAAATAAAGTGGAAGAATTCATTATTTCGATGGATTCTTTATATAGAAATACGTGGTCTAATCCCGATACTCAACTGCACTTTGTTAATGTCCCAATAAAACATAACGACGCCTGGGTATTTCCTGTTGGGATCCAGGATGCAATATGGCTTACTTTCCAGAATAATAATCTACAAGTCTATATCCATCCTAATCTGGAAGACGCATTGGATGCCGTTGCTCTTTCGTCGAACAAATTTATCCTTATGTTTGAAGATGATGGAGGCGTTAGGGAAATTGTGCGTTACAGAAATAGGATTACAGGTGAAATGGAGTATGATTCGGGGATAGATAATTAGACAATAATCTTCTGACAAATTGATAATATATATCGCTTAGATTAAAATTATAACTATAATTCATGAATAGAGTCGGTCTACTAATCTTATTTTTACTTTTGGCTTTGGGTTTTTTTGTTCGCCTCTATAAATTTTCCGAACCAATAGCAGATTGGCATTCTTTCAGGCAATCAGACACCGCCGCTGTATCACAAATATTTGCAAAGGAGGGGTACGATCTTTTGTATCCTAAGTATTATGACATCTCCAATGTTCAATCAGGCCTGGACAATCCAAGGGGATATAGATTTGTAGAATTTCCTATTTATAACCTGCTGCACGCCTTTATGGCCGAGTCCATAGGCGGATTGTCATTTACGCAGTGGGGTAGAATGCTAAATATCGTAGCGTCTCTTATTACGGCAGTTGTAGTATTTGCTTTACTCAAAAAGTATGCAAATAATTTTGCTGCATATTCGGGATTGGTAGCGTTTCTTTTTTTGCCTTACTCTATCTTTTATAGCAGGGTTATATTACCGGATGTAATGATGACAACATCCTTGATGCTGGGGATATATTTTTTCGATAAGTTTTTGTCTTATAAAAAAATGACAAAAAAAACCTTCATCTTCTATGCTTTGTCTTTGTTGTTCATAAGCTCTTCTTTTCTATTAAAGCCTTTCTCCCTATTTTTTATTTTACCGATCATATATTTAGCATATAAAAAGTTCGGCACGAAAATGTTTCTTAAATGGTATCTATATCTATTTGCCATAGTATCTGTCGTGCCATTATATCTGTGGAGAAGTTGGATAGTGCAGTTCCCAGAAGGAATCCCTGTTTCTGACTGGTTATTTAATGGAAATGGGATCCGCTTTCGCCCATCATTTTTCAGATGGATATTTTTTGAAAGAGTCACAAAATTGATACTGGGATACTTTGGTGCGTTTGCTATTGCGGCAAGCGTATTCTCATATAAAGATAAAAATATTTTATTTTTTGTCTCCTTTGCTTTTTCTTCGCTCTTGTATCTTTTTGTAATAGCCACAGGAAATGTACAGCATGATTACTATCAAATATTAATAATTCCGACGGTGGTGATGTTTGTCGGAATAGGAATGAGCAAAATTTATGAAATTGCTACAAAGAAATTTAATCGCGTTGCTGGGTGTTTATTGGTAGTAATAGTATTTGTATTATCTTTTTATTTTTCGTGGATTCAGGTTAAAGACTACTTCAACATAAACGATAGAGGAATGGTCGAGGCTGCAGAAAAAGCAAATGAGATCTTGCCTAAAGATGCGTTAATCATTGCTCCATATGATGGGAGTACAACATTTTTAAACCTGATCCAAAGACGTGGGTGGCCTGTTTTCCAGCAACCCATAGAGGAGTTAATTGATAAAGGTGCTCAATATATGGTTATAGCAAACCCTACAGAAAATGATTTTACTGGATTTGGCACAGAATACGATGTGATTGATTCTTCAAATACTTATTTAATCCTCAAACTCAAATGATAAAAGTACTTTTTGTTACATATGATTTTCCATATCCGCTTACATCTGGAGGAAAAAATCGTGCCTACAATATGATGAAATTTGCAAAAAGTAGCAGTGTGTCTATAGATCTACTTTCATTTGTGAGAGAGGGATTTGATCCAAAAGATATCGATAGAATCAGGAAGATAGGAGTGAGTGATATTCAAGTCTATAAGCGTAGAAAATTAAAATCCGCGCTAACTCTTAGTAAAAATATGTTTTCTGCTGGGTCTATATTTAAGACATTATATTATGATAAGGATTTTGAAAAACTGCTTATCGAAATTATCAAAAAAAACAATATCGATATAGTACACTTTGAATCGAGCTATGTGGGATATTATATTTCAGATAAGCTAAGAAGAATGGGGGTAAAGCAAATCTTAGGGACAGAAAATATAGAGCATCTTTTATATAAAGAATTTTTGGATAATTCAAAAAACATCCTTAAAAAATCAGCCCTTTCTTACCAGGTGAATAGATTTAAGAAGGAGGAGCATGACATGATGGAAAAAGCCGATATATGTATTGCGGTAACAAAGAATGAAGCGGACTATATATCAGAAGTAACTGGTAAAAAAAGCTACCTAGTGGAAAATGCTATTAGTGTAAAGGATTTAAAGTTCAAGTTTGAAGATAATGTGAAACATAATATTCTGTTTGTTGGTAACTTTGCCTACATGCCTAATATCCAGGCTATAAATTATTTTGTAGGCAAGGTGTTACCACTTTTGGATCACAAGATTACATTGACAATAGTAGGAAAGAGGGTTAGGGAAATCGTGCCTGACTCTAGGCAAATTATTGCGCTTGAATATGTTGATGATTTGATTGAAGAATATAGAAAAGCAGATCTGATGGTGTTTCCTATAAAAATCGGTGGTGGGACAAATTATAAAGTTTTGGAGGCAATGGCACTGGGGATACCGGTCGTAGCTTTTCCCGACAAGGTTAATAGTATTGGAGCTAAAGAGAATATCGATTATTTCAAAGTAGTCAATGAGTCGGAGTTTGCTGAGAAAATTGAATTGATAATGAAAAATAAGACTATAGCAACTAAAATAGTAGAAAGCGCAAGAAGATTAGTTGAAGAAAATTATTCTTGGGAAGTAGTTGGTTTGAAACTTTCTAAAGTATGGAAGGACCTAGCAAATGGCTAAAATAGATTTATCGATAATTATCGTAACTTACAAATCTGAGACCTTGATTGAAAAATGTTTGGACTCTATTTATAGTACTGTGGGAAATTTAACCTTCGAGGTAATAATTTCCGACAATAGTCCAGATACAAATACGAAAAATGTCATCAGTAAGATAAAAAACAAATACAAAAATCTCATCTTTATAAAAAACGAAAAGAACGAAGGATTTTCCAAAGGGAATAACATAGCAGTCAAAAAGGCAAGTGGACGGTATGTTCTTTTCCTAAATCCAGATATGGTCCTTGCGAATAAGACGCTTGATGGAATGTATGAATTTTTGCAGGAAAGTCCAAACGTTGGAGCAGCTACATGTAGGGTTGATTTACTTGATGGTAGATTAGATGATTCATGTCATAGAGGATTTCCAACTCCCTGGAGGGCCTTTTGTCATTTTTCTAAATTAGCTAAGCTTTTTCCTAAAAGTAGACTTTTTTCAGGCTATAATTTAACTTATATGGATTTTTCGAAAACTCATGAGATAGATGCTCTTGCTGGGTCGTTTATGATTATGCCATTTGAGCTGGGGAAAAAATTGAATTGGTGGGATGAGGACTATTTCTTTTATGGAGAGGATATAGACTTTTGCTATCGAATAAAAAAATCTGGTATGAAAATCTATTTTGTTCCTAAGTATAAAGCCCTTCATTATAAAGGGGTTTCAAGTGGAATTAAAAAAATTTCAAAAGAATTCTCTACTGCAAATAGGGAAACCAGAAAATGGGTGACGGAGCAAAGATTTAAGGCAATGCAGATTTTTTACGATAAGCATTACAAAGATAAATATCCTTATTTTGTAAGGAATATTGTTCTTTTGGGTATAAAAGTGAGATTTAACTTAGCAAAAATAAGCAACAGATTAAACTAATGAAGGTAGGAATAGATGCGAGACTTTATTATGAGAGTGGTGTTGGCAGGTATATAAGAAATACATTATTTGAGCTGGATAAATATTGCTCTGAGAGCAAGACCGAAAACAAATTCTATATTTTTCTTTCTAAAAAAGGTTTTGCCAGCGTTAATTTTAAAAGTGAAGCTCTAGTAAAGATAGAAGCAAATGTTCCATGGCATTCTTTAGGTGAGCAAATAGGCTTCGTAAAAATACTCAATCATTATGATCTGGATCTTATGCATTTTACTTATTTCTCTTTACCGATTTTTTACAAGAGAAAATTTATTGTCACGATTCACGATTTAATAATCAATAAGCTGGATACGGGAAAAGCGACGACTCTGCCGAAGCCAATCTATAGATTGAAGAGGATCGCCTACCATAAAGTCATAAAGCATGCCATATTGAAATCTAAATTTATAATTAGCCCTTCGGAAAGCACGAAAAAAGAGATCTTGAATGCGTACAATATTGATGAATCAAAGATAGTCGTAATCCCCGAAGGGATAGACCCCAATTTTTATCATAAAACCACAAAACCAAAAGAAAACGTGCCTAGCAAATTTATTCTATATGTAGGGAATGCTTATCCTCACAAAAATCTCGAGCGATTAGTGAAAGCATATGGAAATGTGCAAGATAAGATTGATGAGGATTTAGTTCTAGTCGGAAGAAGTGATTATTTTTACAAACGGCTCTACGGTAAAACACGAAACAACAAGAGGATTAAGATTTTTCATTCGATAAATGACAGTGAGCTTTCATATCTTTACGAAAAGGCTAGCTTTTTAGTTGCCCCCTCACTTATGGAAGGTTTTGGGCTAACCCCTTTGGAAGCAATGGGGCATGGGTGCTTGCCGGTGGTGTCTTCGATTGATGCATTTCGTCAAGTATGCGATAATGCTGCATTGTATTTTGATCCAGAGAGTGTGAGCGACATTTCGGCTGTTTTACAAAAGGCAGCGCAGCTGCATAAAGATAAAAAAAATGAATTAAAAGAGTTATTTAAAAAGAGGGTGAACTTTTTTTCCTGGAAAAAATCTTTTGAGAAAACATTGGAGACATATGAAAGTTGCTATAGTTTATGACAGGGTAAACAAATGGGGAGGAGCGGAGCGTGTTTTATTAGAGCTTCATAAGATGTTTCCGGAGGCGCCCCTCTACACCTCCCTATATTCCCCAAAAAGAGCTAAATGGGCATCGGTATTTAAGGTTAAGACTTCATTTTTACAAAAGATAAAATTTCTGCGTGACAAACACGAGCTCTTGGGAGTTTTCATGCCGATTGCCTTCGAGTCATTCGACTTTAATAATTATGATCTTGTTATTTCTGTTACTAGTGAGGCAGCAAAAGGGGTAATCACATCTGCGAGAACAAAACACATATGCATTTGCCTTACTCCCACACGTTATTTATGGAGCGATTATGAGAAATATTTCCAAGGTTGGTTATTTAGAAAAATCTCGTACCCCGCCGTTTTTTATCTAAGAACTTGGGAAAAAATTGCGGCAAAACGTCCGGATGTATTGATCGCAATCTCTTCAAGTATTCAGCAGAAGATAAAAAAGTACTATGGTATAGATAGTGTCGTTATTTATCCACCAGCAAGCAGCATCCTGGATACAAAAACAGTAGAAAAGCCCAAAGAAAAAGATTATTACCTAATCGTATCGCGTCTTGTCCCGTATAAGAATATAGACATTGCAGTAAAGGCAGCGACTAAACTCAATCTCCGACTTATTGTTGTGGGTAGGGGTGTTGAGAGAAAAAATCTGGAATCCATTTCTGGAGAATCAATAGAATTTATAGATTTTGTATCAGATGAGCAGTTGAGGGGATATCTAAAGGGGGCTACAGCTCTTATATACCCTTCAATCGAGGATTTTGGAATCGGAATGGTCGAGGCGCAAATTCATGGGATTCCCGTTATAGCACCAAATCAAGGAGCAGCCAAAGAGATAGTCGTGAATGGTAAAACAGGAGTGTTATTTAGAGATTTATCAGTTCACTCTCTTATCTCTGTATTGAAAAACTTCAAAAAGGACAAGTATAATGAAAAAGATTGTTATGATAATGGAATGAGATTTTCTAATAAAATATTTAGGGAAAAATTATCCGAATATATAGAAAATGCTATAATTAACAATTCTTAATTTATGAAAGTCGTATTTTTTGCAGGAGGCGTAGGAACCAGGCTTTGGCCACTATCTAGGAAAGAAAAGCCTAAGCAGTTCGGACATATAGTAGGCGATAAAACCATGCTTCAGATCGTAGTCCAGAAGTTATTTCCAGAATTCCGTTGGGAGGATCTCTATATCTCTACAGGTGAACAATATAAAAAAGTAGTCGTAGATCAGCTGCCCGAGATTCTAAATGAAAATATCATAGTTGAGCCTGAAATGAGAGATGTGGGACCAGCAGTAGGGTATGTGACTGCGCATTTTGCTAAAAGAACTCCTTATGAACCGATTGCGCTACTTTGGGGTAGTGACCATTTGGTTAAGAACGAAGAGGTTTTTAGACAGGCATTGAAAGCGGGAGAGAGATTGATAGAAGAGGATCCAAACAAGATAGTATTTATTGGACAAAAGCCCAGGTTCCCAAACCAAAATTTGGGGTATATCGAATATGGTGATGAGGTAAATAAGATTGGTGACTTTTCGATATTCTCATTTACCGGATTTAAATATAGACCAGATCCGGAGCTTGCGCAGAAATTTTTCGAAAGCGGTCAGCATGCATGGAATTTAGGATATTTCGTTACCACTCCACAATTTCTATGGAGTCAATTTGAAAAATTCTCACCGGAGTTATTCAAAGAGCTAAAAAAGATATATGATGCGATCGATACTCCTGACTATGAAAAAGTATCAAATGAGGTGTATCCAAAACTCGAAAAGATCTCTTTTGATGATGCGATTTTGGAAAAAATGGATTTTTCTGATGCGCTCGTCATTTCATGTGATATTGGATGGAGTGATATTGGAGCTTGGGAGGCACTAAAAGAGGCACTTTCGGAGAGCATAGATGAAAATGTTACTAGAGGAAAGGTTATATTGAAGGATTCCAGAGATTCTCTCGCTTTTAACTATACTGATCAATTATTAGTGGGTATTGATATGGACGAGCTTCTGGTGGTAGCTACCGATGATGTTTTATTGATTTGTCCTAAAAATTCTGTCCCTAAAATCAAAAAACTTGTCGAGTCGTTGAAAGGAACCGAACACGAGAGTCTTACATAGACATGAATTTATTCACTTATTTTATCCAGATATAATATATGTTCTACGATATTTCAAAAAGATTTTTCGATGTGCTCTTATCCATAATTCTTTTGGTCCTTTTTTCACCGATTCTTTTAGTCACGGTTATTGCGATAAAGCTTAATTCCCCAGGACCAGTTCTGGCAGATACTCCCCAAAGGGTGGGTGAGAAGGGAACAAAATTTAGGATGTATAAATTCAGGTCTATGGTCCAAAATGCTCATGATATCTTAACTACAGATCCTAAGTACAAGCATTTATTTGAAGAATATAAAAAAAGCGGATACAAGTTGCGTAATGATCCAAGGATCACTAAAGTAGGGAGATTTATCAGAAAGTATTCAATCGATGAAATGCCACAATTTTTTAATGTTATAAAGGGGGATATGAGTATAGTGGGGCCAAGAGCTTATTATTATGATGAGCTCAAAGATCAGCAGAAAAAATTCCCCCACACAAAAGATGCTGTAAAAGTGGTATTATCTGTAAAGCCTGGAATTACAGGTGTATGGCAAGTAACCGGTAGAAGTGATATCAAATTCGATACACGTATTCAGCTGGACGCTGATTATGCAATTAAGCGTTCCGTTATCTATGATTTTTATTTAATTTTACGTACTCCATTTGCAATGTTGTCAGGAAAAGGCGCATTATAATTATTTGCAAATAAAAAAAGTTTTATGGTTTAATATATAAGTTTATGGACACGGAAGGGTTTAAAAAGATAGAATTAAATAGTGAGGTAAAAAAAGATAGGGTCATCCGCGAAGAAAGCAAAGATAATACTATGGGAAGAAAAAAGAGAAGACTTTCAATTTCACTAAAGAGCCGCAAATCAAAAATAATCTTGGGGGTTATAGTTGTTTTGATTGGTCTTGCAATTTATACAACTTTTACTGCAGTGGGAGTTTATAATCAGGCACGCATTACGGAGACAAAAGCAAGGCTTGCGATGGATGCGATTAAGCAGCAAAACATAGAGGAATTTAGGAAGAACCTTTCCGATACCCAAAAGGAAGTGAAGGTGCTGTCTTCTAGAGTAAAGGGGCTGGCGTATATAGGATTTATTCCATTTCTAGGAAGTTACTATCATGATCTAGATCACTTGGTTAAGGCTGCAGATCATGGTATTGAAGCAGGTCTTATCACTTCGGACACTCTTATACCGTACGCAGATCTTCTGGGGCTTAAGGGAGAGGGTACTTTTGTGGGCGGTACCGCACAGGATAGGATAAGACTTGCTGTTCAGTCTATGGGAAAGGTTGTTCCAGAGATCGACAGAATTGAGGAGCAGATTCTTATAGCAAAAGACGAAATAGACGAAGTTGACCCTAACCGTTATCCGGAGATCGGAAAAATAAAAGAAATAAAAAGCTTGTTGACTCAGCTTAAAACTGGAATAGATGGAGCAGTTGTTGCTGTCGGTGAAGGTAAGCCTTTGATCAAAGCTTTGCCAGAACTTCTAGGCGAATCAGAACCGAAGCGATATTTGGTATTGTTCCAGAATGATGCTGAGCTGCGTGCGACTGGCGGATTTTTGACTTTCTATTCTATATTTAAGGTAGATGAGGGAGTTATAGAAGTTGAGGATTCATCAGATATATATGAGCTTGATGACAGTATTCCAAATCATCCTGCAGCACCTCAAATCGTTCGGGATTATCTCGAGGTAAATAGGCTCTATATAAGAGACAGTAACCTTTCTCCTGATTATGTCGAATCTATGGATGCTTTTATGGAGCAGTATGAAAATTCCAGCAAAGAGCAGGAGATAGATGGAATTATTGCTTTGGATACGAATGTGCTGGTTGGGGCTATAAGTATTTTGGGAGAAGTGAGTGCTTCTGGACTTACATTCACCGCAGAGCAAGATGAGAGATGTGATTGTCCTCAGGTCGTATACCTATTGGAAGACCAGATTTCCCGCCCAGTGAATTACATCAGAACTAATAGAAAAGGTCTTATCTCAGAGCTAATGCTTGCTCTTATGAACAAGGCACTGTCTTCATCTCCTGGGCAGTATTGGGGTCCACTTTTTCAACAGTTTGTAGTTGATGCGCAGGAAAAGCACATTCTTTTCTATGTATTTAATGATGATGCCCAAAAAGGTCTAGATGCGTTGAATTGGTCAGGGAGGATTAGGGAATATGAGGGTGACTATATTCATGTTAACGATGTAAATTTGGGTGGTAATAAATCAAACCTTTTTATCACACAAAGTCTTAATATGGATTATATGATTTCAGATAGCGGCGAGATTAAGAAGAAGGTTACGATTGAGTATAGAAACTCCCGGGAGCATTCGGATTGTAACCTGGAACGCGGGGGACTTTGTCTAAATGCCCAAACAAGAGATTTTCAAAGGGTTTACGTTCCCAAAGGATCAGTTCTTGATGATGTAAAGGGTTCGGAAATAAAGACCACCACAAAAGAAGAGCTTGGGAAATCATACTTTGAATCATTTTTGACGATAAATCCTTTAGGTAAGGCAGAGATCGTATATGATTACACTTTGCCATTTAGGCTAAGTGATAATTCCGTGCTGCCTGTTCTTATCCAAAAGCAGCCCGGAGTAGAGTCGGTAAGCGTAAGCATAAGCGTAAATGGAGAGAAAGTTGATGAGTTTGAGTTAAGATCCGATAGAGAGCTAGAGCTTAATATCTAATATGCAGTTTATTTCCGATCAAGGATTTATAATACGCAGAAGAAATTTTGGTGAAGCAGACAGGATAATAACTATTTTTTCAAAGAATAATGGGAAAATTACAGTAACCGCAAAAGGTGTACGTAAGATCACGAGCCGTAGGGGCGCACTCCTAGAACCCCTCAATCATATAAAATTCCATACTGTGCAGTCATATTCCCGAAAAATTTTAACAGAGGTTGAGCTAATAAGCTCGTTTGATGCCGACAAGGCAAGCTCAGATAATTATCAGAAGGTATTTGTCGCATGTGAGCTTTTAGATACGCTTTGTGGTGAAGATTTGCCGTTAGGATCATTGTACGACAAGATTGCCGATTTTGTTTATTCCAAAAGCGAAAAGAATTCCTTAGTAGATTTTAAGATGGACCTTTTGATTAATCTAGGTTATTGGGAGCAGGATAAGAAATTTATCAGTGAGGATGACTCTTATAGATATATAGAAAGCATAATCGAAAAAAAGTTAAAATCACGGACAATTATCTTCTAGGCAGTTTCGAGTGAGGTTAAATTCTGATATACTACGGATTAAATGAGCAATACTCCTATTACAATGCAAAAGGTTACGGCGCTTGCTAAAAGGCGCGGTTTTATTTATCCCGGTTCGGAGATCTATGGGGGACTTGCTAATACTTATGATTATGGTCCTGTCGGAATTGAGCTTTTGAGAAATATTAAAAATCTGTGGTGGGATAATTTTATACATCGCCGCGATGATATAGTGGGTCTTGAGGCGAGTCTTATATCTCATCAGGAAATCTGGAAGGCGTCGGGCCATACATCCGGTTTTGCAGATGCTTTAGTTGATTGTAAAAATTGTAAGCTCAGAATGCGTGCAGACCATCTCATAGAGGATAGTTTGGACGGTAAAAATGTAGAGGGCATGTCAAATGACGAGCTAGACGAAATAATTTCAGAGAATAAGTTAAAGTGTCCGAACTGTGGTAAAAGTGATTGGACCAAAGTTCGTAAGTTCAACCTTTTATTTCCGGTAAATCTAGGTATAGTAGAGGGTGATCAGGGTCTTGCTTATCTTCGAGGTGAAACAGCGCAAGGTATGTTCGTGAACTTTAAAAATGTTATAGAATCCACCCGCGTAAGACTCCCTTTTGGTATTGCTCAGCTGGGAAAAAGCTTCCGAAATGAAATAACACCGGGAAATTCAGTATTTAGGACTCTCGAATTCGAGCAAGGGGAAATAGAATATTTTTTTAACCCCGAAGAGTCTGATTGGGAAAAATTATTTGCTGATTGGAAAGAATCTATTTGGAACTTTATTACAAAAAAAATAGGGATTAACGAAAAAAATCTTAGATGGCGTGAGCATAACGAAAAGGAGCGCTCGTTCTATAGTAAAAAAACTGAGGATCTCGAGTACAAATTTCCATTTGGTTTTAAGGAGCTATGGGGGCTTGCATATAGGACTGATTACGATTTGTCTTCTCATGAAAAGGGATCAGGAAAAGAATTGAGGCTGGTCGATCCAAAGGACAATAAAAAGATCCTGCCTCATGTTATCGAGCCTGCTGTTGGAATAAACAGGATATTTCTTATGGTGCTTTGCGATGCGTATCGTGAAGAAGAAGGAAGAGTTTATCTATCCCTTAATCCAAAGCTTGCCCCATATAAAGCAGCGGTATTTCCGCTACTTGCGAATAAACCAGAACTGGTTGACAAGGCAAAGAAAATCTATGAAGACTTAAGGGAGGATTTTCTCGTTGCGTTTGACGACAGAGGAAATATAGGAAAGAGATACCTTTATCAGGATGAAATAGGAACCCCCTTTTGTATAACTGTTGATTTTGACTCGCTAGACGACGAAAGCGTAACGATAAGGCACAGAGATACTACAAAACAAGAAAGAGTCAAAATCTCTGAGTTAAGCAGCTATATCAAGTCAAATCTAAATCTTTCATAATATTGACATATTTTTCCTAAGTCTAGTAGAATTAAAAAGGTATGAATAAGAAAGTCTTAATAATCAGTGGTATAGTCCTTTTGGTATTGGTTGTTTTGGGAGGCGTGCTTTTGTTTGTTAATAATAATGCTTCAGATCCAGAGGATTCCCCAAATCCATTTAATGAAAATCTGATTGAAATGTCTGCGGAGGATGTTGGACTTACTCTTTCGAGTCAGCAAAATAATCAGCAGATTGTGATGGAAATTACAAAGCTTGATGAGGTAGATTCTTTTGAATACGAATTATCCTATGATGCAGTCGAGAATGGCGAAGTCGTATCTAGAGGAACATTCGGATCTGGGCCAAATCCGGATGAGAAGGGGAGCTCGATAATCAAAAGGGTTATGGACCTGGGAACCTGTTCGGCAGGTAAGTGTAAGTACGACAAAGGTGTAGGCGAGGTTGTTTTGTCTCTGAGGATCAACCTCAAGAATGGCGAAGTAGGTATAATAGAAGAAGTTTTTGTAATTGAGTAATCTCCATATTTAGCGTTTTCTTTTCCGTAAAAATAGTATATGTAGTAGTTGACTTTTCACGGTTTCTTGTTCAAAATGGTGAAAGGTGGTGAAAAGTGGTGAATATGTTAGGGCAGCATGAAGGATCGGTTGGAGAAAAAGGAAGGATAGCCCTGCCAAAAAAAGTCAGACAAGAATTAGGGGAGAAAATAATAATTACATACGGATTTGAGCATTCATTAATAATAGTGTCACAACAGAATTGGGAGAGACTGGTAAATGAGCTAAAGGACTCATCACTTTTTGCGAGTAATGCACGCGATACAAAAAGATTTCTTTTTGGAGGCGCTGTGTCACTCGAGCTTGATAAGCAAGGGAGGTTTATCCTTCCCGATTATCTGAGAAAGTATGCTCAAATAGGCGAGGAAGTAGTATTTTTGGGATTGTCATCTTACGCAGAACTTTGGGACAAGAAAAGATGGAGTACACATTCTGGAGCACTAGAGAAAGAAATAGAAAATATTGCCGAGTCGCTAATTAAAAAAATTGAAGAGTAATAATAGTTACCACACAACAGTTCTTTTACAAGAAGCAGTTAACGCCTTGCAGATAAAAAAAGCTGGGAAGTATATCGACGGGACTTTTGGAGGAGGAGGACATAGTGAGGAGATACTCAAGAGAGGAGGAGTTGTTTTAGGAATAGACCAAGATATCGATGCCATAGAGCAATCACAGCAAGTATCGAAGAATAATTTAAAAATCGTAAAAGGTAATTTTAAAAATATAAAGGAGATTGCATCGGAGAACGACTTTGACCCGTGTTCAGGAATTTTGCTTGATTTAGGTACATCAGTGCACCAGATAAAAGAATCTCAAAGAGGATTTAGTTTTACAGGACATTTTAGGCTGGATATGAGAATGGATCTGGATGGGAGTTTGAAGGCTGAGGAGATAATTAATAAATGGTCAAAGAATGATCTAGCGGAAATCTTTGAGAAGTTCGGGGAAGAGAGTGATGCAAGGATAATTGCTGAGGAAATCTCAAATGCAAGAAAGAGTAAGGAGATTATGTTCGCAGATGAACTTTCTAATCTGGTTTTAAAAGTGAAGAAAAATAAGCAGCCAGGTATTCATCCAGCGACTAAAGTCTTTCAGGCATTGAGAATTGTAGTGAATGATGAGATGAATGCCCTGAAAGACGTAATCGAACAGGGAGCGTTACTGCTTGAGGAGAATGGGCGCTTTGTCATAATAAGTTTTCATTCGTTAGAGGATAGGATAGTTAAGCAGAAATTTATAGAACTTGAAAATAAAGGTTTGGGTAGAATAGTCAATAAAAAGCCAATTAGAGCGGGGGATGAGGAGATTAGGATGAATAAAAAATCGAGAAGCGCAAAGATGCGTATATTTGAAAAGAAATAACATGAAAAAGGTATATTTATTAGCATTATTATTATTCGTCATTGTTGCAGTTGGTCAGATTGTCTATCTAGCGCAGTCTAACTTGCTAGCATCAGAGAGCGTGAGGGCAGAAGAGATAAAAAGCGTGATTGAAAAAATCGAAGAGGACAACAAGATACTGGAATCGGAGATTCTTTCATATTCCTCATTAGTTGTTGTTGCTTCACGAGCAGCGGAAGTGGGTTTTGAAAAACCAAAGGAATATATTACACTAAAGAACACTAACTCGATTGCCCTAAAGCATGAATGAAGTATCAAAAGGTTTCAGGTAGAATCATCTCCATAGTCGGTATAATTTTCCTTTTATATTTGGTTTTGGTTGGAAAGTTATTTTACTGGCAGATCGTTAAGGCCCAGGAGATCAAAGAAATCCGCGATAGGCAGAGTACTGAGTCGCTCGAGCTGGTTCCGGAAAGAGGCGATATATTATTTCAGGATAGTTTCCCCATAGCGACAAATAATATTAACTATTTAACTTACGCTAACCCCAAAGTAATTACAGATATACCTTTATACTCTAACGCCATTGCTTCAATACTTGATTATGATGCTGCTTCTATATCCGCCAGACTAAATCAAGATCTGTATTGGGTGAGGCTTGGTGTTTTTGACCACGAGACAAAAGAGAAAATAGAGGATTTGGATCTTAAAGGAATAGGTTTTCAGATAGAAACGAGTAGATTTTATCCCGAAGCGTCAATGGCAGCCCATTTAGTGGGGTTCGTTGGAAAAAATGATGAAGGAGAAAATCAAGGATATCTGGGACTTGAGGGTTATTATGACAGACAGCTTAAGGGAAAGTCGGGCAAGCTTTATGTAGTAAAGGATGCGTTGGGAAATCCAATAGTTACAGATGTACGAGAAGAAAAAAAGATAGACGGTAGATCCCTTTTGACAACAATAGACAGGACTGTCCAGTATATAGCTGATGAAGCTCTAAAAGAGGGGATAAAAAAGTATGATGCAGAAGGTGGAAGCGTTATCATAATGGAGTCATCCACAGGAAAGATTTTGGGAATGAGTTCTGTCCCGAAATTTGATCCTCAAAAATATTATGAATACGAAGGTTCTTCGTACCAAAACCCCGCAATATCAGATCTATACGAACCGGGATCGACATTTAAAGTATTGGTAATGGCTGCGGCATTGAACGAAGGACTAGTTAAAGCAGATACTAAGTGTGATATTTGTGATAAGCCTGTTCAAATGAGTGGTTTTACCATAAAGACGTGGAACGATGAGTATCATGCAAACTCTACCATGACTGAGGTGATCCAGAATTCGGACAATACGGGAATGGTCTTTGTTGGTCAAAAATTAGGAATAGGTAGAATGGTCGATTACCTTGAGCAGTTTGGCTTTGGAGAGCCAACTGGGATCGATTTACAGGCAGAAGTATCGGGACAGATAAGACGCGACTCTCAATGGTTGCCGATAGATCTTGCAACTGCTAGCTTTGGTCAGGGTATATCGGTGACCCCCATTCAGCTTTTAACTGCTGTAAATTCTATTGCGAATAATGGATATTTGGTAAGACCCCATATGGTTGAGAAAATATTCGAGGGTGATGGTGAAGAGATTACTATAAAACCAGAGAATAGACGCAAGGTGCTATCGGATAGCGCAGCAGAGGTCATGAAGTGGATAATGGTAAATGCTGTCGAAAATGGTGATTCCAGATGGGTTACACTAGATCCTATCGCAGTAGCTGGAAAGACAGGTACTGCGCAAATCCCAGTTGCAGGTCGCTATGACCCAAGTCAAACGATCGCATCTTTTGTAGGATTTTTTCCTGCGCAAAGGCCTCAAGTATCTATGTTAGTTCTGGTGAATAAACCTAAAACTTCAATTTATGGGTCAGAAACAGCTGCTCCGATATTCTTCTCGATAGCCCGAGACGTTGTGAGGTATTATGATATATCTTCCGAATAAGTTGAATTAATGCTTATTCAACCTTATAATTTCAGTATGACACAAGTTTTGTTGGCGTTTGTAACAGGGGCTGTAGTTGGTATTATTTTTGGTTTAATAAAACTTCCTCTGCCTGCACCTGCAACCGTCGCAGGGGTAATGGGTGTTGTAGGTCTGTTTTGTGGATATCTAGTAGTATCACACTTTTTAAATTAATGACCTTACCCCCTCTTTCCATAAGAAAAATCAAGAATATCGGGCACTTTATCCTTGCTGTGACCGCAATTAGCTATTATCGAAACCCCTCAAGGAAAGTAAAGGTAATAGGGGTTACAGGTACCGATGGCAAGACAACAACGGCAAATTATATATATCAACTTCTTGAACTTTCAGGAAAAAGGTCGGCATTGATATCAACAGTTGGGTTTTTTATGGATGGCGAGAAGAAGAACTTGGGATTTCATGTAACGACTCCTCCCACATTTACATTAAATAGGTATCTTAAGAAGGCAATAGAGAAAAAGGTTGAATATATAGTTTTGGAAGTATCCTCTCATGCATTAGATCAGTTTAGAGTGTTGGGTGTGAGATTTACAGTTGGGATGATTACGAATGTCAGCAAGGAGCATTTGGATTACCACAAAAACATCGAGAATTATTTGAATACAAAAGTAAAACTATTAAATCTTTCAGATAAGATTTTGCTTAACAAGAGCGATCCTTTCTTTAAGAAAATTAAAGCAAAACTACCAAACAAGAAAATATATACATATTCACTAGATGATGATCAAGTCGACCTGTCTTACAAATCCATAAAGAATTTAGATACGGAAAGTTTGACTCAGTATAATAAAAAAAACCTTCTAGCAGCAGTATTGACCCTCCAACTTCTAGACATAGATACAGAATTAACTAAGGATAAGCTCGGAAAGCTAAAGCTTCCATCTGGCAGACTGGAATATATACAGAAAAAACCATTTAGTGTAATTGTGGATTTCGCCCATACTCCAAATGCTTTCAGTTCTTTACTTCCAGAAATCAAAAAAGAGGCAGGAGGTAGGATAATACACGTTTTTGGGAGTGCGGGGAAAAGAGATTCTTCCAAAAGACCTGACATGGGAAACATTTCCTCAAAGTTTTCGGACTTAATCATATTAACTGGAGAGGATTCCCGAGGAGAAAATATAGATAAGATAAATAGTGATATCAGAAAAGGAATAGATGAAGATTTTAAGTTAATTTCTACAGTCGGAATCGATAAGAGTACGATAGCAAATAAATCTATAATTCAAATAGAAGATAGGAAGCAAGCGATCGAATTTGCCCTCAGCATGGCAAAGAAAAATGATGCGGTGGTGATAACCGGCAAAGGTCCTGAAGAGTCTATGAATATGGGCAAGGGGGAGATATTGTGGAATGATATAGAAATAACGAAGAGTATTCTCAAGAAAATATCATGAATAACACAAAAGAGAAAATTGACTGGGAAAATATAAAAAAAGTTTTTTTTGTAGGAATAAAAGGAGTAGGAATGATGCCCCTTTCACTTATTGCCAATGAGTATGGATATGAAGTCGAAGGATCGGATATCGCGGAAGAGTTTATAACAGACGAAGTCTTGATAGAAAACAAAATAAAGGTTCATGAAGGCTTTGAGGAAAACATTGTAATGAAATTTTTTGAAGGTCTTGATGTTAAAAATTATCTTGTTATAACAACAGGGGCACATGGTGGATACAATAACCCACAGGTCAGAAAAGCTAAGGATATGGGCATAAAATATCTCAATCAGGGTCAGGCGTTGGGATTTTTTATGACAGGTGTCCCTTTTCATAAAAAAACAAAGGGCATTACTGTAACAGGTTCTCATGGAAAAACTACGATTTCCGCTATGTGTGCGGTGGTTTTGTCCGAGCTGGGACTTGATCCAAGTTATTCTGTGGGCACCAGTAGAATAATGCCTCTGGGGCCGTCTGGGCATTTAGGAAATGGTGAGTTATTTGTAGCAGAAGGTGATGAGTATGTGGGAGAGCCGGTATTTGATAAAACTCCCAAAATCTTATATCAACATCCAGATTACGCGATCATTAATAATATTGATTTTGACCATCCTGATATTTACAAAGATATGGAAGATGTAAAGAACGTAATGAAGCAATTTATCATGGGAATGAATGAGGGGGGGAAATTGTTTTTAAATGCTGATGACTCTGAGCTTATGAATATTAAGAATCAGCTGGAAAGGAATATTGAAATCATCACATATGGTGAGGTGGAATCAGATTTTAGAATTATCAATATCCAAGAGAGTGTTGGGTCGTTAGATTTTTCTGTAGTAAAGAATGGAAACTATTATGGAGAGTTTTCCTTGCAGATTCCTGGGATACATAACGCCAAAAATGCGGTTCCTGTGATAGCACTACTAGATTCCTTAGGAAAGTCCTATCAAGAAGTAAAAAAAGCAATCTTCTCGTATAAAGGAAGTAAAAGACGGATGGAAAAGGTAGGAACGACTTCTGGTGGCGCTTTGATAATAGATGACTATGGTCATCATCCTGTTGAGATAAGGTCGACTATAGATGCAGTTAAGAATTTTTATAATAAAAAGATTGTATGTGTCTTTCAATCTCACACATATTCACGCACGAGAAATTTTTTGGATGATTTTTCCAATTCTTTTTCTGAAGTAGATGAATTAGTTCTGCTGCCTATTTTTAAATCTGCACGCGATACAGAATCAGATATAATATCAGACGAAGACTTCCTAAGTCCTTTTAACGATAAGCTTGATAAGGTATTTATGGCAAAGAGTATCGAGGATGCTGCATCTTACATTAAGAGCCAGTCGTATGGGAGTGATTTTTTGGTTCTTACAATAGGTGCTGGAGATGTATATAAAGTAGGATATGAAATAAAACTATGAAAAAATATGTAATTAAAGGAGGTAACTCTCTTTCTGGTAAAGTTGATATAGCAGGAGCAAAGAACGTCGTTCTAAAGGCGATAGTTGCTGCTTGTTTGACAGACGAAGAAGTCATTCTTGAGAATGTTCCTCAGATCAGCGATGTCTACTATATGGTAGAAATGGTCAGAGATTTTGGTGGAGAAGTCGATCAGACAGGTAATACTTTGAAGATAAGAGTTGAGGATATAAAAAGTCCCAGATTGAAGTTGGAGACAGCTGTTAAGATGCGTGCATCTTCACTTTTTTTTGCTCCTTTTATAGTCCGTTGCGGTCGAGCAGAAATCCCTAATCCTGGAGGAGACAGAATAGGTGCGAGGAGAATAGATATGCATATAGACGGATTAAGAAAAATCGGAGTGGAGGTTGAGAACAAGAATGATGGGTATTTTTATGCAACCGCAAAAACTCTCAGAGGAGCAAGTTATAGGTTCACGAAGAACACTCATACGGGTACAGAGCAAATGATACTTGCAGGAGTTATGGCAGATGGACAGACTGTCCTTACAAATTGTGCACAGGAGCCGGAAGTTGATGAGCTAATTGAGCTTTTGAATTTGATGGGTGCAGATATAAAAAGGACAGCATCACGAACTATAACTATAAATGGAGTAAAAAGGCTAAATGGAGCGAGGTACAAGATTCGGTCAGACAGAAATGAAGCAGTAACTTTTGCTATAGCATCGGCATTGACCGGCGGGAAGATTTGGTTAAAGAATGTGAACGTTGACGTATTAAAAGAATTTATTGAGGAATTTAAGAAAGCGGGTGGAGAGGTAGAGAGTAGTGATGATAACGGGATTAGATTTTATATCGTAGACAGAATAAAGCCTACTGATATTATGACAGAGATATATCCCGGATTTATGACCGACTGGCAGGGTCCATGGTGCGTGCTGATGACTCAGGCTGATGGTGAGTCCAGCATTCACGAAACGATTTATGAAGATAGATTCCAGTATGTAAATGAACTAAAAAAAATGGGCGCTGACATAGAGCTTTATAACCCAAAGGTTGTTAACCCAGAAGAGTTTTACAATTTTAACTATGATGACTGTACAGCAGAAACAAAGCATGCGATAAAGATAAAGGGGAAAGTTGATTTAAATAATGCTGTGCTTACTATGATGGATCTGCGTGCGGGTGCAACCTTAGTTCTAGGTGCGCTTATAGCAAATGGTGAATCGACAATATATGGAGTTGAGCAGATAGAGAGAGGATACGAGAATTTCGACGCAAGGTTGAAAAAACTTGGCGCTGATATAGAATATATTGAAGAATAAAATGGACAAAATTGGTGGAATTATTTTAGCAGCTGGAAAAGGCACGAGGATGAACTCGACTGAAATTAACAAGGTTGCATTGAGCGTTGGTGATAGGCCTTTAATTTTAAGGACAATAGATATATTAAAAAGCGCTGGACTGAGCGAAATTGTAGTGGTTGTTGGTTTTGCAAAAGAGTCTGTAATTAAATTACTAACTCCAGATATCAAGATTGCAGTTCAATCTGAGCTTTTAGGGACAGGAGATGCTGAAAGAGTAGGACTTGAGAAGATATCTCCCGAAATAGAGAATGTGTTGAGTGTATCTGGAGACGATTCTTTCTTATATACTCGAGAAATCTTAAATGAGATGGTGGCTGTGCATAATGATATGAAGGCCTCTATGACTTTTATTACTGTCAATCTGGATAATCCGACAGGTTACGGCAGGATAATACGAGATGAGAGCGGAAAAATCATAAGAATAGTAGAGGAGCTAAATGCTACCGAAGAAGAGAGAAAGATATCTGAGGTGAATACCGGGTGTTATTTATTCAATAAAAAAATCCTTGAGGAGAACATAAATAAAATAAAAGTAAATAGTTTGAAAAAAGAATTTTATCTTACGGATATTCTAGAGATATTTTTGGAAAATAAATTTACTATTGCATCAATTAATATTCCAAGTGCAAATTGGCGTGGAATAAACACTCCAGAAGAGCTCATGTTGGCCGAGGAGGCTATAAGAAAAAATGGATAATATAGAGATCAAAAGTCTGTTTGATGTGGAAGATTTTTATCAAAAGGATTTGCTTAATAAACACTTGTATCCGTGGGAAGTTATATCAGCATTGGATGCGTATGTCGATGAGCTTGCTGGCGGCGAAAAAATCATAATGGGGGAGGGTAGCAGTATCGACCCCTCGGCAAAAGTTGAAGGAAAGGTTATAGTCGGAAAAAACGTTACCATCTGTGATGGGGTTCTTATCAGAGGGAATTGTATCATCGGTGACAATGTTCGTGTGGGCCACTGTGTAGAGCTAAAGCATTCTGTGATAATGAACAACACTGCTCTTTCGCACTTCAACTATGTTGGAGATAGTATAGTGGGTAATAATGTAAACATCGGTGGCGGCGCGATAGTCGCAAATTGGAGATTTGATAAAAAAAACATAATGATAAAACTGGAAAATGAAAAAATTGATACTGGTCTAGAAAAATTCGGCGCTGCAATAGGTGACCGCTCAAGCATCGGGGTTAATAGTGTATTAAATCCCGGTACGATCTTAGGAAAAAGCAGTACAGTCTATCCTCTCGTGTCGGTTTCTGGTGTAAATTCTTCGGGTAGTGTCCTCAAATGAGCCGTCTGGGCGTTTGGTTGAAGCAGTTTTAAGTGATATAATTAGATTTCGTTATGGAAAGAATATTTGGATTTGCGATTCTCTCACTTTTTATCACGTCGATTCTGATCGTGCCATTTATAGATTTTTTATACAAGATAAAATTCTTGAGGAAGAAGCAGAAGACACTTAATTTATTTAACGAACCGGCAAAAGTTTTCGATCAGTTAAGCGCCGGAAAGGTTGGTACTCCTGTTGGTGGCGGACTGCTGATTATTGTTGTGGTAAGCATACTGTCCCTCTGGGCCTTTGGATTATTCCGAATAGAAGTTAGGCTTTGGGAATTGTTTGTTCTTTTATTCACATTTGTGGGGTTTGGGGCACTAGGTCTTTATGACGACTTTAAGAAAATGTTTTCCTCAAAAGAAAAAAAGAATATTTTTTTCGGACTGAGATTTAGAGCAAAATTTATTATTCAATGCATCATAGCACTGATTGCCGGTTCGGTAATGTATTATTTCGGCGGATATGATTTTATATATTTACATTGGTTTGGGCAATTTAACTTAGGATTATTCTATATTCCTTTTGCAACATTTGTAATAGTTGCTTTTGTTAATGCCTTTAATATAACCGATGGGCTCGATGGACTTTCATCGGGTGTTTACCTTATATGCCTTAGTGCCTTTTTGGTAATCTCGAGTGCTCTTTTGGACACTTTTTTGGCGATCTATATAGCGATTTTGATGGGATCTGTTGCTGCATTTTTATACTTTAATGTATTTCCGGCAAGAATCTGGCTTGGCGATGTCGGATCACTTTCGCTTGGAGCATCTCTTGCGGTCATAGGGCTTCTTACCGGAAAGCCAGCAGCGGTGGCACTTATAGGAGGAGTATTTGTGATAGAGGTTGCATCATCCTTGGTACAAATCTTATCAAGAAAATTTTTAGGAAAGAAGTTGCTGCCGATTGCTCCCCTGCATCTTTATTTTCTTAAAAAAGGCTGGGGTGAGCCTAAGATTGTTATGAGAGGATGGCTTCTTGCTTTTGTGTTTGCACTTTTTGGACTTTACCTTGCTTTTATATAGAATATATATAAATGAATAAAGTTGCTGTCCTTATTTTTCTACTAACAATACTCCTTTCATCAATCGGGCTGTTCATCTTGTATGAGAGCTCATCTTATACGGCACTTCTGAATCTTGATGATAGATTTTATTTCATTAAAAATCAGGCGATATATCTTCCGATCGGAATAGTCTTGGCTTTGATAGTAAGCAAATTTCCAGAGAAGAAGCTTTATGCATTGTCCCTGCCATTTTTACTTGCGACATTTATACTTTTAATTGCTGTGTTTTTACCAGGACTTGGTTTAGAGCTTAAGGGTTCTCATAGATGGATAGACTTAGGCTTTACTGTATTCCAGCCCTCCGAGCTTTTGAAAATCTCTATGACGCTTTATCTTGCCGCCTGGTTTTCTAGTAAGGAGAAGGGAAGAGTCTTTGCTTTTCTTATACTTCTCGGAGTATTTTGTGGTCTAGTCATGCTTCAACCTGATTTAGGAACCACTTTTATTATCTCGATTACTGCAATTTCGCTGTTCTTTTTATCTGGAGCCAAGATTAAGGAAATGCTTTTGATAGGCGCTATCTTGTCGGCAGGGGTCATATTTTTTATAGGCACTGCTTCTTATAGGTTGGAAAGATTTTCTTCTTTTAGAGAATTTTCTATAGAAAACCCTACAGATAACACATATCACTTGAGGCAAATTATCCTAGGAATAGGGTCTGGGGGGCTATTGGGTGTGGGTCCCGGTAATTCCATACAAAAATATGCCTACTTACCTGAAAATACGACTGATTCGATTTTCGCGATCTACGCAGAAGAGACGGGTTTTATAGGGTCGTTATTTCTGATATCTTTGTATCTTGGTTATACTTTGTTGGGTTTTTTAATTGCAGTTCGATCAAAAGATATGTTTGGACGTCTTCTCGCCTCAGGTATTACTATTTTTATTTCTGCCCAGGCCTTGATAAATCTTTCCTCACAAGCGATAATAGTGCCCTTGACAGGAGTTCCACTGCCTTTTATATCATTTGGAGGAAGCTCAATGATCATAAATTTTATAGCGGTGGGACTTTTGATGAATGTAGCAAATCATTCAAATAAAAAATGAAAGTAGTTATAACAGGTAGTCACTTTTCACCGGCTTATGCTGTGATCAAAAAAAGTACGTGGAAAATCACGGTAGTTGGTAGAAAGTATGCACTATCAAATACTCAAACTGAGTCTTACGAATACAAACTTTGTATGGAAAAGAAAATTCCATTTAAAGTCCTGGACGTTCCCAGATTTTTGAGGGTTTCGCCTATAAAATCAATATTATCTTCTTCGGCGCTTTTGAGATCGATAAAAAAAGCTAGAAAAATATTAAAAGAAGTAGATCCTGATGTCATACTTTCATTTGGTGGATATACAGCACTGCCTGTTGTGATTGCAGCATTCACATTAAAAAAACCTATCGCTATTCATGAGCAGACTTTGGAAGCAGGGCTTTCTAATAGATTATCAAGTCTTTTTGCAAATAAGGTTTTTATTTCATTCAACTCCTCAAGAAAATTTTTTTCAAAAAATAAAACCTTCCTTACGGGGAATCCGATAAGAGACGAAATAATGAATTCGGAAAATATTTCTCCGGTAGTTACAACAACAAAGAAAATAATATATGTTACTGGAGGAAGTACAGGATCTATGGCGGTAAATGATTTACTGGGGAAGATTATTCCATCACTCTCTGATTATTTTATAGTGCACCAGTATGGTGCATCGAGTAAAAATACATTTCATAAAAATGACAATTATCTAGGAAAGCCCTTCTTCTCTCCGCAAGAGGTTGCATGGATAATGAACAATGCATCGCTTATCATCTCAAGATCAGGAATAAATACAGTTAGTGAAATTTTGTATTTGGGTACTCCAGCTATATTTATCCCACTACCATATGGACAGAAAAATGAACAGTTGAAAAATGCCAGATATGCTCAAAAGCATGGAAGGACTCAATATTTTATACAGGAAAAAGTAACTGCTGCTGCGCTACTTAAAGCCGTACGTGATATGATAAAAAAAGGTAAGACTAAAAAGCCTACAGAGATAATGCGCAGGAGCGCTTTAGCAACGGATGCAATAATAAATGAAACTGAAGAACTTGATAAAAAAGCCACCAAGACAAAATCCAAAGGAAAATAAAACCTTCCGTACTTCGATAAAGTCTAAAAAAAAGCATACGCGTATAGATCAGAGAGAAAAAAACAAATCCAGCAAGAGTATAAAAATATTAGCGGTAGTGATCTTAGGAGTATTTGCTGCAGTTGTGATACTCTTTCTTATGGCTTCTCTATACAACTCGATTATTCTGAAAAGTCTTAATTCGAAAAAGATAATTTCCCCAGGTGTGCAAAATATTATAACGATCGATGAGGCTAGGCGGATTCTAATTGAGAAGGATATACGCATCAAGACACTGGAGTATTCTTCGGGTTCTGCAGCATTAAGTTTGACCATAGAGAATGGTCCAGTTGTATACTTTTCAAGCGGCGTTTTATTTGAAGAGCAGGCGGATATATTATATAGGTTGCTTTCTAGCCTCAAAATGGAAGGCAGAAGTGCAAGAATTATCGATCTTAGGTATAATAGACCTATTGTAAAATTTTAGTACTTATACTAAGCTTAAAACAGTATGAAGACCTCAGACTTGGTAGTTGGTGTGGATATCGGTTCATCGAAAATTGCGACTGTTATAGGTCGAGTTGAGGACGAAACGATAAATATCCTTGGTGTCTCCGAAGTTCCGTCAAAAGGTATAAAAAAGGGCCAGATAGTAAATATCGATGAAGCCGCAAATGTAATCAACGCGGGTCTTGATGCTGCAGAGCGTATGGCAGGGCTTTCTGCCGAACGTGCTTTCGTTTCTATCAGTGGAGTTAACATCGAAGGGGAAAATTCTAAAGGTGTAGTTGCTGTATCACAACCAGATGGTGAGATATCAGACTATGACGTTGAAAGAGTGCTCGAGGCGGCTGGTGCTGTCTCTCTGCCCACTACTAGGGAAATAATACACGTTGTTCCTAAAACCTTCACAGTCGATGGTGAGGGTGGAATCAAAGATCCTGTGGGTATGTCTGGAGTCAGGCTTGAGGTTGATACACATATTATTACAGCAAACAATGCGACTATTAAAAATATAGAAAGGATCCTGACCCAAGAGGCAGGAGTTGAAGTGCAGGCCTTGGTATTCTCAGGACTTTCATCATCACTTGCGACCCTCTCCGATACTGAAAAAGAGCTGGGGGTGATTCTTGCTGATATAGGAGCAGGGGTAACGAATATCGCGGTGTATGTAGATGGGTCGTTAAGCTATACAAGTGTTATCCCTATAGGCGCGCGGCATATCACAAACGACCTGGCGATCGGATTGAGGATTTCTTTGGAAAGCGCAGAGAAAGTAAAGCTATTTTTATCGCAGCAGAAAAGAAGAAAGGGAGAATTGCCTAAAAAGGAAGATGACGAGTTAGACTTAGAGCACCTACATATACCTGAGGATGTGCGAAAGGTATCCAGGAAAACTTTGACAGAGGGTATCATAAGGCCGAGACTTAACGAGTTATTTACTATGATAGCGATAGAAATTAAAAAAAGTGGATTTGCTACCCAGACACCAGCAGGAATTGTAGTTACTGGTGGAGGTGCAAAAACTGTCGGCGTAGAGGATGCTGCAAAGAGAATGCTGTCTATGCCTGTAAGAGTGGGAATACCTACAAATATAACAGGTCTTATTGATGATGTGGAAACCCCTACATTTGCAACTGCTGTGGGTCTCTTGAGATCGGCCGAAAGCTACAAAGTTATGGAACCATCATTCTCGATGGGAAACATGTTCGGGAACTTCAACTTTAATTTTGGAGGTAAGGATATAATGAAAAAGGCCAAAAAATTCATAAGTAAATTTATCCCTCTTTAGTAATAAAATTTAATTGAAAAGCCATTTTTTTTATGGTAGGATAACTTACCGTAACTAATATGCTCATAAGACCTCAAGCTTCCACATTTGCCAAAATAAGAGTCGTCGGTATCGGCGGGGGAGGAGGAAATTCTACGGATTCGATGATCTCAGAGGGTCAAATCCAAGGAGTTGACTTCATAGCGTTAAATACTGATGCACAGGCTCTTTTAAAGAATAAAGCTACAACAAAGCTTCAGATTGGTGAAAATCTAACTCGTGGGCTTGGCTCTGGTGGAAATCCAGACATAGGACGAGCTGCAGCAGAGGAAAGTGCAGAGAAGATAAAACAGCTTCTGGAGGGATCCGACATGGTTTTTCTTACAGCAGGAATGGGCGGTGGAACTGGTACAGGTGCAACCTCGATCGTAGCACAAGCAGCAAAAGAAGCAGGCGCTCTAACTATAGCTGTCGTTACAAAGCCTTTCAGCTTCGAGGGGGCACGAAGAAAGGTCTCAGCAGAAGAGGGAATTGAGGAGCTTAAGGATAAGGTCGACACACTTATAACTATACCTAATCAGAGGATTCTTGAGGCGGTTGATAAAAAACTTTCTCTTATTGAGGCATTCAAGGTGGCGGATTCGGTTCTTGGGCACGGCGTAAAAGGGATTTCAGATATCATTACAGTCCCCGGACTTATAAACGTCGACTTTGCTGATGTTAAGGCAATCATGAACGAGGCAGGAAGCGCACTTATGGGGATAGGTGTCGGTGTTGGTGAGAACCGTGCACAACTTGCAGCACGTCAGGCGACTTCATCACCGCTTCTTGAAGTATCTATGGATGGTGCACGTGGAGTCCTATTTAACATAACAGGGGGCGCTGATATGACTATGCAGGAAGTAGAGGATGCATCTCGTGTTATCTCAAAGTCTGCAGACCCAGATGCAAATATCATATTTGGAGCTGCAATCAATGAGGAGCTAAAAGATGAAATCCGCATTACACTTATTGCGACAGGATTTGATGAGTCACGTGTCAGGCTCCAGCAGATGGTAGAAGATACAGTCGACAATATGCAGGGTGGAAATAGCAGCAATAACGATGATGATAGACGTGATCAGTATAGAGACTCAGGAAATGGCAATTCAAATGAAAGATCTAATGACGATGACGAGGACATATTCGAGATCCCCGCATTTCTCAGGCAAAAGAATTAGTCTTAAAAACTTCAATTACGAGTAGCACCGCAAGGTGCTTTTTTTATGTCTTGCTGAGAGTAGCAAGGATGAAGATTGAATTATAGGTTCAGTTTTGCTAGACTGATTATAGTTCCTCGTAAGAACCCACTTCATTCTACAAGCTACTCCCGAAAGGGAGTATGAAAATACAAGAACAGGATTTTGTTCAATTCTTAACCATAAAGGGAAAGCTGGCAAAAAAGACTATTGATACATATAGGATTAGGTTTCGTATTATAAATAGATGGCTTGAAACGAATAAGATTGAGCTTGATAAATATGCATTTGAAAAGTTCCTCTATGAGCTAAGGGAAAAAGACTTAAGCAATTCCGCTATAAACACATATATTCAAACAGCGAAGCATATTGAAGGATACTGCAAAGACAGGGGTTTGCCTACTGGCTTTTCTGAGGGTATTGAAAGCATGCCAAAAACTCACCCCGAGATAAATCCATTAACTCATGATGAAGTTGAACAGCTATTCAACACACATTTGGAATATAAGAATAGAAATGGTGTAAATTGTGATAGTCTAGATTTGAAGTATGTTACGCTTACAAAATTTCTTGCGTTGACTGGTAGTAGGATTGAGGAAGCCGCTTCACTAAAAATAAAAAGACTTGATATAGATAATGGGCAAGCATATTTAGTGAACACAAAAAATAAACAAAATAGATATGTGTTTTTTGACGGTGAAATTAAGTTTGCTCTCACAGAACTTGTAAAGGGCAGAAAAGATGATGATTTGGTTTTTACAAACAGTAAAGGTGAGCATATTAAGAATGGAGATTTTAATAAAGATTTGCAGTTAAGAGCAAAAAAAGCAGGTATTACAAAACGGGTACACGCCCATTTGTTAAGACACTCTTTTGGGACGAGTCTTTATAAAAGCAGTCATGATGTAGTTGCAGTGAAAGAGCTTATGGGACACAAGGATATTAAATCAACAATGATATATGTGAGTTTAGACACAGAATATTTGAAAAAATCTGCTCAAAGACACCCTTTATTAAGAAAATACATAAAGCCAATAGAGCGGATTAAGGAGGTAAAAGAATGCATTCAAGCACTTAACTTAGATGATGACAATAGGTTGGATTTTTCACTTTTGGAACATAGTGGAACTCTGAAATTTGAAGTCAAAATAAAATAACTATGGCAGAAGCAATTCAAAACGATGGCATCAAGGCAAGAATTTTAGAATACCTCAAAGATGGGGTGTCAAAAAAAGATAGTGCTGTTCTATCAGGAATAAGTGAGGCAACTCTTTATCGTTGGGTTGAAGAAGATGACAGTTTTAAGAGCCAGATTGAGGCTAGTATACTTGAATACAAACATACGCTTGTTAAGAACCTAGTGGCTAATGCTGAAAAAGATGGAAGGCTTGCATTGGAAATACTTTCAAGACGATACCCTAACGAATGGGGAGTAAATGCAGTCAATAACGACAGAACTGAAGCACTTAGGAAAGAAAGAATAGATGTAGTAAGGTGGTATGAAAAAATATTGCAAAAAGAACATGAGCGCGCGATAGAAGGAAAAGTTGAAGAAGAAAGCTCTATATCTTAAACAGTTCTGAAAGTGGCACGCCTAAAGCCCGTGAGATTTTGTAAGCGGTTTTGACTGAAATATTTCTTCCGTTCTCTATATCCCAGAAATAGGCTCTATGTAGACCTGCTTTTTCTGCTAATTCCTCTTGTGTTAACCCTTTCTGTTTTCTTAACTGCTCAATTCTGGTTGCCAATTTTTGGTAAAGAAAATTGTAGTTCATACCAATCAAAACTATCAAATTGCAGGATATTTCTTTACCAGATATATCTTGCATTATTCAAGAACAGGTTGTAATATTAAGATTAATTGGCATAGTATCAATTAACACTATGGACGCTGAAAAGACATTATTTGAAACGAGCTTTGCGGGATTTTGGATTAAAATATATCCAAGTAGAGTTGAGTTTAAAGCTGGAGCTGGTTCAGAAATAATTCCAATTAGTCAGATTTCCAGTATTCATACAGGAATGTTGGGATATAGCCAAATAACAATAGAAACAACAGGAGGCAAGAAATATAATATTCCATGTGGTAAGAAGAACGAAGTAAAACAGGCTATTTTCCAAGCACAAGCAGGAAATGGACAACAAGCAGTGCTGAGCATTGCTGACGAATTGTTAAAGTTAAAACAATTAAAAGATAGTGGAATATTAACCGAAGAGGAATTTAATAAACAAAAAGAAAAACTAATCTCCTAAATTACTGCAGGGTCTTGCACTAGACCCGTAGTTAAAACTTGTCAACCCCCAAAATGGAAAAATTACATACTAATTATGAACCTAAGTTCATAGAAATATATATATGAAATAAACTTATAGTCAGAAAACCATATGATATTCTCTACTCAACCAAATGATTGGGTGGAGAATAAAGACTCCTGTTAGGGACTCCACCCAAGACAGGAGTTTTTATATGGAAAAAGTTGGAGATATCCTATCCGTAAATGGAAAAACAGTTAACAGTAAGTATAAATCTTTAACTACAGTAAACAGTAATACTGTTAACAGTAATGTGTGGGAAGAGGTTGAGAATTTAATTCAAATTCACAATATTAAGCCAGAGGGAATAGCAAAGCATATAGCAGAACAGCTAAGTGATGAGAAAAGTCTTCATTATTACTCACTCCTTGTAAAAGAACATAGCTACGAGAAGCTTTTTGAAGCCATGTATTTAACCGTAGAGTCATGGAAAAATGGCAAAATTAGAACATCAAAACCAATTTACTTTATTGCTATTTTGAGACACTGGGGATTTAGAACAAATTTCAAGGAGGACAAAAGTTGAAAAGTAGACTTGTTAACAAAAATTCTACATTTCATGCTCGTATTGATAAGGGTTGGTGGAAAATACTTTCTCAATTGCGAACTGAGACAGGAAAGGGCTTTAAAGAGCTTATAGAGGACGCTCTAATAAACACCTACTATATTGGTGATGATGGAAAACCAGAAGTATATAGCAAGCCCAAGAGTGGACAAGCAAAAATAGATTTAAATCTTACGAGGAATTAAGTCTGGAGTAGCTTGTAGATTGAGAGTAGGGGCTAGTTTATCTAGCCCTTACAAATGAGATCGCGTTAGCCTTGCCTTAAAAGACCTACAAATTTTCCCCGAATTTCAATTTCACCTGGAAAAAAAAATTTGGACTGCAATGAGGAATTTCGTGGACGAAGTTCAATCTTGTTTCCTTGATTATAAAACCTTTTAACGCTGGCAAGTTGAGCACCGCTTTTATCAAAGAATAAAGCAATTACAACATCTCCATTATCTGCATAGTTTTGTTGTCTTACTAGAATAATGTCTTCAGGAAGTATCCCATCCTCCACCATGCTTTCTCCTTGGACTTTAAGTGCAAAGTGTTGACCGGTGGGAGAAATTAGAGATTTTTGCACTTTAATTGGTTCTGGGTTTTCAATATTCTCCAATCCTCCTCCAGCTGAAATTGTTCCTATGAGAGGTATTCTTACTACCTCTTCGTAAGGATCTAGGATTCCGATGCTACGTGCATTAGTAGTTGGTAATTTCAGAAAACCCTTTCTTCGTAAAACTTGAATATGCTGATGAATCGTTGGGACAGATTTTTCAAAAGCTCGTGCAATTTCATCAAGCGTAGGACCATGCCCGCTTTTTGCTTGATAATCATTTATGAATTTTAAGATCTCCTTTTGCTTTGGTGATAGCATGATTTTTGCTCCTTGCAATACCTAATAGTTTAAGGTATATTTTACATAAATGCAACGTGCATATAAATATGAATATGGAATTTATAAATGGTTTCTTTAGTATCCAGTCTGCTACAAGTTTCCTTGTAGTCTCAATTCCGGTAGGGATTTTTATATATAAATTTACAATTTTCCGCATCAGAAAAGATATGCGTCTATTTAAGAACCTCCAACGCACGATTTATCTTATGTCAACAGATTCAACTACTGTCCTTCAAAGGGAGAAAACAATGTTTCATATGAACGGGCTATACCACGTCAGTCCAGACATAGTACATCTTTCTGATCTGGGGCATTTGGAAACAGTAAAAGATTTCTCTATTTTTGTAGTAGGATACACAAGAGGATTTGGGCATTATAAAGAAGTCATTGATAGGGCAAAAAGGAATAGTATTCCAGTAGTTGTACTTGCCGGTCCTAGAGATATTACCGACGAAGATATGGCAATTTTTAAAGAGTATCCTTACTTTGAGATGTGTAATACATCTTCGCGTTTATTAACTACCATTTTTAGTCTTTCTGCCGTAACACCAAATGATAAAAAATGATTTTAACAGTACGTTTAGAGTCCACGCAAAAAATTCCCTTTCTCCACTGCAAAGGGAAAGGGATTTTGTAACCGCGGTCTACGACCATATTTGTAAGGCATTAGGCGATAATTGTATACAAATTGGCTCTTATCCCAGATTTACATCAACAACTCCGCTTCACGATTTAGATGTGCTATATATTTTGGGAGATATGAGTAGTTTTCTTGAAAACCCCAGCGAGATACTTACGCGGTTGCAAGCTACTCTCAAGGATTACTTCTTAAAAAATACTAACTACAAGGTAATAATAAGCCTGCAAACGCACTCCGTAACAGTTAGCTTCGTGGATGGAACTGGAAAAGAAGATTTTGGCATTGACGTTGTGCCTGCATTTGTAAATGGAGTAAATGAATTTGGATTGGATATGTATGTGGTGCCGGAAATTATTAAGATAAAAAGAAGCAAGCGTCATTCATATTATTCAGAAAAAAAAGCTGAAAACAAAGCAGTCCAATGGGTAAAATCCGATCCCAGAGGCTACATTAAAATAGCCTCTAATATCAATGAAAAGAATGGAGATTATCGTAAGACCGTTAAGTTTATAAAAAAATGGAAGCACAATTTAGCACACAAAAATGAACAAGTTAAATTGAAATCATTTCATATAGAGCAGATCGTTGTGGGTATATTTCAGAAAAATCCTGACGCTTCTATGTTTGATGCCGTCTTTGAATTTTTTACAAAACTCCCGCAGCACATTGAAAAACCACAGATTCCAGACAGGGCAAATGCAGACGTTTTTATAGATGCTTACCTGGCAGACTTAACGGATGAACAACGTGCACTAATACTACAAGCAAGAGACCACTTCCTAATTGGGCTTGAAGAATTTACTCCTAGTAAGTCTGTTCACGAGTTACTTTCTGCGGATTTTTATAAAAGATTTTCCTCCACAGAGGCATACTTATTTGACAGCTATATTCCGGTTCTCACAGAACCTCAACACACATTTAAGATTAACGGCTGGGTGAGAAAGAAGCCGGGATTTAGACATGGGTGGTTAAGCCAAATTCCTTGGAAACTTGAGTATTTAAGGTATATTGATTTTTCTGTTTCCCAGGATAATACACAGGCACATCTATACAAGTGGAAAGTTAAAAACCATAATTCTTCTCCGCAACCCCGTGGAGAGATAACAGATCATAGAACAAGTCAAAGTCCGGAATCTACAAGATATTCAGGTGCTCATTACGTAGAGTGTTTTGCCGTCAAAAATAACGTATGTATAGCAAGACATAGGATTAATGTCCCCATTGCTTAAGGCTTTATGGATATAAAAGAAGCAAAGAAAATTTTAGGTAGTGAAGCAGATGGAATTTCTAATGAACAACTAGAGAAAGAAATTGATACAGCAAACTTGCTCAAAAATATATTTTTCAGTCTTCAAAAAAAGGCAAATAAATAACCCATAGTAGAACTGCTAGGCACAAGACAATTTTTGTTGTCATCTATTAGCCTCAAATCCATGTCGTAATATCAACCTTGTGCGACATAACGACACTTTTCTATCAAATTTTTTCTCCAAGTAGTAAAATTGAAATATGATAATTGTTGTTGGAGCATTAATAGTTCAGGGCGGTAAGTTTTTGTTAGCAGAGCGGTCCCATGGAGAGTTAAAAGGGAAATGGGAATTTCCCGGGGGGAAGCTTGAGAAAGGCGAGACAGAGGAAGAAGCTCTCGTAAGAGAGATTGAGGAGGAGTTAGGTGTTCAAGTCGTTATTGAAGAAAAAATCAAAGTCTTTACGCATAAGTATAGCTTCGGCGACATACACTTAACATTGCTTAGGTGTAATTTATCTGATGACGTACAACACATTGGTTTACGTGGAAGCCATGAAAAATTTGACTGGGTAGATTATAATACCAGAGACATCAATTTTGCCCCTCTTGATAGGAAAATCTTTACATACTTAAAAAAACATTATGTTATCTGAACTAATTGTCAAATTTGCAACAAATTACTTAGCGGCAACATCAACACCGTTTGCTGGAAATCGTGAAGCAGACGTTATTCGTTATGAACTCCCCGAATTGATAAGAAAGCTTGCTGCAATACCACTAAATTACAAAGTGTATGGCTCCGTTGGTCAAGGGCAATGGGCAGAAGTTCCTTGGTTTGCAATTCTTGACAAAGATATTACAACATCAACACAAAAAGGATATTATGTTGTTTTTCTATTTTCTGCGGATATGAAATACGTATATCCTTCCCTTGGTGTTGGTTGGCAACAGTTTGAAGAAGAGTATGGGGTCCGGGAAGGAAGGATTGCAATAGAGCAAGTTGTTAGGGAATTACAAAGGATTTTGAGGTCGCCCCTTGATGACTTTTCTTTTGCAAAAAGGGACCTAAAGGCAACTTCAATTTTGGGAAAAGGATATGAGAGCGGAGGGGTATGCCATAAAGTTTATGAAATAGAAAAAATGCCTTCAGACGAGGTGATTGTAAATGATGTTAGAAATCTTATGGGAGTGTATCGCGAACTGAAAGGATTAGTGGGGAAAAATGTTTTAAATCTTGAAATTCCTGAGGAGCAAATTGCAGACGAAGAATTTAACAGAAAGGTTATTGAGGAAAGTGAAGATGTAGCCTCTCCAGAGGTAGCAAAAGAAAAAATCAAAGCTCTAACAAAAATAATTGAAACAGCACCGGCTCAGGAGAGAACAAAGATGGCGCGGTATGTGGCAAGAAATAGGAAATTTGCAGAATTAGTGAAGCAGGCAGCTAATTATACTTGCCAGATTTGCGGAATGCCTCCATTCAAAACCAAATCAGGAGAACTATATGCAGAAGCACATCATACTTTAGAGCTAGCAACTCACAGAATAGACCACCCTGATATAATGATATGTGTATGCGCTCAGTGTCATCGTGTTATTACATATGGTTCCGAAGCAGAAATAAGCAAGCGAGAAGATATGGGTAGACAAAATTAAGGTTATGGATAAGACATTAATAACAATTATTATAATCGGGGCACCAACCCTATTAATTGCAATTTGTTGGGTTTCGTTGATGATTACAATGAGAAAAACAACGGGTGAATTAAAGCTTTTTCTTAGTCCTGACAACTTAGTTAAGGTATTCGCAATATATTTAGTTTTAATCGGCACAATTTTATTTGGGCTACTTGGGATAATTAACGGTGAAGCTATAGGAGTTATTTTTAGTGGTGTGATTGGGTATACAGTTGGAACGAAGTTTAATAAGAATTAATAAATTGCTAAGCAGTTTATAAGGTCAAATTTTTGTTTGTGAGTTAAAGTCTTCAATTCCTTTTCTCTCTGCATAGCAAAGCTTCTTGTTTGATAGGGTTCAATATGAACAATTTTTACTGGGCGTCTGTATTTTGTCCATTTGGCTCCTGGATATTTCCCAAGTCCGTTATGTTCTTTTTCTCTTTCTTCAATGTTGTTGGTTTGTCCAGTATAATATGTTCCATCCCCACATTCTGCAATATAAACATAATAAACCGGTGGTTTTAACATTCTTAAATTATAGCAAGAACAGATGAAGTAAGGGGTGGTATAATACCGAGATATGACTAAACTAATTCGTCAAAAAAGAGGAGATACTTTGGTAAAGACAATTGAAAAAAAATATAAGGTTGATTTAGGCTACCGAGCTGATGCAAAGTTATCAACCGTTTTAAAAAAAACAGGGGCTCCTTCTCTATCAAAGCTAGTTAAGCTTGCAGATACGACTAGGAAAAAAACCAAGTAATATCCGATGCAGCCGACTGACCTATTATTTATATCCGATATCCCATTAAGGAAAAAAATAATTAACGCCATTGATACGATTTCCGGTTTATACCTTATTGAGAAAGATACGAATTATCCTCGTGAATTATCAAAAGAAATAAGAAGAACTATCGTTTTATATGCTGCCTCAATAATAGAAGCTTCTCTTTTGTTTTTGTATAAAAGGAAAGCATCACCAATTTTGAAAACTGAATATGCAGACGTTCATACATTGCCTTTGTCTTTGCAAAATGGCTCACAAAATAAATTAGTTATTGCAAGACAGGTACAAAGTCCTAGAGACGAAAGAGAGTTGATGTTGGATGTTTTGTTAAAATTCTATACCTCTAAAGAAAAAATCATACCTAAAAGCTTAGCTGAAAAAATAATAAAAGCCAAAGATATTAGAAATACTTTTCATCTTTCTAAATCTAGGTCTGGTCTTGTAGTTAGTGCTAAAGTAATGCAATTATCAACGGATGCTGTTTATGAAACAATTGTTATCGTTAAGAACAGTTTGTAAGCGAATTGTTATTGACCATTCCTCTTAAAAGGTTTATATTCATTACGGAAGACATAAGAATACCTTTTATTACGAGGTGCTTATTAAAGGAAATTGAAGCTACAAGCGGGTTATGTCTATAAAATACCCGCATTTCTACGGCAGAAGAACTAATCAGCATTGTACACTTCCCAAAAGGTTAGATCATTCACCCTGTCAACTTTCCTGTAGTTTTTTATAATATATTCATTAACAATATCTTCCGGATTACTATTCAGATCGTGAGTGACTATTAGTCTTACTTTTTCTTTACTCAGGCTTTCTAGAAGTTTTCTTTTAGATTCCTCCGATAATGCAGATGGTGACAGGTAGTCATAAGCGGTGGGATTGTCTCTTTCTATTAGAAAATACAGCATCGGTGCGTAGTAATTAATAAAGACTTTGTCTCCGGGGTTTGTTTTTTCATCAACAATTTTTAAGACTTCTGGGACTTCACGTTGATATTTATCGTTTAGCCAAATATAAACCCTTGGATTTGCAACTAATTGATGAGACGAAGACAGTGGTGCTTCCCATCGATAGTATCCGTAGAAAAGCGCTGTATAAAATCCCATTATGATAAGTAATCCTGCATATACAAAAACAAACTTGCGTCTTAATCTATCTTTCTCAAGTAAAAAAATAGGCAGTAGTGATAATCCTGTCGCGGCGATAAGTGGCGAAAGATGGACGTAGTCTGTTACAGGACGAAATCCGGCCAGATAGAAAAAAGTCGTAAATAGGGGAAGGAGCGCTAGGTTTGATCTCTGTTTAAAAGTAATTATTAGGGAATAGATACCAACTAGAAGTGGTGAGAGGTAAAAAGCTAACTTCATGTAGGAGTAGATAGAATCAGAATACAAAATGGGCGTATCGATGGTTTTTTCTATTACAATTTTTAATATGACATTGTGGTAGAAGTTAGTTATGAATGGATTTAAAGAGTTTGTTGTTATTAGATAAAAGAAAAAAACACCAATTCCTGCAAAAACTCCCAACAAAAATTGCTTGAGTATCTTTGAGTCTTTTTGAACCAATATATAAGTAAAAAATGCTAGAATAACTGCGATTCCTAAGTTTTGCTTGGTCATAAAAACCAAAAAAGCGAAAAAACCTGACAAAACGATAGTTTTGGGTTTGTTATACAGAAAAGCAGCAAGCGCAATAGTGCCAATCGTGAGGCTTACAATGCTCGGCCAGATGAAGTTTATATGACTAGGTCCCCATGAAAGATAGATAAGTATTACAAAAAGTGAATAATACTTTTTTTTAGTTAGGATTTTTGTAATGAAAAATATAGACGTTACGGTCGTGAGAGATAGTAAGAGTGCAATGAGCCTGGAAGAAAATATACTTTCACCAAATAGACTAAATCCGAATACCATTATAAATGGTGCAAGAGGAGTATAAACGAAATCAAAATCGCTATACAGGGCTTGTCCGCCTATAATCCTTTGAGCAGTATTTAGGACGTAGCCTTCGTCTGGGTAGAAGATTCCCCGAAAGTGAAAAAAAGAAAGAACAAATATTATAAGAATTAAAACAGTTATTGTGATTTTGTTTTCCAATAATAACTTCATGTAGTTATTATAGTATAGGGAGTGAATGAATTAGTTCGATTTTGACTGTGAGCGCATGCGGCGTGCTTCTACCTCATCGAGAATAGTTTTTCTTATTCTGATATTCTTTGGGGTTACTTCAACGAGCTCATCATCGGCAATATACTCTAGTGCGTCTTCAAGCCCCATTACTTTTGGAGTCCTGAAATACTCTGTAACTCCATCTCCTTTTGAGCGCATATTCGTTAGATGTTTTGTTTTGCAGACATTTATACTTAGGTCGTCATTTCGGGCATTTTTTCCTACAACCTGGCCTTTGTATACTGGAGTTTGCGGACCTATAAAAAGTAGTCCTCTGTCCTGAATATTTGCCAGGCCATATTGGTTGGCAACGCCCGTCTCGTGCGCTACAAGTGATCCCTGTTCTCTTTCATGGGTATATCCATTGTCTGGAGCATATTCGTGAAATAGGGTGTTTATAATTCCCAACCCCTTTGTGTCGGTGACGAATTCACCACGATATCCAAAGAGTCCTTTTGAGGAGATTATAAAATCAAGGGATGCGATTCCGTTGTCCGAACGCATATCCTTGAGCTCTCCACGTCTCGTTCCCATTTTTTGGATTACAGCTCCTGAATATTCCTCGGGAACCTCAATGAATACTTGTTCATATGGAGTCATTTTTTTACCATCTACGATTTTATCGATGACCTGCGGACGACCCACCTGGAACTCGTATCCTTCACGGCGCATCCGTTCAATAAGGATTGCTAGATGTAATTCTCCGCGTCCTGATACAATCCACCCTCCTACTTGATCATTCTCGACGCGCAGCGCCATATCCGTTTCTGTTTCTTTGTAGAGCCTTTCCTGAATTTGTCGGGATGTCTTAAATTCTCCCTCTTTGCCGGCAAATGGAGAATTATTCACCATGAATTGCGCGCGGATAGTAGGTTCTTCGATTTTTAGAAGGGGTAGCGCTATCGGATTATTCGGATCGGCTATCGTTTCTCCGATAACAGGATCGGGGATTCCTGCAATCGCTACTATGTCTCCAGCTTGAGCTTCGTTAACCTCTTGTTTTCCCAGCCCCACGAATGTCATTAGTGAACTGATCTTTGCCTTTTTTACCTCCCCATCTCGATTAATGTGGGCAATTTCTTGTGCCGCTTTAATTGTTCCGTTGTAGATTCTACCTATGGCGATTCTACCTTTGTGGGTGTCGGCCGCAAGTGTTGTTATAAGCATTTGGAGCGGTGCATCAGGATCGACTTTAGGTGCTGGAATTTCCTTTAGTAATGTATCAAAGACTGGAGTTATATCTGTCATTTCTTCAATGTTCTCTGTAAGACCTGCCTTACCATTCTTTGCTGATGCATAGATTATGGGAAAGTCAGCTGTTGCGTCGTCTGCACCGAGTTCTAGAAAAAGATCGAGCGTTTTGTCTAATACATAGTGGATTCTAGCATCTGGTTTGTCTATTTTGTTTACGACTACAATAATTTTGTGTCCCATCGCTAAAGCTTTTTTTAGAACAAATCTGGTCTGAGGCATAGGTCCTTCTTTTGCATCAACCAAAAGTAGGCATCCATCTGCCATTTTCAAAACCCTTTCGACCTCTCCTCCAAAATCAGCGTGTCCTGGGGTGTCGATGATATTTATTTTTGTATCATTCCACATAACCGACGCATTTTTGGAAAAAATTGTTATACCGCGTTCGCGTTCCAGCTCATTGCTATCCATGATAAGAGAATCGGCACTGTCCTTATGCATCTGCGTTTTTGACTGAGTTAAGAGAGCATCGACCAAGGTTGTTTTCCCGTGGTCAACGTGCGCGATAATTGCTATGTTTCGTATGTTATTCATAAAAAAAACCGCCTCATTCGCGGTTATATATATTATAACAGAAATACTATAGAATATGTCAAAAATTTTGAGTTTGAACAAATAGCCTCACTTCACTATAATATCCTCATATGTTCAAACCAGTAGATCCTAAAGCCAGTTTTCCAGAGATCGAAGAAAAGATAATAAGATTTTGGAAAGAAAATAAAGTTTTTGAAAAATCTGTAGATAAAGACTACGGAGGCCGAAAGTGGACTTTTCTGGACGGTCCGCCATTTGTAACTGGAATGCCTCATTATGGATCACTTCTATCTTCGCTTCCGAAGGATGTTTTTGGTCGTTATTGGACAATGAAAGGATATAAGGTTAGGCGTGTTTGGGGTTGGGATGGCCATGGGTTACCTATCGAAAATAAAGTTGAAGGGGCACTTGGAGTCGAGCGAAAAAAAGACATTGAGGATAAAATAGGGGTCGATAAATTTATAGAAGAATGTAGAAAATATGTGAACGATATTTCTTCGGAATGGGAGTGGTACATAGATCATATCGGACGTTGGGTTGATTTTAAAAATGCTTATAAGACATGGGATACAGATTATATGGAGTCTGTTATGTGGGTTTTTAAAAATCTTTATGATAAGGGACATATATATAAGGGTTTGAGAATAGGTCTTTATTGTCCCCATTGTTCTACTCCTATCTCAAATTTTGAGGTAGCGATGGATGTTGATAACTACAAGGAGATCGCTGATTTTGCAACTACATATAAGTATCTTCTGGAAGGCGAGAAGAATACATATATATTAGCTTGGTCGACGACTCCGTGGAATAAGATAGTAACACCGGCTTTAGCTGTAAATCCAAAGCTCACATATGTAAAAGTTGAACAGAAGGGTGAATTTTATATTCTAGCGAAATCTACACTAAAGACTTTGGGAAGTGAAGATTCTTACAAAATAATAGAAGAGTATCAGGGAAGCGATCTTGTAGGTAGGAAATTTGTTCCGCACTTCGACTACTATGCAGACAAAGTAAAAGATGGGGAAAAGATATTTGAAATAGTCGATGGCGACTTTGTAGAGGCTGAGGAGGGAACGGGAGTCGTGACGATAGCTGCATATGGTGAAGAAGACTTAAAATTGATGAAAGACAAGAACATTCATATGGAGATGCATTTGGATGAAGAGGGAAATGTCAAAAACGACGTTCCTCAATTTGGAGGAATGTATTATCTTAAAGCGAACAAAGCGGTTAACGAGCACCTTGCGGAGAAAGGACTAATTTATGCAGATACTCAGCGAACTCATAGTGTGCCACTGTGCTGGAGATGTCATACTAGGCTTTACTATGCTCCCCTTGATGCGTGGTTTGTAGATGTGCAGAGCATGAAGGAAAAGTTAAAGTCTGTTAACGAAGGCATAAATTGGTTCCCCAAGCATTTTAAGACCGGAAGGTTTCTAAAAAGTCTTGAAAATGCTCCAGATTGGAACATTTCGAGGAATAGGTATTGGGGGAGCCCAATTCCTGTATGGGAGTGCTCGTGCGGTAATAGAATTGTTGCAGGATCTATTGCGGAAATAGAGGAACTATCTGGTATTCGAGTAAAAGATTTGCACAAACCGGAGATTGATGAGGTTAAAATAACGTGTAAAAAATGTGGACAATTAGCAAATAGAGTACCAGAAGTACTCGATAGTTGGATTGAAGCCGGCAGTGCTTCATTTGCCGAAAGACATTTTCCTTTTTCAGAAGAAAAGCTGGAAGAATTCTTCCCCCCAGATTTTATTGCCGAATATACAGGGCAGATAAGGGCTTGGTTTTACGTGTTACATGTTATAGGCGTGGGACTTTATGATACAAAAGCTTTTAAAAATGTTCTGGTTGAGGGGGTAATTTTGGGTACTGATGGCAGAAAGATGAGTAAAAATTTCAGAAATTACCCAGATCCTAGAGAAATGTTGGGTCAATATGGGGGCGATGCGCTGAGACTTTATCTTTTAGGTAGTAATGTCATGCGTGGTGAGGATATAAGGATCTCGCAGGATGAATATAAAGATCAGGTAAAAGGCACGATGCTTATTTTGTGGAATATCTATAACTTCTTTGTTTCGAATGCTATTCTTTATAATTCGGATGGTGGTAATTTAAGTTCAAAATCTGAGAATATTCTCGATGAGTGGATATTGAGTAGGGTTGAGGGGTTGAGGAATACGATGACCAAATCATTGGATGCATATGACACGGTTTCTTCCATATCTGCCGTAAAGGTATTTATTTCCGATTTTTCGACATGGTATATACGTCGTAGTAGGGAAAGGCTCTATTCAGAAGAAAAAGACGATATAGACGCGTTTTTTGCGACTACAAGCCATGTTCTTATCAAATTGTCAAAGTTAATTGCACCAATCATGCCGTTTATCTCGGAAGAGATGTATAAAAATATTACTGATGGCGAGTCCGTTCACCTAGAACCGTGGCCACAAGAAGAAAAGGAATTCTTTAATCCTGATCTTGAAAGAGAAATGGAGATAGCAAGAGAAGTTGTTGAGGTAGGACATTTTGAAAGAAAGAAGGCGCAGGTAAAAGTCAGGCAACCGCTTGCAAGCATAAAAATAATTTCCGAGGTAGAAATTTCTGAGAAAATTAGAGAGGTTATAGCTGCAGAGTTAAATGTTAAGAAGGTTGAAGTTATTGTAGGAGGGAGTACGAAAGTAGAGCTAGATATATCTATAACTGAGGATTTGAAGGCGGAAGGCGTTGCAAGAGAAATAATCCGAAGCATACAGCAAGAAAGGAAAAAGCTTGGCACAAAACGAGACGAGTTTGTAAATGTTTATTTGCCTTCTTGGCCTAAAAAATTTGAAGAAGAAATAAAAAAGAGGACACTGACACAAAAACTAGAAGAATCAGACGAATTTAGAGTGGAAAAGATAGATGGATAAAAATAGCAAAGGCTTGAGGGGGTTTTTGAGAAGAATCGACCCCTTTCTACTTATTCCAGTGTTGATAATTATAGCGATTAGCTTGCTTACACTGCTTTCAATAAATCCTGTTTTTTTCAGGCAGCAGTTTATTTCGCTAATCTTAGGAATAGTCTTATTTTTGCTTTTTATACGGATTGACCTCGTAGCATTAAGAAGTTTATCAAAAATATTTTATGGAATCGCTATAGCGCTTTTTATTATGCTTATGCTTTTTGGGGTCGAAGTGGGAGGAGAAAAAAATTGGTTTGATCTTTTTGGATTGCGATTTCAGGTATCGGAGATGATAAAACCCTTTTTTATAATTATACTTTCGTCATATCTTTTTTTGGATATCAAACAAAGAATAACCAAATTTTTTGGAGCACTTCTTATATCCATGCCTATTATTTTCCTTGTTATCAGATCAGATTTTGGGACAGGGGTTATTTATTCTGTAATAACATTTTCGTTGATTCTTCTTGCTGGTTTTCCAAAAAGATATATTTTGGGTTCAATTTTAGGAGCTGTTGCCATTTTTCCCTTGGTATTTCTTTCTTTTGAGCAATATCAAAAAGATAGGATTATGACTTTTCTGGATGTAACAAGTGACCCAACGGGTGCCTCTTACAATGCTATACAGTCATTGATTTCTATCGGGAGTGGGGGTTTTTTCGGGAAGGGATTTGGTCAAGGGACACAGTCGTTATTGAGATTTTTGCCTGAACAGCATACTGATTTTATCTTTGCAACAATCTCTGAGGACTTGGGATTTGTAGGTTCATTTGTGGTCCTGGGCTTATTTGTAGTTCTTCTCTATAGGATTTATAAAGTCTCGATCTCAAGTCGGAACACATATAACTACCTTTTGTGCATGGGAGTCTTTGCGATGCTTTTTTTTCAAATACTTTTTAATGTGGGAATGAATCTGGGGCTTATGCCAGTTATCGGTATAACTTTGCCTTTTGCATCCTACGGAGGGAACTCGCTAATCGCAAGTCTTATTGCCGTTGGGATAGTTTCAAATATATCTACCGAGAACAAAAGGCAGCAATCTATGGAAATAGCTTAATTTTTTTGTTACAATATGTGACTATGAACTACGCAGTTATTAAATCAGGCGGAAAACAGTATGTTGTACGCCCAAATGAAAGCTTTAAAACAGATAAGATTGAGGGAAATCCTGGAGATAAAGTCTCTTTTGACGAGGTGTTATTGATTGTAGATGGAGAGAAAATGACAGTTGGAGCACCTGTTATCAAGGGAATGAGTGTTTTAGGAAAGATCGTAGATCAGAAGTCTGGAGATAAAGTGCGCGTTGCTAAATTTAAAGCAAAGGCACGATACAGAAAAGTTAGGGGTTTTCGAGCAAAAATAACAGAAGTTATGGTAGAATCCATAAAAGAAGCAAAAAATAAAGGAGAAAAATAAATGGCACATACAAAATCACAAGGAGCTGTTAAGGGAAATCGAGACTCGATAGCAAAAAGGCTAGGGGTTAAGATTTATGGCGGATCAAAAGTTAACGCTGGAAATATCATTATACGCCAAAAAGGAACACATTTCGGGGTAGGAAGTGGGGCATCGCTAGGGAATGATTACACCATATTTGCCCTAAAGAGCGGAATCGTTAATTTTATTACCCGAAAGGGAAAAAAGATCGTGGAGGTAATATAAAATGGCAGAAACTAAAGTTATTGACTTGGAGCTAACAATGCTTCAACCAAATCCACTTCAGCCCAGAGGTCTTATTTCTCCTGAATCACTTACAGATCTAGTCAACTCTATTCGCGAGCAAGGAATACTTGAGCCTATTGTCGTTGCAGAAACTCCTGCAGGATTTCAGATAATTGCAGGTGAGAGGCGATGGCGAGCGGCAAAAATTTTAGGATTAGAGTTCGTTCCTGTAATAGTAAAGCAGACTACTCCTCAACAGATGCTTGAGATGTCTATTGTAGAGAATGTTCAAAGAGAAGATTTGAATCCGATTGAGCGCGCACAGGCATACAAAAGACTTATTGATGAGTTTAATCTTTCTGTCACAGAGGTCGCAAAGAGGGTCGGTAAGAGTCTTCCTTATATCTCAAATAGCATTCGACTTTTGACCCTTCCAGATGCAATAAAAGACGCTTTGGCTGCGGGAGTTATCTCCGAAGGTCATGTGAGGCCACTCATATCAATAGGTGACCCAAAACTTATGCTCCAGGCATTTAGAAAGATATTGGTTGAGGGAATTAGCGTAAGAGGCGCTGAGGATGTAGCAAGACAAGTTAAGGCCGAGGTTCAGAAAAAGGAGCCTCAAAAGAGGGCAGACAGGATATATATTCCAGAACAGGACGAAATGGCAAAGAATTTGTCTCAAAAGCACGGTTGGAATGTGAAGTTTGATCAATCTAGGGTAAACGGCAAGATAACCATAGTTATCAAAGGTGATCAGGAGAAAACTACCGAAGAACTGCGTAAGATATTCGAAAAACTCTCCAATTAGTCAATTTCAGCGTGCTCAACGACCCTAATACTCGAAAGGGGCCAGTATACGAAGAAAGATTTACCTATAATTTCACTTTTTTGGACAAAACCCCATTCTCTTGAATCTGAGCTATTGGATCTATTATCGCCCATTACGAAATAATTCCCCTCGGGAACATTTATTTGGGAGCCTTCAGGCAGGAAATTGCCTCCGTTTGTGACATAATTTGAGGGTAAATAATCCTCAATCAGTAGATTGCCATTTAGGTAGACTTTTCCTTCACTAACTGACACTGTATCTCCCGCAGATCCTATAATTCTTTTTATAAAGTCTTTATTGTCCTCGGTGGGTGCATGAAAAACTACGACATCGCCTCTTTCATAGTCGGAGAATCTTTGAGAAATAAGGTTTGTGAGGACGTATTCTCCGTTGTCGAAAGTGGGATACATAGATAGACCATTTACCTGATAGGGACGAAAGAGAAAAGCGTATATGACAACGAATATCGCTCCAGCAAATACTAAAGTCTGGATTAGATCAAATAAAACATAATAGATTTTTCTGAGAATATTCATTTGTATATTTTCTCTACTATTGTCTTTATTGTCAAATGTAAAAATAGTAAAAAATAAGTTAATTTGGTAAAATAGGAAAGTTGGATTTAGGTTGTAGTTGCTGAAATAACAAGATTATTTAGTAAGGGGCCGTAAAAAGGATTGCCTCTTAATACAATTAGCAGTCAAGGGAATCGAGTGATAATAGGGTATAATATTCATTTTATCCCGTTAAATCAATCTAAATGTAATTATTTTAAGTGTATATTACTGATATTATTTATATCAAACAGTATCTAAGAATATTTTTTTAAACTTCATGAAAAAAGGCACTAGCAGAAAAAAAATACTTTTTCTCGCCAGGCTTTATCATCCACATATAGGAGGAGTAGAGAAGCATCTGTCTATAATTTCCAAATATTTATACAAAAAGGGACATCAGGTGACAATCATTTGTGAGAAGCATGATAAGAGTCTTAAAAATATTGAGACCATAGATGGAATCAGAGTGATCCGTATTCCGATCTCCCATTCGGAAAGGAATAAGAAATTTGAGATTTGGAAATGGATTTTAAAAAACAGAGAACTAATAGATAGTTTTGATGTAATCCATATCCACGATGTCTTTTTTTGGATTCTGCCATTGGTGTTCACTGTTAGAAGAGGTCATATTTATATGACATTTCATGGATACGAGGGGTATCCTGTAAGATTCGGAAGTAAAATTCAGAAGAAAATAGCTGATATGTATAGCTCGGGAACTATTACTATAGGAGATTTTATTAATAAATGGTATGGTTTGAAGTCTGATGCGGTAATATATGGAGGAGTTTTTAACATCAAAACAGGTTCAAATCGTCCAAAAAACCCTCTTTCCGCTATTTTTTTCGGAAGATTCGAACCTCTTACAGGAATAGATCAATATTATAAAGCATACAAAATACTTAAGAATAGACATAAGACATTTGAATTTGAGGCTATCGGTAAAGGAAGGTATAGGGATAAGTTAGAGGATATCTCTATTACACCATTTAAGTCAAAAATTACAGATCAGATTCAAAATAGCCGATTTATTTTTGTTTCAGGGTATCTTTCCATGCTTGAGGCGATGATTCAAAAAAGACTTGTGATTGCAGTATATAATAATCCTCTAAAAAAAGATTATCTTTTGGATTCTCCCTTTAGAAAGTATGTGGATATATGTAGTTCGGGAAATGATATTGCAGAAAAGATTGAATTTTATATTAAAAATCCTAAAGAAGAGGAGAAGAAGATAGATAAAGCTTATTTATGGGCAAAAGAGCAGACTTGGGAAAAGGTTGTCGATACGTACATCAATCTATGGCAAATATAAAAAAATCCCTGATAGTTACTGTCTATAACGAAGAGTCGTCAATAAACTCTTTATTAGATTCGATATATACACAATCAGAATTTCCACACGAGTTGGTAATTGTGGATGGTGGATCTTTAGATAAAACCTTTGAGCTTATAAAAAAACACAAGTTAGCTAGTAAAATTAAAGTCAAGGTTCTTGAAAAAAAAGGGAATATTGCAAAAGGACGTAATTTTGCTATAGAGAATGCAACTGGAGAGGTAATTGCGATAACTGATGCTGGATGCAGATTAGATAAAAAATGGTTTGAGAATATCACGCGTCCATTCAGCGATAAAAAAATAGATATAGTAGCAGGGTATTACAGAGGAAATCCAAAAAGTAATTTTCAAAAGGCCTTAGTGCCTTATGTATTGGTTATGCCAGAAAAAATCAATGAGAGTGAATTTCTACCCTCCGCACGTTCGATGGCAATGAGAAGAGGCGTATGGAAAAGACTTGGGGGTTTTTCGGAAAAACTTAATCAATCAGAAGACTATGACTTTGCAAGACGAGCAAAAAATATATTTAATATAAAATTTGTAAGAAAAGCTATTGTTTCATGGAGTCCTAGAGAAAGTATATTTTCGGCATATAAAATGTTTTATAAGTATGCATATGGTGATATAAAGGCGGGAATTTTGAGACCTAGGGTTGTTGGAATGTTTGCGAGATATTTGTTTGCTGTTCTGTCAATTCTTGCTGCGAGGTTTGTGTCATTCGAACTTCCGTATTATCTCAGTGGACTTTATTTACTAACATATGGATTCTGGTCGATCCATAAAAATTATAAATATGTCCGAGATAAATCAGCAGTGCTTTATCTTCCGATGATCCAGATAGTGTCTGATATAGCAGTTATGGGCGGATCATTGTCCTCAGCCCTGGTACGTATAGCTAATTTTTTAGTAGTTTTTGCAAAAAAAGAAAGGAGCACTTTTCTGGCGATTTTGCTATTTATAGTTCTGACGTTAAGTATTATTAAATGGGGACTTCCTAGTAGTAGTCATCCATTCATATATCACATGGATGAATGGCATCAGCTCCAATCTATTCGTAATTTATTCATACACCTTTCGCCAAATATGGAAGGGTCCGCGAATGGACCAATTTTTCATTTTGGGTTGAGCGGGATATATGTAGCGGTTCTTTCTATTTTAGGATTAGTAAATCCGTTTGTTATCAATTCTTCACTAGATAACTTAAATGCGCAAAATTTATTGTTTGTATATCTACGGTTAAGCACATTATTCTTCTCTTTGGGTGCAGTAGGCTTAATAATTTATATTCTCCGGAAGCAGCTCAAGGTTTCACTGATCGTTTTGCCAGTTGTTCTCTTCCTATTTTCCCCATCATGGATATCATTAAGTAATTATTTTAAATACGATATAGCTCTTTTGTTCTGGATAATATTATCGATTCTTTTGATATTCAAATTTTCGACAACGCCTAATTTGAAAAATTATTTACTTGCTGCTCTTCCAGTTGCTTTGGCGATAACTACAAAAATCAGTGCTCTGCCTCTATTTATAATCTATGTTTTAGCATTTTTTATATATAAGGTGAAACCTCTTAGTAACTTGAGATATCTTTTTCTGGGGACCATCTTATTTTTGACAATCTTTTTTGTTCTGGGGGTCCCGGACCTATTCTTGGGAACAGGAGACTACCATGAATATTTTTACTCAAATTTAGTCTCTGCCCCTTCGGAGACAGCCAACTACAAATTGGGAACGTCATACTGGATCTATCTTTTTACAAATCAAATTCCGGTTCTGTTTGGTCTGTCAATCGTAATCCTCTTTGTCTTTTCGTTGACTTATTTTACAAAGATAACAATAGCCTCAGGTATAAAAAATATATTTAAAACGAAAAAGAACGAGGTATTTATTCTATCTTCTTTTATCATCTTTGCGGTAAGTCTTATCCCATTAAAACTTTTTATCGTAAATAGGAGTTTGGTTATTTTGCCGTTTGTCGTTCTATTTATCGGATTAATATTTCAGAAATTTATTGACAATAATGCAGATAGAAAAAAGATAGTTCTTTTTATTGTGAGTGTTTTACTAATATTACAGATTGTCCAAGGGTCTTCTTGGATATTCATAAAATATAGTGATCCAAGAGAGATATCGTCTAAATGGATACTGGAAAATATCGATAAAGGTTCGGAGATAGGGATAGAAAGTGTTCCTATTTATCAATTTCTTCCGGATTTAGTACTTAAAGAATACTATCAGTCAGAGCGAAATATTGATACAGATATGAATTATAAATATCGGATAATAGACGGTGAAAGTGAGGTCTTGCCGGAATACATAGTTATCTCAAATGTTGATATCGCTGCAAGCTATATACATAAATCCCCGAAGAAGAGTTTGATTTTAAGGATGAACAAAGAGGAATACGAAGTCATTAAGGAGTTTAAATTAAAAAGAGAAATAAATGATTTGTTCGCGACCAGGTTAGATTTTTTCATAAGTCTGCTTTCACCGACACCAAACATCTATATTTATGGTAAACCTTAATGTATGGGTTATTTCGGACAAACTATTAAAGGCATTTCATGGATAGGGGGGCTAAGAGGAGTGACCCGTGGATTGGCGTTTGTCAGGATTTTGATTCTGGCTCGGTTGTTGACCCCTTCTCAATTTGGTTTGTTTGGGGTAGCATCTTTTATGCTCGCGCTCGTAGAGGTTTTTACCGAAACAGGTATAAATATTTTCTTAGTTCAGCGGGAAGGTAAGATAGATAACTATTTAAGCTCTGCGTGGATAATTTCAATTTTTCGTGGATTCATAATTTTTACAGTCATACTCGTAAGTGCACCATTTGCATCTAGTCTTTTCAATGCGCAGGATGCTCTGGGTCTACTTATTCTTATAGCTTTTGTGCCTTTAGTCAGGGGTTTTATAAATCCAGCAGTCGTTTTGTATCAGAAGGAGTTGAGCTTTCATAAAGAATTTTATTTTAAGGCAACAGTATTATCATTTGAGGTTGTTGTTTCAGTAATACTAGCCTATCTACTGCGGTCTCCAGCAGGGCTTATCCTCGGACTTATAGCAAGCGCTATTTTAGAAGTCTTTCTTTCTTTTCTTTTAATAAAATCAAGACCTACATTTAAATTTGAAAGAATGCGGTTTGTGGAAGTTTTGCATACTGGTAAGTGGGTTACAATATCAACAATTTTTAATTATTTATACCAGAATGTTGATGATATGGTAGTTGTGAGATTTTTGAATACCACAAGTCTGGGATTTTACCAAATGGCATACAAGCTTGCGATGCTGCCGATAACAGAGGTTGCAGATGTTGTAGGTAGAGTAACATTTCCTGTATATGCTAGAATTTCCGGAGATAAAAAGAGACTAAAAAAAGCATTTTATAAGACCATAGCAGCAAATTTAATTCTCTCCTCGCCTGTAGTTATTGTGTTTATTATATTTCCAAATCAAATAGTTCTATTGATTCTGGGGGAGAAATGGCTAGGTGCCGTGCCTGCATTTCAGGTGTTAGTGTTTTTTGGACTCGCTAGAGCAGTTACAAGTCCAGCGACGGTATTACTTCTGGCGTTAAAGAGGCAGGATGTTGTCGCAAAAATATCACTTGGCACCTTTTTGTTAATGGCCTTGACGATTATTCCTTTTGTCACGATTTGGGGGATTTTTGGAGCAGGTCTCTCATCAGTTTTGGCGTCCGTCATTATGATCCCATTTGCGTATTATTTCTCTCTTAGATACTTCTCGGATAAATAGTAAAGGAGTTTTTACCAGCAAATTAATTTATTTTTTCTCCCACTATGACTACATATGTAAACAGGTCTTTAACTCCAAAATGAAATCCTGTCAGCTTGAAGTTTGAGTCTGCCATAATCTTTCTTATTTGAGATTTAGATTTGACTTTGGTTATTTCATGAGGATGGAGACGAATATTTTTTTTCAATATGTTGTTGAGCAGAAAGTGTATCGAATTAAGAAAGATTACACTAAGACCAAAATATGGAGGCCAAAAAAGTACGATTTTCGAGTGTGATTTTAGTACTCTGTTGAATTCATCCAGAGTCTTTCTGATCTCTTTTTTATCCAGGTGCTCCATTACGCCTAGATTGTAGATGCCGTCATATGTGCTATTTTTTGCTGGAATTTTCATAATACTTCCATGGAGTATTTTGCAATCTTTTCCGTAAAGATGTTTGTATCTGTTTAATGCCTCTGCAGAGATATCAAGGGCAGTAACATCCATTATTTTTACTATATCGCTATCCACCTGACCACCTCCGCAGCCCGCATGCAGTATTTTTGACTGCATTTTGTAAGTTGATTTTATATGCTGATTTAATGCAGGTTTTATAATGAATTTTCTATAAAACACAGCTAAAGTGTCGTAGAAAATTTTTCTTTTGTTTCTATCCATTTTCCAATATGCATCCCATTCCTTTTCCACGGTGCCTTTTTTTTGATGCGACTTAATACTTGCTGGATGCCAGATATATGAGTCACGGTAAATCTTTGATAGGTATGCAGTCTGAAATAGGAATTTAAAACTGTACCACGCGTCAGATATTTTCATCTTCGACGACCCGTAGGTTCTGGCAGAAAGTTTTACTGGAACTTCTTTAACCTTATACCCGTTAAGAATGAGGATAAACAGGCTTTCAAAAAAAAATGAGTATCCTGTAGACGTTATGAGCTTAAATACCTCTTTGTCCACTTTTTTTAAATTGTAAAGCCTGAAAGCGCTAGTGGCATCAAAGGGAATGTGAAGAATTTTTTTAGTCAAGAAGTGTCCAGTTATGGCTAGTGTTTTGCGGAATATATTCCAATCCGAGATTCCATCACTTTTCATATAGCGGGAAGCGATTACTATATCTGATCGGCCCTTTTTATCGATGAGTTTTTTTATAGTTTTTGGGTTATGGGTAAAATCTGCATCCATCGTAATAAGGGTCTTGTACCCTTTTTCGTAAGCGTATCTTATTCCATCAGCATGAGCACTTCCGATGCCCAGCTTACTTCCTCTTTTAATCAATTTTATATGTGCATCTTTTTTTTGAAGTGCACTAATTTTTTTAGAAGTGCCATCTGGAGAGTTATCGTCGATAAAAAGAATATCTATGCTGGGCAAATATTTTTTAATTTTCAAATATAAGGGTTGAATATTTTCTACTTCTTTGTAGGTGGGAATAAGTACCAGAGTATTGTTCATGAATCTTAATAAGTACGGATATAAAATCTAATAATTCTAACAAAAGATAAAATTAATTTCTATGCATCGATTGCATATTTTTGAATAGAATCATACAATTTCCAGCGCCGGCAAAGGAAAAATGAAATGTCCTCCCGATTTTAGGTAATCTTTTTCACGTTGCAAAAATTCTTCTTTAAAGAACCATGGAAGTACTAGCATATAGTCTGGTTGTTCTTTTCTTGCTTGATCTTCCGAGATAATGGGGATGCCTACAGAAGCAATATTTGTTCCCCATTTTTCGGGATTCCTTTCGACGGCCTTATCAATAAGCTTGTTATCCAGATCGAAATATTGAAGTAGTGTATTTCCACGGGTTGACGCACCGTAAATATAAATCTTCTTTCCATTCTCGTGTTCCCTTTTTATAAATTCATAAACGTCTTTTTTAATTGATTTTATTCTTTTTGCAAAGTCTGTGTATATTTTTTGCCTTTTTAAATTTATAAGACTTTCGAGCTGCAGCTGCTCACGAACATAATTTGTTATTGGAAACTTATCCTTTTTGCAAATATATGTTCTAAAGCTCCCTCCATTAAGGTCTCTTAATTCCAAATCAAATACTTCTAAGCCATGTTGGCCTAACAGGTTTTGAAGAGAGGTTAAAGAATAGTACTCTAGGTGCTCATGAACTATATTATCGAATGCGTTTTGAGTAAGCATTTTAACGAGATAGTTTTGCTGTATTACAAAAACCCCATCATCTTTTAATATTTTGATTACATCAGACACAAATTTATTTGGGTGCTCCATATCATAGAAACATGAAATCGCTGTTACTATGTCTGCTTTATTATTGACTAAAAAAGGACTAACTGATTCATAATTAAAAAAATCCGACACAACTGCATTGGCGTGTTTTTTACTATACTTTGCAAATTTCTTTATGGGGTCAACAGCTAGTCTATAGTAGCCTTTAGGATAATTTGAAAGCAACGTTCCATCGTTTGCGCCAATATCAACCACTGTAAGTTTTTCTTTCTTCCCTGCGATTTTTAGGGTTTTTCTGACTACATCAGATAACTCGTCTTGCATCGTCTTGTTTATTCCGGATTTATAACCATAATTTTCGCTATAAAGTAGAGAAGTTGGGGCATTGTGTTTTAGTTGCAGGAGATGGCAGTCTTTGCAAAAGATTAGTTTTAAGGGAAAGCTTTGAGGCTTTTTATTGCTTTTGGTGAATTCAGAAAGATACAATTTGCCTAAATTTAGGATGGTTGAAAGATTTTGCGATTTGCAGGACCTACAGTATCTGATCGATATATCTTTACTTTTCATCAATTTTAATATCGTCAATTATATATTAAAAATACTGTAAAACAAATAAGAAGCTCATCGTTAAAGTTGGTATAATCACTAGGTAAATACGTGAGCACAGGGATTTAATGCATGAAATATAAATATATTGTTATTATTCTAATCTTTTGTTTTTCTCTATTCATAAGGCTGGCGACTTTAAATCAGATCGGAAGAACATGGGATGAGCCTCAGTTCATAGAAGAGGGATATAGAATGGTGGAATTATTTAAAGCAGGGGATTTAAATAATAGTTTTTTTTATACGACTTACGATCACCCGCCACTTATCAAATACATATTTGGAATTACATCGTATCTTGATATAAAAGAAACGAAACCGAATGGCGATGTTATTTTTAATTATGATTACACTTATTCTAGAATATTATCTGCGACTCTCTTTTCTATAGGCGTGGTAATGACGGTGCTTTTGGGGTGGAGACTGTTTTCACCATTTGTGGGGGGTATTTCAGGTGTTATTCTGGCTATGCTGCCATTTTCTGTTGGTCTTTCGCAATTAATCAGTGCGGAGAGTTTGAAGATATTTATCTATCCTATTGCAATTTATTCAATTTTGTTGCTTGTTGAAAAGTTTTCATTAAAAAGAGCTATAGTTGTTGGGTTAATAATAGGCATCGCTCTTCAAGTCAAACAGTCAAACGGTTTACTGTTCCTGGTGCTCGTGGGCATGCTGATAATTAGATACTTTAGTTTAGGTAAAAAGAAAAGGCTAGGATACATTAAGAGTAGGATTGCTGGATTTTTTGTAGTAGTAGTCGGCAGTATGCTTTCCTTTATAGCGCTGTGGCCTCAAGCGATATTCAATTTGGACAAGATTTATAAGATTCATGACAAATTTTGGGGTGTTGAATTTTCTCCAAAACCATGGCTTATTACGATGTCTGTACCCGAAGTTTTCTTTGGAAGACTGATCATAACGCCGAATTTTTATTATCTTGTCTATTTTTTCATAAGTACACCAGTGGTTATTTTAGCCCTGTTTTTTGTAGGTATTTGGAAGATAGTAATGTCAAAAAACTGGAAGCTTTATATTCTGATTATTTGGTTTTGTGTTCCTTTTCTCCTATCTCTTTATTCATGGAGACAGCATGGGCTTCGATATCTTATTGAAATTTATCCAGCCTTAGCGCTTATTTCCGCTATAGGATTTGATTCTTTGGCCAGTAGGCTTACTACCAGCCTTCGCAATAAAGCGTTGATATTTGGACTAGTTATTATTTATCTTTTCGCATCTCTTTTATACGTGAAACCATATTATTTAGAGTACTATAATGAATTAGTGGGGGGTACAGGTAATGTTTACAGGAATAACTGGTTTCAAATAGGCTGGTGGGGACAGGGATTAAGAGAGGCTGGTCTATATATAATCAACAATTCTGAAAATGATTCTGAGATAGGGCTTGCTATTTCTCCCGATCATGTTTTGCCCCGTTCTGAAAATTTAATTTACTCAGATTTTGTGGAATCCAAAAATTATGATTATGTAATAGTAAATCATTATCACATTATCCGTGATGGATTTGATGATAGCAGCATAAGGGCTGATTATAATTTAATTTATCAGGTCAAAGCTGATGGGGCAACACTGGTCTATATATATAAGAAATGAATAAAAAAATATCGGTAATAATAGTTCACTACAACGTTAAAAAAGAGTTATTCGATTGCATAGAGTCTATTTATAAATCTAAACCGAGAGTAGATTTTGAAATAATTGTAGTGGATAACGACGAAGTAAAAATAATCGAAAAAGATTTGAGGAAAAAATTCTCAAAAGTAATTTATATCAAGAATAAAAATAACGGTTGGGGTGGAGGAGCCAACAAGGGGGTTAAGTATGCAAAAGGAGAATATCTCTATTTCTTAAATCCAGATACGATTTTTATGAACAATGCGCTTGATGCAATATATGATTTTGTCAAAAGAAAAAAAGATATAGGAATAGCATCGTCACTTTTATTTGACGAAGAAAAAAAAGTCTATCCACTCCAAGGTACAAAACTATTGAATCCTTTGAATGCAATATTCTCGCTTTCTTTCATAAATAAGTTTTTTCCGAACAATCCGATATCAAAAAGATTCTGGATGAGAGGGAGAAGTAAAAAAGATATTTCAGAAGTTGAATCTTCCACGCTCAGTGCAGCTCTTATAAAAAAAGAAGTCTTTATAGAGGCTGGGAAGTTTGATGAGAACTACTTTTTGTATTATGAAGAATATGATCTCAGCAAAAGATTAAAGAGAATAGGATACAAGAATTTTATAGTTCCTAGTTCGAAGGTTATTCATATATGGGAGGCAAGCGCCATAAAAACAGGAAGAACGAAAGAATTTATGGATAATAGCCGAAAGTACTACTTCAAGAAATATTATGGTTCTATATTAGGTAATCTAATCGAACTGGTTCTCGGACTTAATAAAAAAAATCTGCTTGTGTATTTATTTTTGTTGGGAATATTTTCGATAGGAGCATATCTGCGGCTGAGCGCCTTGGATAAATATGTGCCATTCATCGGAGACCAGGCCTGGTTTTATTTATCGGCGCGAGACTTTATATTAACAGGTGAAATCCCTCTTTTGGGGATCACTTCTAGTCACACCTGGATACACCAAGGTGCGCTATGGACTTATTTACTAACTCCCGCTCTTTTTCTCTCGAGTTACAATCCTATTTCGGGATTTTACCTTTCATCGCTGTTGGGAATATTAACAGTAGCTGTATCCTATAAGCTCGCTAGAGATTTTTTTTCAAGAACGTTTGGACTAATATTTGCAGCTCTTATTGCCGTATCTCCTCTTGTAGTATTCCATTCAAGGTTTGCATATCACACAACACCAATACCTTTATTCGTTATCTTGTTATTTTATTCGATGAGTAAGTGGTTAAAGGGGAGTGTTAACTATTTTCCTATTGTACTTTTTTCAATGAATGTTCTTTATAACTTAGAGCTTGCTACAGTGATATTCTGGCCAGTTATCATAGCGTATCTGTTATATGGATTCACAAGAAAGAAAGAATATGCATTAGGTTTAGTTAGAAAAAATATAGTATTTTGGTCTTTGTTGGCTTTGGTAATTCCAATGGTGCCAGTTCTAGTTCATGACTTGAAAAGCGGATTTCCTCAAACAGTAGTCTTTGGAGGATGGTTTGGATATAAACTGCTGCAATTTGTGGGTATTATTGAGAAAAGCGCGGTTGATGAGAGCTCAATTAGACTCGCTGTTAATTTTTTTATTGAAAAGCACAATCAGCTCTTTTTTACTTTTAATCAATACATATCTTTTGGAGTGTTTTTAGTAGCCATGGTAATTTCCTTTACAGTGTCTTTAAAAAGATCTTTGTTGTCCAATTTTGGAATAGTTTTCATGCTAACTTTCATGGGACTTTTGGCATACTTTATGTCAGGCGTACCCTCAGAAGCATATTTAGTTATGCTTTTTCCCGGACTGTTATTTATCCTGGCGTTTGCTATTTACCAACTTAGAAATAGAGTTCTAATCTCCATTGTGATGATGATTATTTTTGCTACAAATATTTATTATTTAATAACAACTAATTACCTTACTATAGATACTGTTACTTTATCAGAAAAAATTTCTGCCTCTAAGGAGATTTTGGAACTAACAAACAGTAACGAATTAAATCTGATCTACAAAGGGTCTGGTGAGGAGTTTCAAAGCAGTAGAATGCCTTATGAATATCTAGTATGGTGGAGAAGTGGAATGAATCTATCTGAGGCGGGGAGAAAAGTATTGGTTACAGAGCAGGGAGGTAATATAATTATTAGTAGAATAAATGAGTAAGTTAACTGTCGTTATTATTACAAAAAATGAAGAATCAAATATAGATTCTTGTCTCAAGCAATTAGTCTTTGCAGACGAAATAATATTGATTGATGATAATTCAACAGATAAAACTTTAGAGATTGCAAAAAAATATAAAGTAAAAGTTATTAGCAATAAATTGTCTTCGTTTTCGCATCAAAGAAATTTAGCATTGGAGAGAGCATCAAATAGTTGGGTGCTATTTATTGATGCAGATGAAACAATAGATGAAAAGTTGAGAGAAGAGATTTTAGAAAGAATATCGGAAGAGACATACGATGGTTACTACATAAAACGAAAAGATATATTTTTAGGATACGAAATGAAGTATGGAGACTTAGAGGATGTACGGATTTTGCGACTTGGAAGAAAAAATAGCGGAATGTGGGAAGGAGATGTGCATGAAAAGTGGAGAATCAAGGGTAAAACATCAAATTTAAAAAATTCGCTAGGTCATCATTCTCACCAGAACCTGTTTCACTTTATAGATAAAATTAATTACTACTCGTCGATAAGAGCAAATGAATTAAAGCAAGGCAATATAAAATCTTCTTTTCTGACGATTGCTCTTTATCCGATGTTTAAATTTGTAATACTATATTTTTCGAAAATGGGATTTAGAGATGGACTGCCGGGATTTATTCATGCACTTTTTATGAGTATGTATTCATTTTTAGTTCGTGGGAAGTTATATCTGCTATACAAGGATGAAAAGTAAAGATACTCTATTTTCTATATTTGCAGCTATTTTATTTTCTCTTTATCTATTACATTTATTATGCAGGGTAGATTACTGTTTTTATTTGCCACTTTAATCGGATTATTTTCATATTCTGTTTTGGTGTTGGGATTGCTGGGTTCTATAAATAAAATCTCTGTTTTGTTTGTTACCATAGTGTTTTTTGGCATAATCTTTTATTCTTTTTTTAAACATCCGGAATCTGTAAAAAGTCTATTTGTACAAGCTAAAAAAAATCTTTTTTATTTTTCTATACTTTTTGGTCTGGCACTGATCAATTTTGTTGGAATGTTAGGTCCTGAGCTGGGATTTGATGCTCTTTGGTATCATCTTGTTATCCCCAAGTTGTATGTAGCCAGTGGTGCGATTGAATTCATCCCCAACGGTCTACTTTACTATTCTGTAATGCCAAAGCTTATTGATATTTTATATATACCCGCCTTAATGTTTTCAGACGAGACTACAGCAAAATTTATACATTTTCTATTTGGTCTTTTAGCGACCATAGGAACTTATAAAATAGCAAATTTATTTTTAGATAAAAAGCTTTCTTATCTTGCAGCTGTGATATTCTATTCAAATCTGGTTGTAGGATGGCTGTCGATAACTGCTTATATAGACCTTGGTCGAACCTTTTTCGCAACGCTTTCGATTTATTTTTTTCTTCAATACTTTAAGTTAAGAGAGCCCAAATACTTATTTGCGTCATCGATATTAGTTGGTCTTGAAATTAGTACTAAGCTATTGGGATTTTCGACACTAATTTCCCTATTCATCGTGCTTTTGATTTTTTCAACAAAAGCAACGATAGGTGACAAAATCAAGAATGGGTTATTATTCCTTGTTATCCCCATACTAATTAACGCTATCTGGTTCATCTTTGCCTATGTAAATACAGGGAACGCTTTTTATCCTTTCTTTTCTGAAATCTATCCATCAAAAATTCTAGCTTCAAGCATTAGCCCTATCATCATGAAAGATACTCTCGATTTATTTTTATTCTCAGCTGATCCAATATCACCTATATATTTAATTGTTACACCGCTTTTGATCTTAATGTATAAGAAAATGTCCTATGAGATTAAGATAATTTGCGCTATTTTGGTGATAAACCTTCTAATATGGAATTTCATACCGCAAAAGAACTCAAGATTTTTTCTACCATATTTACCTTTATTTTCAGCACTTGTTGTTTGGGTTATAAGTGTATCAAGGGAGAGAATAAAAAAGACCTTATTAGTGGTAGTTTATTTAACAATAATTGTAAATTTAGTATATCGAGGTGTAGCTAATTTTAAATATTTACCGGTGATTTTAGGTTTGCAAACAAAAGAAGAGTTTTTGGTTAAGTATCTAAATTTTGACTATGGAGACTATATAGATGTTGGTAGTAGCGTAAAAAAAATTGTGGGAGAAAACAGGGTTCTGGTAAAAAATATCCACAATCTGTATTATGTAGATTTCCCCTTTGACCACGAGTCGTGGGAAAGAAAAATCAATTATAAGTACATTTTAATTAGAGGTAATCTGAACAACAAAAAAGGATATAATCTAGTATATAGCGATCCAATAACGAATACGTATCTTTATGAGTCAGATAAATAGAACTGCTTTTATACTATACATAGCCCTGACATGTTTTTTTCCATTAGGTGTTCTTGTTCGATTTACTCCAGTTGTAAACTTCAATATTTATCCACAGGACGTTATAGTATGTGGAATTTTTCTACTAACTCTTTTTTCTTATTTTAAGAATAAGAAAAAGCACTACAAAACGCTTTTTTACTCAATCACAATTTTTAATGTGATAGCCATCCTTTCCTTAGTTATTAACATTTTCCGGCTAGATCAAAATGAACTATTTGTTTCCTTTTCTTATTTAATAAGATTGGATGCATATATTTCGTTGTTGTTTATAGGTTTATTTGGTTTTAGTAAATATAGAACAAGGATTTTAGGAAAATTATTCATGATTGCATCGTGTTTATTTATTATTTTTGGTTTTGCTCAATACTTTTTTTATAATAACTTGCGGAACTTGTATTACTTAGGTTGGGACGAGCATTTGTACAGACTTTTTTCTACATTTTTAGATCCTAATTTTGCTGGAGTTCTTTTCGTTCTTATCGCATTGGTTTTTCTGGGAAAGATATTGGATAAGAATTCCCATAGCGCGGCGAGCCTAATGGTAGATATAGCCTTGATTATAGCTTCGGTTCTTGCAATTATTCTTACCTATTCTCGAACTGCACTAATAGCGCTTTTTGCGAGCGGACTCTTTTTTCTTACAATAAGAAGAAAAATTAAACTTTTAGTTATCTCGGTAGTAGTTTTGTTGACAGTAGCATTCTTAGTATCAGATTTTTCAGTCGAAGGAATGAATCCAATAAGAATAGCCTCATCGGAAGCAAGAATACATTCAATGAATGAGGCGGTAGATATATTTACAGACAGTCCAATTTACGGAATAGGCTTTAATGCCTATAGATATTATCAGCAAGATAAAGGATTTAGAAAGGACACGCTATCTATTTCGAGCAATGCAGATGCCGGGACAGACAACAGTTTTCTTTTCATCTTAGCAACGACCGGAATCATTGGATTTATTGCTTATTTGAATATCTGGTTCGTAGTCTTAAAAAAGATAAGCAAAAAAGGCCCTGAAAAAAGTTATGTTTCTTATGCGATAATTATTGCACTATTTACCGGGAGTTTATTTGTGAATGCTTTGTTCTATGCTCCTATAATGTTGTGGGTATTTTTATATTTAGGAAGACAGATAGATCCGGATGACAACTATTCTTTGTAGTCTACCTTGATTTCTTTTGAGGTTTTTATGCCTGCTTCGTTGGTTGCTTCTACAGTTATTGTATTTTCACCTTCGCTAAGTTCTAGCCTGTAAGAGTATTCACCCTCGCTATCAACAATCGCCCTAAAACCATTAACAGTAATAGAGTTATTAGGATCAGTCTTACCAGATACTGTAATTGTCTTATCTGCCTTAGTAAACGATGACTTGTCCGAAGGGGCACTTATCTCAAGTTCTGGCTTGTCTGAAGACCTCGTGATACTATAATCTTGGGAAAAATCACTTTCCTTATCATCGAGAAAGTATTTTGCGTTTATGGTATTCTCGCCATTTCGAAGATCAATCCTTTTGAATTCAAAATTATTACTACCATCCAGCGATATGTCGTCTACCTCTTTTTCGTTAACATATAATATAATTTTCCCCTCATTGTATGACGAACTGCCAGCGATATTAATTTGTGCACTTGATGTAGCGTTCTGGATTCCATTTAGGGTAGGTGCAGCAAGAAATTGCTCCTGCAGGATAGATTCGCTAGACTCTGTTTCATCTCCTCTGATACCAAATATTATGTTTCCAAATGCGCCGAGTAGGGCACCTGAAAATTGAATTAGTAGAAAAATTATAATAAGTGTTCCCAGACCAAAGAAAATAAATTGTTTCTTGCTCTGTTTTTCGGCGTATCTGGAAAGTCTAGACGATCTTATTCTTCTTGCCATAAATTACTGATACTTTTGTTTCTTCTTCATTTTATCAGCAACATGAAGCTCCATAATAGCTTTTTGGAGTTCTTTCTCTGCCATTGCGAAATCGACATCGCTTTCCCTCTTTCTCATAGTTTCCTCTGCGCGTTTTTTTGCCTCTTGGGCTCTGGCTGCCTGTATGTTCTCTGCTTTAATCAGGTGGTCAGAGAGTATAGTGACATTTCCGTCGCTCACTTCAACAAATCCGCCAACGGTCGCAATAATATTTTCTCTTGATCCCTTTCTGATGCTTACGAGACCACTGCTCATTTTAGTGAAGAGAGAAATGTGATGGGGAAGGATAGTAATTTCTCCCTTTGGGGTTGGTAGAGAAATCTCATCAACAGTGTCCTGATAAATTGTTCCTTCAGGAGAAACTACGTTTAGATTCATAGTTATTTTCTTTTAGGCAAGTCCTCGATGCCTCCTATCATATAGAAGTCTTGTTCTGGAACTTTATCATATTTTCCTTCAATAAGCTCCTTAAATCCTTTTACAGTATCCTTGATACTTACATATTTACCTGGATTTCCTGTAAATATTTCTGCAACGAACATAGGTTGAGTTAGGAATCTTTGGATCTTTCTTGCACGAGCTACGATTAGCTTATCCTCATCAGAAAGCTCATCTATACCAAGGATTGCTATGATGTCTTGGAGGTCCTTGTATCGTTGCAATATCCTTTTTACCTCTGATGCTACCTCATAATGGTCTTTGCCTACTACATTTGGATCAAGTAGTCTCGATGATGAAGTTAAAGGATCAACAGCAGGATAGAGACCTTGTTCTGCAATGGATCTTTCGAGTGTGATGGTTGCGTCTAAGTGTCCAAATATAGTGGCAGGCGCAGGATCAGTATAGTCATCTGCAGGGACGTAGACTGCCTGAACTGATGTAATGGACCCCGTTTTTGTAGATGTAATTCTTTCCTGAAGAGATCCTATATCTGCCGCAAGTGTTGGTTGATAACCGACAGCAGATGGAACGCGCCCGAGGAGCGCGGACACTTCACTTCCAGCCTGAGCGAACCTAAAAATATTATCTATAAACAGAAGTACGTCTTCACGTTTTTTATCCCTAAAGTACTCAGCCATAGAAAGCGCTGTGAGTCCGACGCGAAGTCTATTTCCTGGTGGCTCATTCATCTGACCAAACACCATGACAGTCTTGTCCATAACATTCGCTTCTTTCATCTCAAGCCAGAGGTCTGTCCCCTCACGGGTTCTTTCTCCAACTCCGGCAAAGACACTGTGGCCTTTGTGAACCATTGCGATATTTCGGATAAGTTCTTTTACGATAACTGTCTTTCCGACTCCAGCTCCTCCAAAAATTCCAATTTTCCCTCCCTTTGTAAATGGGGCAATCAGGTCGATTACTTTTATTCCAGTTTCGAGCATTTCCGGCTTTGTCTGTTGGTCTTCGAGTGCTGGAGCATTTTTATGGATAGAATCCATTTCTATATTTTTATTATCTAGTTTTCCTCCGTTGTCGATTGTCTTTCCGAGAACATTAAAGATCCTTCCAAGAGTCCCTTCGCCCGTCGGAACCATAATAGGACTTCCTGTTTTAATAACCTTAGCTCCTCTTGATAGTCCCTCGGTTGCTCCCATGGCGATGGTCCTGACTTCTCCATTTCCCATTTCAAACTCTGTTTCCAAGGTAAGCTGTCCTCCATCTGGCATAGCAACAGTTAGAGCTTCGTATACCTCTGGAACTTCTCCTTTGAAAACGACATCAATAACAGGTCCTTGAACCCTTATGACTACGCCCTCATTGTTTTTATTAGTTTTCTCGGCCATATCTATTATTAGTTTTGACTATTCGTTAAGTCCAGAATCTCATTAGTGATTCTTTCCTGACGGGACTTATTATATGAAAGTGTTAGATAATCAGCAATATCAAAAGCATTATTCTTTGCATTTTGCATAGCCATCATGCGGGCAGCCTGCTCTGATGTATATGCTTGCAGTAGCGCATTAAATATTTGGGTTTCGATATATTGGGGCAGTAGCTCCAGCAAAAAGGACTCTGCATCGGGTTCAAATATAGCATCATCATTTTCTAGAGCTTGTTCTTCTGTTAATTCTTCACCGACCTTTTCAAGCCTAAGTGGTAAAAGCTTTGTAGTTGTAGGTTTTTGTGTAAGTATAGATTCGAATTCTGCAAATAAAAGCTTTGCTTCGGAAATTTGTTTTTTCTCTATTAATTCATCCAGTAGGGTTTTAAGCTGGATTATGGTTGCGTAGTCGGGTAGCCCGCTTCCTATAGGAAAGCTTGCATAAAGTTCTCCCTCAAGTTTTCCGGCAAATTTTTCACCCTTTTTTCCAATTGTTATAAAAACTGCATTTGGACTATCCACCTCAATCATTTTTTTATAAAGATTTGTATTTAGCCCACCACAAAGACCCTTATTGGGTGTGATTACGATAAATAGAGTTTTTTTGTTTTTCGGCAAATCTATATATTTATGATTAAATTTCTTCTTTCCTGTCTGGCTCATCGCTTTTGAGACGAGATCCAGTAATTTTTCAGCATATGGCTTGTTGCTTGTGGCGGCATCTTGGGCCTTTTTGATTTTCGAGGCAGATATCGTCTCCATTGCCTTTGCAATCTGTGCTATGTTTTGTGATGTTTTGATTCTTCTTTTTAGAAGCTGTAGGTTTGCTGGCATAATTTATTTAAAGGTTTTTTTAAAGCTTTTTATTGCGTCATCAAGTTCTTTTTGGGTCTTATCATCGATTTTGTCACCTTTTTTAAGCTTTTCGATAGTTTTTTTATTCTTTACCTTAAGGTAATCTATGAATTTATTCTCGAACTCTAATATTCTTTCAACTTCTACATCATCAAGTCCTCCAGATGTTGCTGCATATATAGAAACCGTTTCTGAAAGTTCGTCGAGGGGAGAGAATTGTGGTTGTTTCATGATTTCTGTAACTCGTTTTCCGCGCTCTATTTTTTTCTGAGTCTCTTCATCCAAGTCACTACCAAACTGTACAAAAGCAGCGAGGGATCTATATTGCGCAAGCTCCAGGCGGAGTGGGGCACCAACTTGCTTCATGGCTTTTGTTTGAGCTGCGCCTCCAACACGGGAAACAGATTGACCGGCATTTATAGCAGGACGAATGCCGCTGTTAAATAGATCATTCTCGAGATAGATTTGTCCGTCAGTGATAGAAATAACGTTAGTTGGAATATACGCAGAGCTGTCGCCTGCCTGGGTTTCTATAATTGGAAGTGATGTAAGTGATCCGCCACCTTCTGCTTCTGACATTCGTGAAGAACGCTCCAAAAGTCTTGAGTGAAGATAGAAAATATCTCCAGGATATGCCTCACGACCAGCAGGACGTCTCAAAAGAAGGGATAATTGTCTGTATGACCATGCGTGTTTTGACAAATCATCATAGACGACCAAGACGTCATGACCTTTTTCCATAAAGTATTCACCGATTGCAGTAGCACTGAATGGAGCAAGGAATTGCAAAGCTGCGGGATCAGATGCGCTAGATGCAACAACAATCGTATAGTCCATAGCGCCTTCTTCTTCAAGCTTTCCAATGATTCGCGCAATATTGCTTCTCTTTTGACCTATGGCACAATATATACAGATAACCTGCTTTAGGCCTAAATCTTTCTTCTTCTGGTTTATGATAGCATCTACTGCTATAGCTGTTTTACCGGTATTTCTGTCACCAATGATAAGCTCTCTTTGCCCTCTTCCGATAGGGATCATAGCATCGATTGCCTTTATTCCTGTTTTGATGGGTGTATCTACAGGTTCACGCTCTACGATTCCGGGAGCGATTTTTTCGAGCAGATAGTCTTTGCCTTTTAGATTTAACTTTTTACCATCGAGTGGGCTTTGAAGAGGGCTGACTACTCTTCCTATTAACTCATCAGTTCCTACAACAGATAGGATTTTCCCAGTGGATTTCACTTTGTCTCCTTCTTTTATAGAATAAGTATCCGATAAAAGGATAATCGAGGCGAAGTCTTCATCTAGGTTAAAAGCAAGACCAGTCGACTTGTCTTCGAATTCGACTATTTCCCCAAAGCCTACTCTTGAGAGTCCACTAACCTGGACAATGCCATCTCCGATTGACTCCACCTTTCCAACATTCTCGAATTTTGGATCCGAGGTTGTTGAAGTTAGTCTTTGTTCTATTTGTTTAATTAGATCTTCTGCTTTCATACTAAATTAAATGTAATCTGTCTTCGATCATTCCGCTCATAGTATAGTTAACTGTCATATCATTGTCTAGGATAATAATTCCCCCACCTAATTTTTCATCCTTTTCATAGCTTACCGTCTTATTTTTATACATATTTTCTATTTCCTTTTTTATCTCATTTGTCATGTTTCCGTCGAATTTGATGATTACCGATCTTTCCATATGTGTTTTTTTAAGTCTTCTCAGGAAAATCTTTAACTCTTTCTTGTTAAATTTTTGCAATACATAATTTGCTATTTTGACATCGACTTGACCTTTTGAGTCGATTGACTCGTTTGCAAGATTTTTAATAACTTGATTACTTATCATAATGCCTTAATCTTCTTAATGCTTCTTTTTAAGATTTCTTCCTTTTCTTTGCTAGTAAACAGGTCAGTAATTACGCTTTCAAGTATTTTCTGAGAGGCTTTCGCAGCAATACTTGAAATCTGTTTTTCTATCGCCTCTTTCTCTAGATTCGCTTGCTCTTTAGCGTTTTTGATAATCTTTTCAGATTCAGTTCTGGATTCTAGGAGCATATTTTCACTTATGCTTTGGGCACTCTTTTTCGATTCATTTATAATCTTTTCAGCTTCTTTTGCGGCTTTATTTATGATTTCATCCTTTTTCTCCTCAGCAGAAATCATAGCCTTTTCAGCCTTTTCTGCATTCTCTAATCCTTTCTTGATCTCATCCTCCCGTTTTTTTACTGCACCAAGTAATGGTTTGTATAAAAACTTTTTAAATAGAAAGGCAAGTATTAGAAAATTTAGAATTTGTGCTACGAAAAGCTTTAGGTCGAATCCAAATTCCGATAGTATTTCCATAATTACTTTATCCTATGAATGCTAAAATAAGAGCATAAATAGCGATAGCCTCAGCAAAAGCCATACCCAAAAGCATCGGAGGAAGGATTTTGGTTGCAGCTTCTGGATTTCTTCCGATAGCCTCCATAGCTTTAAATCCGATTACGCCGATAGCAAGTGCAGGAAAAATTCCTCCAAAAGCGATGATTGCTCCACCTGTTAATGTAAATTCCATAATTTAGTGCCCACCTCCTTCCGAGTGTGGCGTGCTCAGCACAGCCATAAATACCATAGTTAACATTGCAAAAACAAGAGCTTGGACTAATGCGATTATTGTTTCTAACATAATAAATGGTAGGGGAGCAAGAAATGCAAATATCCCCGATATCGTTACGAGAACGACTTCTCCCGCAAAGATATTACCAAATAGTCTAAACGAAAGAGATATTATTTTAACAAATTCCAGAACAAACTCAAGAAGTCCTATAAAAAGGCTAACGGGATTTAATGATAAAAACTTTTGAAGATATCCTACAAGCCCCACTGTTGTTATCGTAAGAAAGTGAGTAGCAAAAACAGATACGGTTCCTAAGGCAAGCGTCATATTAAAGTCGGTCGTTGCTGCCCTAAATAAGGGAACAAGTGTGTGTTCCCCATGGTGTTCTTCGAATATCCCAACTGCAGTTATTCCGGGTAGGAGTCCGAAAAGATTTGTCACGAATATTACTATGAAAAATGTCGCAAACCATGGGAATATTTTTGCAGCACGACTTCCAGCAATCTGTTCTGTTAGTCCATAGAAGTAGGTCAGTCCAGGCTCTATGAATGACTGGATTCCTGATGGCCTGACACTTATTCTCTTTGCTATTATATAGAGTAGGAAAAGTAGGATCGCATCTACTGCGACCGTTGCTATTACTGTGTTTGTTACTGGAAAACCAGCAACTTCAGTTATTAATTCAGGTTGTAATGAAGCCATTAAAACTATCTACCCAATTAACTAAGGGAATGAGTTTATTTTATCGAAGGAAATAGTGATAGTCAAGAGAGTTAATTCACCAGTCTTACACTGTCGACCAGAATAACTGGAGCGTCGTCTTTGTGGTCAATTTTACCAGTCACTAGGACTATGGCATCTTTATTGATAAGTGATTTGTCTCTTGCGAAAACTTTCGGAAAAACCACAGCTTCGATAGATCCTCCCATATGGTCCTCAACGGTAATAAAAGCCATCTCTTCATTTTTTCGTTTTGTAAATATTTTTTTTACTTGACTAACAAGCCCTCCAACCCTAACGCTCGATCCGTCTTTTGCTTCTGGAATTTCGTTGATCTTATGTGTGGAAAGTGAGAAAAGATTGCCCAGTTTTTGATTTAGAGGATGGTCAGTCAGAAAAAATCCCAGAAGCTCCCGCTCAAAGACCAGTTTTTCATTTTGTGTGAATTCCTCTATTTCCATATATACTTTCATATCAAAATGCAGACTGCTTTCATCAGGGATGTCTTCAAAAAGACTATCCTGATTTAGATTTACCGTTTTAGATTTTTTGTTGACAGTATCTACTATTTCGTTCATTGCGGTAAGCATCATGGCCCGATTTCCAAATTCATCAAATGCGCCTGCCTTTATAAGACTTTCAAGCGTTTTCCTATTTACTTTTGAAAGATCTACCCGGCTTACAAAGTCCATAAGGCTTTCAAAGTTTCCTTTATTTCGTGCTTCAAGAATAGTGGAGATTGCGGCCTCTCCTACATTTTTTATAGCACTAAGTCCAAATCTTATATTCTCATGGTCTTCAACTGAAAATTCTGCTTCTGATTTATTGACGGATGGAGTTAGCACATTGATCTTCAATCTTTTACATTCTGCGATAGCCTCTGCCATCTTTTCGTTCTTTGCAGGGCCTGTGGTTCCACGAGACTCAGCAGTAAGGAGCGCAGTCATAAATTCTACACCGTAATTGGCCTTTAGATAAGCTGTCCGGTAGGCGATAGTTGCATAGCAAGCGGCATGTGCTTTATTAAATCCATAGCCGGCAAAAGGAGCGATCAAGTCGAAAAGTTCCTCACTTTTTTTCTTGTCAAGGCCATTATCCATAGCGCCTTTTATAAATAAGTCTTTCTGCTTTTTCATTTCTGCCGGTATTTTTTTACCCACTGCCTTTCTCAATTTATCTGCATCGAGCCAGGAAAATCCAGCAAGTTTTATAGCTGTCAAAAGTACATCATCCTGATACGTAAGTATTCCATAAGATGGACGGAGGATTTCTTCCAGACGGGGATCCGGATATGAAATCTTTTCTGGGTTATGCTTTCTTTCGATAAAGTCAGGGATATTTTGCATGGGACCTGGTCTGTAAAGAGCAACCATTGCCATCACATCAAAGATAGAAGAAGGCTTAAGCTCTTTTATATAGCGTCTCATCCCAGCAGACTCAAGTTGAAATATTCCTGTATTCTCTCCAGACGCAAGCAGCTGGTAAGTTTTTTCATCATCTAGTGGTACTGTCGAGAAATCGACCGTTTCTTCTCTGTTGGCCTTTATAAATCGAAGAGCTTCCTGGATAATTGTGAGATTTCGCAGGCCCAGAAAGTCCATTTTCAGGAGTCCGACTCCGTCTTCACCAACAGTATACATATCGTATTGTGTAATTATTTTTCCACCCCTCGATTCTCTTTGTAATGGAGTGTATTCAGTAATATCTTTATCTGCGATAACGACTCCTGCGGCATGGACAGATGCATGGCGCGCAACACCCTCAAGCTTTTTAGATAAGTCTATAAGTCTTTTTGTGTCTTCCTCAGAGTTGTATGCATTCCGCAGGTCTGTGCTTTGGGAAAGCGCATTATCAAGTGTCATCGAATGGCCTTGCCATCCGGGAGGAATCATTTTTGAGATTCTGTCGGGCCCAGAGTAGGGCATCCCTAAAGCTCTTCCCGTATCCCTTACGGAGCCCTTGGCCTCCATCGTTCCAAAAGTGATGATCTGCGCGACTTTGTCACGGCCATATTTTTCGGTAACATAATTTATGACCTCATCTCTTTTGGTATCAGCAAAGTCTAGATCAATATCGGGAGCAGAGGGTCTTTGAGGATTTAGAAATCTTTCAAAAGGGAGTTTGAAATAGAATGGGTCTACGTCGGTAATCCTGAGTATGTACGACACCACAGAACCTGCTGCTGATCCTCTCCCAGGACCAACGGATATACCGTTATCTTTCGCCCAGTTAACAAAGTCAGCTACAACCAGAAAATAAGTAGCATAGCCCTTGTCATTTATTATCGAGAGTTCATAGTCGACCCTTTCCTCGATTTCAGGAGTAACTTGCTTGTATCTTTTACTAATATTTTCATCAATCAGCTGCTTGAGATAAGTCTTTGGGGTAAGTCCTTTGGGGACCTCAAAATTTGGCATTATCCATTTGCCTAACTCTATCTCCACATTGCATCGATCAGAAATTTTCATTGTATTTTCAACGGCACTAGGCACATCCATAAATAATTCTTTCATTTCCTGCGGGGTTTTTATGTAAAAATCAGGCGAGTCGATCATAGAAAGTTTTCGATTTGGAGTATCGATTGTGGTTTGTGTGCCAATGCAGAGTAATATTTCTTGAGCCTGTGCATCATCTTTATTGATATAGTGATTGTCATTTGTAGCTACGAGTGGGATACCTTCTCTTTTTGATATTTCGATGAGCTTTTGATTGAGCTCTTCTTGACGCGGGACTTTAATGTGTCTCTGGATCTCCAGATATAATCTATCGTTATCAAATATCTCCTTAAGATTATCTAATCTTGTTGCCGCTTCTTTTTCGTTTCCATTTAATAGCGGATCGGAGATATAGCCATTTAGGCATGCAGTAAGACAGATCAATCCTTCGTTATGTTTTCTCAGAAGTTCTATGTCGCATCGTGGTTTGTAATAATATCCTTCAAGGTTTGCGACCGAAATGATCTTCATCAAATTTTTATAGCCCTGCAAATTTTCAGCTAGAAGTATTAGATGGTTGTAGTCTTTATCAACTCCAGCCTCTTTATCATGCAAAGAGCGCGGGGCCATGTATACCTCGCAGCCGATAATCGGTTTTATTTCATATTTTTTACATGTCTGAAAAAATTTAATAGCTCCATATAGACTTCCATGGTCGGTTATGGCGATGGATTTCATACCTAGATCCTTTGCTTTTTTTACCATGAGCTCGACCTTTGACAGTCCATCGAGTAGAGAATATTCAGAGTGGTTATGTAAGTGTGTAAATTCTGTCATGCTTTTATGCAGCGTTAGCTGCGCTATTTATTTTTTGGGGCAAGAATTCCTTAAAATTTCCATCAGATTGAACAACCATTAAATGGCTTTCCCCATCCTGTTTGTTAAGTTTTGCTCCATACATGGCCTCATCAGCTTTAGCTATAGATTCTTCTGGATTATTCAAATCTAGTAGTATTGCCCCAGCAGATATCCGTATTTGAGTATTTTCATTAAGCCTGTTCCACCAACTTTGTAGTCCGTCATTATCTGGATCGTCTAGAATTATCGCGAATTCATCTCCCCCAAATCTAGCGACTATGTCTGTTCCTCTGGTGCTGCTCTTTAGTTCGGAAGCGATTAATTTTAGGTATTCATCACCTGCCTCATGTCCTTGCGAGTCATTAATCTCTTTCAATCCGTCTGCGTCTATAAATATTGCGTTGAGTTTGCCGCCAGATCTTTTGCTCAAATTAATTCGTTGTTTTAATTCTTTATCAAACCCTTTTCTATTGAGTAGCCCAGTTAGCTCATCGATTCCAGACCTTTCCTTTTCCCGTTCAAGGCGTATCTCTGTAGCTACTAAATTTCTAGCACTTCTGTTAGCGGAGACTAGTTCTAATTTAGTTTTATCCAAGCTTTCATGTAGGTTATCATCCTCCAAAGCAGTCAATTTTTCGTCAACTCTATTTTGTATATCGTGATCTTTGCTAGTTTTTATAACTGGTGGTAACTCAACCTCTGGTCCTCCTTCTTCCATCAAATCATTCTAGCATTTCGGTGAGTTTTTTTCTAATCTGATCATTGTCTTTTGCTTCTGGCAAAGCCCTTTTTACCATACCTATTAGAAATCCTATTACCTGATTTTTTCCTGATTTGTAATCTTTTACTGCCTGAATATTTTGTTCAAATACCTCGCTTATTGCTTGCTCGAGTTTCGAGTCATCGATTGTCTCAATATTTTCTTCTTCTACGATTTGCTTTATGACACTTGCAGGGGGAGTGTCTTTTACATCTACTTTTTTATTTATGAGATAAGATGCTATTTTTGTTGCTTTTATACCATGTCTTTTTCCGATTTCCACCATATCTTCAAAATAGTCTGCTTGTGCTTTTTCGCGTGTCAGTATCTCTGCGTCAAGATTTTTTATTCCATAGTCTTTAGCAAGTCTCTTCCGTCTTTCGTCGGGTAGTTCGGGTATCTGAGTTTGTAAGATCTCTATTTGAGAATCGGTAAATTCTATAGGTGGGATGTCGGGTTCGGGGAAGTACCTATAGTCATGAGCCTCCTCTTTGCTTCTTTGGCTCACAGTTTTATTCTTAAATTCATTCCACCCACGGGTTTCTTGAGTAGGAGTTTCTCCTTCTTCAAGCAACTGTTCGTGACGTTTTTGTTCGTATTTAATAGCTTTGTCTACGAATTTAAATGAGTTGATATTTTTTACTTCCACTTTATATTTAGGTAGCTTTGTCTCACCCGGTTTTCTAAGAGAAATATTTGGCTCAAGTCTCATATGGCCCTTTTCCATATCAGCGTCAGATACATTTAAGTACCGTATTATTCTTTGAAGTCTTGTCAAAAATTCTTTAGCTTCTTCGCCTGATCTGATATCAGGCTCGGTAACTATCTCAACGAGCGGCACACCTGAACGGTTGAAGTCTATAAGCGATACATCTTTTCCATCTAGTCTAGAGTGGGTAAGTTTTCCCGTATCCTCTTCCATGTGTACACGGGTAATTCCTATGGTCTTTTTAGTGCCATTTACTTCAATCTCTAGTTTTCCATGTTCCCCAAAAGGGTGGAGGAATTGACTGGTCTGGAATCCTTTAGCAAGATCCGGATAAAAGTAGTTCTTTCTTTCAAAAAAAGAATCTTTATTTATTTTACAACCGAGAGCCAGGGCAATTTTTACACAAGAATCTATTGCTTGTTGATTTGTGTAGGGTAGGGCACCAGGTAGTCCCAAGCATGTTGGACAAGTTGTAGTATTTGGTTTGTCAGCTAGTGTAGGATTTTTACATCGGCAAAACATTTTCCCTAGAGTGGAAAGTTCTACATGTATTTCTAATCCTACTATTGTTTCGTAACTCATAAATTTGGCAGTTCTTTGTAATGCTCTGTTTTGCTTTCGAATTGAGAACCTATCCTAAATAATAATTTTTCAGAAAAGTGGGGTCCTATGAACTGGATTCCAATAGGAAGTTTGCCTTCTGAAAAGCCAGCAGGAACTGATATTGCGGGCACACCAGCTAGATTTATTGGTACAGTAAGCAAATCTGATAGATACATCTGGAGTGGATCATCCGCTTTCTCCCCAAATTTCCATGCTGGGGTGGGCGATACAGGGGCGACTAACGCATCAGCTTTTTCAAAAGCGTCTTTAAAGTCTTTAATGATAAGTGTTCTTACCTGCATAGCCTTTTTATAGTAGGCGTCATAATATCCAGAAGAAAGAGTAAAGGTGCCCAGCATGATTCTTCTCTTTGCTTCTTTACCAAAATAAGATCTATCTTTGCCAAACCTAATCCCATCGTAACGGGCCAGGTTGCTGCTGACCTCCGATGGCTGGAGGATGTAATATGTTGCAATGGCGTGATCTGTATTCGGAAGCGATACTTCAATAATCTGTGCGCCCAATTCCTCAAGAGCCTTAATAGATTTTTCGAAAGCTTGCTTAGTGTCTTTATCCAAGGCGTCAGATACATATTCTTTGGGAATTCCTATTCTGAGACCCTTTATTTCCTTTTTCAGATCTTCCATGTAGTTTTCTTTGTCCCTTTTTGCAAGCGTACTGTCATATCCATCAGCTCCTGCCGTCACATTTAGGATTCTTGCTGAGTCTTCAACTGTTTTTGAAAAATGTCCGATGCTATCCAGTGATGAGGCCATAGAAATTACACCGTAGCGGGAGACAAGTCCATATGTAGGTTTTAGGCCGACCGTATTTGTGAAACTTGCTGGTAGTCGGATAGATCCGCCAGTATCGGTACCTGTAGAAAATGGTACAAGTGATGCTGCTACTGCAGCAGCAGATCCGCTGGATGATCCTCCAGGAACGCGTTCTTTATTCCAGGGATTTAGTGTATTGCCAAAATCACTATTCTCTCCGGACGATCCGTGCGCCCAAGCATCGCAGTTGAGCTTTCCCAAAGATATCGCTCCAGCCTCTTCAAGCACATTTACAACTGTTCCTGAGTATGGTGGGATATAGTCTCTTAAGACATTTGAGCTGGCGGTGGTTCTGACCCCCTTTGTCAAAAACATATCTTTTATTCCAAGCGGAATGCCATATAGCGCTCCATTGGGAGTCTTGCTATCAAGATCTTTTGCTTTCTTCTTTGCATTTTGTGCGTCAAGAGTTATAAATGCATTTAACTCAGGGTTTAGTTTTTCGATTCTCTCCAAGTAGGAAGACACTATTTCGCTGACGGAAAATTTTTTTTCTTTGTACCCATCTATAATTTCTGTAATTGTTAGGTTTGTAATATCCATTATTCGTTGGTCTCTACCAGCTTATCTACAACAAACATATTATTGTGTTTTTTTTCTGTTCCTGAAGTAGATTCTTCGGGTGGCAACATGCCACCAATATGTTCATCGCTTCGGGTTATATTCTTAAGTCCTGTGACTTGTGTAGTCGGTTCGACTGCGGTGGTATCTATTTTATTCAGTTGTTCTATGTAGTGGAGGATATCATTAAGTTGTTCATCAAATTCTTTTTCCTCTTTATCTGTCAGTGTTAGGTTCGAAAGCTTTGAAACTTTCTTTACATCAATTTTCATGACTTGATTATATAAGTTTGAGGCTAAATAAACAACACTTAATATGAGGTTTTTAACCGCATAAGGATATTTGTCTTAGCTTTATTTGCATAAGTATCATCGAGCTTACTTAAAGCTATTTCCTTTCCGTATTTTTTGACTAATGCATTTTCAATCAGATAGTCAGCAAGTTCTGGATTAGATGGGAGTATGGGACCATGAAGATATGTGCCGATAGTACTTTTGTAATGAATTCCTTCGGTGGTGTCCTCACCGTTATTTCCGTATCCCTTTATGATTTCCGCAAAAGCCAGGTCTTTATTTGCAAGAATAGTTCTACCGCCATGATTTTCAAAACCTACAATATAGTTGGAAAGCTTAAGGTTGTTGGTCGGTAGCTGATGTGGTTTTATAACTGCATTTCCTATGAGTCTTTTTCCAGCTTGATCAGAATGTGTATACATGTCAAATATTCCAAGCCCGGGAATTTTTATTCCATATGAATCTATATAATAATTTCCCAGGAATTGGTAAGCTCCGCAGATAAAAAGACCTGGTGTATTTGATTCAATGAGCTTGGATATTATTTTGCCCTTAGTTCCATTTAGATCTTTTTGAACGATTTCCTGCTGGATATCTTGGGCGCCGCCCATAAATAAAATATCGCAACTTATTAACTCATCTGCCTTAGAGTCATGATTTATTCTCTTTATCTTTACACCCATACCCCTCCATTCGATGCGTTTTTGAAGAACAATTATATTCCCACGGTCACCATATGTTGACATTAGTTCTGGATATAGCCATCCAACTGTTAGTTCATAATTTTGTTTTTTCATAAAATTGACTTTCCTGTTAGTATCTTTCTGATCTCAAGCATGGCAGAGTACGTAGGTAATATTGCTATGCTCTGGTTGTTAGAAGTATTCTTGGCAGCTCTTTTTATAGCAGTCGATAAATCTTCGTAGACACGAAGGTTTTCAAGTCCTGCATAGGATAGCCTATTTGCCAGATCGTATGCGCGCTCACCTGTTATTGTAATATGGAAATTGCCCCTATGGAGCAACTCGAAGTCGACATCCCAAATCCAACTGATATCGCGTCCGTCCGGAATTTTGTCATTTAAAGCAAAAACCAAATTCTTATATTTATTATTAATTGCGACCTTTAGTGATTCATTGAAGCCAGTCGGATTTTTTGAGAGAAGTAGCAGAAGCTCCGTATTTTTGTAGGTTATTTTTTCTTGTCTACCAAATGCTGGCTTAAAATCCTCGAGGCTTTGTATAGAATCGCTTCTTTTTATATCAAATAAATTTTCTGCACACAGAGCTGCTGCTGTCAGGTTATATGTATTGAAGGTGCCGTAAAGATCCGTTTTGATATCAAGTTTTATCGAATCCGGATTTTTGAACTTACATTTAGAACAGGAAAAGTTACCGATATGTGAATATGAGATCCTCGAATACTCTAATTTATTTTGACAATTAGGACAATTAGTGGAGTCGACAGCATGTGAGAGTTTTTTTTCTTTCTTTAGATCGTCATTTATAGAATAGAAGATCTTTTTACCCTTTGCGCATTTTGCTAAATCTATGATTTGAGGGTCATCAGCGTTTGCGATAACGCTGGTTTTTGAATCTGTTTTTTCCAAAGACGATTTCCATTTTTGTGATGTAGTATTTATCTCCCCGTAGCGGTCTAACTGGTCGCGGAAAAGATTTAAGAGAATTATTGCATTAGGATTTTTAATTTCTTTTAGGATCAATGGAAACGAATTTTCATCGACTTCAAATAATAATGCTTTACTATTTATTTTCCCGAGAAGGTTTGAATTCTTGATAATCAGTGAGGCAAGTCCATTCAAAAGATTTGCGCCGGAGTCATTTCTTACAACATCTATACGATTTGTTTTTAGTATATGATAAAGTGCCTTTGTGGTTGTGGTCTTTCCGTTCGTTCCGGCAATAAATACTATTTTAAGTCCTTTATTTTTAGATAGGGTATCTTTTATAAAATCTGGATTAGACTCCAGCGCTATATGACCAGGCCATGTTGATGCATTGCGGTTCAAAATCGTTTTGATGAAAAGTGAAGCAAATTTTCCTATAAGAATCGAAAATAAAAGCATTCATTTATTATATCAATTACATCTGGCGAAGTCTTTTTATACGCTCTTGTGCAGGAGGGTGTGTGCTATATAAGTTCGAGAAGAAATCTCTAGTTTTTTTCCCGGAGAAAGGATTTTCTATGAACATATGAGCAGTCGCATGGGAGGAGTTCTTTAGCTTTGGGTGTCTGCTTATTTTTTCAAGAGCTGAAGCAAGACCTTCTGGATAGCGAGTGAGAAGCGCTCCGCTAGCGTCCGCCAGATATTCACGTTTTCTACTGACAGAAAGTTTTATGAGGGTCGCTGCTATGGGTGCAAGGATTGCTGCTGCGATTGCTATTATGATCAGTATTCCATTGCTGTTTTTTCTATCACTGCCCCCAAAGATAAGACTTCGCAGAAAGAAGTCTGAAATAATAGCAATGCTCCCAGCCAGGATGGTGACAAGGCTCATGAGTCGTATATCGTAATTTCTCACATGTGAGAGTTCATGTGCGATAACGCCTTCGAGCTCCTGCTTGTCCAATGCTTGAAGAAGTCCTGTCGTCGCAGCGATGGCGCTATGCTCCGGGTCACGTCCGGTGGCAAAAGCGTTCATGGCTGGATCCTGCATGACATAAACCTTTGGAATTTTTTGTCCAAGACCGATAGATAGATTTTCAACTATGCTGTAAAGCTGAGGATAGTCTTCCTTTTTAACAGGTTTTGCATTAGATAGAGAAAGTACAATTTTATCCGAATTGTAGTATGAAATATACGTGATAATTCCGAAGATTACTAAAAATACACCTAGTCCTAACAGTCCGAAGTCAAAAAATAAAGAGATGATATAGCCAAAAATAATGGTGAAAATTATGAATCCCAGTATCAGAAGTATTGTTTTCCTCTTATTAGAGGCTATCTGTTGATAGATATTCATAAATACTAGAAGGATACTTTAATAGGTTCGCGGGATGATGGTTCTGCTTCAAAGAATTGCTCCTCCTTAAAATTAAATTGTCCTGCTATCAAGTTTGTAGGAAACATTTTGATCTTAGTGTTGTATGAGAGCACATTTGAGTTATAGAACTGTCTGGAGTACGAGATCTTGTCCTCAGTGTCAGTTAGTTCGTCTTGAAGTTTTGAAAAGTTCGCACTTGCTTTAAGATCAGGGTAACTTTCTGCTACAGCAAAAAGACTTTTTAATGTATCAGTAAGCATGTTGTTTGCTGCAGCTTTTTGCTCTGGAGACTTTGCCTCCATGAGAGATGCTCTAGCATTCGTTACATTTTCAAGCACCTGCTTTTCGTGCTTTGCATATCCTTTTACGGTTTCGATAAGATTAGGGATGAGGTCTAGGCGTCTTTTTAGCTGGACATCGATGCTGCTTATGGCCTCTTTAATCCTTTCACGAAGAGTTACGAGCTGGTTATATGTCAGCCATACGAATGCGACAAGTACGAGCGCTATTACTGCAATTCCTATTAAGATTTCCATAATTTATTCTTGCACAATTTAGCCTGTAAGTCAATGTTATTTAGCCCTGAATCCACTTCGTTAATTCTGTATATGAAAATGTATTTATAATGTCCTTTTTTTCGCACCAGCCACGCTTGGCGACGGAGACTCCATACTTCATATTATCCATATGGGTTACCGCATGACTATCGGTATCTATAACGAATTTACATCCACTTTCTCTCGCTGAAAATACCAAATCATCACGGAGGTCAAGTCGGGTAGGCCAGGCATTAATTTCGAGTGCTTTATTCTTTTCTTTGATATATTTAAAAATTTTATCCCAGTCTGCATCATATCCGTTCCTTTGATTGATCAACCTTCCCGTGGGGTGGGCAAATATTTTAGCTTTGGGGTGTGATAGCCCGGACAGTATTCTCTTTGTCATTTTTTCACGTTCGGTCTTGAACGAGCTATGAATTGAGACGATTGCCATATCTAACAATTCAAGACATTTATCTGATAAGGCCAACTTTCCTGAGGTCAAAATATCAACTTCGAGTAAATTAACTATTCGTATATTTTTGTTACTCTTTTTTAGTTGTTCAATTTTATTATTCCTTTTAACGAGAATCTGATATATTTCATTCTCATCGTGGTTGCCGATGCTAGGATTGTGCTCAGAAAAACCGATATAATCATAATTTAACGATATAGCCTTGTCGATCATCGTCTGCATAGAGTCTTTCCCATAGTCGTGGCTGGAGTCCAGTGGATAGTCGGAGTGTATATGAAAGTCTCCTTTAATATCGTCTATTTCAACTAGCTTTGGCAATTTGTCTTTTAGAGCAGCTTCAATTTCCCCTCTATTCTCTCTTATTTCAGGTTGTATCCATGGAAGACCTAGGAATTTATAAAACTCCTTTTCGTCACTGAATTTTTTAAGTTTCCCATTCTTTAATTTGATACCTTTTTCTGACAGTGAATAGCCTTTTTTAATCGCGTATTCCCGAAGTTTTACGTTGTGTTCCTTGCTTCCTGTAAAGTGCTGTAATAGTGAGCCTATCTGCTCTGGACTTAGGACCATAAGATCTACCTGCTTATTCCCAGACAATACGATCGATGCTGTTATTTCTCCTTTTTCTATAATTCTATCTTTATGTGGGTAATTTACGAAATGTTCCAGAACTTTTGAGGGATTTTTGGAAGTTATTGCTATATCAACGTCTCCAATGGTTGGTTTTTTTCTTCTGAGGCTGCCAAGAGGATATGCTTCAATAGTCTCCTTCTCTTTTTTGAGGTATTCCAAGATATCATCGGCTATGTCTTGGGCCAGGGGGAGAACCATTCTGGCTGATTTTGTTTTTCCGACCCGATATTCCTCAATGGCTGTTATTATGTCTGCTTGAGATTTCTCTCCAAAACCATCAAGGGGTGATATCTTATTTTCTTTTGCGAGCTTATAGATTTTGTCGATCACATCTTTCGGGTCTTTGAGCCCAAAAGCATCGACGATTCTGAAAGCTTTTTTCGGGCCAAAAGATGGCACATCCAAAAGCGGGAAAATAGCCGGAGATAGCGCGCCTAGTATTTCATCGAAATGCTTTACTTTACCTTTCTCAAAAAGTTCTAATAAATGCGCTCTTATGCTTGGTCCAACACCTGGGAGTCTGTCTAGTTGGTCTTGAGAAAGCAGATCTTTTACTTCCTTGCTCGAGCTTTCTATCGTGTCTGCTGCCTTTTTGTACGCTAATATCTGAAATCTATATTTACCCTCATTTTTTATAGTGTAAGCGCCTGCGACGTTATTTAAAAGTCTGGCAATTTCTAAGTTAGAAAAAGACTTCATAATTGATATGATATCACACGCACAAATCTCATTGACGGTAAACTTAATTTCTGGTAGTATTATGAGCATTGTGGGGTGGTAGCTCAGTTGGCTAGAGCGCTTCCCTGTCACGGAAGAGGTCGCGGGTCCGAGTCCCGTCCATCCCGCATAAAATTTGATAGACCTTTTAATGCAAGTTGTTTTTGCAATTTGTATAAAAAACGAGTATATATACAACAGTTAAGTTTTACTTGACACTCAATCTTGCCCTGAATTTAAAAGCTTCTGCCCAGAAAGGAGGCGAAAAACTTCTTAATAAAATGGCAAAAAAAACAACAAAAAACAATTTCGATATTAAACAGCTTATAGATAACTCAGGTTCTTATAAGAATCTTATTTACGGAGCAGTAACAGTTTTGATTCTTGCTGTAATCGTGTTTTTAGGAATAAGGACACTTTCTCAAAATCAAGGAGATATCAATGATGATGCTGTAACTGTAAGTGAGGATCAGAACGCAGTCGAATATGATGTAGCAGAGGGAGAGACCTTGTGGAGTATTTCTGAAAAAGTTTATGGAACTGGATTCAACTGGCAGGTAATTGCTGATGCGAATAATCTTGAGGACGGAAACAATCTTGAGGCAGGAACAAAGCTAACGATTCCAAATCTAACACCAACAGCTGCTGAGGATGAAGAGTCCGAGCAAGCGATGGAAACAGAAGAAAACGTGGCGGAAGCAACTGTTACTCCAGCACCAACAAGTGCTGAAACGGATACCCAGGATCCTAAGGCATCAAATGCTACCGAATATACGGTTAAACACGGTGATAATCTTTGGAAGATTGCTGTAGCTGAATATGGAGATGGTTACAAGTGGACAGAAATTGCTAAAGCAAATAAGCTCGCAAATCCTAATTTGATCCACTCTGGCAACAAGTTGACTCTACCTAGATAGGTCCTGTCCTTAATAAGTGCTTTAGTTGGTGATCTGATTCGAATATAATAATAAAAGAATCGATCGAAAAAGGCTTTGCGAGGATAGACCATCTAGATAGATAAGACTCCTCGTAATATTGCGAGGGTAGTTCAGCGGTAGAATGTCTCCTTCCCAAGGAGAAGGTCGCGGGTTCAATTCCCGTCCCTCGCTCACATATTTCCGAACTTGTCGGATTCATATGTCAGGATGGACAGCAAAACACAAAAATTACTAACCGATGGATTGATTGCAGGTTATGCAGGTCAAAGCGAATTGTCTGATGTCATAAGAAGCACGTTCGTAGGAAAGCAGAGCGATTTTTCGGTCGGGGATGGAATATATCATGATGAGTGGTTTGCCCATGAGATTGGCGGTGGTCAGGAACTTGTCGACGCGGGAGGAAGCAAATTTACGAGATTGTATGCCGGCGGATCACTGGAAGCAAAGAGTGTTAAATCTTTAGGGATAGCGCAGCAAGATATTTCGGATTTCTTAAAAAAGCAGCTGATTGATTTAGGAGGAAAAACCCGCTTACTTGACGACTGTCTGCCAGCGCCAGTTGGAGATTGGCAATATTTTTATAGGATTTTAGAGAGACATTCGTCTATTCCGATTACGACAGGCCGTGAATCGATTACATATAAAGGGACGGAGGTCCATATTCATCAATTCATGATTTGTTGCATCAAATAATTCATTATTGACAGTGTTTTTTGGATTTGATATATTAAACCGTGCCGAAAAAGAATAGTACAAAATATATATTCGTTTCAGGCGGAGTTATCTCAGGAATAGGAAAGGGGATAACAGTAGCCTCGACGGCACTTCTTCTCAAAAATTCAGGTTTTAAAGTAGCCCCTATAAAATTCGAAAACTATCTAAATCTTGACGCAGGAACCATAAACCCTATAGAGCACGGTGATCCATTTCTTTGCGAAGACGGAACAGAAGGAGACATGGATATAGGGACTTATGAGAAATATCTTGATGAGGACATGGGCAAGCTCAACTTCGTCACTATGGGTAAGATTTACCATACGGTCCTTATGCGCGAGCGTGAATTTGGCTATAATGGTGAAGATGTAGAGGCAATTCCTCATGTAACAGATGAAATCATAAGAAGAATTGATGCCGTAGCAAACGACAAAAAGGCAGATATAGTAATAATAGAACTGGGAGGTACAGCGGGAGAATATCAGAATGCGCTGTATTATGAAGCTTCAAGAATCCTTACACTGAGAAAGCCGGATGATGTAGCGCACATTCATGTAAGTTATGTGCCTGTTCCTTCTCATCTAGGTGAACCCAAGACTAAGCCAACGCAACTTTCTGTGAGAACCCTTAATTCGATGGGCATTCAACCGGATTTTATAGTTGCAAGGTCCGAAATCGATCTGGACGAAAGACGACGTGAACGATTCGCGCTTTTTTGTAATATGCACAAAGAAAATGTCATATCAAGTCCCGATGTTGAAAGCGTTTATGAGATTCCTTTAGTCCTAGATAGACAGAATTTTGCACAAAAAATCCAAAAAAGACTGAAGCTTCCCATCAAGGATCCTAACCTTTCAGAGTGGAGGAGTGTGGTAGACAAGGTAAAAGCTAAAAAAAGAAAAGATGTGACGATCGCAATCGTGGGTAAATACTTTTCGACTGGTGACTATCACATCAGGGATTCATATGCAGCGCTTTTGGATGCGATAGACCATGCATCGTGGAGCGTCGGAGTGAAGGTAAAAACGGTTTGGATTGACTCTGAGAAAGTTGAGAAAAATGGCGAAAGTATCATCGGAAACCCTGACGGAATAATTGTTCCGATAGGTTGGGGGAATAGAGGATCTGAGGGTATGATAACCGCGGCGTCCTATGCTAGGCGCAAAAAAATCCCCTATTTGGGACTTTGTTATGGTATGCAGCTTGCATGTGTTGCCTATGCCAGGGATATGCTGGGACTTAAGGATGCGAATACAGCCGAAAATGATGGTAAAACTAAGAACGCAGTTATTCATCTGATGCCAGCTCAAGAGGAAATTATGAAAAACCGTGCTTATGGAGGCACGATGCGTTTGGGAGGATGGGAGGCAATAGTTAAGAAAGATACCATTGCTTTTAAGGCGTATGAAAAATATGGAGAGATTGATAAAAAAACAGGTTTGACCTCAGAGCGTCACAGACACAGATATGAATTCAACGACGAGTATGCGAAGGATTTTGAAAGAACTGGATTTGTTATAAGCGCTAGGTCTGTTGTAGAGAATCTGACCGAAATAATCGAGCTTCCTAAAAAAGATCACCCTTTTTATCTGGGAACGCAGGGTCATCCTGAATATAAAAGCAGGCCAAACAGACCGCACCCATTGTTCATAGAGCTACTAAAAGCATCTTCGAAGTGAACTTCTGGAAATCTGAACTAGAATATTGTATAATTCAAACTTATGGAAACCAAAGATATAAGGCGAAAAAATATAGTCAAAGTTTCACAAAAAATCAATGACGGAAAGCGCGAACGCGTAATATCTTTTACTGGTGAGGTTATAAAGTCAAGAGGGATCAGCGATAACAAGATGATAACTGTAAGACAGAATTTAGATGGTGTTGAAGTCGACAGGATATTGCCGGTCGTGCACCCATCCATAGTTGATATTGAGATTTTACAAAAAGCCGCAAAAAAGAAAAAATAATAGATTTATTCTTCTTCCTTTAGTATTCTAATAGTGTGCGTCAAAAAGGTATAGATGGTGAGTTAATTGCCTCTGATTTCTTAAAAAAATTGGGTTATAAAATTATCACAAAAAATTTTCATTCAAGATTTGGTGAGGTCGATATAATAGCGAGCCGTGGTAGGACAATAGTTTTTGTTGAAGTAAAACTTCGCTACAATAATTCATTTGGTACGCCTTTGGAATCAATTACTCGCTCAAAACTGGAGAAGATTAAAAAAACCGCCCTTTTCTATCTGACGTTAAACAATAAAGCAGACTCTGACTTTAGGTTTGATGCAGTGGAGATCTTATATCAGGATGGGAGACGCAAGATTAATCACGTCGAGAATATTACGCTTTGAATTATTCCTCCAGCATCTCTTCATATTCTGAATCGTAGATAGGTTTTATGAGAAATCCCTTCATATCTTTGTAACCAATTAGTATAGGAAATGCTAAATGTGAACGATCAGCAACCGTTGCTGTGACTGTCATTTTTTTGTCTCCGATCTCGATAGTGACGTTTGCAGTGGGTCTATATCCGGATCCGCTAGCCGAGGACACGAAAACGGATTCACCAGTAAGCGGGATATTGAGTTTTTCCAGAAGGGTCCTGTCTATGGAGGAGCGTTTTGCGCCAGTATCCATTTTTGCTTTAGTTTTGTGCAGCTCTCCATGTGCATGAATTGTTACATCCTGATTTATGGAGAGCACTGTAGGCGATATCTTGATCTTCTCGGAAAAATCTGATGCAAATAGATTTTTGCCTATTTCAACACCTCTATCGGGATTGCCGACGACCATATCCTCAACGCGTTCTAGCCTGCTTCTCAGTGAGGATCTATTTGCATTTTGGATAGAGAGCCCAGGTCGCGCGTTTACCTCTAGGATGAGAGGACCCCTGTCCCTATCCAATGCTATATCTATGCCTGCATAACCCAGATTTACTGCAAATTGCGTATTTGAGGCTATTTTTAACATTTCATCCCAGAAGGGGAGTTTGATTCCCCTGGTTTTTATTTTTGTATCAGGGATGAAGTCCACGTGCTGATCATAGAGGACTGCGCCAGTCGTTATCCCTGTTCTTATATCGATTCCAAATCCTAACGCTCCTTGGTGCAGGTTGGCTTTTCCATTGGATAGCGAGGTGGGTAGTCTAAGCATGGCCATTATGGGGACTGCGTTAAAAGATATAACTCTTATATCAGGAATTCCTCTATCACGGTACTTCTTGAAGAAAGGATGGAGGATTATGCGTTCCTCTATGAAAGCTACATCAGGTAGGAATTTTAGCGAATATGCTCCTTCAAATATGTCTAGGACATGCGATTCCAACTGCGGGATGGAATACGAAAGATTTTCGTTGATATATGCGCTCTCATTTTCAAATTTTCTTACTGGTAGTATTCCAAGTCCTCCATATCCACGGGCCGGCTTTATAACAAAGCCTTTTTTTGGCAGCGATGACCAATCAAAAGAGATCAGTGCCTCTCTGCTATAAAATGCTTGGATTAGATTTGGTGTAGGTATTCCATTTTCTGCAAGGATTCTTTTTGTCTCCAGTTTGTCATCAGCGATTTTTTTTGAATCACTGGAATTATATTTGTTGATAAACAGGAAATTTCGGGCATTCATGCCCAGTATGTTTCTACTTACCGGCATGTCGGGAAATGGTATTGAATCTAAAGTACTCTAAGATTCTAAGTCCGAAGTATCTTCCTATAAGGATATTTATAGGAATCAGTAAGAAGATAAGTTCGGGATATAAAAGGAAAGTGTCTCTGATAGTCTGGGCCGAAAGAACCACAAATCCTACCACTCCCAATGCAAAGGTTACAAGAGTAATTACAAGCATTTCCTGAAAGCTTCTTTCAAGTTGTACGGAAATTATTTGTTCGCTCAAAAGTATCAAGAGAAGTACGGGAAATATAGATAGCTGTCTTACAACGAGAATTCCCGCCATCGCACTGATGGTTATGACTGAGAAAATAATGATAGAGACTATAAACATAGATAAAGCCATTTTAGGAAGCTGCATGATCCTGACTTTTCTCAGAATCAATCTAGCGAATGTCGAACCCAATATGATCGATGCCAAAAGTATAAGTCCCGCAGTAATTCCTGTAGAAAGAAGCGTAATAGACAGCGCTATCGGCACAAGAAGCCCAATACTGGGGAGACCGACAACATGCCGTATAAATGCAATAATCGTCGCAAGCATAGGAAGCAGGAGTATTAATATTATTGTTCTCGAAGGAACTCCGGCACGAACAGATTCCTGAACAGAGTATGCGGCAAAATTGAAAGGAGTCAGCGTTTTGGCCGGTCTCTTTTCGAACAGCACAAGAACCTCATCTCTTGAGGCTGGTTCTTCGGGACGAGTGACGTCTTCTTCGGCGATTTTCTTAAGTGCTTCAACCTCTTCGGCTGATGGAGATGAGCTTGCCGAATCCGTTGCAAGCTCATCTTCGAGCTCCTCATCAGCGGTGTTTGCAGGAATTAGTCTTATCTGGGCATTAGAATAGTTTGCCAGTGACAAGAATAGGAAAAATGCTGAAAAAAGTATAAGTAATTTTGTAGTTAGAGCAAGTTTTAACATATTCAACAATTATAGTATATTATATCATCATGAACATACTTGGAATAGACCCAGGGCTCGGAAGGACAGGGTGGGCGATAGTAGAGGAGCTCAATGGAAAGTGTATACTTATCGACTACGGTTGCATAGAAACTGAAAAAAATACAAAAGAGGCTGGGAGGATAAAAACGATTTATTCCGAGATAAAAAAAATCATAGATAAACATAATCCGGAGATTTTGTCTGTAGAAAAACTTTTCTTTAATAAGAATGTAACAACAGCGCTAAGCGTAGGCCAGGCTCGTGGTGTTGTGGTTCTGGCAGCAGTGAATAAAGGACTTATAATCGAGGAATATACGCCTTTGCAGGTAAAGATTGCAGTTACCGGGTATGGAAGGGCAGATAAAAATCAGGTTGGAGAGATGGTAAAGAGCAGTTTTGGACTCAAATCTATCCCCAAGCCGGATGATGCTGCTGATGCAATAGCGATAGCGCTAACACATGCTGTATCTTACAAAATTAGGAATTTGGCATAAGTTAGGGTAGTATAATAGGGTTATGATAGGGTATCTTTCTGGTGAGATTTTTGAAATATTTGAGAATAGTGTCATACTTCTGGTGAATGGGGTGGGATACAAGGTATTTCCAACGGGTAGATTTCTTGAAAAAACCAAGCAGAAAGAGGCTTCGTCTTTATATATAACCAGTGTTATAAAAGAGGATGTTTTTGACCTATATGGATTCGAGACTCTCGAGGAGAAAAATCTATTTGAGCTTATTATAAATATTTCCGGTATTGGTCCAAAAACAGCACTGGGAATTCTCTCAAAATCAAAAATTGATGAAATCATGAGTGCTATATCCGCAGGAGATGCGTCATTTTTTACAGGTATTCCTCGACTAGGAAAGAAAAATGCACAAAAATTGATTATCGAATTGAGAAGCAAAGTAGGTAATGTGACACCTTTGTCTTTTGTGGAGAATCAGGAGAGGACAGAGCTTTTGGATGCGCTCAGGAGTTTTGGTTATCAGGAAAAAGAAATTTTACCTATAATGTCCCAGGTAGACAAGAACGGGGGCAGGCTGGAGGAGAAGATTGCTTTTGCTCTCAAACATCTTGGAAGAAAATAAAATGAAAAATGATATAGACATAAATAATCAGGAAGAAATTGTTATTCAAAGTCTCAGAGCATCTTCATGGCCGGAATTTATTGGTCAGGAGGTGGTCAAAAAAACGCTTTTCATATCTATGAAGGCCGCAAAAAAACGCGAAGAGAGTTTGGAGCACTTACTCTTCTATGGACCTCCTGGGCTAGGAAAGACTACAATTTCACATATTATCGCAAAAGAAATGGGAGCGAATATCCGCATAACATCCGGTCCGGCTCTGGAGCGATCAGGAGATCTCGCATCGATACTTACTAACCTTTCTGAAGGAGATGTGCTTTTTATCGACGAGATACACAGACTGAATAAGGTTGTAGAAGAAACGCTTTACCCTGCTATGGAGGATTTTGCTCTCGATATAGTAATAGGGAAAGGGCCTTCTGCAAGGACTCTGCGCATGGATCTTCCGAGATTTACTATAATCGGAGCCACTACAAAAGCTGGGATGATTTCAGGGCCACTGCGTGACCGTTTTGGGGTAATTAGCCGTCTCACATTTTACAACCATAAAGAGCTTACAGAGATCATCAAGAATGCCGCTGCAAAATTAAATGTTGAGGTCGAAGATTCGGCTTGCGAAGAACTTGCCACACGTGGCCGTGGCACGCCTCGTATAGCTTTAAGGCTCTTGAAAAGAGCAAGAGACTTTGCCGCGATTCATGGCCAGGGTGTTATTACGAAAGATATCGTAAAAAAGACGCTTGATGTGCTTGAGATAGACCATAAGGGTCTTGATGAATCTGACAAGAGATATCTTATGGCTATACTAGAGAAGTATGATGGTGGACCGGTGGGCTTGGAGACGCTTGCTGCAGCACTTTCTGAGGACAGCGCTACGATCGAAGAGGTTATTGAGCCATACCTGATGCAGATAGGCTTTGTTAAAAGAACCAGTAGGGGAAGAATGCTCACGGAGAATGCACTCTACCATCTGGGGATTGAAAAGGATCCCAAGCAGAAAAAACTTCTATAAATTTTACTCAGAAAGCGACCGAATGAACGACTTTGTTTTTTGAAATGGCAGGGATTTTATAGAATCCTGAAGGCAAAGCAGTATGATTCCAGCTATAACGGGCAATATCCAAATCTGTAGTCCCAAAGGAGCAGTTGAAAAAACAGTTCTTGCTGGTGTGTAGAGTATTATCATCATCGCTGTAATCGAAAGGATAGTTGCGACCACAAGGTATTTATTTATGAAGGGTGATCGAGTCAGGACGTTTTTCCTGAAAGATCTAAATGTGTATGCATTAACTATCTCAAGTAGGATTATCGTTACTAAGGCGGATGTTCTGGCCACGTCAACACTTTCGCCCATCACATTGAATACGATGTAATATACGGTTAATGAACTGAATGCCATAAGACCACCAAGTGTGATGATTACCCCTACATGCGTCTTTTCGAGAATTGAGGATTTTCTTCTAGGAGGGTAGTTCATGATATCTTTTGAGGTTGGATTGAGTCCCAGCGTAATGGCAGGCATGTTGTCTGTAACGAGGTTTATGAAAAGTATTTGTAGCGCGACAAGTATCGGTGCTTCCCAACCCAGAACAGGAGAGAGTAAGACTCCCATTAGGACAATCGTGAGCTCCGCGACATTAGTCGATAATTGGTAAGTCACAAACTTTCTGATGTTATTGAATATCGTCCTTCCCTCACGTATTGCGCTTACGATAGTTGCGAAATTATCGTCCTTTAAGGTAAGGTCCGCAACAGAGCGCGATACATCAGTGCCATTTTTACCCATAGCAACACCGATATGAGCTTCTTTTAGAGCTGGTGCGTCGTTCACTCCATCACCTGTCATCGTCACAATTTCGCCTTGTTGTTTGAGAGCTTTTACTATCCGCAGTTTGTGTTCCGGATTCACCCGCGCAAAAATTGTAGTTTCCATTACGGCCAGTTTTAGCTCGTCATCAGACATTTCACTGATCTGTTTTCCCAGCAGCAATTTTCCTGTTATATTTACCTGGCGGCCTATGGCTTTTGCCGTCTCACTATTATCTCCTGTAATCATCTTTACTTTTATCTGTGCTTTCCGACAAATTTCTATCGCCTCTTTAATTTCTTCACGTGGAGGATCCTCAAGCGCTACAGTACCTAGGAAAGTGAACTTATCCTCGGTGTAGTTCGTATCGTTGTCACTATTTTTATAAGCAAACGAAAGAGTCCTTAGGGCTCTTGTAGTAAGATGCGTATTTATCTCAAGCAGTTGAGCCTTCTTTTCCTCTGTTAGCTTACGAGACTTTCCATTTTCAAGGATATGCGTACACTTGTCGATTATTACTTCAAATGCACCTTTGGCATATACATATTCGCCACTTTCTTCTTTTGAAAGAATAGACATCATTTTTCTTTCTGAGCTAAATGGTGTCTCGTTTACTCTCTCGAATTTATAGTCTTCGGCATATAAATATGATTTTGCTCCTAGGATAAGTAGCGCTCCTTCCGTTTGGCTACCTACTACGTTAAATAGATGATCTTCCTCGATTCTTTCGAGCAATGAATCGTTGCAGAGAATACCGATCTTTAGCATCAGCTCCAATGATTCATCTTCTTTGATAACGATACCTCTTTTGTTTTTTTGGATTTCACCTTCTGCTTTGTATCCAGTCCCTGTTACCGAATAGACGTCATTTTCAGTGATAATTCCTCTTACCGTCATCTCCCCTACGGTGAGAGTTCCTGTTTTATCAGTACATATGACAGTTGTTTCCCCTAGTGTTTCGATTATAGACATGCGATTTACTACCGCATTTTTCTTGGCCATCCTCGATGCGCCTACGGCAAGGGTGGTGGTCAATACTACAGGAAATCCCTCTGGGAAAGCAGATACAGAGATCGCTATTACTAGGATCAATATTTCAGTGATGTATTGGCCTGATAATTCAGGTACCCGCGTCAACATAAGGACCCCAATAAGCGTTGATGTTATGAGTGCAATCCCTACCATGATTTTTGATATGTGATTTACTTTGTCTTGGAGAGGAAGTTCTTTCTCTACTGATGATATAAGCCCTGCTATTTCTCCAAATTTTGTATTCATGCCAGTGTGTATCACCTTTGCGTAACACTTTCCATTAACTAGATATGAGCCCATATACAGAGTATTTTCTTCTGCAAATTTTTCTTCTGTTGAGACTTGGACTTTCACAACATCACTTGATTCGCCAGTAAGTATGGACTCATTTACTTCTATGTCCTCGCCATCAAGTAAAATACAGTCTGCTGGTATCCTTTCGCCATTTCGCAAGACGAGGATATCATCGATAACTATTTCTTTTGACGGGATTTCTTTTTCTTTGCCATTTCTTATGACCATGCTAAGAGGGAGGATCATCTTCTTAAGCGCATTTATGGACTTTTCAGCCCGGTATTCCTGTATAAATCCGGTAATTACCACGAGGACAATAACACCGATTATCGCGTAACCAGTAACGCCTTTTCCGACCACGAAAGATATTATTGCAGCGGCAAGTAAAAGATAAAATATAAAATTCTTCTTCACTTGGCGTATAAGTATCGTAAGAGGTGAAGTTTTTCCGATGTCTGTAATTTCGTTCGGCCCGAACTCCTTGAGCTTTTGCAAAGCCTCTTCCTGTGTTAAGCCTTTGATTTTGTTCACTTCTTCTATGGTACCCAAATAACACCAGGAGATTCAAGTTATATATGAAAGTTGCTTTTATGCTTATATTGTAATTTAATTAACGGAATGAGCCTGACGAAAATCCGGAGATTATTACTAAAATATAAGCTCACACTTGCTACTTTAGCGATCCTGCTTCCTATATACATACTTCTATATCAGATATATATACCGCGCATAAATGCTTTTGGTTGCTTCGATGATTGTAATAATTTCATGCGTGGATATTTTTTTCTAAACGGAAATCCTTTGTTCTCTGGAGTATTTTCGGGGCATCAGCCATTTGGATCTTATTTGAGTGCCATAATTCAAGCAGTAACTGACCCCGCTAGTGTGTATGAGTTGATCCTTCGTCATAGGCAGTTTTTGATAGGATTTAGTTTTATCGCAAATATTTTGCTGATTCTGCGATTTGGTCCAAAGATGATAATCTTTACAGTCATATTCGAATTCAGCAAGTTCTATATCTTTGGAGACAGGTTTTTGGGTGAATCCATGATCATCTATCCTGCTGTCTACATGGCTGGACTGGGATTGTACCGGATCTGGGGAAGGAAGATATATAGAATAGAGTATGCAATAGCTGCTGTTTTTTGTTGGTTTGTTATTTTTCTCAGAGCTACATATGTTCCGATGGCGTTGTTCCTTTTTATATTCATTAATTGGCACTCGCCAATCAGAAAGATGCCGAAAGGAAAAGTGGCGTCTATAGCTCTGTTTTTTGCGCTAAGTTTGGTGACCATTCTTTTGCATGATATTCCCGAGTACTTTTTCAATGTGGTGTTCTTTAATTTTCAGGTGAATATACCGGCAGAGACCAGGTTGCCTATGTTCGGCCCTAAGATCCTGCATTGGTTCTTTTATCCTATCTATATTTTCTTTTATGGAGAGCACAACATATTCAAATCTCTTTTGATAGGTATCAACATCACATTTCTTATCCTCTTTGTGAATCTTCTATATAGAAAAAGATTAATTATGGCTACATTTTTATTCTTACTTTTAGGAGTGGCAAATATCCGGACAGTCATGCCAGGAAATCTTTTTCTCGAGGCATTCCATATGGTTTCGTGGTATGGTCTATTGATTTTCATAACGTTGATGCTCTTATTTGATAGAGTAGAAAATAAGAAGCTTTTTTATCCAGGAGCGCTGATACTTGTCGTGTCTTTCGCGATATTTCTAGCATCTCCTGATTATTTTGCGAAGGAAAAGGTAGACCCTCATGTAGAGTTTGTAAATAACTATGGTTACATCCTGCAGCAGGGAGAAGCGATCAAAGCACTGTCTAATCCTGACGACTCGTTATTTCTGGATGGTTCTGATGATCTGATCTATTGGCAGTCAGGGCTTTTTTCATCATACAAATATTCGTGGTACACGTCGTCTATGTCGAAATTTGATAAGTTCAATATAGCAAGAATCGAAATGTTCGAAAATGACCCTCCTGATTTTTATAGAGAGTACGGGAGGTGCCCAAAGGGTGAAGGAGTAGATGCATATTATTTCCTGCCCACGTTCATAAAAGATGACTATGTAAGACTTTATGAGGACGACCATCCATCATGTCTATATATACATAAGAATAAATTGAGTGAGGTTACAACAGAACAAAAAGAAAAAGCAGCTGAGTGGCTCTATACTATTTCTGATGAGAAAAATTAAAAGGATCCCGGTAACGCAGGAGGGCTACGAAAGACTGGTGTCAGATCTTAAAGCGCTCAAAGAGTCACGACCAAAAGCGGTAGAGACGCTCTCCGATGCCAGAAAGATGGGCGATCTTTCGGAAAATGGGCTTTATACTGCAGCTAAAATGCGTCTTCGCGGAATCGACTCTCAGATATTCAGGTTAAATATCCAGATAAAACTTGCGGATATTATAAAAGAAAACAAAAATGACGTAGTGGGGCTTGGATCTAGAGTTGAAGTTAGCGATGGCCAGAACATCAGGACATTTTATATAGTAGGAGACTATGAGGCTGATCCCAAAAACAACAAGATTTCCAGTAGGTCACCTATTGGCAGGAGTCTGATAGGAAAAAAGATGGGAGATTCTGTGGAGGTAAGTGTTCCTTCTGGGAAAGTCTTCTATAAAATCACAAAGCTTATCTAGATTCCTATGGTGTAGGCGTAGTGGTAGGAGAAGGTTCTACAAGCGTTATGATCGGCGTTATGAGTATTGATGTAGGCGATGGATCGGGAGTGCTTGTTATACCCTGAGTAGGATTAGGTTGTGGAGTGCTCGTCGGTTGATTTTCATCATCATCTTCGTCTTCCTCATTCTCGTCGTCATTATCATCGTTATCTTCAGGAGTTGGTGTGGGCGTAGGGATTCCGCAAAGTTTTGTCGGTGCGGTCCCCCTGAGGAAAAACTCGGTATATGCAGACGATGTTGCGAATTCTACCTTTAGACCATCTTCAAAGCAAACCTCTTCGCGTGCTATACCAGGTGGCTGTCGGAAGTTTTCGATCGGTTTTCCAGAAAGTCCTGCTTCCATAATCTGTCTCCAGATCGGTGCTGCTCCCAGAGATCCTGCAACGCTAGTCATAGGTGTGTTGTCGTTATTCCCTATCCAGACTCCTACAGCAAGTTGAGGTGTGTATCCTATCGTGAGTGCATCTCTATAGTCCTCAGTCGTCCCGGTTTTGACTGCAGCAAGCCTAGAGATGTTAAGGGCTGTTCCGAAAGTCTCTGATCTTATGGAATTGTCTGACAAGATAGAGCTTATGAGAAAGGCGACAGTTTCCGGAAGTGCTCTCTTGCTGTCGTTTTCGCTTTCCATAACACTTTTTCCATTCTTATCTAAAATCTCAGTGAATAGAGTATATTTATTCCATTCACCTTCGTTAGCATATGTTGCGTAAGCATTGGTCATCTCGATTAGTGGCACTTCGGCCGCACCAAGGACGAGAGGAAGTCCATAGTCGACATCGTCAGAAAGAGTAGTTATTCCAAGATCTCTTGCAGCCTCTATTCCGTCGTCTACACCAACCATATTCATGACGTGTACCGCAGGAATATTCAAGGAATTTGCGAGTGCAAAACGTACGAGTACATCACCGCGGAAGCTATTATTATAATTTCTAGGTCTATAGCTACCAAAGCTTACGGCCTCATCTTTTAGTTGGGTTGACGGAGTAATTAGTCTTTCTTCAAGCGCCTTTGCGTAGATGATCGGTTTGAATGATGATCCTGGTTGTCGGGGACGTATCGCCATATTTATTCTGCCAGTCTCTTCGTCATCCCAGTCATAACTTCCTACGAGGGCAAGTACTTCTCCAGTATCAGGGTCAATCGCGACTGCAGCGCCGTTTGAGACATTCGAACCTCTTAGCCTGTTTACCTGATTTTCCACAGCGCTCTGCGCGGCTTCTTGAAGCTTTAGATCCATCGTTGTTTTGACTGTAAATCCGCTTTGGGCGACATCCTGTTCGCCGAATTCGTCTATCAGAATATCCTGAATCATAAGTGCAAAGTGGACTCCCTGCCGATTTATATCCTGCTGCGTCGGGTCAAAAACTATTTCTTCCTCGAGGGCACTTTCCAGCTCCTTTTCATCTATGTATCCCTGATCATGCATCAGCTCAAGTATGAGATCCTTTCTTTCCAAAGCAGCATCTAGATCTCCTGTAAGCGGAGAATAGTAAGAGGGTGCTCGGATAATGCCGGCAAACAATGCACTTTGCGCAAGTGAAAGCTCCGACGCGTCTTTAGAAAAGTACCTCTGGGCTGCGTCTTGGATTCCGAATGCTCCTTCACCATAGTAATTCGTATTTATGTATAGTTCCAGGATGTCATCTTTCGAGTAGCGTCTTTCAAGCTCCAGTGCGAGCACTAGCTCCTGATATTTTCTTAGAAGCTTTTTGTCAGGAGACAGGATTGCATTTTTTATGAGTTGCTGTGAGATAGTAGATCCACCTTGGACAGAGGACTGGGAAAGTAGATTTTCGCGTATGGCGCGTCCTATTCCAGAAATAGAGAAGCCAGGATGTTCGTAAAAATCCTTGTCTTCGACTGCTACGAATGCGTATTTGGTATATTCAGGGAGATCTCCAAGTGCTACTGGATTTTTTGTCGTTGCGTCAAAAAGGGTAAAAAATGGTATATCATTTCTATCCAGAAGTACTACCCCATGATTTTTCTTATTTATAATTCGCTCTTTTGATGAAAGGTCGCGTACGAAGTATACATAAGTAATGATAGGAATGAGCACCATTATCGCTACTGCTCCTATAACCGCATATTTTATGTATTTCCTGTTTTTCTTGACGAATCGTACTACGTCTTCTTTTTTGAGGTTTCTTGCCTGATGATACTTTGCCTTGATATAGGGCTTATCGATTTTCTTAACAAATCGGATAAATTCTGATAGGTTGTGTTTTAATCTTTTCATGGGATATATTATACTATTTTGAACCTAAATAAAGTAAATGTCAATGAGAGAGGAGTAAGAAATCGTATGATAGAATAGAGTCATGAATATGTTCAAACCTGTTGCTGCAAAAAACGAAAAAGAATACATAGAATCCATTTCCGAGCCGAGAAAAAGTCAGATATTAAGGCTTGATAAGCTTATAAAAGATACACTGCCCAACCTAAAGCCTACATTTGCATACAACATGCTCGGATATGGGATGTTCCACTACAAAACGAAATCAGGAAGTGAAGGAGAGTGGCCGATTATCGCTCTTGCATCTCAGAAGAACTATATCTCTCTTTATATATGCGCTACAAAAGATGGAAAGTATCTGGCGGAGGAGAATAAAGAAAAACTGGGAAAGGTGTCTGTAGGCAAATCATGCATAAGGTTTAAAAAGATTGAGGACTTGAACCTGGACGAGATAAAAAGATTACTAAAAGAAGCTGAAAAATTTCCAGGACTTTGAGTTGTATTGTCTTAAAAAATATCTTTGCAATTTTTTTGATTTGCATGAGCTTAGTATAATAAAAGTAATGAAATATCCAAGAGGATCAAGTATCGCAGTAGGGTTAGTCGTAGGGCTTGTTATAGGAATTCTGACAGATAATATTGTTAGTATGCTTTTTCTGGGATTGATGTTTGGTGGAATAGGAGAAGGTCTTAATAAGCCAAAAAAAGGTAAATAATCTCACCGCAGCTTAGAAATACCCGAAAGATCTTGGAGTTAACCGAAGTTTTAGAATGCGCCAATGATAAGCCCCATTACAGCAAAGACTACTGTGTTATATCCAGCATTTATGAGCCAGAGTTTGAAGGATTTACCCTCAAACATGTAATTGACGCCGAATGCGAGCGAAACCCATCCAAGTCCTGCAGCAAGTCCTGCTCCGAGGCCAAAAAGCCAGTCGCCATCATTGCCTATAAATGCAGCAAGATTTACGGCCATAATAATCTCCAGAACTAAAGAGCCGACGAGAAGCTTGACTAGGTTTGGAGTTTTGACATCTTTTCCTTCTTTCATCCCAATCTCTTTCTGCCAAGGTTTAATGAAGATGACGGTGTACCATAAGAATCCTAGAAAGAATGCGGATAATGCGGCAAGAGCGACAGCCAGAAAATTAATCTCCATAATTTCTTTATAGTTATAGACTAATAATTTGTCAAGTGAGAATAAATTTTCATTGGATCCTAAGAATTAAAATCAGGAGTCAATAGAGGAAGTCCAAAGGTGGAAATAATCTGTATTTTAAGTTATTGAAAGATTTTTTTGGAGGGAGGTCTTATTTTAAAACTTTATACCTAATGTGCGTAACTATACTGGTTCCGCTAACTTCGATAGCTTCAAGATTGAGGTTAGGTATTCCATCAAAAAGACGAGTGCCCACACCAATAGTTACGGGAATTATATGTAGCCAAAGCTCATCAATAAGCCCGGCCTTTAAATATTGGTTAACAGTATTTGCACCTCCCATAATCTTTACATTCCGATTTCCTGCTACTTCTTTTGCTTTTGTAAGTGCTGTTTCAATGCCGTCATTTATAAAAATGAATGTTGTTCCACCTTCCATTTCTATCGGTTCTCGCATCGAATGCGAGAGTACGAAAACCGGAGCGTGATACGGGGGATTATTGCCCCACCATCCTTTCCAATCTGGATCGTCTCTTCTGTCTTTAGGCCCAAACATGTTGCTTCCCATAATAAATGCTCCTGCATCGAGAATAGCGTCTATTTCTTTTTTATGATTGTGCTTTTCGGGCTCTGCAAACATCCATCTATCTAGTAGATCTGAATCGAAATTGTCTCCAAACGGATTTTCGTAACTTTGATTCAGGCCAGCAGTAAAGCCATCAAGAGACATTGTCATTCCAGAGGTAACTTTTACTTTGCTCATATTGTTATTGTAACAAATTACTCACGAAGCTAAGATGCTACAAAAATAAAAATCAGAAAAATGTAGAAATTTGTGAGCCGAATATCCAGAATCTGCCATCCTTAACTAATTGATATAATAAAGGTATGAAATGCAAGTTTCCCGACAATTTTGTTTTTGGAGTTGCTGATGCAGATCTGCAGGTAATAGGTGAGGGTTTTACTCAAAAATATGAAGGATCTGAGCAAACAATGTGGGATGCTTATGCCAAAAATTCAGGTAAGGTATTTGAGAATCAAACGCCTGAGATTGGTATTGATAGATACAGCAGATGGAAGGAGGATATAGACATTATGAAGAGTATGGGCATAAAAGATTACCGTACCTCGATTTCCATGTCGCGTACTATTCGACGAGACGGAAGTGTAAACGAGAAGTCGATAGAGTGGTATAAAACGTACTTCAAGGCATTAAACGAAGCAGGAATTTCCATTTCGGCGACCCTATATCACTGGGAGCTTCCATATTATCTCGAGGAAGATGGAGGGTGGCTTAATAAAGAAACGATTCAGTGGTTTCTCAAGCATGTAAAGGCCGTTGCAGAAAGCTTAGGAGAATATATTGATGAGTACTTTATTCTTAACGAGCCTTGGTGCAGCTCAATACTTTCTTACCATATGGGAATACATGCTCCGGGCAAGAGAAATTTATCGGAGGCGTTACAAGCGGCTCACAATCTTTTACTTGCACAAGGATTAGCATATGAAGTGCTCCGTAAAATAAATCCAAATGCGAGGATTAGCACGGTATACAATGTATCACCATCTTATCCTGCTACGAATAATGAAGAAGATAGGAAAGCAGCAAAAAATTATGATGGATACTTTAATCGTTGGTTTTTAGATCCGCTTTTTCTTGGTAAATATCCTCAGGACATGATAGATCTCTACAAAGATCATGTTCCCTCTTTTACAGAAGCAGATATGGAAACTATAAATATCGGAAAAAAGCTCCATGCTTTAGGTATAAATTACTATAATGGTAGCATTGTAAAATACAGCGACGATAACGAGCTTCATTTTGAATATTCTGGTAATGAGGAGGGTGAAAAAAATGACCTAAATTGGCCGATATATTTACCTCCCCATTATCCAGAAGGACTTTTTGACATCCTTGAAAGAGTTTACTCGTTGTACAAAGATTTTGGACTCAAAAGAATATACGTTACAGAAAACGGTATCGCTCTGAATACCCCCTGGGATGGTAAGACGGAAATTGTTGACGACGAAAAGCGAATTTGGTTTTTGAAAGGACATATACTACAAGTCTATAAAGCAATTGAAAAAAAAATACCAGTTGAGAAATATTTTGAATGGACATTGATGGACAATTATGAGTGGGCGGAAGGTTATCGGCCCCAATCTTGCTTCGGACTCATACATGTTGAAAGACCCTCGCTGCAAAGGATTTGGAAGAAAAGTGCGTATTGGTATAAGAACCTAATAAGCACTAACACGCTTGAGTAGATTCATGTCTTAGTTCTCTCAGAATTTAGAATATTAAGGGGGGGTAGACTTCAAGCTAAATGAGAATATAAAAAGACTAAAGAGCTTGTTGTGAGCCGACTGGGACTCGAACCCAGAACCAAAAGCTTAAAAGGCTTTTGCTCTGCCAATTGAGCTATCGGCCCTACGTCGGATGCAGGATACCGCTTTCGATTCGATAAATCGAATCTTCAGCCTTTATCCTCATCCTCCTTATTTCGAAAATCAAAAGATTTTCGACAGGAATCCTCTTCTCAAAATGCTAAATGCATTTTGTTCTAAGTGACGAGGCCTTAATTTTATCAAAATTAGCTCCATCGCGCAATGAACTCATTTGACAAAGGAGCTGATATCTTTAATACTGTTAGTTAGTATTAAATGAGAGGAGGTGAGTGATATGCAAAATATTAACGACACTTTAATAAACACGGTAAATAGTAGCATGGCGACAATAGTTAGCTTTGCTCCAAAATTCATCTTAGGACTCATATTTCTAGTTATCGGTGTAATAATTGCAGCTTTCCTAAAGCAGGTATTGAAGGAGTTATTTAGATTCTTCAAGCTGGATGCGTATCTGGCAAAGTATGGTGTGCCTGAGACAAAAGAGGGTACACAATGGAGTTCTATAATTGCGGAAATCGTTAGGTGGTTTGTGATAATCGCGTTTCTGATCCCGACAGCTGATGTGTGGGGACTCGGACGCTTCGCGTCGGTTCTGGATGGACTTCTTTCGTACCTACCTAATGTATTCGTAGCAGTACTACTTCTTTTGGTAGGATTTGTAGTAGCACGACTTGTCTATGATTTGGTGCTTGCGTCAGTTCATGGCGTTTCAAAAGAATCAGCAAAGTCAGTTGCGCTAATCGCACGATATTCGGTCCTGGTATTCGTATTTTTGGTGGTATTGAATCAGCTTGGTATAGCAAGCGATTTGATAAGGATACTATTTAGTGGAATCGTCGCGATGCTAGCTATCGCTGGAGGACTTGCCTTCGGACTTGGTGGTAAAGATGCGGCAAAAGAGACTATAGATAAGCTACGTAAAAGACTTAAGTAGAAATCACAGGAAACACGCCTCGAGGTATTTGGGGTGTGTTTTCTTGTTTTGAGGCTTCATTTCTTATATAATTGGTAAGCACTTAGGGCCCCATCGTCTAGCGGCCTAGGACGTCGGGCTTTCATCCCGAAAATCGCGGGTTCGATTCCCGCTGGGGTCACAAGAAAAATAATTACTTTCTAATAAAGGATTTTATCTTGGCTTTCAAATCAGAAAATCGCGCTTTGGCTCTAGCATCTCGCATATTATCGTTCAACTCTCTCATCATTTCTGACCGCAACCTTCCTCCTGCAGCATGATCGGGTGTTTGAATTGTACTTTTCAAAAAATCAACATCTTCAATTGATAAATTAAGTACTGGCTGGCTAGGCAATGTATCCGCATCCGGGAATTGGGAAAGCATTTCTCCCATAAGAATTCCCATTCGTGATTGATGAAACTCGCCCAATTCTTTAAAAGAACCATCTTCTCTTTTTTCCTGCAATTTCTTGCTTATATATAGGCGCGAGCGATTCTGCTAGATAAGAAAAAAGCGGTGGCCTTAATGAAATAGGATATTTTACTTCAGGGGTGGGTGATTGTTCCGGGAACTGTGAATGCTCCGATTTTTCCATGATGGATTAGATTCCATGTAACGCAAAGCATAACTCAAGTGAAGAAAGTTTTATTTTGCGTTGGCGCTAGCTTGCTCTATTTGTTCTTTCCTCTTTTTTGCGTAGATCTCATTTTTCATCTTGAGCTCTTCTTTCTTACGGATGTCCTCTGCTAGATTTTCCTCAAATTCTTTCTGACACTGTTTGTCAGAGCAGACTATCTGAGAGTGGATGAGTTTTGACTTCCCGATTCTTGTTTCTATAACCTCGACCCAGGTCTTTGCAACCTTTTCAGGTTTTTTACATCTAACGCATAGTGAAGATATTGTGCTTTTCATATTAGGTGTGCTTCGGAGTAGTATTGGAGTTATATTACTATTTCGAATTCAATAACTATTCTAGCACATTTTACTAAAATAAGCAATTATCGCAAAGAGAATAGGCTCAAAATTTATAGGAAAGTCAGTCTACCTATATCATAAAACTATATTACTAATACCTATTGACACTAATTATCCTATAAGATATAATTCCCAAGTTCCTAATCCATTTGGATTTTTTATGAATAATTTATACAATACAGTCCCTCACACGGGGACACTAAATAGCGAGATACTCGTTACACCAAAAAGGTGGACAGAGTATAAGAGCGAAGTAAAGCGCACTTCTAAGAAGAAAAAGGGTATCCGATCCGTAAAGATAGTTGGCGGTAGATATTACGTTGCGAATTCAAGCTATAGAGAAAGGCTCGCAAGACTACTGGTCATAATTCCTGCACACAATGAGGAAGATACGATAGCAGATACTCTTTCCCACATTCTCAACCAGACTCGAAGACCTGACAGGATAGTTGTTTCGGCTGATAACTGTACAGATAAGACAGCAACTGTCGTCAGAAAGATTGCTAGAAAGAATCCAATAGTAAAACTTCATATTACGAAAGATAATAAGCAGCGCAAGGTGGGAGCGCTAAATCAAGCATGGCTTTTGTATTCAAAAGGCTTTGACATAGTCGCCTGTATCGACGCAGATACAGTGATTTGGCAAGGAGTGCTGGAAGAACTTGAGGAAGAATTACTTCCGAGGACGAGATGTGCAGGCATCATGGCAAAATACACATTTGATCAGGACTGGATCCCACCTCAAATCCGTACCAGCAAAGAACCTGTTCGTGGGGCAGAAAACGAAGTAAAAAAGGTAACTAAACTACCTTGGAAGACGAGGCAATTAGTCCGTGCACAGCGCCTGGAGTTCACTTCATGGAATTTGGATCAACTACGTCGCGGCCGAACTACATATGTTCTAGGAGGTCAGGCTACTATGTTCAGGCAAGCAGCACTGATGCTTGCAGCTACACGTAACAATGGATATGGGCCTTGGAATTCTGATACGGATGTTGAGGACATGGAGCTTACCTGGAGATTTCAAGATCTTCAGCTTGAGACGCTTATAAGCTCTACTGCTCGTGCTGATGCAGGCGCAATGTACAATCTTAAATCACTATGGGCACAAAGACGCAAATGGGATGAGGGAATGATTCGTCTATTATTGCGTTATAAATTGAGAAATCAGACAGTTTTTCCTATCATGCAACAGCTTAAGATGGGACTTGATCTACTCGTGCGCGTGATGTTTATACTTATGCTTACGGCATCTATTGTATTGCACTCATTCGTATGGTCATGGATTTGGCTTCTTCCACCAGCTCTTGCTATTCTGATCAACCTCAAGGTGGCATCCAAAGCGCCTAGGGCAAAATTTGGAGACTATATCTTTGCTCTTTTGTATTTCCCCGCAGAGTTATATCTATGGTTCAGGTTGGCTTCATTTACAGCAAGCTGGGGAACTGCTTTGATAAAAGCACCAACCAGCACTCATGACAATTGGGCTAGGCAGGCACAGGCTGAGCGTGGAGACGGAGGAGCAAATGCCAGCGCCATAATCCTGGGTGGACTTTTGGTGCTTGTTATCGGTATGGTAGTCAGTCTCAGTCTTATGCCTAGAAATCTAGCAGATACTGTCGTAGCATTCGGATGGGTATTTTTGAGTGTCCTTACTGTAACCCTTAGCGTAATCATGGCAGGAAAACTATTGGTAATGCTTTTGCGTGACGGAAGATATAGCGCCTAGCTAAAATACCCTCAGTATTTCTCTGGCCTCATCTATAGAGCTTGTTTCCATCAATTTTTCCCTTAGTTCTGACGCTCCGTCAAAACCATTCACGTAGATTTTAAAGTAGCGTTTTAATGGGGGAAAACTCTTTTCGCTTCCCCACGTTTTTTCAAATAAATCCAGGTGCTTATTTAAAAGACCGACCTTTTCGTCTCTGGAAAGATCATGGAAAGATAGCTTGCCGCTAAATGCATAAGGATCATGGAATATACCACGCCCTATCATGATTCCGTCCAGTCCGGTTTCTTTTACCTTTAGATTTGCCTCCGAGACGTTTTCTATATCACCATTTCCGATGAGTATGGTATCGGGTGCTATCTTATTTTTTAACTCAACTACCTGGTTGACGATTTCCCAATGGGCGGGGACTTTGGACATCTCTTTTACTGTCCGAAGATGGACAGTGAGTGCTTTTATGTCTTGTTTTAAAAGATATTCTAACCAGTCCAGTTCGATTCCAGTAGTTCCCAGTCGCGTTTTGACACTTACAGGTAGACTCCCTGCGCCTTTTTTGGTCTCTTCGATAATTTCTGCTGCAATTTCAGGTCGTCTTATGAGGCCTGCACATGAGCCCTTTTTTACTATATTACGTTCTGGGCATCCCATATTTATATCGATGCCATCAAAGCCCATATTTACGATCAGCTCGGCCGCTTTTGCAAAATAATTCGGATCAGCTCCCCATATCTGAGCAATTATAGGTTTTTCATTGCTTTCGAATCTAAGGCGTTGTGCAACTTGCTTATTTCCTGCAGAAAGGAGTCCCTGGACATTTGTGAACTCTGTAAAAAAGATGTCGGGTCGGGCGCAATCCAGAACGATTTGCCTAAACACGGTATCAGTTGCGCCTTCCATTGGCGCTAAAATAAAAATTGGCTTGTCAATTTTTTCCCAGCTAAATTTCATCTAAGTATTATATATGATAAGTGCTTCTTGACAAATTATTTTAAATGGTGCTACGCTCTTATTATGGATAAGAGATACATGGCTGCAATACTTGTTTCAGTAGGATTCATTATCTATTTCTTCCCTCAATTTTCTGAGATCACAAAAGACAACAGAGAAATCACAGGCGCCATTTTTGCCATAGGTGGTGCTATCCTTTGGTATCTCCCCACAAACAGAAAGAAGAAATAATCCCCATCATTTGACTTTAAATCTCTATTTAGTATTATGTAAATGATGAAAAAGGTAGCCCTATTTTTGCTTTTTTTCCTGTGCTTTGTGCCGCAGGTAAGTGCTGTGTATGATCCTATAGAACGCCCTAATAATTTTTATGGGATACATATTCTTTTCCCATCTGAGCTTTCGGAAGCAGCAGCTTTGGTGAATTCCTCGCAGGGCGAGTGGGGATATGTGACAATACCTATTCAGGCTACAGACAAGGATCTTTCTAAATGGCAGGATTTTATGGATCAGTGCGCAGAAAAAAAACTTATACCGATAGTGCGTATTGCTACGGATCCATTATATAGTGATACTTCCGTGTGGAGGATCCCTACCGAGGCAGACATCATAGATTCTGCAAACTTTCTAAACTCCCTTGATTGGCCGATAGACAATAGGTATGTAATTATTTACAACGAGGTCAATCGTTTTGACGAATGGGGAGGACAGCCACCGGATCCAGCCAGGTATGGAGAGCTCTTGTCTTTTGCCTACGATGTATTCAAAAGACGAAGTGAGGATTTTTATATCATAATGTCAGGTATGGATAATGCTTCCCCAAACGATCGGATAAAGTATATGGATAATCTTGTTTTTATCCGCGAGATGATAGATTCAAAACCAGAAATAGTAGATAAGATGGATGGATTTTCTTCGCATTCATATCCAAACCCCGGATTTTCGCAGCCACCCAGCAGCACCGCAGTGGAGGGAACAGCGACATATAAATATGAATACGATCTGATAAATGAGACGTCAAAAAAGAAAGTGCCGGCATTTATAACGGAGACAGGGTGGGTATCTGACAACCTTTCGGACGAAATCGTAGCGCAATATTATAAGACAGCATACGAAAATATCTGGGGGGAGGATAAAGAGAGGATAGTTGCGATAACTCCATTTCTGTTGAATTCGACAGGGGGACAATTCGAGAATTTCTCATTCATAATCAATGGAGTGCATACTCAGCACTACGAAAGCAAAAAAAATCTTACCAAGACGCGCGGCGAGCCGGTTAAATCGGAGGTGAAAGGAGCGGAGGTCAAAGAGCCGGCTAAAAAGACCGAGAAGTTTTTCGCAAATAGCTTTGGTCTCAACAACAATCCGACAGAAGATTTTATAATAGAGTATATTCGTTTCTTCTTCTAAGATGTTTGGTGCAAAGAAAAAAAATAAAAAGCTTGAGTGGGAGAAAGATCTCGTGGCACAAGGTATGGTCGAGTCTTATGCTGCGACCGAGCATTTCAAGCACGTAAAGCCGGACAGGATATTTTGTTACAAGACGACTGGTTCAAAGGCTCGCGCGTATGCGCGTATCTGGGCTTTCCCGAAAATATTTCAGGATGCGCTCGATCTGGAGCCTGCATATGTCATCGAATGTATAACAGAGAAATTCGACAGATTAAAAGAGGAAGACAAGAAAAAAGTGATAATCCATGAGCTTTTACATATCCCCAAAAATTTTTCGGGAAGTCTTTTACCACATAAATACGGCAAAAAAAGGATTGACAGCGAAGTAAAAAAAATTTATAAAGCTTTGAAGGTATGATAAGTCTTATTCATGGTGATGACCTGGAAAGAATCGAAAAAACCCTTATAGATCTGACTTTAAAATCCAAAATTGTGAGGATTGATGGTGTAAAGATCAAGAAAAAAGAGCTTGAGGAGATCTTGTTGGGTGGTAGCCTTTTCGGTGAAGAAAGTCTTTTTGTCATAGATAGCCTTTATAAGAGCAAGAATAAGAAGGAGCTTTTGGAATTTATTTCCATCCATAAAGATTCATTGACCGCTATCCTGGTTGAACGATCAAAGATTACTAAAAGAGACCTGGGATTGATCAAAGCGGACTCTGTCAGCGAATTTGCCCTTCCGCAGTACTATTTCAAATTTCTGGATGAGATCTATCCTGGTAACTCAAAAAGCCTTGATCGTGTCTATAGAGAGCTTTTGAAGACGATGGGAGCTGAGCAAATCTTCTATTCTGTAATAAAAAGAGTGAGGGCGCTTATCGCGGTGCGAAGTGGCGCAAATAGTCATAGTGAGATAGTGCGTTTTGCCCCGTGGCAGCTGGGAAAACTCAGACAGCAGGCGTCTTTTTGGAGAGAGGAAGATCTTGTGGCTTTTTACAACAAGCTTTTTGAGATAGAAAAGAAGATGAAATCAAGCGCGCTTCCTTTAGGTCTTGAGAAATATCTTGACATAATGCTGATAACTGAATTAAACTAAATCATCAATTTTAGCAATGTCAGCTCAAAATAACATGGCACCTCAAACAAAAGAACTTCTAGACAAAGCGCTCCAAGAGAAAAAACTCAATCAAAAAGCTTATGACGAGATAATCAGGTGGCTTACGGAGGAAGAATTTGAGGAATTCAAAGAAATACTGACGGGAAAAATCACAGATTCACAGTGGGAATTTTTGATGGACGCATTCTATAGAGTACTGATATTTGGTACAGGGGGAATCAGAGGCGTAATGGATATAGGAACGAATAGGTTGAATAGTTATATGGTGAGATGGGCGTCACAAGCATATGCGCAATATCTTCTTAAGCATAAAAGTGAACGCGTAAAAGATGGAGTCGCCATAGCTTATGATAGTAGGCATAACTCCAAAAAATTCACTGAAGAGACTGCCAGGGTCTTGGCGGCAAATGGAATTCCTGTGCATATTTATGACTATTACAAGGCCACTCCACAACTATCATTTACTGTCAGGGAGCTCGGGTGTGTAGGTGGAATAGTGCTTACTGCAAGTCATAATCCACCGGAATTTAATGGATATAAGGTCTATGATGAAAATGGTGTTCAGGTTCTGCCTGCTGTAGGACTTCAAATAGAGGAAGAATTCAAAGATATCAAAAGTATAAATAAGATGTCGTTTGATGAGGCTGTCGAAAAGGGACTTGTGAAATATATAGATAAGTCTGTAGATGAGAAATTTGCGCAGTCTGCGAAGGCGGCATCTACATATTCGGGACGAAACGTAAAGATAGTTTTTTCACCTCTTCACGGAGTTGGATCACAGTCCGTACTGCCGATACTTACAGAGCTTGGTTTTGATGACATAGTTCTCGTAGAGGATCAGATGAGTCTTGATGGAGATTTTCCAAACGTAGAAGGACATTTCCCTAATCCCGAATTTCCAGTCGTCTATAAAAAGGCTATCGAGATCGCAAAAAAAGAAAATGCAGATATAGTCCTCGTATCTGATCCTGATGCTGACAGGTTAGGTATGGCAGTTCCTGATAAAAATGGAGAATGGACTCCTTTAAATGGGAATCAGGGAGCAGTCCTTATGGAGTATTTTCTACTTGAGAACTTGTCAAAGTCGGGCAAACTTCCTGCAAATCCAGTTCTGGTAAAAACCTCGGTCACGACAGACCTCTTCAAGGATGTTGGCGAGAGTTTTGGTGCGGAGGTTATAGGAGATCTTTTGGTCGGATTCAAATTTATAGGGGACAGGATAGAGCATTTGCCTGAGGGTAAAAATTTCGTATTTGCAGCAGAAGAAAGCGTAGGATATCTTTCGGGCCTTGCTTATCGCGATAAGGGAGCAGAAACGCCTGCTGTTATCGCGGCTGAGATGGCAGCTTACTGTCGGGACAACAATACCACTCCTATAGATATGTTGGAGTCGGTTTATCAGAAGTATGGTTATTATGCGGAAAGACTTTTCTACAAATTGATAGAAGGATTTGGGGCATTTGATCAAATGAATATGGCGATGGAGCAGCTTAGGACAAATCTACCAAAAGAGATAGGAGGAAGGAAAATCTTGAAGGTTCTCGACCGTCTTACGGGTGAGTTGCGTGATGGGCAGACCGGGGAGCTTTTGGAATCGCGTGATTGGGACAAAGGGGACATGATCTCTTTCTTTTTTACTGACGATGAGCGCACAGTGATTCATGCACGGCCTTCAGGAACCGAACCAAAGATGAAATACTATACGAATGTAAAAGGAAGATTGCAGGAGAGTTCAAAAGAAGATATCATGAAAGAGGCGGAGAAGCTCGAGAAGAGTATCGCCGGCATTTTTGAAGGTATAATAAAAGATATAAAGGTAGACGTTTTTAATTAGTATGAATCCTATAGACAAATCAAATTTTAGACAGATGTTGCTTGATAGCCCTGATCAATTCAAGACAGGATTTGAAATAGCGGATGGTATAAAAGTCGAGGGGGAATTCAAGTCTATTATGCTTTCAGGGATGGGTGGATCAGCTCTTCCAGGGAACATATTGCGTGTGTATCTGAGCGAGCTTTTCAAGAACGATAAGAATCACAAGAGATTTGAAGTATACCAGAATAGATTCTATTCTCTTCCTCACGAAGCATTCGATAATTGTCTTAATTTTCTGATGTCCTATTCCGGGAATACAGAGGAGACTTTGGAGTCTTTTGAGGAGGTTTTGGAAAATAAGCTTCCGGCGATCGGAGTCAGTAGTGGAGGAAAAGTCGAAAAGATAAGCAACGATAACAGTATCCCTCACATAAAGATGCCGATGCCTTATCCTGACTTTCAACCTAGACTAGGGACGGGGTACTTTTTTGGCGCTCTTGTTCAGGTGCTCATAAATCAAGGGATGATTCCTGACACCAAAGATCAAATACTTTCTGCTGCACAAAAGCTTAAGGAGAATATAGGAGATATTGAAGAACGGGGAAAGTCTCTTGCTGGAAAGGTTAAAGGTAGGACCCCGGTTTTCTATACATCTACTAAATATAAGCCAATCGCTATGGTCTGGAAAATCATGATAAATGAGAATGGGAAGACTCCTGCATTCTGGAATTTCTTCCCCGAGCTAAATCATAACGAGATGAATGGGTTTGTGAGCCGCCAGGGAGATTTTATCGCAATTATGTTAAGAGATCCGGAGGATCATCCCAGAAACCATAAAAGATTTGAGGTAACAGCACAAATCCTAAGAGATACAGGCATGGAATCGGAGATAATCGATTATTCTCAGGGAGACGTATTCTACAAGATGTTCAGCTCATTACTTTTGGGCGGATTTACATCATATTACCTAGCACTTTCTTATGGAAACGATCCAACTCCCGTAGATCTGGTCGAAAAGTTCAAAAAACTTTTGGAGTCTTAAATAACCCACTTTCTTCTAGGATTGACTTATAGTATAACTATTTTTATAATATGTCCTATGGTTAAGAAAAGACGGGGAAGAAAAGAAATTATAACAAGCCATCAACGAGCTCATGAAGCCATTGCGCAAGCCAGGGTAGTGGGTACTCAAAAAGAAATAGTGCTTGATGAAGTGGAATTAATAGAGGATAAGGTATGCGAATTGTCTGAGGGAAAAGAGGTAGTAATAGAGGAGTCGTCTGAGATGATTAAGGAAAAATTTAGACTAAAAAGCGAGAAGGCTCATGAGCAGGCGAAAGAGTTGCAGAGTGACGTATATCGTTTGTTTGAGTTGACAAGAGATGGTGAACGAACTCCTCAAAATTATCATGACGAACTCGTAAACGACCCCGAAATTTCAGGTGATGATGTGTATCGGGCAATTAGTTTCGGGATTGAAGCGTCTTCTCATCAATTCCTCTCCAAAGAACGATAACTTCTTGCATTTAAATCCAAAATTGAGCACAATGTATGTATGGTCACTTCTTCAGATTTAGTGGTATGGCTTTCCAGTGTCGACAAACACGACATACATTATGTGGGTAGTAAAAATGCGAATCTAGGAGAAATGATAAGGGCAGGATTCCCTGTCCCTGAAGGATTCGCGGTTACTTCGACGGCCTATTCCATATTTCTTAAGAAAAATAATCTCGATGAGAAAATAAAGCACCTTTTGGGGACGATAAATTATGATGATAATGACTCTATCTCTCAGGTAAGTGCTCATATAAAAAAACTTATAATAAGTTCAAGCATCCCTGAGGAGATTATAAAAGATATATTCAACGCGTATGAGAGAATGACTGTAAAGTACGATTCTCCCTATGTCGCGATACGTTCAAGCTCAACAAGTGAGGATTCAAAAACAGCTTCATTTGCCGGACAACAGGAAACATATCTAAATATAAAAGGAGAGGCTTCCATTCTTGATACTGTCAGGAAGGCCTGGTCGACGCTTTTTGAAGCACGCGCGATTTTCTACCGTCATAACGCAAAGACAGATCCGTCAAGAATAGCAAGCTCTTTGGTTGTACAAAAAATGGTTCAAAGCAACTCGAGTGGTGTAATGTTCACTATAGATCCTGTTACAAATAATAAACAAAGGATTGTGATAGAGGCGATATACGGTCTTGGTGAATATATATCCCAGGGGCGCGTAACACCTGATCACTATGAAGTCGACAAGAATGACCTGCGTATAGTGGATAAGAAAGTAGCAGAACAGAGCATCCGGCTTGTCTACAAAAAAGGAGAGAATTTGAGGGATTTTGTTCCAGAAAAAATTAGAGGTTATCAGAAGATAACAGATAGTCAAATAGAAAAGCTTGGAAAATACGCAAAGGACATAGAAAATCACTACTATTTTCCTCAGGATATCGAATGGGCTATCGAGAAAGATAAGATTTACATCGTGCAGACGAGACCCATTACCACAATCCACAGAAGAATAGAGAGCAAATCAAATGATGTAAAAAGAATCGCGCCGGATGTAGCAAAAAAAATACTGATCGGGGATCCTGCCTCACCAGGGATCGGAATCGGAAGAGTAAAGATAGTTAGCTCGATAAAGGATTTACCAAAAATCGAATCAGGAGATGTGCTGGTTTCCTCCATGACAAGTCCTGACTATGTGCCGTTCATGAAAAGAGCTAGCGCGATAGTAACGGAGCGCGGAGGTGGGGCGTCGCACGCTGCGATAGTATCGCGGGAGTTTGGGATACCTGCGATAGTCGGAGCTGTTGGTGCTACAAAACGGCTGCCGGAGAATCAGATAGTGACAGTCAATGGTGGAAAAGGTGATGTTTATCTGGGAAGTGTTGCGATAGCGCCTAGTGTAAGCGAGACGAGTAGTCCAATCCTTAAGACAGCGACAAATCTTTTAGTGAATGTCTCTGATCCGGATCGAGGCAAAGAACTTGCTGCATTGCCTGTAGATGGTGTAGGGCTTTTGAGCGCGGAACTTATGGTGAGCCAAATAGGTATTCACCCAAAAAAACTTATTGAGGAAAGACGCGAAAAAGTATTTATTGATGCTTTATCTCAGTCTCTTGAAAATATTTGTGCAGCATTTTATCCCCGCCCAGTTCTCTTTAGGGCTACTGATTTTAGGAGCAATGAGTATAGAGATTTAGTTTGGGGGAAAGCCTTTGAGCCGGTGGAAAATAATCCGCTGCTAGGCTATAGAGGTGCCTATCGATATATTATGGACGAAAGGGTATTTGCTCTCGAGCTGGAAGCGATCAGAAAAGTTCGTGAAAAAAGCGAATTCACCAATCTCAATCTGATGCTGCCATTTGTGCGTACCGTCGATGAGCTAAAAAAAGTAAAAAGTATTATATACTCGCGTGGTTTGAGGCGGAGCACGCTTTTCAAGCTCTATATGATGGTTGAGACACCTTCCAATGTTATTCTTATCGATGATTTCATAGATGAAGGAATAGATGGAGTCTCAATAGGCAGTGATGATCTGACTATGCTTACGCTTGGGGTAGACCGTAAAAATGAAGAGGTCGCGCATCAATTCAACGAACGCGATAAAGCTATGTTGCGGTCTTATGAGAAGGTAATAGATTCCGCCAAAAAACATAAGATAGCCTCATCGATTTGTGGACAAGCAGTTTCTCATTTTCCGGATCTCGTACAAAAGTTAGTGGAATATGGAATAACTAGTATCTCTGTCGAACCTGACGTTTTTTATCATACGCGCGAAGTTATATATAAGACAGAGCACAACATAGTAAACAAAAATGGCTAAAATAGAAAAAGTATCAGCACGGGAAATATTGGACTCCAGAGCGAATCCGACAGTTGAGGTTACAGTTTCACTTTCCGATGGGACAACGGCAACGTCATCAGTTCCCTCGGGCGCCAGCAGGGGAACTTATGAAGCACATGAACTTCGTGATAACGATCCAAGCCGCTACGGAGGAAATGGAGTGCTCAAAGCTGTCGAGAGTGTAAATTCAGTACTCGGCCCTGGCATAAATGGCATGGAGTCTACCCACCAGCAGGATGTAGACAAGAAGATGATAGAGATGGATGGCACCCAGAACAAGAGCTCTTTGGGCGGCAATGCGATACTTGCTATTTCTCAGGCAGTTGCAAAAGCTTCTGCAAAAAGTTCCCTGTTGCCACTGAGCATTTACTTGAGACAATTTCTGTCTCAGCATACAGAAGGGCACAGGATTCCTACGCCGCTTTTCAACATCATGGAAGGGGGTAAGCATGCCGACAGTGGAGCCGATTTTCAGGAATTTCTGCTTATTCCAGCGAGTTCTTTTGATTATAGTGCAAGTCTTCAGATAGGAGTGGATATCTATAAATCGCTCAAGAACTACCTAAAGGATTCCAATTTACCGACGACAGTTGCTGACGAAGGTGGTTTTGCGCCCGATTTTTCTACGAACCTTGAGGCCCTGAAGATAATTAGGGCTGCGATTGAGACTACCTCCCATTCTTTTTCAAAAGATATATTCCTGGGCCTTGATGTTGCGGCAAGCGGACTTGTAAGCAACAGAAAGTACAGCATAAAAGACAGGAGCGGACAGATAGATCCATCTGATCTGCAAGCGTTTTACAAGACCATAATTTCCGATTATTCGATAATCTATTTAGAAGATCCATTTGCGGAGGACGATTGGGAATCATGGAAAGATTTATATGCAGAGGTTGGTGGTAATACTCTAGTCGTGGGAGATGACCTGGTTAGCACAAATCCATATAGGCTCCAGACTGCGCTCAATAATAATACGATAAATGCGATTATCGTAAAACCCAATCAGATAGGAACGATCACAGAAGCGTTAGTCGTTGCCGAAATGGCGAGGTTCAAGAATTTGAAGGTGATTGTCTCACATAGGAGCGGTGAGACGGCGGATGATTTTATCGCAGACTTTGCGGTAGCGGTTGGAGCGGATTATGTAAAATTTGGAGCACCAAGTCATGAGAGAATCATAAAATACAATAGGCTACTTGAGATAGAGCAGGAGCTTTTGAAACTTAATTCTCTTTGATAGTCGGGTTAAACACTACAGTGAATTCTCCTTTGGGTTTTTTTGTTTCCATGAGTTCTAGATGACGGGTGATAGGTAGAATATTTACTTCCTCGAATTTCTTGGTCAATTCTCGCGTTGTCGTTACAACAATATCCCCATATGAGTCTTTTAAGGTGCTAAGTGTTTTTATGATCCTGTGAGGCGATTCAAAAATTATGACAGTGTGATTTTCACTTTTATATCTATCAAATATCTTTTGCTGTTTTGCTGGCGATTTAGGTAAGAATCCGAGAAAAGTGAACGTATTTGTGGGCATAGTGGATGCGGTAAGGGCTGCAAGAATTGCTGATGCGCCAGGGATAGAAATTACCTTATGACCATTTTTTACTGCTCTTTTTATGAACTTATATCCGGGATCTGAAAGTAGGGGGGTCCCTGCATCTGATATAAGCGATACGTTTTCCAGTGTCTTTATCTCACTCAATATCTCATAGCTCTTTTCATCTTCGTTGAATTCATTTAGCGATGTGAGTTGGGTCTTAATATCATAATGATCCAAAAGTTTTCTGCTCACCCTTGTATCCTCACAAATTATAAGCTGTGAAGACTTTAAGACCTCGATAGCCCTATATGTTATGTCTTTGAGGTTTCCTATAGGCGTTGAGACAATGTAAATATTTGCCATATCCTATATTATACTATCTGGAGTTAAAGAATGTTTGATTCTAGTTGAATCGACGGATCAGTCCTACTAATTTTCCCTGTATTTTCAGGTCATTTGGGTAGATAGGTTCCATGTCGCGGTTGGCAGGCATCAGGACCACGCGTCCATCCTGCCGCATAAAACGTTTTAATGTCGCGAGATTATCATCGACCAGCGCGACGACTATATCTCCCTCATCTGCAGTGTCTGATTTTTCTATCACAACATAGTCGCCATCAAGTATCCCGTCTTCGATCATCGAATTTCCTTTTACCTGGAGTGCATATGAAGTCTTTTTCCCTGCAAGCATAGTGGATGCTATTTCCATCGTAGCTTCGGGATCGGTATGTGGTTCCAGAGGGCTTCCGGCAGCTATAAATCCCATAAGAGGGAGTGATATGGTAGGCCCGACAGCACGTGGAGTATTGCCAAGGATTACGCCCAGCTTATCTTTGTTGAGGATCTTTAGTGTTCTGTTGTTGCCGTCTACTTTTTGGACATAGCCTTTATCGACAAGCGAGCGGATCAGATTGTGGATCGTAGCCGGACTGCGTCTGTTCATGGCAGTCGCCATTTCGCGAAGCGTTGGCGAATAGCCATTACTTTCCTGGAACTGGATAATGTATTGAAGAAGTGCTCTTTCTCTACTGTATAGTACTGCTGTCATAATGATTCGAAAATTTTAACTAAACTTTCAAAAAACTTTATCTAAAATATACGAAAAATATACGAACACTGTCAACAGTGCAATTTATAACAAAGTAGATCAATTTATTTTCTCTCCTTCTTCGTACATAAATGACATTTTCCTAGGTCTGCTATAATAGAAGACTTATGAAATTTAAGATAAAATCCAAATACAAGCCTACAGGAGACCAGCCCGAGGCGATAAAAGCTCTAACCGACGGATTCAATTCGGGGAAAAAGGGTCAAGTTCTTCTGGGAGTTACGGGTTCTGGTAAGACCTTTTCTATCGCAAATGTCATAGAAAATATCCAGAAGCCGACTCTAGTTATATCCCACAATAAGACACTTGCTGCGCAGCTCTATCAGGAGCTTAGGGATTTTTTCCCTGATAACGCCGTCAGTTATTTCGTGTCATATTACGATTTTTACCAACCCGAGGCGTATATTCCGACGACAGATACTTATATAGCCAAAGAAACAGAGGTAAATGAAGAGATAGACAAACTCCGCCTTGCCGCAACGACAAATATAATGACGCGCCCTGACACTATAGTCATTGCTTCTGTATCTGCAATCTATAATTTGGGTTCGCCCGATGAGTACGGAAAAATTGTTCTGCATCTGATGGAAGGCGTAAAGGTTACCCGTCATTCGATCCTCGATAGACTGCTTGATCTTATGTACGCGCGTAACGACTATGATTTCAAAAGAAGTACCTTCCGGGTCCGCGGAGATACCATAGAGGTTATTCCTGGATACGACGATAAGGGCATAAGAATAACTTTAGCTGGACATTTTATCGAAAAAATCGAAAGGTTTGATCCTTTGACGGGAGACAATATCGAGACTTTAAAGGATGTAATCATCTATCCTGCAAAGCATTACATAACAGATAGCAGCAGTTATGATAGTGTGTTCCCTCAAATTAGAGCTGATATGGAAGAACAGGTAAAGTATTTCCTTTCTAAAAATAAGCTTATCGAGGCAAACCGCATAAAGCAAAAGGTTGATTATGATTTAAAAATGCTAAAGGAGTTGGGATATGTGAATGGAATCGAGAACTACAGCAGATATTTTGACGGACGTAATCCTGGCGATCCTCCGTATTCTCTTTTGGAGTTTTTCAATAAGGTTAGCGATGACTGGCTGCTTGTGGTTGACGAGTCGCATATGACAGTTCCACAGATAGGCGCGATGTATACAGGTGACAGATCCAGAAAAGAAACATTGGTGAATTATGGATTTCGCCTCCCCTCAGCATATGACAATAGGCCACTCAAGTTTGATGAGTTTCTGCAGAAAATTAAAAAGACCATCTATGTCTCAGCAACGCCTAGCGTTTGGGAAAAAGAGAAAGCGGGGGAAGATAATATTGTAGAGCAGCTGGTCAGACCAACAGGGATAATCGATCCGGAGATCGAGATCAGAAAAACAGATGGACAGATAGAGGATCTGCTCAAAGAGATCGAAAAAGCAGTCAGTAAAAAGGAGAGGGTTTTAGTGACGACTTTGACAAAAAGAATGGCAGAGGACCTTACAACGTATCTTGAAGAAAAAGGGATAAAAATAAATTATCTGCATAGTGATGTGGACACGCTTTCGCGCCAAGACGTTCTGGATGATTTGAGAGCAGGTGTATATGATGTGGTGGTGGGGATAAATCTTTTGCGTGAAGGATTGGATTTACCAGAGGTTTCGCTAGTTGCGATACTGGATGCTGACAAGGAAGGTTTCTTGCGTTCCAGAACTTCTTTAATTCAAATAATGGGACGTGCCGCGCGTCGTGTCGGTGCAAAAGTAATTCTTTATGCCGATAAAAGTACGAAGTCGATGCTTGAGGCGATAGGGGAAGTAGATAGACGTCGTGAATATCAACTCGAGTATAACAAGAAGCACGGAATAACCCCAGAAACAATCGAAAAGGCAATAAGGGCAAAGCTAATTGAATTAAAGGAGAAAAATTTGGAGGATATAAAGCCGCTTATGGATAAAGAGGTCTTGTTGCCGGATGACAAAGAAAGATTGATAAAACGCTTACGCTCAGAGATGAAGCTTGCTGCAAAGGACCTCGATTTTGAGACTGCCGCACTTTTGAGGGATAAGATAAGGTACTTGCAGCAAAACTAGTACCCTTGAATAACGCTTTACTTATGAGATATAATGGATGGCTTTAACCCCCTTTTGTAGGTTTTAGTAATAATTATGGATAGAAAAATAGTAATTAAAGGTGCTCGTGAGCATAACCTCAAAAACATAGATTTGGAGATCCCAAAGGACAAGCTTGTCATCTTTACGGGACTTTCAGGTAGTGGAAAGTCATCTCTTGCTTTCGACACGATTTATGCCGAGGGTCAGAGGAGATATGTTGAGAGTCTTAGCTCATATGCGAGGCAATTTCTAGGAGTCATGAAAAAGCCCGATGTCGAGTTCATAGACGGACTTTCCCCGAGCATCTCTATTGACCAGAAGACGACTTCCCACAATCCCAGATCAACTGTCGGAACAGTCACGGAGATTTATGACTATTTTAGACTACTATTCGCGCGAATCGGACATCCTCATTGTCCCAAATGTGGGCGTGAGATAACGAGAACTACAAAAGAAAAGATAGTTGATGAGATAGCGCAAAGATATGTAACCGCAAACCCCGTGAAGATAATGATACTCGCGCCTGTGGTCAAAGGAAGAAAAGGCGAGTATCAGGATCTATTCAAGGATCTTAGAAAAAGAGGTTTTCAGAAAGTCAGGATCGATGGTCGCGTATTTGATCTAAATGAAGACATAACGCTCATAAAGACGAATGTGCATACGATCGATGCAATAATCGACCGCATGGTGATGGACAAAAATTATGAGAAGCAAAGGCTATCTGACTCTGTCGAGCAGGCACTTACTTTAGGCGGTGGCGAGATGATCCTGACACTTGTGAAGGATAAAAGTTTTTCTTTCCCCGAAAAACCAACCGATATGGAAGATTTTCTATACTCAGAGCGTTTCGCCTGTCCTTTCGACGGCACATCAGTAAGTGCTATAGAACCTAGACTCTTTAGCTTTAATTCTCCATATGGAGCATGTCCTACCTGTAATGGGCTAGGAGAAATACCGAAAGTAAATGAGGACTTGGTGCTAAATGGGAATCTTACAGTTTTGGAAGGTGGAATAATGCCGTTTGCAAATCTAGAGGAGAGAGATACTTGGTTTACCCGTACTATAAAACAAGCCCTATCCGAGAACGATATTCCGATGGATGTGTATATAGATAGTATGAGGCCCGAGCACAAGCAAATAATACTTTATGGAACGGGCGACAAGATTTATGAGATAAAGGGCAAGAACAGATTTGGTGAAAATACCAGGATATATGAGCCCTATGGGGGAGTCATAAAGTATCTGATGGACAGATACACAGAGACGGATTCAGAATTAATAAAAAATGAGGTAGCAAAATTCATGCGTCCTACGAAATGTTCAGAGTGTAATGGAACAAGGCTCAAGAAAGAGGCGACAGCTGTAAGTATAACGGGAAAGTCTATTGTAGACCTGTCAGATATGCCTATCGATGAGGCGCTGGACTTTTTTGGAAAACTTTCAGAAAAGCTGAGTGGAAAAGAAAAAGAAATCTCTCAAATGATCCTAAAGGAAATTTCGGTTAGGTTAAAGTTCTTGAATGACGTGGGTCTTTCTTATCTGACTTTATCTAGGGGTGCAGGTAGTTTGGCTGGAGGAGAAGCCCAGAGAATTAGGCTTGCATCGCAAATAGGAAGCGGTCTCTCGGGAGTCCTTTACGTTCTTGACGAGCCGTCTATTGGTCTTCACCCTAGAGACAACACAAAGCTTATAACTACCCTCAAACATCTTCGTGATATAGGAAACACTGTTATAGTTGTTGAGCATGATCAGGAGATGATGGAAGAGTCAGACTACATATTCGATATAGGTCCTGGAGCAGGTGAAAATGGCGGAAAGATTATGGCAAAAGGAACTCCTGATGAGATAAAGAAGAATCCTGATTCGCTTACCGGACAATACATCTCCGGAAAAAAGAAGATAAAGATCCCAAATGATACGAAGATAGAAGTAGATCACGAGTACGTCGAGCTAAAAGGAGTAGATGAGCACAATCTCAAAAAAGTCGATGTCAGATTTCCATTGAACAAATTCATCTGCATAACCGGAGTGTCTGGTAGCGGTAAATCGACGCTCATAAATGATGTCTTGTATCATGCACTTGCCCGCGAGAAGAATCCTTTCCACAAGGACGAACCCGGTGAATTTGAGGAGCTAGTGAATGATGATCTGGTGAAGCGGGTATTTATGATAGATCAAAGCCCGATAGGTAGAACACCCCGTTCAAATCCTGCAACATATACGGGGGCATTTACTTTTATCCGCCAGATTTTTGCTAACACGAGGGAAGCCAGGATGCGGGGTTATGGTCAGGGGAGATTTTCATTCAATGTAAAAGGTGGAAGATGTGAGACGTGCGAAGGGGACGGTCAGATAAAGATTGAGATGCAATTTCTGCCCGATGTGTATGTCACATGCGAGACGTGTAATGGTGCGCGGTACACCAAAGATACACTTGAGGTTGAGTTTGAAGGAAAGAACATTTCGGATGTACTCAATATGAGTGTAGCAGAAGCTCTTAAATTCTTTTCGTTCCACAACGGGTTAACGAATAAATTAAAGACTCTTGAGGAGGTTGGTTTGTCATATGTAAAATTGGGTCAGTTTGCGACAACTCTTTCGGGCGGTGAGGCACAGCGTATAAAGCTTGCGTCAGAGCTTTCCAAAAAGGGAAACGGAAGGAGTATATATCTTTTGGACGAACCGACGACTGGACTTCACTTTGCCGATCTTGAAAAACTTGTCGTTGTACTGCGAAAGCTTGTCGAGAAAGGAAACACTATAATAGTTATCGAGCACAATTTGGATCTTATTAAAAATAGCGATTATATAATTGATCTTGGACCAGAGGGAGGGGACAAAGGCGGTAGGATAATCGCAACGGGAAGCCCGAAAGAGATCGCCAAAAACCCCCTGTCGTATACTGGCCAGTATCTTAAAAAGTATATATAAATGAAGCTAATTTTTGCCCTTTTTATTGCGTTATTTACTCTTTTTTTAGTTACCTCTAGGTCATTTGCGTCGGAAAACTTTGATATCTTCGCTGATGTCACTTATGAAGTAGATAGCGATGAGCCTACAAAAGTAATTCAGGAAATTTCGATCCTAAACAAAAAAGAATTCATATTTAGTCCCACATACAGTATATCTTTCGGATTCGAGAATATGGGAAATATTCAAGTTTATAATCAATCCGGATCGATACCGTTTGACTACAATACAGATAGAGGCATAGTAACCCTGGATATAAATTTCGTTAATCCTCCAAAAGGGATCAACACAACAAATAACTTTACGATAAGTTTTGAGACAGATGAGGTTGTCGAGAAGAAAGGAGATATTGTAGAGGTTGATATTCCGGGCATTTCTGACCCTGACAGTTTTTTGGAATATAACACAAAAGTTCTTGTTCCCGATACTTTCAATCAGGTTTCTCTCATAAAGCCAGATATCAAGGAGGCGACAGATAATCTGGAATTTACCAAGGAAGATACAAGGGGTGCCGGAATCGTAATGATATTTGGAGATGCGCAGTACTACAGATTTGATCTAAAATACAACATCAGTAACCCGAATCTCTTTCCGATAGTAACGGAAATCGCTTTGCCGGCAAATACTAATTATCAGGAAGTATTGATAGATAAGATAAGTGAAGACCCAAATAGCGTGGAGGAGGATGTAGATGGGAATTGGATCGCCAAATTTACCTTGTTGCCGCGTGAAAAAAAGACAATCGAAGCAAGTGTGCTTGTAAAGGTTTTTAGTGAACCCAAGAGAGTCAAGCTTTCCGATAAGGAAAGGGAGCTTTATACATCACCACAAAAGTATTGGGAAATTTCGGATCCGCAGATTAAAAAAATAGTTTCCGAGTTAAAGTCAGCAAGAGCTGTATATAGTTATGTTGTAGAGAATCTGACATATGACTTTGATAAGGTCTCGTCAGAAAACGAAAGATTGGGAGGGGTGGGTACACTTGAGAATCCAGCAAACGCAGTGTGTCTGGAGTTTTCCGACCTTTTCGTGACTCTGGCAAGAAGCGCAGGTATTCCAGCAAGAACGATAGAGGGGTATGCGTATACAAGGAATTCCAAACTTCGGCCTCTATCTTTGGCAGATGACATACTTCATGCATGGCCGGAATATTATGATTTTGAGAAAGGGACATGGATTATGGTTGATCCTACGTGGGGAAATACGACCCGTGGAATTGATTACTTCAACAGCTTTGATCTGGATCATGTAGCTTTTGTTACGAAAGGCAGCGAGAGTATATATCCGATTCCCGCCGGTGGATATAAATTCGAAAACGGGTCAAAAGATATAGACGTCAGTTTTTTGAGCGAAAAGGATTTTCAGGAAAGGAAGAGTCTTACGATAGATGATAGTTTTTCTAAATTTTCATTTGCAGGTGTTCCTATTTCTGGTTTTGTGACGGTAGAAAATAGTGGTAATACTTTTGTGAAAGAGAAGCTCGTAACTATCACTAACACTTCGACAGGAGAGGAAAAAGAATATACTATAAAAAATCTTCCACCATTCGGGAGCGAATCATTCAATGTTACATTCGATACTTCTTTTTTGACAAATAGTACACACCAAATTACAATTCAGATTGATGATGTCAAAAAGTCTGTTGATGTGAATGTTTCATTCATTCCAGATCTAAATCTAATTTTGATAGGAGGTGGTATCTTTGTCGCATCAGGAATCTTTGCGTTCGTTGCCGTCAAAACCGGGCGTATATATCTACAAAGACGCAAAAAATAAAATAATATACGTTGGAAAAGCAAAAGATCTCAAAAAGAGAGTAGGATCGTATTTCTCGAATAAGGCACTTGATGCCAAGACGATAAAACTCGTGTCCGAAATAGATTCTATAGATCACATCATAGTAAGCAGCGAGATTGAGGCTTTTTTGCTGGAGTCCGAGATGATAAAAAAGCATCTGCCTTTTTACAACATCAAACTTACGGATGATAAATCCTACCCATATATCGCGATAACAAAAGGAAATAGTCCGGCGATACTTGTAGTACGAAATACACAGGACAAAAATTTCGAGTACTTCGGACCATTTACAGATGCGATGGCGGTAAAAACTGTACTAAAGCTCTTGCGTCGCATTTTCCCATACCAGTCGGTAAAAAATCACGCGAGGCGCAGGTGTCTGTACTATCATCTGGGGCTTTGTCCATGCGTAAATGCTGTTCCGGAGAATCTGGAAAGTTACAGGAAAAACTTGGAAAGGATCAAAAAGTTTCTCAAGGGTGAAAGTAAATCCTTGGTAAAAGATCTTTTGAAGGATCAGAAAGAATATATAAAAAACGAACAATTCGAAGACGCATCGGATATTCAGAAAAAGATCGAGTTCATAAATCATATAACTAGTGAAAATTATGACCCCTTTCGTTATCTCGAGCAGCCCGACTATTATTATCAGCGAATCACTGATGAAAAAGACTCTTTGGAAAATATCCTCAAGGAATACTTTGAAAAAAAACTAAACCTTAAGAGGATCGAGTGTTATGACATTTCGAATTTTCAGGGGAAAGAAGCGACCGGCTCTATGGTCGTATTCGTAAATGGGGATAAAAGCAGCAAAGACTATCGAAGATTTAAGATCCGTACAAAAGATACTCCGGATGATTTTTCTATGATGCGCGAAATGCTGGGCAGGCGCTTTAAGCATGACGGTTGGGACGAGCCGGATCTTATCGTCATCGATGGTGGAAAGGGGCAGGTAAGTAGTGCTCTTATGACACTTGTCGCCAGAAAAAAAGATATACCGCTCATCGGACTTGCCAAGCGTGAGGAGACGATTGTTCTCCCCCAAAAACAAATGGGACAGAAGCTGGAATTTTTAGAAATAAAACTTCCGAAAGATACTGGCGGGATAAATTTATTGCGCAGGATCCGCGATGAGGCGCATAGATTCGCGATAACCTACCATAGATTACTTCGAAAAAAGAGAATGATTAGCGAGTTCAAATAGGAATATTTTAGCTTATCTCAAACTGTGGTAGAATAGCATTGTGATACTTCTTATTTCTTTAGGCATAATATTATTTTTGATTCTTCTGAGCATCAAGCAGATAAATCAATACGAGCGAGGAGTTAAGTTCAGGCTTGGAAAGTATGTGCAAATCCTAGAGCCTGGCTGGCGAATAGTCTGGCCGATAATTGAAGGTTATAAAAAGGTAGACATCCGCACAAAAGCAGTTGATGTCCCTGATCAGGAAGCGATAACAAGAGATAATGTGTCGGCCAGAGTCAATGCCGTAATCTATTACAAAATCAGAAATTCATCAAAGGCGATACTCGAGGTAGAAGACTTTTATTATGCAGTTTCCCAGCTCGCACAGACGACGATGAGAAATGTGATCGGTGAGATTTCGCTCGATGACTTGCTTTCGAAAAGAAATGAGGTAGCGGATAAGATCCAGAAAATTATCGACAAAGCCACTGATCCTTGGGGAGTAAAGGTGGAGGCAGTCGAGTTAAAGGATATAATTTTGCCTGAGGAAATGAAAAGGGTTATAGCACGTCAAGCTGAGGCAGAGCGCGAGAGGCGTGCTATAGTGATTCGTGCTGACGGAGAAAAGGAAGCATCAAAGAACATTTCTGTTGCGGCCGAAATGCTTTCGAGTACGACGGGTGGACTTCATTTGAGAACACTTCAGACGCTTTCTGAGATATCAGCGGATAAAAGCAACACGATAGTATTTGTCACTCCTCTCGAGATTCTGCGCGCATTTGAGGGAAAAGGCGTGGGAGAGCTCCTTTCAAAGATCACGAAAGACGATAGAAAAAAATAATCCCAGTTCTTCAGGGATTTATCATTCTTAACTCATAGATTTTATTTTCTTATGCTTTCATTCTGGACTTTTTACAAAAAACACATTAAAAGAAAGTAATTTATATATATGAGAAATTTTGTGATTATGGTTGTGGCGTTACTTCTGGTTATTGTTCTCGGTGTTGCTTTCGTGTATTTTAGAGACAATCAGACGCAGGAAAGTACTAGTCGTGAGGTCCAGAACGAATCGCCGTCTATGCCAGTGCCTACTCAGGCAGATAGTTTTTCCTGGGAGAATTTGGATTATATAACCACCGTTGACTGGCCACCTCAAATTGACACGGAAAACGCTGAGTACGACTGCGTGGAGGCAGGAGAAATCGATGCACGTTCTGGAAAGACGGAGGAGCGCACCATAAATGGAAAAGTCTATTGTGTCACAGAGATTGTAGAGGGCGCAGCGGGAAGTGTATATACGCAGTATGCATATAAGACCGAGTCTTCCGATGGCACGATAAAGATTGCGACTTTTAGTATACGCGAGGTGCAGTGTGGAAATTATGAAGAGCCGGAAATGACAGAATGCGAAGATGAACAGTCTTCATTTGATATAGACTCAGCGATAGCCCCCGAGCTACAAAAGATTAACTAATTCCCAGCCTAGGGGAATTACCTATTTTAATTGTATTGTGCTAGAATAGTCGGAACTGCTCATATATTTACCAAAAGGAGGTGAATAATATGAAAAAGAAAATCATAATAGGTGTAATCGTTCTCTTCATCGTCATGCTCGTGATTGGCTCTATGGGAGGAGATTCAAACACCCCAACTAAAAATGATTCAGAAACCACCTCAAATTCTCAGATAGAGGAATCAGAGCATGCACAGACTGTCGAAGCGGATTATGATACATCTCTTCCTCACTTTGAGGACGGAACCCACAGCGTAGGAGCTGATATTCAACCTGGTACTTACAGAACCCGAGAGGCATCATCAGGTTGTTATTATGCTAGGCTTAGCGGATTTGGGGGAACACTGGATGAGATCCTGTCAAACAATAATACAAATTCTCCAACAGTCGTGACTATCTCTGAGGGGGATAAGGGATTTGAGTCAAACAGATGCGGAATCTGGACGCAGGACCTGTCACAAATCACAGACAGCATGACTACATTTACAGACGGAACTTATATAGTAGGAACTGATATACAGGCAGGAACCTACAAGAATTCCGGTCAAAGCGGATGTTATTATGCGAGACTTTCTGGATTCAGTGGAGACCTTGGTGATATCATCTCAAATAACAACACGGATACTTCAACGATTGTAACGATCGCAGCAACCGATGCAGGATTTACTGCAAATAGATGCGGAACGTGGACTCTTCAGGAATGATCGTAATTAGATAATTCAAAGACACACTTTCGAGTGTGTCTCGTGGCGGAATCCCCAATTCAGGAGTAGTAGTGTAAGGTTTAGATAGTTAGACCATCTTGTGTAACAATTTAAAAGTTATCTTTTACTTTAGAAATGCGGGGATCTCTACGATAGAATTCTATTTTCTAGAAGTATAAAAAATGTTACTATAGATTCATGCCTAAACTAAAATCCCTGCATTTAAAGTTAGCTTTTATCTATGTCGCGCTTTTTCTCATAGGTCTTGTTGCTGCGTTTTATTCGTTCAATAACTACATCTACCAGCAGAAGCAGCCTGACGAGAATGAATCTGCCGACCCTTATGAAGCCACTCTAGTTGGTGTATATACTTGCCTTCCGAAAAAAGATACAGGAGGAGAACATACTCTAGAGTGCGCATTGGGACTTAAGACGGACAGCAACGAATATTATGCGCTGGATCTTAACCAAATACCGGATCAGTCGTTGGATATCCCGACAGGAAAAAGAATAAGCACAAAGGGGATAGTCACTCCTATAGAAAATTTGAGTACAGACAGGTGGAGGACTTATGACATAGAGGGAATATTTACAGTGACAGAAGGCCCCGAGGTAGTCGAGTAATACTTTTTTCCAGATATTTAAATTTGCCTCAAATTTTTGTATCATATGTACTTATGAAAGAGAACTTATCCAGTGGTAGAAGATTTTCAAGGAGAACCTTTCTGAAAGGCGCTCTGGCAGGAGGGGCAGGTGTATTTTTAGGTGATCAGATTCTCAGTGATGGAGTGATGATGGAACCTCCACCGCTCACACCTGAGATGAAAAAAATAAGCCTCGAGATGCTTATGCTACACGGAAGCGCGAAAGAAGACCTGCAGATATCACAGGAAACGCCAAAGATAGAGCTCCCAGAGGGATCCAGCGTCTATTACAACCGATGGGGAGAGTTGATATTCCAGCATGAAAATGCAAAGTTCGACCCAGAAAGAGAGTATGTTTTTTCACATAGAAGCGGTAACAGGAGGCGTATGGTCGACAGGGCGATAAGTATGGGGGTAAATGGATTTGATATCGACGCGAATGATGCTGGAACTGGAGCCATCCTTGCGGAGCACGGTATAGTAGGAAGTGTAGATCTGGGCTTCATGAGTCTGGGTGCTGTCTTTGATGCAGATGAGAAAGAACTGCGGACGAGAATCCCCAGAAGTATCTCGAGCATGATCGACTACATAGGAGAAAGAAGTGACCCTGAGGATCCCTACGTTCTGGAGGTTCAGCTCAAGAGGGGCAAATTTGAAGATATAGATGCGCTTTCCGATATGGTAGACGCGATCTGTAGAAATAGATTGCCGACCAAAGTCTTTGCGGCTGATCAGCAATCAATAAATAATCTTTATTTTGCATCATTAGAATACGCGGAAAATCATTTGACTGCATAATTTGATTCTTCATTTGTCCCTGTGGTACGCTAAGAGCATGAAAGGATTCCTGCAGGAAGTAGCTATAAATTCAGTCGCGTTATATGCTGCTCTGAGCGTATTTTCGGGACTTGCCGTCGGCGGAGGATTCTGGGGCATCTTTACCGCGGCTGTGCTCATCACAATCGGCTTTAGGATCCTAAAGCCAGTCATAAATATAATAACTCTTCCGCTAAATATCATAACATTCGGTCTATTTCAGATACTCGTTGTCGCTTTCATAGTCTTTCTGATAACGCTTATCTATCCGCAGATGCAGATTACAGAATTTCAGTTTGAAGGAGCTCGGTTTTATGGAATAATAATCTCTTCATTTCATGTGTCTTTGTTTTTGTCATACATTATAATTTCTGGTACAATATACCTCATCAACAGAAGCCTTTTCTGGCTTTTTGATCTATGAATATATTTACGATTTTTCAAATCATCATATCAGTACTTCTTGTGGTAACTGTTGTCCTGCAGTCTAGAGGATCAGATGCCGGAATGGCATTTGGAGGAGGCGGAGAATCTTTCAGAAGTAAAAGAGGCATGGAGAAGGTGCTTTTTTACGCAACAATTATTTTAGGAGTTTTATTCGCTTCCAACTCAATTCTCGCACTTATTTCAAGATAAATTATGGCGCTTCAGAAAAAACGCTATTACACATGGCTTCTTAAAGCCTATTTTAGGCGTTGGAAAAAAACAATTCTTGGTGCTATCGCAATAAGCCTATTTACATCGGTTGCGGTATCTGCTTTGGTTTTCTTTTACATCATGCCGCTTCTAGCAAATGATGAGTTGAGAGTTGGATATTGGGGAGTATATAGGGTAGAGGATCTACCTGATGAAGTGGTCGGAAAGATGAGTATGGGGCTTGTAAAAGTAGAAGCAGATGGGAAAATCAGTCCAGCAGCCGCAAAAAGCTGGGAGATAAAGGATAACAAAGAGTACACCTTTCATCTGAGAGATGATCTCGTGTTTCATGACGGCACTAAATTCTCATCAAAGACCATCCCCTTTAACTTCGAAGACGTGAACAAAGAGATAATCGATGAATACACCGTGCGTTATACTCTCAAAGATCCGTATGCGCCATTTCTGGCTGCACTAGCAGAGCCTATTCTTCTTAAAGATCTTTCCGGGTTGGGGGAATATGAGATCAAGGATTTTGAGCTCAATGCGGGTTTTGTAAAAGAGTTGAGGCTTCAAAATCTATCTGGAGCAAAGGAAAAAGAAACGATAGTTTTTTACCCTACAGAGGAGGCGCTAAAGATAGCCTTTTCGCTAGGTGAGATAGACAGGGCAGAGAATATATATAGCGCAAGTCTTGATAATAAATTTGATTTAACCAAATGGCCATCAGTAAAGATTGAGGAAAAGACAAACGAGGATTTGATAGTAACTATATTTTTTAACACGACAGACAGCATCCTTTCTGACAAAAGAATTAGGCAGGCGCTTCATTATGCACTTCCCGCAGACATTCCTTTTGGTAAAAGATTGTATTCTCCGATTATTGAGCGTTCTATTTACTTTTCAAAACCTCCAAACTACGGAATCTCAGATAAAGAGCTTGCGATAGAGGTTCTCGAGACTGCAGGCGGTGCGCCGGAGAAATTGAATATAAAGGTGACCGGTGAGCTTGAAGACGTAGGGAAACTTGTTCAAAGTAGTTGGAAAGAGATAGGAGTCGATTCTGAGATAGAGGTTGTGGATGACCTTCCGCAAAATTTTCAAGTTCTTATATACGAGATGAGAGTCCCAACAGACCCTGATCAATATATCCTTTGGCACTCGGATCAAATTAACAATATAGTGGGTTATAAAAATCTGAGAATAGATAAATTGCTTGAAGATGGCCGATCGATAACAGACGTTGATGAAAGACGAGAGATCTACGCGGATTTTCAGAAATATCTGATGGATGATCTCCCCGCGTCTTTTTTCTATCAGCCTAAGGCCTACCGGATATTTCGGGAAGACTAACTCTTTTAAGGATTATAAGGTTTTCTATTCTTGAAGTATTTTCCACCCGTACGAATTCATCGTCGTATGCCATTATTTCATTTGCCATATCCATCTCATCTTTATAAAAAACCAGATAATCGACAAAATCTATGCCATTTGGTATGACATAGATTCTTTCTCTTTGGACGAGGTGTGCGCCAATACCATTTGTAGCTGATACAGAAGCATCATCTGGTATTTGCGAAAGAGAACTGTATATTTCTTTTTTGTTCTCGATATTTACAAATGGTGCAATATCAGAATTTTTAGTACCAGGTACGGGCGTGAATTGAAAGGTGCTGTAGATTATGAATATCAAAAGATAGTAGAAGACAAAATTTATGACAAGGCTTTTATTTTTGTGAAGCGAGAGTATTTTTTTGATTCCGTAAATCGCAGAAATATATACAAAAGGCACTATCAGCGCTCCGTAGTGATACTGGATCGAGCGCAGGTTGGGATTGTCGGAAAGAACATTTATCAGAAAATCCGGGAGTAAAAATATTGCATAGAGAGGTGAAAAGAAAGATAGGAATCCTACTGGTAGGAAATTTTGATAAAGATAATAAAAAGACTCTATGCTAAAGACTCTGGTGAAAAAAAGCATGGGCTTTAGGATGGGAGAGAAAAGTATTTCGATAGGCGAGTTGCCTAGGTATGCCAGGTAGTCCAGCGCAAAATGGTCATTTCCACCACGCGCAGTTGGAATTGCTACAGACATCAGGAAAATAAAAATTAGCAGTGATGCGATAAAGACTGCGGAGCCAAACCTTTTTCTTCCAGTTACGTATAAATATCCTCCAAAGACCGCAGATACCAAAAAAACGTTTTCTTTTGTAATAACTGCAAGAAGCAAAAATAGCGAGAAGAGCCTTAATCTATTTGACAGTAGAAAGTAGAAAGCCCCCAACAAAAAACTCGTAGCAAGACTGACCGCGTGAAAGTCAAAGATATTCTGCTCCTGCACGAAGTAGTTGAGGTAGTACCCGATAGCAAGAATCACCGCGAGGCGAGGCGAATTGATAATCTTTTGTGCGATCAGATAGACAAAAAACCCTCCCAGTCCTATGACAAGTGTTTGAGCCACCATTAGAACGCTGACATTCGGGAAAAGAGCATAGAAAGGAGCAAGTAGAAGAAGGAAAAAGTCACTGTGGGCGGAAAGGCGTGAAAGCTCGTTGGCGCCATCAGGATTAGAGAAGACAAAAAACCTTCCGTTGACAGTGTTCCACAATGTGTTCTCCATATTTCCAAGGTCGAATTTCCCGGAGAAAAAGTTGTAGTGTCTTAGAATCGTAAAATAGATAAAATATGAGATATAGGAAAATCCAGCGATCGCTACGATGATAAGTGACGGGGACTTTATATACTTTTTTATTTTGTTTCTATATTTATACGCAGCAAACGATAGAGCAAGAAATATGATTTCGCTTATGATAAGGAAAATTCTGGTGAAAATAGATATGGCAGTCGCCATATATACAGGGAGAAAGGGCGAGAGCAGATAGATAGCCGATGCCTCACGAACACCAAGGCCCATCGGAGCGATGAACGAGACATAACCGACAAGCCATGATAATACGAAAATCGATGAGAATATTATGACAAGGTTTGGATCGGTGGGAAAGATCGAAGCCGAGATCAGAAAATTTGCTATCCCAAAAAAAGACCAGGCCAAAGCAGATATAAATATTATATTTATATAGTCAAAAAGACTTTTGGAAGGGAAAAGGTTCTTGAGTTTTTGATTATATATTGTCCCAATTTTTTTTCTATAGATCAAAAGCAGCATCAAGACAACAAGGATGGCTGCTACAGGGACCATCAAAAAGGATGATAGATTTTCTCTTTTCGCAATGTTGATGATCGCAGGAGAAGAGACGAGAAGCGCTGAGATAACCATAACTAAGGATTCAAGAACTATCGCTTTGAGAACTGTGCCTTTGGAATGAGTATCTCCGTGGAATTTTTGGACTCTTGATACGAAAGAAAATATATTTCCCGGGATGTACCGCTTTGTCTCGGCAAGAGAATATAAGTAGACCCCCTCGGTAGTTTCCCGTTCGTCTTTCGCAAAGAGGTTAAGCATCTTTAGCCACGCAAAGGACCTGACCAGAAAAAATCCCATCATAAAAATTATTCCGATAAAAATGAGGGTTGGATCAGCACTATTTAGATGCTGTTGAATTTTCGGCCACGAATCGAGGAAGATTTTTCCTATAAAAACGAATGCAATTATCGTAAGCGGTACTCCTAGTAGTATCTTGGCAGTCTTTTTTATCCGGTTCATTTGGACGAAGAGTCGTATTTTATAGGAAAATCGGAAATCTCTTTTTTGTTGAAATTGACGATAAGGTCTGCAATAAGTCCTGTGAGCATAACTTGAAAACCGGTTATGACAAATAGTACTCCAAAAATAAGAAGCGGCCTGTCGCCTATGGTCTCACCAAGGATTCTTAGGACAAATAGGTAGAAAAGCGCTGCTGCGCCAATGAGTGTCAGGGGAAAACCAATCTTTATGAAGAAGTGTAGTGGGCGCTTTGTGTATTTTGTCAGAAAATAAATCGTCATAAGGTCCGGTATATCGGTCAGGATTTTTGTCGGTTTGTATTTGGACTCCCCATAAAGTCGTGGGTGGTGTTTGATTGAGGCCTCAGAGACTTTGAATCCTAGCTCTTTTGAGATGATTGTTATGAATCTGTGCATGCCGCCATACAGGAAGAGCTCTTTCGCAACATCGTTTTTCATGACTTTTAGACCGCAGTTTAGATCATGAACTTTGACCGCAAACATCATCGACATTAGGTTGTTGAAGAATTTTGATGAGATCACTTTTAGTAGTGAGTCTTTCCTTTTCTCTCTCCAGCCTGATACGAGATCATAGCCATCATTGAGTTTTTGGACTAGCTTTTTTATCTCAAAAGGATCGTCCTGAAGATCGGCATCCATCATAACGAC
>CAYVFE010000002.1:0-186151 GCA_964450885.1 uncultured Gammaproteobacteria bacterium
AACCCTGAACCGATTCCTTAAGAGGGAATTGCTCTACCAATTGAGCTAGTCGCCCGCGCGCCTGAAGGGAGTCGAACCCCCAACCGCCTCGTCCGAAGCGAGGTGCTCTATCCATTAAGCTACAGGCGCTCTCCTCTTCGACGAGAGTATTGTATTTTACCAGAATTCTACCTAAAGCTACAAACTGAATAAAACTTTACTGTAAGAGTCCTACTAGTCCTGCTTGACCTTTGGTAATTTTTCTGGTTATTATATATGTAGCTATGAAAACTAAAGCTTTATTTTCGATTATAGTATTTGTTTTGACCTTATTTCTCATTCCAGGAAATGCTCATGCACAGACGGCTCCGGCTGCAGTCACTGGAGTACTAGTCGAGTACCCGGAATGTGAAGGAGATAGCTGCTCATTCGTCCAAGCGAGTTGTTCGTGGAATGCAGTAGAGACAGCTGCGACATATAACTATACCGTTACCGAAGTTGACACAGGTACACAGGTGCAGTCATCTACTGTTGATACTTCTATTCTGCGAGTTGTCTTTCCTGTAACTCAGGAAAGAACCTATAAATGTGATGTATTTGCTACAAATTCCACCGGGCAGTCAGGTGGAACGGGATCGCACTCGCTTCTTTGTTCAGCAGAAGGTCTTATAGATGAAACGCCTACACCTGTTCCAGCGACACCTTTGCCTACAAAACCTCCTATAGAGTCTCCTGGGGCTTTCACCAACACTGCCATAATCGTAGGGGGAATAACGCTTGTTATCATCGGTGGGCTTGCGTTAATGCTTCTATAACTTATGGATCAGGAAACAAACAATAATACATCCCAGCCACCAGAAGTCAGAAATAGTAATCAAATTAACTCAACTTCTAGTAAAGGTCCTATTCTTAGCTTAGTTCAAAAGTTGAGAAGCAGAAAAGTCCTGCCTATTGTAATTGGAGTTTTCCTTCTCCTAGCAATTGGAACATTGGTAGTTATAGTTAATTTTGTAAGAAATAATTCTGAGTATTCTAAGTCGGTTGCAATTGCTGACGAGGCTCAGGACGCTTACAAGAAAGGCAATTTTGCTGAGGCAGAGACTAAACTAAAAGAAATCTATGATGATTTTCCTGATGATCCTATTGTTCAAGCTGCTCTAATTAAGTCTATCTCAAATCAGGGTAATTTAACCGGAACAGAACTAGAAGCTTATGAAAAAGCCAAACCATATATTGATAAGGCATTGGATACAAACCCCTCAAATGTTGAAGTTTTGTTAGCTGCCGGATATTCAGAAGAAATAGCTGGTAATTACGAGAAGGCTTTGGAGTACTATCAAAAGGCACAGAAAATTGCTCCCACGAATGCGCAGGTGATGTTTAGTGTCGGACATGTTTTGGAGTTTCTCAATAGACAGGACGAGGCCATACAAGCATATGAAGGAGCTTTTGAATTAAATCCGCAGGATCCTTCTATATCAATGGCAAAAGCAAAAGTCCTTCTTTTACAGGGCCAAGGAGAAGAATCTTTAGAGTTATATAAAAATACGGCAAACTTAGCCGATATACCTGTAACACTTAAATCTGAGGCATATACAAATGCATCAATTCTAGCTAGGAGTAATATGTTTAGATTTAATGAGGCAATGGATTACGCCAAAAAGTCTGTGGAAGCTGACCCTAATTTTGCTCCAGCTGTTGGGAATTATGGTTTTTTGCAAGCAGTATATTATCAGCAGCCACAAGAAGGCGAAGCTAACTTAAAAAAAGCCATAGAACTAAATCCTAGGATAAGCCAACACTACTGGCTACTCGCGGCTTTTTATAGAATGCAAAATAATTATCCTGATGCAATCAGATACACACAAACTGCTTTAGATATGGTAGACAACGACAATACATTATTAACTACAGCAGACAAAAATAAAAAAAGGGCAACTTATTCTTATGATTTAGCAACAGCTTATTCTTTGGCAGGTCAAAATGAGAATATTCTAGAACCATTGAGCCTGGCTCTCTCTCTGGAACCTTCTTTGAAAGAGGTAGCCCAGACAGATTTTCAGGACCAAATTTTCTTTCAAGGATTGAGCAACAATCAACAATTTTTAACATTGATACAATGAAATCTAAATTATTACTATTCTTATTCGCGTTAATATTCGGTGGAGTTTTAATTCATATAGACAATCCTCTCCTTGAGGTGAATAGGATAGAAGCTCAGGTTGACGTGACGGTGCAGGGCTCAGCACCAGAAACAGCTGCGAGAATTAATGCATGCTTAAATTCGAGAGGTAGGACTGTTGCTAATATAGCAGTTTGTACTAATGAGGGTGCTGCATATCTGCGGCAGTGTGGTCTCGCTTGTCAGGTAAACAGCTCTGCTGATGTTAGCGTGTCTTGCGACCAGTATTCATGCACACTGACCTGCAATAATGGCGCTACAATTCGAGTATCTGCACCACCACCTCCTGTTTGCGAATTTAAGAATTCTGGATGCGAAGGTGGCTGTAATGGTCGCTATTATGATTTGTATACATGTGGAGTAACCCAAGATAAAAGGTTCCTTCCTGCTTATGACTACGTATGTAAAACTGCAACATATTGTCCGCCGACTGCTACAAAAACGCCAACACCGACCGCAACTAGGACACCTGATGCTACACCAACAAATACGCCGCCCGCAGCATCCACTCCTACGCCAACTCGAACACCTGGGCCATCCAGTACACCAAGGCCAAGTAATACCCCAGGCCCTAGCAGTACACCTAGACCAAGTAATACACCTGGGCCATCCAGTACGCCTAGAGCAAGCAGCACGCCGCAGCCAAGCCATACACCTGTTCCTACGCCAACTCCTGATTTTAACGAAGCGATGTGTAAGTGCGACCAGATGAATGTAGGTCAGATCGCACTGGGACAGCCCATTCAGGTTGAAGCATTCGCAAAGGTAGAAGGATCTGACACCTCAAAGGCTGAGGTTCAGGGTATGAAATTCCGGATCTATGAGGGAAATGCTGGTGCAGGCCGAGTGAGAGAGCTTCCAGAAAAGGGAGACCAGCCTGTAACTGTCATAGATAATACGCCGACTTTAGTGCGATATAGGGCAGAGTGGACGGCAAATCCTCAGATAAAAAGTGGTGAAGAATACAGGATAGTTGCAACGCCTCTTTGTGTAGCCAGGACTGCCGCAGCACTCAGGGAGGCACAGACCGTAGTTCTTGCGGCACAGGATGAGAATGTCGGATTCTTTGGCCAGATCGCGAATTTCTTTGCCGGACTATTTGGAGGTGGCGATGAAGTAAATGAGGGAGTCCAAGTAGCCGAAGAAGATGAAGGGCCATTAGCTTTCATAACCAACTTCTTTAAGCCACAAAGCGAGAAGAGGCCTCAGTTACAGCTGGATACCTTTACCCCAGCTCAGATGGAGAAAGAGGCATGCAACATCATGAAGTTCAAGATCGACTTTGTTTCTCCGTAATTTCTTTATAAAAGGCTCATTTTCTAGTATAATATCGTGATAATGGTGGCTGTAGTTCATCAGTAGAACGCCTGTTTGTGGAACAGGAGGTAGCGGGAGCGTCACCCGTCAGCCACCCCAGGATTTTGCGTTAAGCATTAGCGAAGTATCAATTCATCATTGTTTTATGTTTGAATTTATTTTATTTGTAGTAGGTCTTGCTATTTTAGTTAAAGGAGCCGATTTTTTGGTCGATGGTGCTTCTTCTTTGGCAAGCCGTTTTAAGATAAGCCCGATCGTAATAGGTCTTACGGTTGTTGCTTTTGGAACCTCGTCACCAGAGCTTGTTGTATCACTGACAAGCGCTCTTAGTGGAAACACAGACATAGCATTAGGAAACGTAATAGGTTCAAATATTTTTAATATCCTTTTGATTTTAGGAATCAGTGCTGTTATTTTTCCTCTTGTAGTCCTCAAAAATACAACGCGCAAAGAAATACCATTTTCTTTTTTGGGAGCAATTCTTATTGCAGTTTTTGGGCTCCAAATAGCAATAAACACTGGTGTATTTGATCTTTCAGTAATCAGTAGTCCCGAAGTGGTCGGGACAATAGGTAGAACCGGTGGGATATTTTTGCTCGCATTTTTCATAATATTTCTCTACTATACCTTCGGAATAGCAAAAGTAACAGGGGAGAGTGAGATCGAAATCAAAAAACGCTCGCTTTCAATCATCTTCCTATTTATATTACTAGGACTTTTGGGGCTGACATTTGGAAGTAAAATTGCAATAGACAATGCTGTCGCAATAGCCCGCATGTTCAATTTGAGCGATGCTTTTATAGGGTTAACGTTAGTGTCGGCAGGCACTAGCTTTCCTGAGCTATTTACAAATATCGCGGCCGTCCGCAAAAAGAATACGGATATTGCAGTTGGAAATATAGTCGGGTCAAATATATTTAATATTTTCCTTATTTTGGGTGTAACTTCGCTAGTTAAAGATATCCCAATTCGAGGGATTCAATTAGTAGATATAGCAGTTTTAATCGGTGCTACTTTAATACTTCTAATATCAATATTCATCTGGAAAAAACACAGTATAGGAAGGCGTGAGGGCATATTCATGCTTTTGTTGTATATCGTATATATAGCTTTTCTTCTGATCCGCGGATAAATTATTCTACGATTTCTCCCTCTATATAATCCTTTTTCGGTTGACTAAAAAGCTTTGCTATCAGATACCCAGCAACAAATCCTCCTACGTGAGCAAAAAAGGCAGTGCCTCCAGTTTCTAGATCCAGCGACGGGAGACTTGCAACTCCCTGAAATAGCTGGAGCGCGAACCAGTAGAATATATAAATTCCAGCTGGAATATTTATCGTAGTTATCACGAAAAAAAGAAAGACTATAGATCTTATCGAGTGGTGCTTGAAGAGTAAAAAATACGCTCCCAAGACGCCGGAGACTGCTCCAGAAGCACCTAGCATAGGAATCGATGACTCAGGACTTAATACGTATTGCAAAAGTCCTCCTGCTATACCTGAGAGCAGATAGAGTCCTAGATACCTTATCCTACCTATTTTTTCTTCTACATTATCACCAAATACCCACAGGAACCACATATTTGAAATAATATGGAAAAATCCTCCATGGAGAAATTGCGAGCTTATGAATGGAAAGAGCGTCGAAATGTTAGAAAAGTTAACGTTTTCCGGTATCAGGGCATACTCATATACAAATTGATCGGTATCGCCCAGCAGAAGATATCTTATGAATACATATACATTTATAGCGATTATGATAATCGTTATAAATGGTAGGCCTTTTGTCCGTGCGTTATCTGATATCGGAAACATAAATATTATTCTAAAGTTTTTTTAAGCATTTTTTTAATACTTCTTCTTCCCCAACCGCTTTCTAAGTACTCTTCGCGGTGCTTTGCGCCTATCCGATTGGCAAAACCTTCATAGTAAATCATCTGGTATGGAGTTTTGCATTTCGTTGACTTTGACAAACCATCGTTGTGTTCAACAAATCTTCTTTCAAGATTAGTAGTGTAGCCTATATACAGACTGTTGTCCTTCTTGCTCTTTAGAATATAAATATAGAACATTTTTGGCGAAACGTACAAATTTTTAATTTTACGTTTCAGTAGCGTAAAAATCTTTGATTTTGTTCGCTGCGCTCTCGGCGGGAATCGAACCCACAACCTACTCTTTAGAAGAGAGTTGCTCTATCCGTTGAGCTACGAGAGCATAGATGTATATTTTAACGCAGAAATGAAAAATTTTAAAGCAGGGGCGTTAATCTAGTGAAAGAAATAGTACATTATTCCATAGACTGAAACTCCCGCGAAAAAACCAGCTAGAGCTGGAATCGTTGCTATTTTTAGGTATCTTACAAAATTTAATTCCTTCACCATTCCCATCGCTACAACTCCTGCAGCGCTCCCTATAACTAATGCTGATCCACCTGTTCCAACCGTTAACGCTAGCAGAGTCCAAATATATGAATCCGTAAGAGTAATTAAGTCAATTGCGATTGCAGTAAGCGGTACATTATCGACTATTGCTGACATAAGTCCGAGCACAACAGAACCTAATGCTACGCGCATAGGGTCTTGCTCAGGCCCAAAGAGCATAGTTGACAAGTTCCCTAATATTCCTAATGCACTTAAAGCAGATACAGCAAGAAGTATTCCGATGAAAAAATTAAGTGATGAAATATCAGTCTTTTGTAGTAGTGTGTCGATATTTGCAGTAAGATGAGTCTGTTGAGTTGCTTTTCTTTTTAGAAATTCTATCGCTCCCCAAACCAGTCCTAATCCAAAGAGTAAGCCTAGATATGGAGGTAACTCCATGAGGTTCATAAAGATAGGAAATGAGAAGCTTGTTAGAGACATCCCGATAATGATCTTCTCACTTTTTGTAAGCTCTATTTTTTTATCTACGAGTCTGTCCTCTGATGTATTTCTAACTTGTCTGAGAAGCAGTGCTCCAGAAACAACACCTATTACTGCCGCAGGAATAAATGTGTGGATGATTATGTCTGCAGCAGTAAATTTGTCTGCAAGCCAGAGCATGATGGTTGTAACGTCTCCTATCGGCGACCATGCTCCACCTGCATTTGCGAGTATTACGATTCCGGCAACTACAACTAAAAGATTTTTTCCTTTAAAGAATTGCCTTGCGATCTGAGTCATGACGATTGTTATTGTGAGGTTGTCCAAAATTGCTGATAGAAAGAATGTTAGTATGCCTACTATTACGAATTGTTTTTTATCTTTTAATTTGTATGACGCAAGTTTTGTTCTAATGATGTCAAAGAAACGATAGTGAACGAGGATTTCGACCAGAGTCATTGCTGCTAGTAGGAAAGCGACGATTGAGAAAATTTCCGCTCCAGCTTCATGAATTGCGTGCACGACCTCTTCAGAATTATGTGCGGTAAGAGATGTGATTATCCAGAGGATCGCACCTAGTGCGAGTCCTATTGCGGCTTTGTTTGTGTTTAACTTGTGCTCTAAAGTTATAAGGAAGTAACCAATTCCAAAAACAATAAGAGCAATAATACTGATCGTGTCCATATTACAAAAAATAAATTTAGGTTAGATTTTTGAGTTTTATCAGGAAGCTTGGGGAAAAATTTATTTCTCGAAGCTTAAATATTTCAGATAAATCTATTACCTTAATTAAAAAAGACCCTTACTGGGTCTAGCATTATTATCCTCCTCGAAATAATTTTGTCAAGAGGAAAATTTGGAGCGGGTAGGGAGAATCGAACTCCCACTGAAAGATTGGAAATCTCTCGTTCTGCCATTAAACCATACCCGCGACGTCGGATGCAGAGTATCCTTTTCGAATTTATCAGAGATAAATTCTTCAACATCTATCCTCATCCTCCTTTATTTCGTCCTGCCGTGCAGGACGACAAGAACTATACAATGTTAAAGTCCAACTCAGGTTAAAATTATAGCAAATTACATTTTCTTCCGCAATAAAATCAAGACTTCCGTTGCCTTTTCCTCTCGACAGTAGTGTATAAAAGTATTCCGATTCCAAGAACCAGCGCAACTACATAAAAGGGAAGGACTAGGTTTGTAGTAGCTATCAGTCCACCTAAGACGATAGGGCCGGCAACCCGCCCCAGACTCTCAAATGAAAAAGCAAGTCCCATCGTAGCTCCTTGTCCCTGTGTAGTTTTTTTCGAAAGGTAAGCATTTATCGAAGGACGCATAGTCGAGCTGCCCCAAACCGAAAACATCAAAATTATCACGAAAACTACTGCGGTTGTAGCAAATGGTGCGAGGATTTGAAATACAAACAGTACGAATATCCCCAAAAAAATTGTTCTGAGGTCGCCGATTTTCTTCTCGATCCTGGGCAGAATTACCCATTGAGTAATTGCTGCAGTAGTGCCTGTTATCGAAAAAAGTAATCCGGTCTCAAATGCCCTAAATGAAAAAATGTCCTGAACATAAAACGGTATCGTAAGCCCCAGGTGTGCAATATAAAATGCCCAAGCGAACATAAGGTAGAAAAATATTCCGAATTCGCCTCTTAAGGCTTTGAATATAGGTTTTATGTTAATTAGTCCCTCGCGTAATGCAATATTTTGATCTTTACTAGGCAATGTCTCTTGAAGGAAAAAGTAGATTACCATCAGATTTACCAGTCCCACCGCAGATGCTACAAAATAGGGTAGTGAAAGAGACGAACTTCCCAACACGCCTCCCACAATAGGGCCTATCATAAACCCTAGAGCAAAAGTTCCAGTAATTCTTGAGATATAGGTAGAGCGCTCATGGCCTTTGGTAACATCAGCAATATAAGCTATCGCGACAGGCAAAACTCCGGCACTACCCAGGCCTTGAAGCGCCATGCCAATAAATATGACCGCAAGATTTGGCGAAAACCCAGTCACTAAAAAGGCAATCGTGTTGATAGCGATAGATGACATCAGAATCGGTTTTCTTCCGTATTTGTCAGAAAGCTTTCCTATAAAGGGCGCTGTAAAAAATTGAACTAGTGCAAGAACGGCGGTCAAAAGTCCTACCTGAAAGGACGAGGCATCAAATGCCTTTGCAAAGAGCGGCAAGATGGGAAATATCATCCCCACCCCTATGATATTTATAAAAACAGTAACGTATAACCAATAAAATTTCTTTTCCATAAAGCTGTCCGGGAATTAACTTAGAATTAGTATTATTTATTTAATACCCTAAGAATTTATAATGCAAGAACTTTTGTGTCGAGCTAAAGCGACAAAACTTGAATTATTTTTACCACTTACAGAATCCCTTTTCAAGAACTGGAATCCCGCTGACTTTGACGAACAAGTTCTTTCGCCTGCTCCACCAGAACAGTATAATAGATTATATGAGTACTAAGACCAAGAAGAAAGTACGAAAACCCTTACAAAAGACTCTACAAAGCGATTCTAGGGCGGTAGAGATGCCTGAGAGCGGTAATCCTCTGGTTGAATTGGTAAACGCTTTGGATTCAGTCGATACAAAGTCAAAAAAAGCAAAGCTCAACGAAAAGAGCATGGATGATGGTGATGGAGGCAGAATTTGGTACCCTTTTATCATGAAAGACTTCGATGAGAAAAAGGAGAAAGATAAAGAAGAGGGTCCTTGAACTTAAGTGATGCTATGCATCAGTAATATTCTTATCAAGAAGTGTCTTTATAGCATTTTCCTTTTGAATAAGTTTGTTACGTACTGAAGTTATTTGTTTCATCAGTTTACTAATCTCGGGATTCTTCTTAGCTATCTCCAAAATCTGAGGAATCCTTTCTGGAATTGTTTGCCACTCAAGATATTTCAATATTACATCATCTGATATATTAGCGAATAACTTTCCTTTGATGTATGCTTTTGAAGAAAAGTCGTTTGCAGAGATGAGCTGTCTTTTGTGATGCTCTGCTCTTACCAATTGGTAAATTTCCCCCTCTAACTTTTCCGCTAGGACATATCCCTTTCGTGTTAATCTATAAAGTTCGTTAAAAACACTTATGAGTTTGTTTGCTGGGAAGTATGCTTGGAAATTATTTATATCTGAAAAATTCTTTTCATATATATCATAAAGAGAGTTTATTCTTGAATCATCAAAATAAAATTTCTGTAGTCCAGAAAAATTCCAAGGACTCTTATTTCTGTCAAAAGATTCCCTTATGTCTAAGACAAGCCTATCATGATAGAAAGACTCTGCCTTTCTTTTATTTGCATGATGTTCATCTGCTTCCTGTAGATAGAAAAAAACTGCCGTAATAACTGATGCCAATATGCCTCCACCTACAATTTCAGCTATAAGATTGTCTCTAAGCTGTGAATTCGTCGATAAAAAACACCATACCAAAAAGATTAGCCCTAAACAGAACAGGAGAATAACAGCTATAAAAGTAAAGAGTTTTTTAATATTCATGAGTTTGTTTTTTCCTTACTTGTTTGAGATGCTTTATACTCTAATACGCCCGGTATTGTTAAAAGTCTTTCACCTAAATTTGTCTTACCAGTTTTTCTGAACTCAATCCAATACTGTAATAAAACTCTTGTGCTTAAGAGACATATATTCCAACCTGCAACGCTTTTTACGATGTTCGGCTCGAAATCGATACCTCTTTCATCAAGAGGAGTTTCGTTATAAGGATTTGCTATCAAAATTCCTTTAACATAGTTTTCGTCCTTCACCTTTGCCTTTTCGTTTCTGCTCATGACTTGTAGTACGTCTTGACGAGTGACAGCACCCTTGTGTCCCTTGATTTCTACAGGAATTAAATTCTCATCGTAGGTAAAAGTTTTGTCTTCCTCGTATGTCTCTTTTCCATCAAGTGAAAGACCCATGTCCTCGAAAACTCTCACAACTGCTCGTTGTAGAGGCTTATCTCGCAATCCCACAATTCCTTTCATGAACAGAATCTTATTTTGTCTTCCCTTTTCTTCTTCCAACTTTTGGGTTGCGTCATCTATAGTCTTTCTAAGTGATAGTATTGACTCATCAATCTGTTTTTCGCCGGGTACTTTAATTTCCTTTACAAAATCGGGAAGTGTATATTTATCAGGATTAATATAGCAAGAAATAAGCTCACGAACTGTTTCCTCGTCATCAGAGGTCGTAGGTGGTAAAAAGAAAACAGGCGTGGTAATTTCCTCAACAACTCTTCCTCCTTCTCTTATTGTTTTGGCAAGAGTTACTGTAAAAGCTACGTGTTCTAAATATTTTGTGGAGGCAATATTTTTAAGAAGCCACGCCACCTTATAATAGCCCGACCCCTGTTTATCTGGATTTTCAATACCCTCGAAGCAATATTCCCACTTTTTTACTTTTGCAAAGTAAGAATTATTTGGTTTCTCAGACAAAATTGACCCACTCTCGTTACCAATAAACGATAGTGTAAACGGAAACATAGAATATAGCGATTTACCATGTTGGTTATTTAAATTCCGAGCAGTAACGCAGAAAATTTGGGTGTTTGTTCTCGATATCGTTTTCAGAATTTTTTCTCTTATATCTTCTATAGTAGTATTTGCGAAGTAGGTAAAAGTTCCTTGAATAAGTGTAGGAAGATATAGGATAACAAAATCATACTCACCGAAGTTAGGAACTCGTTCTTCATCCACTGATGACCAGCTTACACACTCATGAGCCAATTTAGATTCTAATCCAACTAATAATACCTTCATCTGATAAGTTCGATTATTCTAGCACAGTTGAGTGTTCTTTTGTGTACAAACCGTATCAAAAAGTTAGTGTATATAGCGTTTTATATATGTGAGTATAAGAGTTGTGACAAACTATGTGATTTACTAGCTTAAAAAGAAGAGAATAGAGTACCTTCGTTGTCGCAAACATGAATCTACTTGAAAACCTACACTCTGAGTTCGGGCTGGTGAAATAATCTATTTAATAATCTTGTTCTGAGGGGACGACCTTCTTTCTTTTACAGGAGGTGGTTGTCGAAAAGTATCTTTACTCATACTTACTTTTAGTTACACTTGTAGTTCTCTGCGAAAGTAGAGTTGGCGTAGTCATCCTGATTTTCGCCTGTAGAAACACGTTTTATCCAATTGCATAGGTCGTAAGGATTCGTTTCTTTCCACTGTTCTTGAGTGATATTTTCTGCTTGATTTGCTCCAAGTCCCACTCTTACAGCATCCCTATCTGTTCCGGTAAAAGCAATTGTTATCAGTGCATATCGTATTGGTAATCCAGAAGTGTAGGTCTTGGAAAAATAGTCGGTTACCCACTTTCTTGTGTATGCGTCAAGTCCCCACTCAACTTCAGGTGTGAGTACGATGTTGTTGATAACATCAATAGTCCCATCGTCGTTGTCAAAAACAGAAATATTGCTGTTATCTGTAACTTCTTTCCCTATCCCTGAGAGAACAGTGTAGGCGTCTTTCGGTTGTGGAGTAGAGGTAGGTGCTTGTTGACCTTGATTATCCTGTTTTACTTCAGGATTTTTCCATGCGTTATTAAACTTCTCACAATCTTCTTTGTTGAGCCACATCTTTTTCCCATCTGGGCCGGTGCAATTTCCCTCACCCTCTGTCTTTTGTGTTTTTTCATGTACAACCTCACCTGTGGAAGATTGAGCTATTCCAGCAATCCAGCCTGCAGATATAGGTGAAGTAGCAACTAAGAGAAGTGCAATTGAACCCCATCTTGCAGCCGGTTTGTCAAATTTATGGTAAAGATATGCAGAAGCTCCAAATAATACAACAGGCCATGCGAGTACTGCTCCAATAAGGATTATTGCTTTATTAATCTTACTTTTATTCCAAAAATTCCTGACTTTTTTGACCTGTTGTTCAATAAATTCTTTTGACATGAAATTTAGGCTGATATTAAAGGATAAGTTCAAATAAATCAAGCAGTAACAATCTAAACACAATTTATCATGAAGATAATTACTTTTTCATAACCACTTTACTTTCGGAGATTTCTCCTTGTAAGATGATGATAAAAGCATGGAAGAACAACAAGAAATAGATATTACAAAGCTTAAATACGTACTCTATGCAAGAAAGAGTACTGTTGACGATGAGCGCCAGATTCGCTCAATTGATGACCAAATCGCAGAGTGCAAGCAGTATGCAAAAAGAGTCGGCTTTCGAATAGCAGATATTCTCATAGAACACCAATCTGCTAAAAGACCTCTCAAAAGACCTGTTTTCACCCAGATGCTTAAAGATATCAAGAGTGGCAAATTTGACGCAATTATCTCTTGGAATCCAGACCGTTTAGCAAGGAATATGATGGAGGGTGGAGAAATAATTAACATGATAGATGAGAAGCAAATTCTTGACTTAAAATTTGTTACTCACCACTTCACAAACGATGCAAACGGAAAGATGCTTTTAGGAATTGCTTTTGTATTATCAAAGCAGTACAGCGATAAACTATCTCAAGATGTTTCAAGAGGAGTAAAAGGAAATCTGGCAGAGGGAAAATCGCCGATTCGCAAACACGGATATCGAAGGAATAAGTTTGGTCTTTATGAACCTGATGGGAATAATTTCAATCTTATAAAAGAAGCATGGAATCTAAGAAGAAAGGGACAATCACTGGATGTTATAGCAAAGTATCTGAACGATAACGGGTATACCAGAAAATACAAAGATTCTGACAGATTGTTTGTTATGAACAAGAAAATACTTTCAGATGTATTTCGTGACCCTTTTTACTACGGAATTCTGATTCAAGCACTTCAGAAAGTAGATTTACGAGATGTATATGACAACTTTATTCCTGCGATAACTGAAGAGATTTACAGTGAAGTCCAAGAGCTTTCTCAAGCTCGAAAAGCTCCATATAACGTGAATAAGAGAAAAAGATTTTATCCTTTTCGAAGCTTGGTCCAGTGTGCTTTTTGTGGAAAGAACATGGTTGTAGGTCCAAGTTCTGGATACAAACAGTATCTATATTTTAGATGTGACACAAAAGGTTGCACCAGAAAGAAGAAATCGGTACGTGGCCAAATCGTCATAGATTTTCTTTATAAGTTTTTTGAAAAAGATTTTAGATTCACAAAAGCTGACTACGATGAGTACTATGAAGCAATATCCAAAATTACTGAAAGCAAAAGGTCTGAAGTACAAATTCAAATTCATAGCAAAGAAGCTCTTCTGAAAAACGCCACAAGAGAACTCAAAGAACGGGGACTTGCAATAGTATCAGAGAAAAACTTGACTGTAAGAAAAATTAACGAGAAAAGAATTGATGAGCTTGAGGGTAGGCAAGAACAGCTTGAAAGTGAAATTGGGGAGCTGAGAGAGCAGGTGAGTAATCCAGAAAAAGAAAAGCTTACTCTGTCTCAATTCTTGAACTTATCAAAACAGGCTGAGAAGAAAGTCAAATCTGGAACAGAAGTTCAAAAAGACACAATTTGTAGAATTATATTCTTGAACCTCACCGTTGATGAAGAGAAAGTGTTGTCGTATCAAGCCAAAGAACCTTTTGCAACCATGCTAAAAACACGTCAAAGTACTTATAGTCGGGGAGAGAGGACTTGAACCTCCGGCCTCACGCTCCCAAAGCGCGCGCTCTAGCCAACTGAGCTACTCCCCGCCGCGTCAGAATAAACGACGCACGTTTCTCTTATTGCAGAGCAATAAGTTTCACTTCGCTGTGTTATTCTTCCTTCCTCAAAAATGCAGAGCATTTTTGCAGCAATCCCGTAAAAGGGATTATTATAAACAAGAGCAGGCTATAAATCTGAGTTTTGACTTTAGCTAACAAAGAGTGAATGCCTAAGCCCTTGCGTATATTCTAACGATTTCGCCTTGAAAACACAATAAAGAGTTATTATAGGTTCAAAATCACAGGTTTAGTACTTGACAAAAACATTTTGAACGTGCATATTAGTATGGTAAGTTCACTTGAAGCTAAATGAACTAAAAGGAGGTGAGTATCAATATGAAAATGCAATTTTACGATGTAAAAACAAGAACTAAACTAGACGCAGAAGTAACAGAGAAAACTACTTACCAGGTAAAAGGACAAACAAAATACGCAGTTAAGGCAAAGACCTCAGACGGACGAAACCTTACTCGTTTTGTCAGCAAGGACGCATACGACTCTGTAAACGTATAAAGACGTTTTTGCACAATATTGCTAACAGACTCGCCTTTTTGGGAGTCTGTTAGTTTTTAGAAAACCTAAAAGCAACATACGAAGCAAGAAGTGCGGTCAGGGGAACCGCCAAAATCAATCCAAAACTACCCGCGAAAACCCTTATTACCTCTTCTGCAATAAGCTCGCTATTTATTATCGACCAGATAGGATGTCCTGCAGGGTTTACGACTATAAAAAGAAATATAGGCAAAGATGCGCCTGCATAAGCGAGCACGAGCGTATTGACTAGAGAGGCTATATGCTCGCGTCCTATTTCCATCCCACTTTTGAACAAAGAGCCAACCGAAATTTTCTTGTGGTTTTTGGCGATCTCAAATATTGCTGTCGTAAGGCTTGTGGTTACATCATCCAAAACACCTAATGCCCCTATCAGGATTCCTCCCAGAAATAGCCCTCTAAAGTTTATATCACTACCAAATCCATACTGAAGAGAATATGCCTCTTCGCTACCAAGTCCCGAAATCTTTGCGATATTCACGAAAACCACAGAAAGGACGCCGATGAAGATGAAGGTTATAATTGTTGATACGAGCGCAACAGAGGTTCTTTTCGAAAATCCATGAGCAAGGTAGAGGGTTGAAATCATAATGCCGCTGGCACCCAGAATGCTTATAAGTAGAGGATCATGTCCTTCAAGGATTCGCGGGATTATGAACTTTATTATTACTATAAAACTGATACCAAGTCCGATCAATGACCCTAGGCCTTTCCACCTGGCTATAGCAAGTACTATAAGAACAAATAAAATAGCAGCCCACATTAGCTTGTCGAGTCTGTATTTGTCGGTGACGATGTATTCTGTAGAATTGTCTGGCCGTGAGAATTCAAGGATTACTACTTTGTCGTCTTGCTTAAGTAGCATATCATCACTTAGTGTAGCTAGATTTCCATGTGTCAAAACTATAATCTTTCCCTTATCAGGCCCGTCCAGTAGCTCGAGTCTTAGGTCCTGATACTTATTTTTGAATTCACCACTTCCGGTTTCGCCTTCATCAACAACCTCCAAAACCTTTGCTTTATAAAGATTTTCTTTTGGCATATTCGAGTTAGGCTGATTTTCCGGGGTGTTTTGTGCATCTGCCGGAAGAGGCGTCAGGATGTAAAACACAAGTAATGCTAAAAGACCAATAATAAATTTCATAATTCTATTGTAACAAAACAAGCGTTAAAATTGACAAATGCAAATCATTCGCATAAACTATACAAAATATGCTTACAAGTATTGAGAAAACCGGTCTGAAAAAGACAAAGACTAGGGAGGCGCTTATAGATATCTTTCGGAGACAATCAAAGCCTATCGATGTCTCTGAATCGATCAGCCTACTTAGAAAAAAGGGTGTTTATTCTGACCAGGCAACTATATACAGGAGTTTGAATACATTTTCTGATAGGGGACTTGTCCGAGAAGTCCATTTCAATGATGGAGTAGTGCGCTATGAACTTGCAGATGTACCAGAGCACCATCATGCAGTATGCGTACGGTGTCACGCCATAGAGGATATTATGGATTGCTCTGTAGATAGAATCGAAACCCAAATTTCAAAGAAGAAGGGATTTTCAGTCTTATCGCATTCTCTGGAATTTTTTGGGTTATGTAAAAATTGTAAATCTAAAAAATCATGAATTTATTGACATATATTATCTTATTTACTGCATTAGGGGGTGTTTTGTCACTTATCGGCGGCACATTGCTCTTGATGAATCGGAAGCTTGTCAAAATATCCCACTTGCTTTCATCCTTTGCGGCAGGAGCACTATTGGGAGCTGTCTTTTTTGAATTACTTCCGGAGGGAGTCCATCAGGCAGAGGAATCCATCGGGATATTGATGTTCTTTGTATATGTGCTGGGCGGGATTATAGTGTTCTACCTGCTCGAAAGGGTTTTACACTGGCAACACAATCATGATAGCGAGAGCGTAAAGGAGCCGATAATACCTATGATCATAATAGGAGATACAATTCATAATTTTGTTGATGGTATTGCGATTGCTGCTGCATTTTTAGTGAATATTCCGCTGGGAATAATAACCGCCTTAGTTGTTGGAGCTCATGAGATTCCGCAAGAAATAGGGGATTTTGGGGTTCTTTTGAGAAAAGGCCTTAAGAGAAGAAAAATCATACTTATAAATTTTCTCAGCGCATTGGTTTCACTAATGGGGGCAATACTTACTTTTTATATAGGAACGTCATTTATAAATCTTTCAGTAATTTTTATAGCTATATCAGCCGGATTTTTCATGTATATTTCGCTTTCAAATCTTATCCCTGAAATTCATCAGGAAAATAGACGCGGTTTTGCAGTTACCGAAACTGCCGCGCTTCTTGGCGGACTACTGATTACCTATATTGCGATCACAAGTCTTCACAATTTTATTCCGGAAGACGCGCATGGGCATAATGAAGAGATTCACATAGATGAGAATTTGAAAGGTGAGGATCTGGAATAATAGTCTTTAGAAGATAATTAAATTTACTCGGTAACGGTAAGCGTTCCGACCATTCCCATTTCGCGGTGATTTCCTACTGAGCAATAATATTCAAATTCGCCTGCTTCTGTTGGGGTAAATTCAACCTCTACCGTTTCACCTGGGTTTGCAACATCTGATCTAACGTCCAATTCATCTACCACAAAGTCATGGGGCATATCTACTGCATTTAATACTACTTTTACAGTTTCACCAACTTGCACTGAAATTTCTGATGGATCAAACGAAAAATCTTCTCCAGTCATATCTATAGTTCTAACCTCCATCATCGCATCTTCCTCCATCATCATATCGTCTGTAGATTCCTCTTCGACTATCGTTTCTGTGTTTTCTTGGGTCTCTACTGCTGCATCAGGAGTATTTTGTGAGTTTAAATAAAAATAACCTGCTGCTGCGGCTATTACGATTATGACTATCGCTATGAGGATTTTGGAATTCATTTATTAAGTTTTAATATAATTTTATTGCTTTGTCAAATATGTGGACCCGAGGGGAATTGAACCCCTTTCTTATCCATGCCATGGATACATTCTACCGGTGAACTACGGGCCCTACGTCAAATCAAGAATATCGTCTTCGCAAAAAAGTAAACTTATTTTGCTGCGACATTTATTCTGATTCTCCTTATTTCGCCCCGCTAAGCGGGACGACAGGTCTAGAAGTAGATTTTATCAAATATAATAGTTATTTCCTAGACAAGCGGTGGTAAAATAGGGCACATGCATATACCCCTGGCAGAAAAACTAAGACCCCAGAATCTCGATGAGTTTATAGGCCAACAGCATCTGGTGGCAAAAGGAAAACCTATCCGCAGGATGATCGTGACTGGAAATGTGACCAGTATGATCCTCTGGGGCCCTCCAGGCTGTGGCAAGACGACTCTTGCGACAGTCATCGCCAACAGCATAGACGCAAACTTCGTATTTTTCTCAGCAGTAACCAGTGGAGTAGAGCAGGTCAGAAAAATCATAAAAGAAGCAGAGGAGGTTAGGAAGGAAAAAAAGCAAAAGACCATACTTTTCGTGGACGAGATCCATAGATTCAATAAATCCCAGCAGGATGCTTTCCTACCCCATGTAGAAAACGGAACTATAATCCTGATTGGAGCGACAACCGAAAATCCAGGCTTCAGGATCAACGCACCACTTCTGTCGAGGAGCCAGTTATTCGTTCTAAAACAACTTTCAGATGAAGACATCGAGAAGGTAGTCAAACGTGCAATTTCTTTTTATCCCAAGGCAACAATCGATAATGAAGCCATTTCGCATATCATTCATTTTTCAAATGGCGACGCGCGGTTTGCTATCAACGCCGTAGAGACTGCAGTAACCGTAAAAAACAGAATAAATCTCAAAGTTGCAGAAGAAGCAATTCAGAAGAGGGCGGTATATTATGATAAAAAAGGGGATTATCACTATGACACGATTTCTGCATTTATAAAATCGATGCGTGGAGGTGACCCAGACGCGACTCTTCATTATCTCGCACGTATGATAAAGGCAGGTGAGGATCCGATATTTATCGCAAGACGCATGGTTATATTTGCTGCAGAGGACATAGGAAATGCCCAACCCACTGCATTAGTACTTGCTACAAGTTCTATGCAGGCAGTCCATATGATAGGTCTTCCTGAAGCACAACTTATACTTGCACAGACTGCAACTTATCTTGCTACGAGTAAAAAATCGATTGCATCAACAAATGGAATATTTGCAGCTCTCTCTGATATCGAGATAGAAAATCTTCCGCCTATCCCCATGCATTTGAGAAATGACGCAAATAAAGTAATGAAGGGCCTCGGATACGGAAAAGGACACATAAGATACGCATGGCGCGAAGAAAAAAAGGGCAAGAAAATAAACCAGAGCTATCTACCGGAGAGATTAAAGAATAAAAAGTACTACGAAAAAGATTGGTAGAACTTTTGTTACACTAGTTCTATGACCGGTAGAACCCATGATCTTGCAGCTTTCACAGCACTTACTGCGACTGTCGCATATTTTCCTCTGACAGAAATGACTCTCGCAACAGCGATAGTAGCGTTCACTGCAAACATGGTCGGCGCCTTAGCACCCGACATAGACCAGACAACATCTTCTATATGGGAAAAGGTGAGATTTGGAAGAATACTAAGCGGCATCGTATCTCCGCTTTTTGGGAAACACAGATTTTTGTCTCATTCTTTAGTCGGATTAGTCTTATTTGCTATAGGAGTTAGGTTTTTACTAGGACTGATAGGTGCGGTGCTCTTGGTCGATATGAATATCGTATGGATCTCTTTTATGATTGGGTTTATTTCTCACCTTCTGACTGATATGCTGACTCGGGATGGAATACCACTTTTATTTCCCTTTCCAATAAAATTTGGCATCCCGCCAATTAGGGCCTTTAGAATCAAAACCAAAGGATTTGCAGAAAAAAGCATCATCTTTCCCGGCTTGATACTCCTTAATATGTATATCTTCTATATGAACTACGAAAAGTTTCTGGAGTTTTTCAGAGAATACTTAATACGATAAAATCTGTAATCCCGCTTGCGGGATTAAGTAAGGAGGAATAGACGAGAAACCGAAGTTTTTTGATTTTTCAAAAACGAAGGTGTGAAGTCTTAGTTCCGACGTAGTGCCCGGGGAGGGATTCGAACCCTCAAGACCAAAGGTCACAGGATTTTAAGTCCTGCGTGTATACCATTCCACCACCCGGGCTAGCTAATAAGGGAATTATACTAAATACGACAATGAAGATACTAGTCGTTTAGATGTTCTTTTTTGAGGGTCTTTTTAATATCCTTGTACGTTGCATGCTCCATTTGTTTTTTTGTAAGTCTAAGCTCTCTTTTATACTTTATATACTCGATTACCATCGGCAGGATAGAAATCACGATTATAACCACCACTGCATAGTGGAAATTGTGCTGTATAAATGGCAGCCCACCGAAAAAGTACCCCGCGAAAGTAAATAAAGTTACCCAAAGAAAACCACCTACTATATTATATAAAAGAAAAGTGCGGTAGTGCATTTTCCCTACACCTGCTACAAATGGAGCAAACGTTCTTAAAATAGGAAGGAAGCGCGCCAAAATTATAGTTTTTCCGCCATGTTTATCATAGAACTCACGGGTTTTTTCCAAATATGCTTTTTTGAATATCCTTGAGTTTTCTTTACTAAATACTCGAGGCCCTATGTGATGTCCTATCCAATAATTTACTGTGTCTCCGAGTATCGCCGCAACAAGTAGAGATAAATAAGTAATAACTATATTTAAATGACCTGCTCCAGAAAGAGTTCCTGCTACAAAAAGCAATGAATCTCCAGGTAAAAAGGGAGCAACTACTAGTCCTGTTTCTGCAAATACTATCCCAAAAAGGATCACGTATGTAAAAGGCCCGAACGCGTTTATGATGTTTGCCAGATGCTCATCCAGGTGAAGAAAGAGGTCGAATAGAAAGATTATTAAATCCATTTTCAAATAGTATCAAAAAATCCCCGAAACTAAAATACCCAGAATTATCTATTCGTGCACAGGTGGAGTCTCACCAAGCTCGATAAGAGTGTAGTCGAGTAGGTCTTTCATCTCCTGTCTTCTGTTCTGGCTATTCAAAAGCACCGCGATAATAGTTCTATCGTTATACTCCAGATAGGTAATGAGACACAGTCCTGCTTCCCAGGTAAATCCCGTCTTTACTCCTATAACCCCAGGATAGGAAGTCAAAAGGTTGGTGTCGTTATATAAGTAAAAATACTTGTGATATTTAGTAGCGGGCAGTTCTTTTTCATATGTTCCTACAACTTTTCTAAATGTTTGGTTTTCCATGGCAAGCTTTGTAAGTTTTAGAAGATCGACCGCAGTTGAGTACTGATCACCATCACCCTCAAGACCAGAGGGATTAGTAAAATTAGTGTCATTCATGCCGAGTTGTTTTGCACGAATATTCATTTCATCCACAAATCCATTTCGTCCATAATAACTTCCCTCAGCTATGACCTCTGCGGCATCGTTTCCCGACGGAAGAAGAAGTCCATACAATAGCTCTTCAAGCCTAAAAACCTCCCCCTCAGAGACCCCCATAGAATTTTCGCCAACCGACGCAGCGGACTTGCTGACTCTATATATTTTGTCAGCTCCCTCCTCTAGGGCGAGAAAGGCAGTCATTATTTTCGTAAGAGACGCCATAGGAAGCTTTTCATTTATGTTTTTTGAGAACACCATCTTTCCGGAAGACATGTCATAAGAGGCTGCAGACTGTGCAGAAAGTACTAATCTTTGATCGAATATACCACCCACTTGAGGAGTATTGGGCGTCCAAGTTGGGTAGACAGGATCCAGCTCCTCTTCAGGCTGTGCAACAGGAGAAAGCATAGAGCCTAAAGATAGATTGGGGTTTTTCAAAAAAAGCTGCGCGGAAAACAAAACGAATGCGATAACCACTGCTACAAATATACCTTTTAGCATTAAATCATTATAAAAATATATGATGTGTGTTGCAACAGAATACTACAAAATGTATTATTAGAAGAATAAATGTCAAAGCAACTAGATGTTTTTCTCGAAACAGCACAACTTATAAAAAACGTAGGGAAAAAGTATAACTACAAAGAAGATGTTATCGAGGCATTCATCAATCCAAATAGGATAGTCGAGGTATCGTTGCCTGTGGAAATTGACGGGAAGATCAAGGTATTTAAAGGATTCAGGTCTCAGCATAACAACACACACGGCCCCTATAAAGGTGGAATAAGATTCCATGAAGAAGTAACACGTTCTGAAGTAATGGCGCTTTCGATATGGATGAGCTTAAAAACAGCTGTAATAGGACTTCCTTACGGCGGAGCAAAAGGCGGAGTAATCGTTGATCCAAAAGAATTATCCGAAAAGCACTTGGAGAATTTATCCCGCGAATATGCAAGAAAGATATACGATATGATAGGCCCAGACAAAGATATTCCAGCGCCTGATGTAAATACAAATCCAAAAATCATCAACTGGATGGTAGATGAATATGTAAAAATCGCAAAGGAAAAGGAAAGTACGTATTCGGAAGAAGCGCTTTATGGGACTTTTACAGGAAAATCTATCAAAAATCATGGGTTAGATGGACGTGAAGAGGCGACTGGATTTGGAGGAGCAGTGATCCTTCGTGAGCTCGCAAAAAAGCAAGGTAAAAATCCATCTGATATGACTGTGGCAGTCCAGGGATTTGGAAATGTGGGTTATTTTTTCAGCAAATTTGCTTCAGATTTTGGATTCAAGATAGTTACCGTTAGTGACTCGAAAGGTGCTGTTACGGATAAATCAGCAGCCCTGCACACAGGACTTGATATCGAAAAAGTATATGCATGTAAGTTAGAAAAGGGAATGATTTCAGGATGCTACTGCGTTGGAGGAGTCTGTGACATAAATGAGGGGAAAGAGTTATCAAACGAACAGCTTCTTACACTTCCTGTTGATGTTCTGGTGCCATCAGCGCTGGGTAACGTAATAAATGAAAATAATATGAAAGACATAAAAGCAAAAACGATAATCGAGATGGCAAATGGCCCAGTCAGCCCTGATGCTCATAAATATCTTACAGAAAAAGGTGTTGTAATTGTCCCTGATATCCTAGCAAACGCGGCAGGAGTTACAGCTTCATATCTCGAATGGAGACAAAATGTGGAGGGCATAAGGATGCAAAACAAAGAGGTTTTGGACGAACTTGAAAAAATACTTTCAAAGGCTTTTTCAAATGTCTGGAAAGAGTCTGAGGATAGAAATATCGACTTGAGATATGCCTCTTATGGAATAGCCTTCAAAAGGTTACTAGGCAATCCCTAATATTATGAGCACCACAAATTACAAAAAACACAGCTCGCCCAATCCTATTCAAAAAAAACTGATAGATAATTTCTATTCGACTGTAATAAAGATCCTAAGGCCACTTGAGGTAGATAGCATTCTGGATGTCGGGTGCGGAGAGGGTTTTACTTTAGATAAATTCAAAAAAGAGGGTATAGGTAAAAAGTTATCAGGAATCGACTATTCGGATGATGCACTAGAACTAGGAGCAAAAATCTACCCAGATCTCGATCTTAAAAAAGGAGATATATATGACATAAAAGCAAAAGAAAATTCTTTCGATCTTGTCATGGCAACTGAGGTTCTTGAGCATCTGGATGATCCGAATAAAGCTCTCAAGGAACTTATCAGGGTAAGCAGAAAATATATAATGCTTTCTGTCCCAAATGAACCATTTTTTATAGGAGCAAATTTTTTGAGAGGGAAATACCTCAAAAGCTTTGGAAATCACCCAGAGCACATAAACCATTGGACATTTATTGGTTTTGAAAAGTTTTTAAAGAAAAACGGGCTGAAGATAGTTGAGAGCAAACATCCTTTTGCGTGGACACTGATACTTGCAGAGAAAAAATAATCCCTATTTTGACAAAGAAAAAACCCATCGGTTAAGATGGGTTTTTATCACTAAGGTAGCCCAACATATTTTCTAAAAAACTACTTTAGAAAATATGACTAACTTTATAATATTTTCCAAGTCTTCTTATGTCAAGATGGAAAAAACGCAAAAATAGGCTTATATTAATTTTGCTAGATTAAAGCCATTTTTTGTAATAGAAGATCAAAAATGCGATACCCCAGATAATAAGAGTTCCCCATATGAGATATGCAAATATAAATGGGTTATCCTGAAAAGGAAGTGCGATGTTCATTCCGTAAATTCCTCCTATCACCGTCGGAATTGATAGTAAAATAGTCATAACTGTCAGAAGCTTAATTATCTTATTCAAATTATTTGTAAATATAACCTGATAAGAATCCCTGACACCACGAATACTCTTGACACTTAGTTTACAAAGATCTGCCGACTGTCTAAATCCGATCATAAGGTCCTCTAGAATGTCTTTATCCTCTTCATGAATACTTATATATTTCTTGGCGACAATCGTCTCAAGAGAATTATTCATCAAAACGAGTGCCGAAATATATTGATTTAGTATTTCTTCGCTTTCCGCAAGCACAATAAAGTCTTTACTATCGATTCTTTTTAACTCGCGCCTTCCACGGGGAACCTTATTACTAACTTGTTTCGTTTTTAACGTGTACTCCTGCGCAACCCTAAGTAGAAGCTTTAGGACAAGCTTGATTTTCTGGGTAGTAGCTATCTTTGTGGCCTGATCTATCATCTTGTCGATGAGGGGATTTACAGTCGGAGATATCGTAATTAGATATTTGTCTGTAAGAATTATCGCCATAAGCTCTGTATAAAGCTCTTCGTTCTCTCCGGTTGGGTAACGGGTGTATATGATAAATCCCTCTTCCTGTCTCTCTACGCGGGGTAGTTCGTAACGATCAAGTGCGTCCCGAAGATCCGCCACCTGCAGACCTGTAAGCTCAGCAATCTTTTCAATATCCTCATTCGTCGCTTTATCGACATTTATCCAGCTTCCTGGTTTTGGAGTGCTCGTTTTCTTGAATTTCTTGTCTTTTAATGTTTTATAAAAAATCGATAGCATGAATTTATTGTAACAAAAAAGAAGACTTGTCAACAAACGTTTTAAGATTAGGAGCGCCTGACGAGTTTTGCGGAGTAAACGATTTCCTGGACTTGTCCTTCGGCGGTCTCAAACTGTCTCTGTCCTGTGAGTCGTGCGTATTCCTGTAGATATTCGGAAAGAGAATCTTTTGCTTCCTTAAGATCTGTCTTCTTGTCTTTTACCTTGGCAAAGATATTTGACACGTCAGGTCTTTTCATTATCTCTGCTTTTGTAGCATTTTTAACCTTACTTGCTTGCTTTGCATCCTCTACATGCTTTTTATAGACTTCATCATTCTCGAGAACGCTATTTATCATCTCGTCGAGTGGCTTTACCTCATCACCGATAGTATCGATCCTATTTAGAGTTTCATTTATAAGATTCTGAAGGTTGGTTATCACTATCGCATCAGATCCTTCTGAGCTCTCTGATTCCTCAATAATCTCACCATCCTGTATTTCTTCTTGGTTATTTTCGTCCATAGAATACTACTTTAATCAAAGTAGCGGTAAAAAATCAAGTCCCTGATTGAGCTTTTTTGTTGTGCTGAGGTATAATATTAGAGCTGTGAGAAAATATCTGGCTTTATTTGTATTGTATTACTTGCGTTTTTTCGCAAAGAAAACGCTTAGGAAAAATAGACCAATTACTATCGGGATTGCTGGATCTGTAGGCAAGTCCTCACTTCGTAATGCAACCGTTGCAATACTAAATAACAACGCAAAAACGCTAGCTCTTGGTGGGAATTCCGAAACTGGAATTCCACTGGGTATACTTGGGCTGGATCCTCATGATTATTCGTATGTGAATTGGTTAAAGAATATGTTCAAGGCCCCTTTTAGAACAAATCATCTTCGTGGTTATAAATATTTGGTTGTAGAGATGGGGATAGACGATCCGTATCCGCCTAAAAATATGGATTATTTACTGACGATTCTAAAACCAGATATTGCCATAAACCTAAACGTCTCAGCAACCCACACACAGCAATTCGAAAAAGCTATTCCAAAAAATAAGAAAAAAACACTAGATAATCTAATCGACGCGATAGCCTTTGAGGACACGAAGATAATCACTAAGTCGAACTGCAAGGTAGGTATTTACAATTCCGATAATCCATACATTAGAAAGTATATAGAAAAGTTCAAAAAGGAAAATCCGGAAGCATTACTAAAATCCTTTGGGAGCGGTAAGAGTGATTCGATAAAACTCATCTCTTATGAAGTTACGTTAAAAAAGACTAAGTTCACTTTTAGACTATATGAGAAAAACGTACGCGAATTCACTGTTACGTTCAGAAATTATTGTCTTCCGAAAGCCTACTCAACAACATTTGAGGCGGCAATATTGGCTGCAAGGGAGCTAAAGATCCCCCTCAAAGTAATTCAGGAAGGGCTCGAGGAAAATTTCAGCCTTCCAAAAGGCAGGGCAAGTGTCATAAAAGGAATCAAAAACAGCATAATTATAGACTCGTCTTATAATGCATCAAAAGAGTCGATGTTGACCTTTCTGGAGCTTTTGAGGACTCTTCGAAAAACGACTAAAAGACCGGCAGTCTTTGTGTTTGGTGACATGCGGGAGCTGGGAGCAGCAAGTAGAGAAGAACACGAAGAAGTCGCGCATTTTGCAAAAGATTGCGCAAATTATATATATACGCTAGGCCCGCAGACTCAAGAATTTGTATTGCCGATCATAAAGGAGTCGAACAAGAGGATATACAAGGACGCGTCAAAGAATTCTGTACAGCTAGGCCTTCACCTAAAGGAGTCTTTGCCAGAAAATGCGATAATCCTATTTAAAGGGTCTCAGAACGAGATATTCCTTGAGGAGGCGATTAAATTCATTCTCGAAAATCAAACTGATGAAAAAAAACTGTGTCGTCAATCAGAATACTGGAAGAACAAAAAGTCCTCATACTTCAACTTGAACTAGACACACATCTACGTTAACATGGTACCCATGCAACCTATACTTGAAGTTAAAGATAGTATTATGAACAATTTTGCGCCTTGGATTCTAAATCATGGCATCCAGATCCTCATAGTTATTGTAGCCGCTTTAGTTGTCGGTAAAATATCTAAAATAGTTGTCGAGAGGATCATCAAGAAAACGATCCGCACATCAAAATACGAATCGAAAGCTGCCGAAGAGCAGCGAGAAAACACGTTGATTCTTGTATTCAACTATGCCTTCAACATAATACTTATCGTAATAGTTGTACTCACGATTCTTTCAGAAGTGGGTGTAGACATAGGTCCTCTTATCGCAGGCGCTGGGATCGTTGGGGTAGCTGTAGGATTTGGGGGCCAGTATTTTATACGTGATATTATCGCCGGATTTTTTATAATCCTTGAAAATCAATATAGGGTGGGAGATGTTGTTGAGATTAATAATAAGGGAGGTCTCGTGGAAGATATTACTCTGAGGCTTACTGTAATTCGTGATCTTGATGGGGTAGTGCACAGCATACCTAATGGCGAAATCACCTACTCGTCTAATATGTCGAAGGAATTCTCAAGAATTAACCTTGATATCAGAGTCTCGTACGATAGCGATATCGAAAAAATTATTAAGGTAATTGACGAGACAGGCAAGGCTATGGCCAAAGATAAAGAATGGAAGAGCCAGATAACTACAGCTCCTCATTTTTTACGGGTTGATGATTTTGCTGACTCTGCAATTATCGTTAAAATACTGGGAGAGACTCAGCCATTGAAGCAATGGAGCGTTGCCGGCGAATTCAGAAAAAGACTAAAAATTTCCTTTGATAAAAATAGAATAAAGATCCCATATCCTCAAAGAGTAATCCACCAACAGGATACGGCCTAGTTCTTTTTTTCAGGAATAAAATCGAGTGCCAGCGAGTTTATACAGTATCGCAACCCGGTAGGTTTTGGGCCGTCATTGAATACGTGCCCCAGATGAGCATCACAATTTTTGCAAACAACCTCAGTCCTGCTCATGCCTTGCGAGTCATCGTCATCAAGTTTTATGTTCTCTTTTTCTGTATCCCAGAAGCTCGGCCATCCTGTTTGACTATCAAATTTCGTGTCAGAGTCAAATAACTTTTTGCCACAATTTACACAAACATACTCTCCCTCTTTCTTATTATCAGTATACTTTCCACTAAAAGGCGGCTCTGTTCCTTTTAAGAAGCAAATATTGTATTGTTCCTGAGTCAGTTTGTTTTTCGGGTCTTTGTTATTCATCTTGCTTCACTTTGACATATACGGGCCTGAGTAGTTGTGTTCCGATTGATGAAATCTTTCCTCCTGCAAATATAATAAGTCCTACCAATGCAGAATTTGCCCCGAGATTTAATACGGTGTTTATAAGGTCTGCCGGAAGTATCTCAACCCTCATGCCCCTGGTTAGACTCTCTGGTAATTGTGGAAATAGAATCTTCCCATCTATTGCAAAATCCGAAGATTCAAATGAGAATAGTTGAACAGGTTCGATAACTGCTGTAAACACCAGAACTACCTGAAGAATGCTGCCTACAATCATAATGATTCCTGCAACCAAAAGCGCATAACCAGTTTTCTTGATGCTACTATCCATGACTCCAGTATAGCATGGTTATTTTAAAGAATTAGAAAACCAATCTCCAAATAAGAACCAAAAGAACGATAGCTACGATCGTTCCGAGTATTCCTCTTGGAATCGGTACAAATGAAAAAACTATGTTAACGATAAGCACAAAGAGTATTATTCCTAGAATTAATTCAAGCATTTAATATCACCTCCTTTCGATTTATTACTAATGTTAGCAGTACGCATATAAAATCCTTGTAAGAAAACTAACATTAATGTGTAAGTTGAAAGTCTTAGAGAAATTATTGTAATATTAATCTTTGCACAAGGGGAGGTGAGTGGTTGAACTCATGGATAAAAATAAAAACCTAACAACAGGAATAGTTATAGTTGCGATAATCGTTGTTGTGACTGTTGCTGCCGCTTTTTATCAGCAGAGTGTAACTACCCAAACATCGGAACTTGTCGTAAATGAACAAGAATTAAATCATACCAATCCATCAAATTATGAAAGTGGTACATATGAGGCTACTGGAAATTATATTTCCCCGGGGGGAGCTGAAGAAATAGATGTAACGCTTACGATCGAAGATGGTGTTGTTGTAGATTCACATGTGGAGCCGAGAGCAACAAGAGACATCTCTGTAGTTATGCAAAATGACTTTGCAGATAACTACAAAGAATTTGTCATAGGAAAAAGTATTGATGAGGTTAGTCTCACAAAGGTCTCTGGATCATCGCTTACTCCAAATGGATTTAATGACGCAGTCGAGAAAATCAAAGGACAGGCAAGATCGTAGTGACCCATGAAGACTTTTTCTTTCGAGTCCATCGGCACGAGATGGCAGATTGATATACTGGAGAATATTTCTAGAACAAAACTCGAGGAAATAAGAGTGAACGTACAGTCATTCCTTGAGGAATTTACAGTCACGTACTCTAGATTTAGCGCAGAATCAACTGTCACCAGGATTTCTGAAAAAATTGGGAGATATAAATTCCCTGAGAGTGCACGCGAACTCTTTTCTATATACAAAAAGCTATACGATTTGAGTGATGGGAGATTTACGCCACTTATTGGAGATACCCTAAGCTTAGCTGGATATGACCGAAAGTACTCGCTAGTTTCCAAAAAAATGACCAGACCGAAAAAGTGGGAAGAGGTTATGCAGTTTTCATATCCATATCTTTCAACCCACGAAAAGGTAATACTTGATTTTGGAGCATGCGGAAAGGGATATGCGATAGATAGAATATCGCACCTACTAAAAGAGGCAAAAATTAAATCATACATAATTGATGCAAGCGGAGACCTATATATAAGTGAGGCTAAGAATACGAGAATCGGGTTGGAAAATCCGCTAGACCCCAAGCAAGTCATTGGCGTTGCTACTATAAACAACGTTAGCATCTGTGCTTCGTCTTTAAATAGACGAAAATGGGATAAGTATTCACATATCATCGACCCTCGCACCCTTGCCAGCCCTGAGGGAATACTGGGGGTCTGGGTAATAAGTAAAAAAGCTGTTCTCGCTGATGCTCTTGCTACAGCATTATTTTTAGACCGACCGGACAAGTTTAAAAAAGATTTTAAATTTGAATATTTGATTTTGTACTCAGACTTTTCTATTTCAAAGTCTATGAAATTTCCTGCAGAAATTTACTATAATAACTAAGATGCAACGAGTAGACGAATTCTTAAACTCCTTGACCATGTACAAAACAGTCCTATATGGGCTTATAACTCTTGTAGCATGCACTCTAATAGTTTCTATCCTCGGATCTATTTCTTTCACGCCTTTTATGCTTTTGGCATCTCTTGGTCTCCTTGTAGGCATTTGCGGAATAACCAACTTTATTTTCGCAAAAATATTCAAAGCCCAAACGAATACCGAGTCATATATCATTAGCGCGCTTATTCTATTTTTTATAATGACTCCTGATGTAAGCAGAGCAGAGGATCTAATTTCTTTGATTGCCGTAGGGTTTTTTGCAATGGCATCAAAATACATATTTGCGATCAAAAAAAAGCATCTATTCAACCCTGTTGCGATTTCTGCAGTTCTCATCGGCCTTACTGGATTGACGGGAGCAAGCTGGTGGATAGCAACTCCCGTCATGTTACCAGCGGTTACCATAGTAGGGCTTCTTATCATCAGAAAGCTTAGAAAGTTTTCGATGTTTTTTGCCTTTCTGGGAGTAGTAGCTATAGAAATGCTATTTTTTGGTTTGGTCTATAACACCAGTTCCGTGGATGTAATAACCCAGCTCATTCTCTCCTGGCCTGTGATCTTTTTTGCGACAATCATGTTGACAGAGCCTCTAACTATGCCCCCAACGAGAGTCTTGCAGATGATGTATGGAGGACTGGTCGGATTTCTATTCGCATTTCAACTGCCTTTGGGTCCGATCCTGATGTCGCCGGAATTAGCTCTAGTTATAGGCAATATTTTTTCTTACTTTGTGAGCTCCAGACAAAAAATCATTCTCACCCTGAAAAGCAAAGAAAAACTTTCAAAAACGATCTATAGCTATGTCTTTACCCAAAGCGAAAGACTCAATTTTACAGCTGGTCAGTATATTGAATGGACTCTTCCTCATAAAAATCCTGATAGCAGAGGGAACAGGAGATACTTTACGATAGCATCGTCTCCTACAGAAGAGGACATCATGCTGGGGGTTAGAATTTCTGATGACGGAAGCAGCTTTAAAAAGGCATTACTTGAGCTTGAAAAAAACGCCAGACTTTCAGCAGGAAGTTTAAAGGGAGATTTTACACTTCCAGACAACAAAAATAAAAAGCTTGTATTTCTGGCAGGGGGGATAGGCATCACACCTTTTAGAAGCATGATTAAATATCTACTGGATAAAGGAGAAAAACGCGACATAATACTTTTTCACACATGCTCTAATGGAAGTGATTTTGTATATGCGGATCTATTTAAGGAGGCTGAACAGAAAATGAACATGAAAATAAACTACCTACTCAGCGAGAAGGAAAACGTACCTGCTAATTACGAGGGTAAGTTTGGCCACCTAACAAAAGAAATGATCAAAGATGCGGCTTTAGATTTTAATGAAAGGATATTTTATATTTCAGGATCAAGCGTCATGGTAGATGCTTATAAAAAAGCTCTAAAGGAACTCGGTGTACCAAAGACAAATATAGTAACCGACTACTTCTCCGGGTACTAAGCCAACTCTATTTCCTTGCTGCCTTTTTGATCATTTCTGCCTTATTGCGTGCTTTGTCAGCAGATTTTTCTATACTGCGCTGTGCCTTATCAGCTTTTTTTTCAAGGTCGTCTGCCAACTCCTGCGTGTCCTTTGCAGTTTTGCCAAGAAATTTTTTACTCTCATCTCTAGCATCATCGATCATTTTTTTTGCTTTTTCTCTATTTTCTTTTTTGGAGAGCACTACAGCTGCAGCAGCGCCAGCCGCCACTGCCGCTCCTGCAAGACCCGCCGCGACTGCTTTTTTTGTATTATTATTTTTTTTCCTAACCATAAATACTTATCACCCCCTTTTGATAGTAAATAAATTATAAAATTGCACTTTGAAGATTATGTAAGAATCACAAAGGTTTTTTATTACATATAGTTAATGTTTTTTTGGTATAAAAAGTAGAATAGTGAGAAAAAAACGGGCAATAATCTGTGATATTGATGGGACTCTGGCACTTCTTCAAAGTAGAAATCCTTATGATCCCACAAGCGGAGAAGATATATTGAATGATCCAATAGCAAATATTCTGGAGGTCTATGACAATCAAAAGGCTTTTGACGTTTCTCTTATTCTTATATCAGGCCGTGAAGAACGTTACCGCGAGCATACCATCAGATGGCTAGAAAAATATGGCATTACAAACTATAAAAAGCTTTTTCTAAGAAAAAACGGTGATAGGAGAAAGGACTTTGTCATAAAAAAAGAAATATATAATAATTTCATAAAAAATAGATACGATGTCTTATTTGTGCTGGAAGACAGAGATCAGGTTGTTAAAATGTGGAGAGATGAGGGGATAACCTGCCTCCAGGTTGCATATGGAGACTTCTAGAACTGCGATTTTAATAGAACTCACAATGGTAGTATTATGAAAAACGTCTTCTTTTGACTCTCTTACATCAATTTCCTATTTTTCACAATAAAGACATCTAGAGTAGGTAAAAGCGCAGAAAGGAGGTGGAAGAGCATGAACGACACATATACTTGCAGTTGTGGAGAAATATTTGAAAGCAAAGAGGAGCTTAAGGAGCACAATCTTGAAACACATGGTGATGAAATGGCCGAAAAAGTTGACCAGATGGAGCCAGATCAGAACATCTAAGCAGTTAGTTTTTGTAATTTAATCAACTTAAAATATTTAGTTGGTATAATTTGTTTGTGAGGAAAAAAGTAATAGTAGGTCTTTTTATCGCTGTTATATTGCTCGTTGGACTGAGTATAAATAGACTACCCGAATATTCAAAGATTGCAAAAAGTACACCTGAAGAGAGTGTGGAATCATTTACTATGATCTCAACTGGAGATGTAGGACTGGGAAGATACGTCAACTACATGATACATTTGAATAATGATCCCACTTATCCATTCACAAATGTGGCAAACTACACGCAAAATGCAGATCTGACCATAATCAGCCTGGAAAATCCACTTATAGAGAATTGCCCGATTGTTGTAACTGGCTTTAAATTTTGTGGCAAAGACACGAATGTTGAAGGCTTGCTTTATGCTGGCGTTGATGCAGCAAATCTCGCAAATAACCATACGACAAATTACGGACACTCAGGACTTGAGGAAACAGTAAGAGTTTTAAAAGAGGGTGGAATAAAAGGCTATGGATTAGACAACTCTATTGAATACATTGAACTAAAGGGCCACCAGATAGCCCTAATAGGTTTTGTCGAGCTGGGAAACAACTGGGCAGGACTTAACAATGCAAGCGAGGAAAATATTTTAGATCTGATAGGCGAGGCGAATGCGAAAGCTGATATAGTCATCGTTTCATTTCATTGGGGCAACGAGTATACCCATACCCCTAGTGAGGCCCAGGTAAGACTGGGTAGGCTGGCTGTAGATATAGGAGCTGACATAGTTCTTGGTAACCATGCTCACTGGATCCAACCATATGAGATCTACAAAGATAAATTCATAATTTATGCGCAAGGCAACACCGTATTCGATCAGGATTGGTCGCAAAAGACTAAAGAAGGAGTGCTATATAAGTTCAAATACAATAGCGGAGCATTCGAACTTATAGACAAGAAATATACTGTTATCGAAAATAACGCGCAGCCTAGATTTGCGGCGACTGACGAGACAAATAGAATCGGGAGCTATTTGGTCAATTAAATTTCATTTACCTCAACAAGCTCGGAATATACGACCGTCCTGTCAGAATAATCGCTTAAAGTACTATCAAAAGTTCCTGCACACGTTATTAAATTTAGTCTCTGTTTTTCATAAGAACCAAAGACCTCTAAAAGTGGAAATTCTTCATTATCATAGGTTTTTACGTCAACCACAGCAAAGACATATTCCGTCCCTTTCTCATCGATGGTGATTATCTTATCGCCCACATTAAGGCTGTCTATATCATAAAACACAGACGGGTCACCACTTGGAGTATCCAAATGACCGGCAATAACAGCATTACCTTTCTCTCCAGGCATCGCCCCTAACGAGTACCATGCTGTATTTAATGGATCTTCGGGCACATCCATGCGACCCTCATCATCTTCGGTAACACTTTCTATATTTGCAGCAACTCCTAGTGAAGGTATTTTTATTGACTGTGGGATAGAGGGACTTGGTAATTTTTCCTCTTGGTGTGGCGAAACAGACTCAGAAATAGCAAGCACTTTGTCATTTACCTCTGATGAAGGTGCATTTTTATTAACGAAAATACCTGCACATACGCCACCAACAAGCAGAATAAAAAAAATAAATTTCTTCATAAATTCTAAAGGCGACACACAGGCCGCCTTTATCGCGTAAGACTAGTACCCAAATCCAGTTTTGGGGGCAGCATCTGGAACATCGTCTTCGCTATCGTCTTGTGTCACGGTAGGAGTTGGTGAAGGTGTATCAGTTGCCTCTTGCGCATTTATGTATGAAGCACCTACAAAAAAGGCCATAGCAACAGTAAGTACACCTAATACGATTGTCTTAATCATCTATTATCACCTCCTTTTCGTGTTTTAGATTATCAATAAAAAATAAATTCGAAGATAAAAATATGTAAGATTTTAGATAGGAGAACTACTGTAACGAATAAAAAATAATCTGTCAAGTTTTGAACAGAATCAACATCCTTTATAGATATTTACTGGTATCCTAGCGTTATTTTTTGACTACCTTTTTAACAGCCTTTGCTTTTGGCTTCGCTTTGACCTTTGTCTTGGTCGCAGCTTTTTTAGCACTTTTTTTAGTACCTCTTTTAACGTCGTTTGATGCTTTTTTCGCCTGAGCTTTTACTTCTGATAACAACTTTGATCCCTCTCTTTTTGCATCATTAAGGATTTTTTCAGCCTTCTTCCTGTTTTTTTTGTTGGAAAGAGCTGCAGCGGCCGCTCCAGCTAGAACAGCAGCTCCTGCAACACCCGCAGCTATCGCTGCTTTACCAGCAGTATTGTTTTTCTTTTTTCCTAGTTTCATAATTACACCTCCTTTCCTTTTATTCACTTAATTAAACAAGTAGCTTTTTTATCTCATCACGATTTTTGGCTAGAAAGTATTTAGTAGAATCATTTAGTGTTAGCTTTTCTGTTTCTTTTAATTTAAAAAATTCCAGTCTCTGCCTAGAGCGTCTGTCTATCTGATTTACATCATCATCGGTAAGTCTTACAGAGTAGAACCTGTCCATAATTTTATCCTGGGAATTAGACAGAATGGGTTTGATATTTTTGAGGGTAAGATTAGTAGTATGTTTTATGATCCTATATATTGCGTCTTCAGAAGTTTCTTTTGGTAACTGTCTATTCCCCACAAAAGACCACACGTTTTGAGTAATATCATCTATATCTATATCATGGGAAAAAAGTAGGAGTTTACCTTTATAGGCAAGAATTACATAATTTGAGGAACCCATAATTAGTACATAATTATAACACTTTTTACTCGTGGGAATCCTAGCATCGTGCAAAAACTTTACAAACAATATCTATCCAATCCCTGCTATAATATAGGATATGGCGTTAATTGATGACATAATTATTAAAGTGAAGGCGGGAAGAGGGGGAAATGGCGGCAGGTCGCATAAGGTCTATTATGGTAGTACAAAAACTCATCCTGATGGGGGAAATGGCGGTCGTGGGGGAAATGTCTTCTTTGAAGGAACAACGAATTTAAATGATCTTAGCGAATTCCGATTCAAAAAGGAAATAAAAGCAGGGGATGGAGAAAAGGGAATGAATAAGGACCTGGATGGAAAATATGGAGAAGATGTCACGGTACTTGTCCCCCTTGGAACAACTATCATAGATATGGATACCCAAGAGACTGTAGAGATTTTGGAAGAAAATTTGCCGATAAAAATAGCTCGTGGCGGACGTGGAGGGATAGGGAACCATGATCAAAAGATCGTTCCTGGACGGATAACGCGTACGACTATTGAAGGGCGACCGGGCGAGCAAAAAGAACTTCATCTAATTTTGAATCTGATAGCAGACGTGGGCTTGGTAGGCCTCCCAAATGCAGGCAAGAGTTCGCTTCTTACATCGCTTACGAAAGCTACTCCGAAAATAGGAAATTACCCGTTTACGACCCTTGAACCAAATCTGGGAACTATGGACGAAAATAAAAAGAGAGTAGTTATCGCTGATATTCCTGGTCTGGTCGAGGGCGCGTCAATGGGTAAGGGTCTGGGGATACAATTTTTGAAACATATCCAAAAAACAAAGGTTCTACTTCATATGATAGACATAACAACTCCGGATCTTATGAACACCTACCAGACGATCCGAAAAGAGTTCGAAGATTATGATCCGTCTTTGCTTTCAAAAAAAGAGATAATCCTTTTGACCAAAATCGACCTAACAGACAAAGACTATATCGAAAAAGCAATTAAAAAGCTTGAGAAAACGAAAAAGGAAATACTTACGGTCTCGATCTATGATGAGAAAAGCCTTAATGAATTAAAGGACTTTTTGTCGAGAATATAATGGAAACAAATTCTCCCACATTCTACGTCTACATGCTTAAATGTGCTGACGGAACTTTTTACATAGGCCAAACAAACAATCTAGAAAAAAGACTGAGGGCGCACAATGGAACACTTAAGGGTGGAGCAAAATACACAAAATACAGATCCCCGGTAACGATTGTTTACTCTGAAAAGAGCATTTCTAAGTCTGCCGCGCTGCGCAGAGAGCTTGCACTTAAAAAACTGACAAGAAAACAAAAAGAAAGCCTGATAAATAGTGTTTCAAAATGACGAATAGCCTTAGTTGCTTTACTTCGGGTATTTTCGTACTATACTAGTAGTTATTATGGACAAAAAAATCAAAAGAGAGAAAATGACAACTCCGTTCGGAAAATACTTTAGGGAGCTCGAACAGATCGATTCTGAGTTAAAGGAATCGAGAGAATACGGTTCTATCCTCATCCTGTCGCTAGTAGAGGAAATCGGGGAAATGGCCAGAGCATACCTGGCTGAACACGGTAGAAAAAAAACCAACCTGGCTGCTCAGCAGGATGAGACCTACGAACAGGAGCTTGGAGATATTTTGGTTACAATCATAAGATTCGCCCGTATAAAAAATATCGATCTCGATAAAAGAATTGCCTATACACTTGGGAAAATAAAGAAAAGAAAAACTCAACCAAAACTTTAATTGTTCTCCAGAAGAAATTTGATCTGCTCAGACTGAGCTCTATTTTGGGTGATTATCCTTTTAAACACATAAGCATTGAATATTGAAGAGAGAATTATTGCTATTAAAAACCCTATAATAACCCCCACAAGTAGGTCTCTTCCATTAATTTTTTGCTTTTTAGCTTTCACTCTAGTTATAGGTTAATGATATTTACCAGCTAAGTCAAATGCGGCACATGGCTATACTTTTTAAATAAAGATTTATACTTTTTCATGGATATACTTGCACCGGTATGAAATGGTTTTGGAAATTTTCCAAGTGGAAATACTCCAAGCTCACTAAACTTATGAGGTTCCATAATCTTTACTTTCGAAGTGTCAACTAAAATGAAAAAGGGGATTGCTACCCAATGTGTTGTTATATCATCAAATGTCCTTATTATGGAATGTGCAGGCACTTGCTCTTGAATCTTGCCTTTTACTCCATATTCCTCATAAAGCTCCCGCAAGACTCCTTTTTCGATATCCTCCCCGAAATCGAGCTGTCCCGCTCCAAAATCCCACATGCCTTTTTCATCGCGTGCATTTTGAGTCCTTTTATGCAGGACAAAATTACCTTTTCCATCATTGCAATAGAACGGAGTAGATATGCCTATATAGTCGATTCCAGGGGTAAGATTCACGAAACTAGTATAGCAGATTAGTTGTTAATTCCTTCTTCTATAATCGATTCTTTTATGACTTTATCCTCAAGTGGAGTAGTTACGAGAGAGTGTTTACTTTTCCAACTTCCACTCTTGAACCAAAGAATCGTAACTATTGCCATAATGATATTTGCTACAGGAAATGCTATCCAGACACCAAATTCATTAAATCCAGATGTGTGGGAAAGAATATAAGCTATGGGAAATTGAAGAACCCACACACTAATTACCGTCAGGATCATAGATGCGAACGTATTTCCGGAACCTTGAAAAGCTCCCGCAAGCGATAGCTGCATTCCTATAAATCCGAATGTTAAGGCCATCACCTTCACAAAAGTTACACTACCTTCAAGAGCGTGGGGATCTCCAGTTATGAAAACTGAGGCAATATTCTCAGCGAAGACGAATGCAAGAACCCCAATTATCGTTAGCGAAACAAAACCTATAATTGCACTTAAATTTGCTGTTTGTTCAGCCCGTCTTAACTTCCCTGCCCCTATATTTTGTGCCACTATTGTAGATGTCGCCATAGAAAGTCCTATCGCAGGTATTATGACAAAACTCAAAATTCTCGTTCCGATCCCATAAGAAGCTATCACTGATGTTCCAAATCCCGCGACCAGTATGGTCATCACCGTAAATCCTAGCGCTCTCATCGACTGCTCGATGGAAGCAGGCAGTCCCAATTTAAACATCTTCATAATAAGTTCTTTATCTGGCTTAAACTCATTTAGCTTTAGGTGTATGCCATACTTGCCGCTAAAAAGAATAAAAAGACCGATAATCGTTGCTATAGCTTGTGTCAAGACTGTGGCTCCTGCCGCACCCGCAACCCCAAAACCAGGAATAGGTCCATAGCCAAATATAAATAACGGATCCAAAATTGAATTAAGTATAACTGTCCCAAGTACTATATAGATGGGCGTTTTGACATCACCGACTCCACGAAGCAGAGCTTGAAAAGCAAAAAATCCGAATACAAAAATAAGACCTATAAAAGATACTTGAAGATAATTTGTAGCAAGAGGTAATACATTTGCATCGGCTCCCATAAACTTCATCAATGGACCAGATATAGATATCCCTATGATTGTGAGAGGAATAACAATAGCTAAAATCATGAGCAAGGTTTGGCCTGCTATGTGATTTGCTCTTTTGATTTCTTTCGCACCTATCGACTGGGCGACCATTATACTTCCGGCGATCGTCAAACCGCCGCCCACCGCAAACATCAGAAATATTATTGGAAATGAAAGAGAAACGGCAGCAACAGCTTGGGCACCAAGTCTTCCCACCCAAAAAGTGTCTACAAGTTGGTACGCACTTTGAAGAATATTTGAAAAAACTACAGGAATGGAAAGCGCGATAAGCGCTTTAAAGATAGAACCGTCTGTAAAGGTCTTTGCTTTTTGCATAGATTAGACTTGAGTTAACCACAACTTTTCCTGGGAATGCCTGCTAGAATTCTTTCAGAAGAGATTTATTATAACAAATTCTGCTCCCGGACTTGGATTTCCCACATGGGGACTAGCTATTTCCCTCAGGAGGACTACCTATTTTATAGGGTCGCATAGCGTCGCTTCTCATCCAGCCCAAGCTTTGCTTCGGGACTTGGATTCGAACCAAGATAAACAGCTCCAAAGGCTGTTGTCCTACCATTAGACGATCCCGAATTATCAGTTAATTATAATCTAAAGGGTAGTCAGCTTCAAGAAAGCAATGTTATAATATTTTTATGCCGAAAAGAAAAGTTTCCCCGGAAGAACTCGACGAAATACTCATAGAAAAGAATATCGAAGACAACCTTTGGTACAAAGATGCTGTTTTCTATGAGCTTCATGTCAGAACTTTTTTCGACAGTAACGGAGATGGCGTTGGAGATTTTAAGGGTCTGACTTCAAAACTGGACTATATCCAAAGTCTGGGAGTGGACTGCATCTGGCTTTTGCCTTTTTTTCCCTCTCCCTTGCGCGATGATGGATACGACGTATCTGACTTTTATAATGTCCATCCTGATATAGGGACACTTGAAGACTTCAAGCAATTCACCGAAGAAGCACACAATAGAGGACTGAGGGTGATATCTGATATGGTATTCAATCATGTCTCAAACGACCACGAATGGTTTCAGCAGGCTCGCTCAGACCCCAATAACCCCAAGAGAGACTGGTTTGTTTGGGCTGACGATGACAAGAAATATAAGGATGTAAGAATAATATTCACAGACACTGAGACCTCCAACTGGACATGGGACCCCGTCGCAAAGCAATATTTCTGGCATAGATTCTTTAGAAACCAGCCTGATCTAAATTATGACAATCCTGAGGTAAGAAACGAGATAAAAAACGTGATCAGCTATTGGATGGATTTAGGACTAGATGGAATGCGGTGCGATGCCGTTCCATATCTATTCGAAAGGGAAGGAACCTCTGGAGAAAATCTACCTGAAACTCATGAATTTTTTAAAGACGTAAGGCGGATGATGGATGAAAAATATCCTGGCAAGATACTTCTTGCAGAAGCGAACCAGCTCCCTGACGAAACCATTCCCTACTTTGGCACAAATGAAGAGAACGAATTCCACATGGCGTTTAACTTTCCACTGATGCCGCGCATTTTTATAGCTCTTGCAAGAAAAGACAGAAGCGCTATAGTCGACATACTGGAACAGACTAAAAATATTCCCAAAAAAGCTCAGTGGGCAACATTTTTGCGTAACCATGATGAATTAACACTTGAGATGGTGACTGACGAAGAGCGGGATCTGATGTATCTGGAATACGCAAAACATCCCAAGATGAGGATAAATCTGGGGATACGCCGTAGACTGGCACCGCTTGTCGACAACGACAGGCTCACCATGGAGATGCTTACGGCTATGCTTCTTACTTTTCCGGGCAGCCCCGTCATATATTATGGTGACGAACTCGGAATGGGAGACAACCTCTTTCTGGGAGATAGAAATGGCGTAAGAACCCCTATGCAATGGAGCAGTGACCTAAATGCAGGATTTTCGATTGCTGATCCCGAGCACTGTTACCTGCCGCCTATCACTAACCCTGCTTATCATTATGAAACCTTAAATATCAGGACGGAGGAAAAGATGCCTTATTCATTCCTGAACTGGGTAAAAGCCAGACTTTCTGTCAGACGCAAGACAAAAGCCTTTGGGCGGGGAACTTTCGAGATCCTCGAACCTGAGAATAAGAAGATCTTTGCATTCATAAGAGAGTACAAAGATGATACAGTCCTTTGTATCTATAACCTCTCGAGACGTCCCCAGTATTGTGAACTTGATTTATCCAGATATAAAGGACTTTATCTATTCGAACTAAATGGAGAAGTACAATTCCCGAAAATTACAGATGATAAAAACGTATTCACCATGACAGGTCACAGATTTTTCTGGTTTCATATCTCCAAGGAAGAAATCGAAAGTGAATTTTAGGTTATAAACTCTCCAGTGCCTCAACCGAGGGCTTGTAATTATGCTTGTAGAGCAGAGCAGTCTCAAATTCTTGTCTTGCCAAATCTAAATTGCCCTGTTTCTGATATATCAAGCCTCTGAGATGATAAAGCTCGGAAAACGCGCGGTTTTGATTGTTGAGTATGTTTGTGGTCAAGTTGAATACACGATCGTAATTTCCTGCTTCGTAATAACTTCGAATCGGTTCTATTTGATACCACAGAGTACGGAAAGAGAGCCTATTTTCAACTTTTTCAAATTCATCTATAGATTTCTCATATTCATCTAGGTAATAGTAGATTCGTGATTTTGCGAATGTCAGATGCCAGTTGTCTGGATCCTGCAAAATTTCATCTTCGATTCTGGTCAGCGCATTCTGCCACGCGGTTTTTTCATTCAGCTCCTCACCCAAGATCTGCTCCACAAGTTCCTTCTTTTCCTCATCCACTATGACTAGATATTCATAGTTAAAGGGTCTCCAGATATCGTCGAAATCGCTGTATGTGTAGGTCAAGTTCTTACCCTGAAGGGAATCGTCCTGGATCAATGTCTGAGTTGATCTGTCATATCCTCTTATAACCCTATAATGACCTATGTCTTCATCTGCCTTAAGCCATGTTCTGGCAACGATCGGTATGCCGCTAGATATGAACTTTTCAAGCATTTGAGGCGTACCATTTGGTCTCAAATAAGAATACAAACCATACTCTTGCGCTTGGTCTGCAACTTCTTGAAGAGTTACAGATTTATCGTCATTGTCTCCTCCTACGACCTGATAAGGCCTCAGAATATCTCCAAGTTCCTGTTGGGAAATATTCATACCCCAATAGGAAAGTGCCATGGAAAGAGTTGCAGGCCCACAATTATTGAAAGATTGAAAGACATGGTGTCTCTGAGTAATCGTGTAGCTTTCGGGGACAGCAATAGTCGGGGTAGGAGAAAGCTTTGCTGCAGTCTCCGCTATCTTTTCCTTTATAACGCCTACCGGTGATTTCAAATCATTACTTTGCTTAGAAATTAAAAAATACACGGTCAAACCGAAAAAAATCAGCAAAAAAAGTATAATTATTGTACGCTCAATACGTGGATTCATAGGATAAATAAGATCGCGATAAAATATTACTCTCTGCTATATAGGCCGATAAGCGTAGCTTCATCAAAGATATGGGGCTTGATGGCTTCTTCGATTTCCTCCGATGTCATATCTTCCTCAAGCTCAGGCTCTCCGTCCAACGCATAAAGCTTGAATCTATATCTGTGAGTTCCTCTCGGCGGACAAGGTCCTCCCCATTGTGTATGCCCAAAATCATTCATTGCAAGAATACTTCCCTCAGGCACGCTATCTTCGTGTATGCTTTCAGTATCAGCCGGGATATTTAGCACCACCCAATGAGTCCATGTCTTTCCTGTAGCGTCAGGATCATCAACTATCAAAGCGAGGGACTTTATATCCTCAGGAACATCCTCGAAATTGAGGGTAGGATTTATATCCTCACCATCACAAGTATATTCCGCAGGAATCATCTCATTATTTGAAAATGCTGGACTTGTTATTCTCATAATTTATTTATAGACTCTTCTTGCTGTAATATGCAAATTTGCTTGTTGCATATTCAGCTTAGATGAGTGGTACCCGACCTATAAATATGTTAAGTAGGGTAAACACTATTTACGACCTTTCAAAAATAGGGCCGAAGACTACATTGTAAGCATATTTGACTATTTGTCAAGTCTTATAGGATAGATTGTAAACTGATCAATATCTGCTAAAATATGAAGGTGCGATTTTGCCGAGGTGGTGAAATTGGTATACACGCAGCCTTGAGGTGGCTGTGCCGCAAGGTGTGCAGGTTCAAGTCCTGTCCTCGGCACCTAGTAAAAGCTTAGGCTTAGCATTTCGGCCAGATGAAACATCAGGCCTCAATTTGACAGCCTGCATTTACTTTTTCAAAATGCTAAAGCATTTTGACTGTCGTAAATTCGATAGAATTTACGAAATAAGGAGGATGAGGATAAATGTTGAAGATCCGATCTATCGGATCGAAAACGATATCCTGCATCCGACGCTTGGACGATTAGCTCAGCTGGCTAGAGCACCTCGTTTACACCGAGGGTGTCGGGGGTTCAAATCCCTCATCGTCCACTGGATGCTTATAGTTACAGGAACAGTTGCATATGACTACATCATGGACTTTCCTGAGAGTTTTTCGGATCATATTCTTCCAGACAGCCTTCATAAGATAAACCTTTCATTTATAGTAGATAGATTCGAAAAAAGACGTGGAGGAACCGCAGGGAATGCGTCATATTCACTAGGTTTACTTAAGATCCCGCATAAATTAGTCTCATTTGCCGGCAAAGACTTTGATGACTACGCAAAAACCTTCAAAAAATTAAAAATCGATATCTCGAAAATCAACATCGACAAGAAAAACTATACGGCGACAGGTTTTGCTATGACTGACAAATCGGATAACCAGATATGGGGGTATTTTTATGGGGCAGCAATTAATTCCTCGAAGACAAACCTGAGCTTTGCAGACCCGGAAAAAGACCTCGTGCTGGTAGGTCCCAGTGGTGCAAGAGGATCTATGGCTACTGTAAATGAATGCATAAAGTATAAGATCCCCTATATGCTGGACCCTGGATTCATCTTGACCGAGGTTAGTGCTTACGATCTTACAAAAGCTGTCAAAAACTCTACCTATGTGATAGGTAATGATTATGAAATTGAGCTTATTTCAAATAGAGTCAAAGGCTGGGAAAAGATAAAGAGAAAAAAGACTGTGATAAAGACTCTTGGAAAAGACGGCGCAGAGATAGAAGAGGATGGTAAAACGATAAAAATAGAACCCTCAAAAGCAAAAAGGGCAGTAGACCCCACCGGAGCGGGTGACGCGTGGAGATCGGGGTTTCTGGCAGGGTTACACATGAATTTAGACCTCAGAACTGCAGGCAGGATGGGAGCAGTTGCAGCATCTTTTGCGGTAGAGCACTATGGAACACAAGAACATAGATATTCTATAGCAGAATTCAAAAAACGGTATAGAAAAAACTATAATGAAGTGTTAAACTTTTGACTTATGGCGACGGGAAAAGACTACGATGTAAAGGATCTAAAGCTTGCTGAGAGTGGAAAATTAAAAATAGAATGGTCAGAACAACAGATGCCGGTCCTGCGATCGATATCCGAAAGATACGCGAAAGAAAAACCTCTAAAAGGACTTACCATCGCAGCTTGTCTCCACATAACCTCAGAAACAGCAAACCTGCTTATAACACTTAAAAAAGGTGGCGCAAAGGTTGTCGCCACTGCCTCAAACCCACTTTCTACCCAAGACAATGTAGCAGCAGCACTCGTGAAGCACTATGGAATATCAACCTATGCGATAAAAGGAGAAAATAGTAAGTCTTATTATTCACATTTGAACTCAGCGTTAGATAGCAGACCACAAATCACTATGGATGATGGAGCAGATCTAGTCCATCTCCTACATACAAAAAGACAGGATCAGCTCAACGGGATCTTAGGATCCTCAGAGGAAACAACGACAGGAGTTATCAGACTCAAGGCTATGGAAAAAGATGGAGCACTAAAGCTCCCTGTCATCGCGGTAAATGATTCGGACACGAAGCATCTTTTTGACAACCGTTATGGAACTGGCCAGTCGACCATAGATGGCATAATAAGAGCTACAAATATCCTTCTCGCCGGTAAAACCTTTGTCGTCTGTGGATATGGCTGGTGCAGTAGGGGAATTGCTATGCGTGCAAAAGGAATGGGCGCTCACGTCATAGTGACGGAGGTCGATCCGGTCCGCGCGCTGGAAGCTGCTATGGATGGATTTATGGTCATGAGGATCAAAGAAGCTGTCAAAAATGGAGATATCTTCGTAAGCGCAACGGGCGACAAGCACGTGATAACCGTAGACCATGTAAATAACATGAGGGATGGTGCGATCATCGCAAATTCCGGTCATTTTGATGTCGAGATAGATATGGCAGGGATAGAAAAGGAGAAAAAGAGCAAAAGAAGGATCCGAAATTCACTGGACGAATATGTCCTCAAAAACGGTAAAAAACTTTATATCCTGGGTGAGGGTAGACTGGTCAATCTCGCAGCAGCTGAGGGTCATCCTGCAGAGGTTATGGATATGTCGTTCGCGAATCAGGCATTTGCCGCAGAATACTTTATCAAGAATAAAGGAAAGCTTGAGAACAAAGTATATGTGTTACCAAAAGAACTCGACAAAAAAGTCGCCAGTATCAAGTTAAAAGCCATGGGAATATCCATAGACACGTTGACGAAAGAGCAATCGACCTACCTCTCCTCATGGAACGAAGGCACGCAATAGTTCTTCTTGCAATAAAAATCGCACAGTGAAATAATATTCTAAGTATCTGTAATTTACGGAAGGAGGTGAATAAAACATGATGGACGTAAATTGGATCGCAATTATTATCGCTGCTATTGTCTACAATGCCATAGGATTCTTCTGGTACTCTGACTCTCTTTTTGGAAAAATGTGGAGAGCCGAATCAGGCATGACAAAAGACAAAATCACAGAGGGATCAAAGAATATGGGTCGGATGTTCGTATTCATGGCAGTAGGATCTATAATCATGGCATATGTTCTCTCCGTAGTCTTTTCTGTATTTGAGGCAAATACGCTTTCTGCGGGTCTAACAGGAGCTTTTTGGCTTTGGCTGGGATTTGTAGCAACTATAATGTTAAATAGCGTAACTTACGAGATGAAATCCTGGCGTTATTATTTTATAAATGCTGGTTATCAGCTCGTTGGGATTCTTGCTATGGGAGCAGTTCTTGTGCTTTGGGTATAAAAGCGATTTGAACCCAAGAAAACAATTCCGCTGATGCGGATTGTTTTCTTTTTTTAAATTCTCAAATTTGACTAACAAACCTACGCTATCATCAATGATATTAGCGCAATAAGTCCTAATGATTCCCAATAGTTGATCTCCCTAAAGCCAAATACGAGTGGTACTATATTATTCCACAAAGCCTTGAACCAGAAATTTAAGACGGGAATAAGAATAAGTGCGATAGCATAGACTGCTATGAATTCACCGAATGAACCGATCGGCTCAGTAGGCAACAGATATGGATCAGCAACCATCCCGAACAGAAGAACAGCAAGAATGGAAATCGCAACCAGCGGTTTGTTGACCTTTTTTTCTTTAGTGGCCATATAATATCACCTCCCTCTAGATTTAAACTGAGCGGGAGACGGGATTTGAACCCGCGACCTCCTCGTTGGCAACGAGGCGCTCTACCACTGAGCTACTCCCGCAGCGTCGGAACGCAGAATGATGCTTTCGATCTGTTTAAAATCAGATCTTCAGCTTTCATTCTCTTCCTCCTTATTTCAAAACTCTAAAGAGTTTTGACAAATTGCTGCGCAATTTATGTATTTTAATTTTTAAAAGACCTTTTATCTTCCTTATTTAGACTCCGCTATACGTAATCGGCAGTAATCTCGCAAAGCGAGATTAAGTTGCGAAAAAGCCGACATGATGAATGAAGTCAGGTGTTCCACCTGACGAAATGTGAATGTCGTGACTTTTTCGCTGTGCCGAGACCAGGAATCGAACCCGGATAACGTGTTCTTCAGACACGCGCCTTGACCAACTTGGCAATCTCGGCTCGTCGGAATGCAGGATAGCGTTTTCGAATTTAGCTAAAACTAAATTCTTCAACATTCATCCTCATCCTCCTTACTTCAAAATACTTAGTATTTTGACAATTAACTTGTTAAATTGCAAAGCAATTTTTCTCTAAAAAAGTAATTCCGTTTCAGCGAAATTAAGTTGCGAAGCAGCAAGCCAGAAAGCGAAAATCCGATCTAGTCGGATTGGAACGTCAAGGCTTTGACTGATTCGTATGTAGTATAGTGAATTTTCAGGCAAAACTCAATATTAAGAAAGTTTTCTAGCTCTTCTATAATGGAAGGCAAAAAGCGCAGATCCTACCACGAGGAATGTAATTGAGCTTGATATATCAGTAACTTCTTTAACCTTTCTTTCACGCGAAAGCTCTTCTAGACATTTATCTTGAGGCTGAGGGTAGCTGCAGCGTCCTGCTTCATAAGGCAAATAGTAGTTATCCAGAAACACCTTTCTGACTCCGTAGTCAGACAATTTGAATACGCCTATTATGAGAAGAATTATCCCTATGGCTGAAAAGACATAAAAGTATGCAGTTCTTATAGAATGGCCCAAATTAGTTGCCATAACTAAATAATAGTAAAAATTGCCAAAATATACAAACTTTCTGTCGAAAATCGTTGTGCCCGGGAGAGGATTTGAACCTCCACATCCATGGGATACAGCGTTCTGAACACTGCGCGTCTACCATTTCGCCACCCGGGCATAAAAATCAGTTAACTTTTTTAATTTTACCTCATTTTGACTTTAGAATAAACCAAATATCTGTATTACTAATTTATAGTTTGATTACCTTAAATACCTTGACACCAAAACGTGAAAATGGCAGGATGTAGGATATGGGTAGGAAAATCATTTTAACCGGTGCTTATTTCTTTAGCTCACTAGTACTACTTCTAATACTCACAGCAGCGCTGCTTTCGACGCTTTTTAGCTCAAATGAGCTACACAAGACACTAATCTACGATAGTGATGTTCAAAAACCCAAATATCAGGCATTACCCGAAAAGGTCAAAGAAGTTACTACAACTGCTACGACAGAAGATGGCAGGGTAGGAGCACTTGAAAGATTTTTTGCTGGTTACGAGTCGCCACTTGAACCACATGCTCAGCTAATTGTCGATGAAGCTGATAAGTATGGCATGGACTATAGACTGGTTCCAGCTATCGCAATGAAGGAGAGCACGCTTTGTCATAAGATAATCAAAAATACACACAACTGCTGGGGATACGGGATATATGGAGACAAAGTAACTTACTTTGATAACTACGAAGAGGGAATCCGTACGGTCTCCAAAGGTCTGGGAGAAAGATATATCGGGATCGGACTCGTCGATCCATATGAAATTATGACTAAGTATAATCCAGTAAGTACTGGTTCGTGGGCCGAAACTGTCACTTTTGTGATGGAAAAGATATCCACACGTCTATAATTAGCCTCAAAACTGGCCCAACAGCCTGTAGTTTTACCCCTTGACAAACCCATAGTTACTGCTATAATACGCATTAGGTCCTAAGGTAGCCCAAAACTACTTTAGGATTTTTTTATGGTTTGACTATAGTAATTCTATAGATAAGCCTCTTCTATATTTTCCCCAAAGTTTTAGTAATCATCAATCTGCCTTTTGACGGATTGAAAGTTACAAAAACTATGAAAAGAATACTTATAACAGTCGTGATAATTATTATTACGGCCCTAGTATTGCCACAAAATGCAATGGCTTTTGAGAAGCAACAAACAGCTTCTGCGAGGCTTGCTATAACTATTGAAAACGAAAAGTCTGACGATATACGTGTGCAGGCTTTAGAGAACATCTTTGCAAAATACAATTCACCACTTGCAGGAGAGGGTAAATCGTATGTTGAACTTGCCGATAAGAACGGCGTTGACTGGAAGTTACTTCCGTCTATCGCAGGGCTTGAGTCATCTTTTGGTAAGCGCCTGATGCCTAATTCATATAACGCGTATGGGTGGGGTGGAGGACACATTTACTTTGACTCATGGTCGGATGGAATTGACACTATCACAAAGTCTCTTAAGACACGCTACTATGCACGTGGGGCGGATACAGTGTGGACGATCGGTCCTATATATGCTGAGTCTCCAACATGGGCTGTACGCGTAAACTCTTTTATGGAGAAAATCGAGAAAGAATACGTCGATCTGCTTCGCAATGAAGTAGTGATGACTATCTAATTTGTTGATTGGAAAAACTGAGCGTTTTCATAGTATAATTCACCTTACGCCCGGGTGGTGAAATGGTAGACGCGCTGGTTTTAGGAACCAGTACCGAAAGGTGTGAAGGTTCAAGTCCTTTCCCGGGCACTACGTCGGAATGCAGGATAGCGCTTTCAATCCGATAAATCGGATTTTCAGCCTTAATCCTCATCCTCCTTACTTCAAAAAGCTGATGCTTTTTGACAGAAAAATATAACATTAGAGCTCTTAGGAAAAAGTCTAACTTTACAAACCTAACCTCAAACACTATAATATCCAAATGGCAAAAGACACGAAAACAACCAAACAAAAAAGCCCTGCTGCAAAACAAGAGCAGAAAAAAGAACTCGTGCGCCGCGATGACGGCACTATCGAATTAAATATTACGGTTCCTGCTGCAACAGTCCAAAAGGAAAGAGGCAAGATCGAAGACGCACTAGTCAAAGGCATAGAGCTTCCTGGTTTTAGAAAGGGAATGGCACCAAGAGATCTAGCGTTAAAAAAAATCTCTGAGGAAAAAATCCGCGAAGAGCTGCTTCGTGAAGTAATTACAAATGAATATAGAAAAGCAGTTGAAAAGCACAAACTTCAACCTGTTATAAATCCACAGATACATATCGAGGCATTCGAGAATGGTCAGGATTTGCAGTTTACTGCAGAAATTGCCGAAGAACCCAAGGTTGAATTAGGTGATTACAAAAAAGCCATAAAAGATGTCAGCGCAAAAGGAAAGATCGTCACAGAGAAAGGCAAAGAGCCGCAGAAACCGTCAATCGATGCTGTGATTGCCGCCGGAATGTCTCAGGTAACCGTCAAAATCCCCAACGTAATCATCGAACGCGAGGTCAGCAGACTATTATCCCAAGTAATTGATGAAGTAAAACAGCTAGGCATGACTCTGGAAAACTATCTTGATTCAAAAAAGATCTCTGTAGAACAGCTGAGAGAAGAGTACAAGAATAGGGCGGAAAGAGACATAAAACTTGAATTCTTCTTGAGAAAAGTCGCTGATGAAGAAAAGATAACGGTCACAGCAGACGATATTACTGCTGCTATCGCAAAAATTGAGGACAAGGATCAACAGGAAGAAATCAAGAAAAATCCATACCTTGTGGCAAGTATCATAAGACAACAAAAAACTATTGATTTCTTGACTCAAATTTGAGGAATTAGCCTCAATATGTTATAATCTAGGGCATGAAATCCAACGCCAACATAATAGGCTCAAGCCTTACAGAGGCAGGAGAAGGTCTATCACAAGGCCTTAAGAGTCTATTTGAACAAACTCACAAAACAGCTACCGGACAGCTGAGCGAAGCACGAAAAGATGCTCAATCCCAGGTATTTGGACTTGAAAAAGACCTAAAAGAAGGAGATGAGATGGATCTATCGGGAAGTGAGGCAGAAACAAAAAAACCTATCAGCGCTGAGCACCAATCATACTTTAGAGAAATCATTTCTACCCCGACAAGAGCGGAACACGAAGACCGGGCTCAGCTAAAGGTACAGATTGAGGAAATACGAATCGAAATAAAAAAGTTAAAGGATGCATCAGCAGAGATGGAGATAGTCTTTAAAGAGGTCTCTACCCAGCAGACTCCTGAAAAACCTGGCAAATATCACCTCAATTTTTATGAGTGGGTATTTCTGACTATCCAGAATGCAAGACAAAGGATGGAAGAAGTAAATACACTGGGATCAATGGTAAGCAATAGGAAGAAAGAAAAACAGTATCTTGCGATGAGCAAGAAGCACGGAACGAGCTTCTCACTAAATAATGAGCGCGCGATAGCACGACAGTCAGGCTGATAAATTTTTCATTCTCAATTCTCCTTTATTAGTTTTTTTTTCGTGGGAAAAATAGGTAGAGGAGACGGATTTGATGTATTGGGGCCGCGAAAATTCGCGAGCGTTTCGTGATGTGCACGACCCTTTTATCAAAATCCGTCTCCGCATCTTTGCGAAATCAGTCGCCCTTAGGCGAGTGCGTAACCATGCCCGCGTCGGTACGAGCGTTCCCTGCGGTCCAGACGGGCCTTCCTGCGCTTGTTGCGCGAGTTCTCAGTCCTGTTGTGGACCAGATGATTGAGGGCGGTAACCCTCACAGCCTTGCTGCCAAGCGTGGTGCGTGTCTCGATGACGAGAATGCCGGGTTCGTGCACGAATGCACCTGAACGGGACTGCGGCTTGCGCAACCTGACGATCTTGTACGCCACGAGCGGTTCGTTTCCCTCGAGAGGGAAGAGCGACAGTGCGACCATCTGGTCGTTGACTGGGCGCTCCCATACCGTCAGGTCCACACGGACACGATGGACTTCCCAGTTGCCCTCCTGAGCGGGTACCACCTCATAGGTGATGCCGTCCCCGAATATCTTCGGCAGGATGCCCCCTTCGACGACCGCCGAAAGGTTGTTGATGGCAACGGGAAGATCCGTAAATGGCCTCTTTGCCATTTTCTACACCTCCAGGTGTACTGAACTCTGGCGTTGACGATAGGATGGTGCGCCATGCGGCGCAGGGTCTTTCTGACCGGAAAGTTGATGATTGATGTCTTTTATTCCCGGAGAGTTTTTTGCCGGGAAAACCAATATCCCAATAACACCTCTTTCTTTTGGGGCTGGATTTGTTTGGTTCCCCAATTCTGAGTATATAGTCTATACCCAGAGTAGGAGAACCAAATAATAATTTCGCAAAGATTTTAATGTGCAAAAAGACAATAAAAAAACTCCCCGTGCATTTTGGGGAGTTGTTCGATTGGTCTTTTAATTATTCGACAAATAACTCCCCCTACGCCCCAAGGACGAAACGGAAAGTATTTTTAATCGAATAATTGCAAACCATAACGCAATGTTAGCAAACGAAATGACCGCCGTCAAGACCTTTATGCTGGATATTGACATACATTTTAATGAGTGTTATTCTACATTTAATGAACACGATACTTTCTCACAAGCTGTCACTTAGCGCTCTTCTGGAGCTTGAGTAACCGCTTGGGAGGAAAGTACTGATTTTCTTATAAACCTCCCACTAGGGGAGGTTTTTTTTGTGGTTATGGAAAGAAATAATTATATACCTGAAGACCAAATCTCGCATTACGATGCGATGGGTAATCCTGTAGCAAAGCCTGAGTGGAGAGCGCAATACAGAAAATCAGCAGAAACATTTGTCGTAAACGAAATCGTAGACAGGCAAATCAGCGAAATATTGGAGGGCGAATTCATAATTAATCCTACAGTAGACACTCAGATAGAAGAGATTATGAAAGAAGCAGATTTTTAGAAGGAGGTGATAATTTATGGAAAGTAGAGAAACGGGTCCAATTTTTAATCTACAAGCCAGTGAAACAAGAGGGGGTGGATATAAGGCCTTGGAAGTGGAGGCGATAGAAAATAGCGTCTCAAGATATAACTTAGAAAAAGAACGGGAACAGAGGATGGAAGAAGCGGGTTATGATCCCAGGATCTTGGCTACACGTGCAGAAATGGAATATAGAGGGTTTGAGATGCAACAAAGCGCAGAATATCCAGTTGGAGAGAGCGCCCAGAATATATAATATTGACAGACACTGCCGGCAGTGTTAAATTAGTCATTAATGAAAACAGGCTTGATAGTAAATAGTTATTGGTTTAGCTTCCGCTAACGCGGAGGTATTAACCTGTTTTAAATTACCTTCGCAGACTCAAAAGAGTCGGGGCGGAGGTTTTTTTATTTGAGAGGAGGTGATAATTTATGGAACAAAGATTAACCGGGCTAGCTTGGATAACGAAAACGAAGGAAGTATATGATTCTATCCCTGGAGGTTCGAACTACCTGATAGACCCTTGCGAGATAAATATGGAACTTGTCAGAGAGAAGTGTGAGAACTGGACTGGCGAGGAATGCGCTCTGGGCGTAGTTATGAAAGAAGGAATAGCGTATTGTCCGCTTCAAGAACAAAAACAAATTACTCTTAGAAATAGTTTTGGCTCTAACGAAGCCCCAACCCAAGATACTGCTTAGCTTCATTGTCTAGGTTATTTTATTCTGGTAAAATACGAATGCTTTAAAAGTCAAAAAGCATCAGCTTTTTGAAGCAAGGAGGATGAGGATAAATGTTGAAGAATTTATCTCTGGTAAATTCGAAAACGATATCCTGCATCCGACGCAAGGACGGTTAGCTCAGTTGGTTAGAGCGTCGCATTGACATTGCGGAGGCCACTGGTTCGAATCCAGTATCGTCCACTAAAGCAGTCTGAGCGTCGTGCCCCAAGGGCACTTGCCGACACTCGGTGGCGCATACACATTGCGGAGGCCATAGGCATCGATCCAGTATCGTCCACAAGTGTTTGATATACTAGAATCATGACCCGAGATGGCGCATATCAAACACTCACCGTATACGTACAGTCCCAAAACCTCATAAGGCATCACCTAGCTACAGAGGTTGCAATGCGCTCACTTGCGCAGCACTTATCAAAATCAAAGAATCAACTACTGGACATAGAGAAGTGGGGAATAACAGGCCTATTACATGATGCTGACTATGAACTGACAAGAAAGACTCCAGAAAAGCACACCTTGTATCTTGAGGAAAAGCTCGGAGAGCAAATCCCGAAAGACATAATGTATGCTATAAAGGCGCATAACTATGCTTACACTAAAATCGAACCAACGAGTCTCATGGATTGGGCGCTTTATACATGTGATGAGCTGACAGGATTTATAGTTGCTTGCACACTCGTCCTCACGGATAAAAAAATCAAGAGTCTATCTACCGATTTCGTACTAAATAAGATGAATGATAATGCATTCGCAAAAAGCGTGAACCGTGAACAGATAAAACTTTGCGAGAAAAGTCTGGGAATTCCTCTTTCCGAGTTCATTATGATAGTCCTTAGCTCAATGCAGGCTATTGATACTACGCTTGGACTTTAGGTAAAATGAATCTATGACACAGCCGAAAGATAAATCGACAGAGATATACCATAAAAAACTATCAGAAATACTTATCCATAATTTTTTTGCTGGAATCATGTGGGGTCTTGGAGTCACGATAGGAGCGGCTATCGTTCTAGCATTTGGAGGTTTTATTCTCTCAAAAATCAATCTGATTCCATTCATCGGTGAGTATGTGAAGGAGATTGCCGAATATGTCCAAGACGCTAGCCCCAGATTGTGATACAATACTAACCTCAAATGGATTCAAATCTAAAAGACCACAAACAAATAGGACAGGAACAGGAATTATTTTTTACGAATGAAATAGCACCTGGAGCTCCATTCTGGCTTCCAAATGGCATGATAATCTTTAAAGAGCTTGAGAAATATATCCGTGAGATAACTACCGAAAATGGATATCTTGAAACCTCAACTCCTATCATGGTGAAGACAGATCTATTCAAACAGTCTGGTCATTGGGACAAATTCGGCGAGAACAATATGTATAACCTTGAACTGAAAGATGACGAAGCAGATTCTCACCCGCAAAGCTTCACCCTAAAACCCATGAACTGTCCTGAATCGACAGTCCTGTATCGCTTTAGGCCACGAAGCTACAGAGAACTTCCACTTCGCCTGTCTGAGATAGGAAGACTTCACAGACGCGAAAAATCCGGAGAAGTGAATGGGCTGCTTCGAGTAAGACAGATTACTATGGATGATGCACATATATTTGCTGCTGAAGAACAGATATTTGACGAAATCGACAACATTTTAAAGATGATGATGGAGTTTTATGATAAATTGGGGTTCGAGTATGACTTTCGGCTGGCAACACGTCCTGAGATGTATGCCGGAACTACAGAAAATTGGAGTAGGGCTGAAAAAGATCTGGAGGAAGCATTGAAGAAAAACAATCTCAAATATAGCATCAAGGATCAGGATGGGGCTTTCTATGGGCCCAAAATTGACGTCCACATAAAAGATTCTCTGGGACGCGAATGGCAGCTTGCAACAGTACAGCTAGACTTCCATCAGCCAGAAGCATTTGATCTGAAATATATCGATAACGACGGCGCTGAAAAGCGTCCTGTCATGATTCATCGAGCCATCACCGGATCATTCGAAAGATTCATAGGGATCATGACCGAACACTTCCAAGGAGCGTTCCCTGTCTTTTTATCACCTATTCAAGCCGTAATAGTTCCCATTTCCGAAAAACAGAATGAATATGCCAAAAAGATCGAGGATGAACTCAAAAAAGCAGGTATCAGAGTGAAATTAGATGCCCGAAATGATACAATGCAAGGGAAAATACGAGAGGCTACTTTACAAAAAGTACCCTTAATCTGTATAATAGGCGGTCAGGAAGAAAAAGAGGCAAACGAAAGCAACGATTTGATAGTAACGGCAAGACACAGAGACGGACAGCAAGAGAAAAGTGTATCCCTGAAATCTCTTATCGAGAAAGTTAAAAAAGACATTGAGAAAAAGAACTAACACACAGAACAAGCTGCCCTTCTATAGGAAGAATAATCAGATTAGGGCACAGGAGGTAAGACTTATCGATAATGAAGATAAGCAAATAGGGATAATGAGTCTTAGCGATGCTTTTAAGCTTGCTCAGGAAAAAGAATTGGATTTGGTAGAAATCGCACCATCGGCAAAGCCGCCGGTAGTAAAAATCATAGATTTCTCTAAATTTATATACTATCTGAACAAGAAGAAAAAAGAAGAAAAGAAAAACACTAAGACGTCACAGACAAAGCAGATAAGGTTCGGACCATTTATCGGGGAACACGATCTGGACATAAAACTAAAAAAGGCACGTGGATTTTTGGATGATGGCGATAAAGTAAAATTTGCGGTAAAATTTGCAGGCCGCCAAATAACGAAGAAGGAATTAGGAGAGCAGGTGCTAAATAAGGTCTTACAAAGCCTTGACGATGTGGCAAAGGCTGAAAAAGAGATGAGGATGGAAGGACGACAACTAGTCGTAATATTAACAAAAAAATAAATATGGCAAAAAATAAGATAAAAGTTAAAAAGTCAGTAAGTAACCGTTTTAGGGTAACTAAAAAGGGTAAGGTAATGCGTGGAAGCAAAGGGCTTTCGCATTTGCGCTCAAAAAATTCAAAAAGGAAATTGAGACGGATGACTGAACCAAAGCAGCTAGAAGGAAAATTCGCTAAGAAAGTAAAACAGATGCTGACAGCAGCATAATATAATATGGCAAGAGTAAAAAGAGGGACAGTGTCCCGACAAAAACACAAAAAAGTACTGGGTCTTGCAAAGGGCTATAGAGGAACACGAAGCAAACTCATAAAGACGGCACAGGAGGCGGTTTTGCATGCTGACGCATATGCTTTCCATGGAAGAAAGAGAAAGAAGCGCGACATAAGACGTCTCTGGATCACCAGAATAAGCGGCGCACTAGAGGAAAAAGGACATTCATACAGTAAGTTCATAAATGCTCTCAAAGTAAGCAAGATAGAAATAGACAGAAAAATAATGGCGAAAATCATTTCTGACGATCCAAAAACCTTTGGACAGATAGTCGATAAAGTCTTCGGAAAATAATCAGCTTCTCTTTTTTTTCTCCCTCAGGCGTGTATAATACATATACGTGGAAGAGGAATTATTAAATATCAAAAACGATGCAGGAGCGCTCATTATGGACGCGCAGAGTCTTTCGGAAGTGAATCAAATTTATATTGCCTTTCTGGGACGAAATGGAAAGCTCACGAATGAGCTTAAAAATCTCAAAAAAGTACCTATCGAAAAACGTCCTGAAGTGGGCATGCTTGCGAACGAAATAAAAAATACCATTGAAATACTGATTTCCGATAAGAAAAAATCTCTTAAAGAAGGAAAGCATGAGCAACGGACGCAAAAGCTTGACATCACCAGGCCCGCATTGCTTCCGGAGCTAGGATCGCTGCATCTTGTGACCCAAGCCATAAAGGAGATCTCCCAAGTGTTTGAAAGTATCGGATTCGAGCGTGTGCGTCATCCCGAAGTCGAGTGGGACTGGTATGCGTTCGAGGCGTTAAATTTTCCCGAGGATCATCCTGCAAGAGACGACTGGGAAACGTTTTTTATAGACGAAAAACCGGATCCTAAAATGGGCCCTATGATTCTCACTCCACACACTTCATCTGGTCAGGTAAGAGAAATGCTCGAGAAGGCGAAGGGGCAGGGTACTTCAATAAGGATGTTGAATCTCGCCAAATGTTATAGGCGTCAATCTGACGTCTCACACACCGAGATGTTCCACCAATTCGAAGGGCTTGTAGTAGACGAGAATATAAATATCGGACACCTCAAGGGAGTACTTGAGTATTTCGTCAAATCTTACTTTGGAGAAAACCGAACTTCAAGGATCAGACCCTACCAATTCCAGTTCACTGAGCCGTCATTTGAGATAGATATAAGCTGCGGAATCTGCAACGGCAAAGGGTGTAAATTGTGCAAAGAAGGGTGGCTTGAGATAGGAGGAGCTGGCATGGTGCATCCAAATGTCCTGAAAGCAGGCAGAATAGATCCTGAAAAATATAGCGGGTTTGCATTCGGATGGGGAGTCGAAAGGGTTCTGATGATGAAAGAGGGCCTTAATCTACCTGACTTGAGGCTGATTTATTCAAACCGGATAGAGTTTCTCAAACAATTTTAATCATGAATATACAAATACTGGATAGCAATTTACGTGAACATATAAATACTCAGGCAAAGCCTTCCGAGATATCAAAGATTTTGTCCTTAACCAGTGTATCTGTCGAAAGGCTCGAAAAACTTCCCAACGACTATCTCTACGACATCGAAGTTACTACAAATAGAGTTGACCTCATGTCTGTCATAGGAATCGCCCGAGAGCTAGACGCAGCCCTTTCTCAAAACGGAATAAAGTCACAGTTTATCGAAAAGAAATATCCTCCTCTCAAATCAGGGAAAAATGACCTTCTGGACATACAGATAGACAAAAGACTAGTAAATAGGGTTAGTGCTGCAATAATTGATGTAAAAACTGGAGAATCTCCAGCATTTATGACAGAGATGCTGGAAAAAAGCGGGATCCGACCTCTTTCAAATCTTATTGATATCACAAACTTTATCATGCGTGAAGTCGGCCACCCTGCACACATCTTCGATTATGACAGGTTAAATGGGCAGAAAATAATTATCCGTGAATCGGAAAAAGGAGAAACGATAACAACCCTCGATGGCAAGACCCACATCCTAAAAGGAGGAGATATCATAGCAACCGACCAAAATGGCAGAATCATAGACCTTTTGGGAATAATGGGGCTTGAAAACAGCGTCGTCACTGACGATACGACTAGGGCCGTACTGTTTTTTGATAATAATAACCCTAAAAAAATCAGAAAGACCTCAATGGGTCTTGGTATCCGCACAGAAGCCGCGGTTCTTAACGAGAAGAATGTAGATCCGGAGCTTATTACAACCACCATGCAACGCGGCATCGAGCTTTATGAAAAATATGCTGGAGGAAAAGTGGTCGGAAATATCATAGATATCTATCCGTCAAAACCCGAGGCAAAAAGAATAAACGTAAGAAAATCAAGAATCTCTCAGATAATAGGCGTAGACATAGACGATAAAACTATCACTCAGATACTTGAAAAGCTTTCATTTAAAGTGGCTGACGGGAAAGATACGATTACGGTAATTCCCCCCTCCTTTAGGGCATCTGACGTCGATATCGAAGAGGACGTAATCGAGGAAATCGCCAGAATCTACGGATATCACAAAATACCAAATAGTCTTCCACCTATAAATTATAAATCTCCAAATAACATAAAGAGTGGCTTTTTCTACTGGGAAAACCGCGTAAAGGATGCGATGAAATACTGGGGATTTAACGAAGTATATACGTATTCTATGGTCGCAGAAAGCCTATTTGAAGGACCACTTACTACTGCTTTAAAAATCGCAAACCCTCTTTCTGAGGATCATGCCTACATGAGAGCGACGTTGGTCCCAAGTCTTCTTGAGGTTACTGAGAATAACTACACTGAGGAGATAAGGCTCTTTGAGATAGCAAATGTCTATAAAAAAAGGAGCGGTAATCTTCCTGATGAGATACCACATCTTGCAGCGGTGATAAAAAAAAGCAGTGAAGATATATTCTTTGAAGCAAAGGGGATTCTGGTTGGAATCTTCGAAGATCTAGGCATAAAAAATTATAACTTTAAAAAACGCGATGAGGGTGGAGCAGGCGCTGACGTATTTGTAGACACCGTAAAAATTGGTGACATAGAACTTTTGGAGCAGGATCTGGTAAATTTTGAGATAAATTTTCAACTACTTTCCCAAAAGGCTACTGATAAAAAGGTATTCAAGCCAATCCCTCTATATCCTCCTATAATCGAGGATATTAGGATAGAGGTAAAACCCGAAATAGAGTATCAGAAAATAATAGACACGATCTACGGATCGAGTGAAATCGTAAATAACGCAGTACTCATAGATGAGTATGAGAACAAAAAAACATTCAGAATAAGCTTTCAGGACGAAAGAAAAAGCCTTTCCAGTGTCGATGTGACACCAATAAGAGAAAAACTTATAGAAGACCTCAGATCAAAGCTCAAAGCCAAGATAGGATAAATGAATATTCTTGCAACCCTGGTCTATGTCCAGAAGGACGATAAGACGCTTATGATCCTTCCAGGCCCGCATAAACACGATCTCTATAAAGGGAAATGGAATGGTCTGGGTGGAAAACTTGACCCGGAAGAAACCCCAGAACAGTGCGCGATACGTGAGGTCAAAGAGGAATCAGGGCTAAAGCCCGCCAAACTAAAACTCGCAGGAATCCTGACATTTCCGAAAGTCGATCGCGAGAATAACTGGTACACATTCGTGTATACTTGCAGCGAATTTACAGGTAGGCTCAAAGAGTCAACAGAGGGGAAGCTCAAATGGTGCCAAACAGACAAACTGCTCGAACTAAATCTCTGGGAGGGAGACTACATATTTCTACCGTGGATATTTGAGAGAAAATTGTTCTCCGCAAAATTCATCTACGATGAAGGGAAACTACTATCTCACGAAGTTGTCTTTCACAGTTAGTCGTATTTATAATCTGACTTTTCTGTAGGAGGGTAGTATTCAGGGCGATCAGCAGCATAGTGCTCTTTGATCCATTCATCTATCGCTTCTTTCCATCTATTTCTTCCGTCTGTTGAGACAGGATCCTCCTCGTCAAAGACTATGAATTCTTTCGTATCATAATCATTGCGCTCTATTTCTTCGTCCGACGCGAGCTTTCCGTCATCGTGCTTTGAGAGCTTTACCGTCTTATAGATCGCAGACTTTCCCGAGGGCTGTGTTCCTTTGACAAAATATTCGACCCGAGTTGGCTGATCTCCTACAGGCAATCCTCCCGAATAAGCATCGATCTGCATAGCCTCCACATTTGATGGAACCTCAAAATCTTCATTGTCTGTGCCGGAAAGCACCGCTTTCATTATTCCTGCCCAAATAGGAGATGCACCGGTGACACCTGATGCGATACGTGGATCAAGCGGCGTGCTGTCATTGTTTCCCACCCATACACCTACCGTGTACGAGGGAGTGTAGCCGATTGTCCAGTTATCTTTTTTTTCATCAGTTGTACCTGTTTTTGCAGCAACCGTTCTTCCTGCAACATTCAGATACGAGTTGGTTCCAAAAGCATCAGCACGCGCATTGTTATCAAGCAATATGTGCGATATCAGAAATGATACTTCTTCCGATAGAACCCTTTCGGGACTTTGAGGGGTATGTTTGTAAATCGTCTTGCCTTTCCTGTCTTTCACTTCCAAGATAGCAAAAGGGTCCAACTGTTCACCTTTTCTGGCAAATACCGAATATGCTGACGATATATCAAGAAGTGTTGCTTCGCGTCCTCCCAACACCAAAGAAAGACCGACATTCGCTAGATTCCCGCGCGTTGGCTCCCAGTTGGTAATTCCCATATCATAACCTTTCTGCATCACAGGCTCTATCCCGACCCGCGCAAGCATCTTTACAGCTGGGACGTTCAAAGAGTTACCGAGTGCGAACCGTAGCTGCACCGGCCCTCTGTATTCACCGTCATAATTTACGGGAACATATTCTGCCTCCCCAGGGACACCCGTCTGAAACCCTGTCTTTACATCCATCACCAGCGTCGCGGGAGTATAGCCTTTTTCAAATGCCACAGCATAGGTAATAGGCTTTAGAGACGATCCTGGCTGACGTAGGGCAGTTGCAGCATTAAAATTTCCGTCATTTTCTGTATCGAAATAATCGACACTTCCGACCATCGCAAGTATTCCTCCTGTCTCTACATCCAACACAACAGCTGACGCATTATTTACGTCATAGTCCTCAAATTTCTCGAATTCCTTTGTGATGACGTCCTCAGCTTTCTCCTGAATATCCTGATCCAAAGTGGTTGTTATGACTAGATTTCCGTTCTCGACAAGATTTTCCCCGAGCTGATCTATCAATAGTTGTCTAACATACATCACAAAATGCGGCGCCTTGATGCTTCCCGTTTTTTGTTCGAATTTGAAGTTCTTTATTTCTTCAAGCGATTTCTTCTCCTCGTCTTCACTGATGTATCCGTCCTCACGCATACGACGCAGGACAACGCTGCTTCTATCTATATAACTATCTCCACCGCTAACCATAGGGGAGTAGAGAGAGGGTGCTTGTGGAAGTCCAGCTAGAAATGCAGACTCTGACAAGGTTAGATCCTTTGCGTTCTTCTCAAAATAAAGATTACTTGCCGCCTCAACTCCAACAGCAGCTCCTCCATAAGGGATATTATTAAGATACATCTCGAGTATCTCGTCTTTACTAAACCTACTATCTACCTGCACCGCAAGTATGAGCTCCTTTAGCTTTCTCGTGACTGTCCTTTCAGGAGAGAGCAGCGCGTTTTTGACAAGCTGCTGGGTAATGGTGGATCCTCCAGCAATCCTCCCCCTAAAAATAGGATCTATCACAAGACCACGGATATATCCTGTTATAGAAAATCCTTTATTTGTGTAAAAATCTTTATCCTCGACGGCGATTGTCGCTTCACGCAAATGTACTGGAATGTTGTCCAAGTCAACATATATCCTATTTATATCCTTAAAAAATGAGAACAGAAGCTCTCCGTCTTTGTCGAGGATTCTTGTAGAATCCTTTAGGTCCGGATTCGTCAATTTACCAGGGGTAGGAAGGTCACGGCTTACCCATAAAGCATATAAAAACCCTACAACAAGAAAGATTATCAATCCGAAAAAGATATATTTCATACCTTTTCCCATAATAAAAAGCTTGAGCGAATTTATTTTTCCTCCGCTATTTCCGCTTCTTACTCTAACTCTTCTTCTGGGTCTGTAGTGTTGCATAAAATTATTATAATGGAAAAAGGCTCTTTATCGTTGCAAAAATCGGTCGCAAATAAGTATAATTAAGCGTATGTCCGAATTGCAAGAGCTACTCACGCGTGGTGTCGCAAACATTATACCAAATAGGAAGGAGTTAGAAAAAAAACTGTCATCGGGTGAAAAGATCAATATTTATCTGGGAATCGACCCAACTGCAACAAATATCCATCTGGGACATGCTGTTTCGCTGAGAAAACTTAAAAAATTTGCAGAGCTGGGACATAACGTCACATTCCTCGTAGGGGATTTTACGGCAAAGATAGGAGACACTTCGGATAAAGAAACAGAGCGTCCACAGCTTAGTGATGAGCAAATAAAAGAAAACCTAAAAACCTACAAGCAGCAGGCCGGAAAAATCATAGACTTTGATAAGGTACAGATAAGATTCAACAGCGAATGGCTGTCACGTCTCACTTTTGAAGAAACGATAAGGCTAATCGGTAAATTCAGCTTGAATGATTTTATCTCGAGAGAGCTTATAAAAAAACGTTTGAATGAAGGCAAAAGCGTAGGGCTACTTGAGACAATCTATCCTATCATGCAGGGTTACGATAGTCAGACACTTGATACTGATCTACAAATAGGTGGAACTGACCAGACATTTAACATGCAGGCAGGACGCGCGCTCATGAAAGGTAAAAAGGAATCATTTGTGATGACTACGGAATTCCTATCTGGCACTGATGGTCGCAAGATGAGCAAGACCTGGGGGAATGCCATCTGGCTTACGGATAGCCCAGAGGATATGTTTGGGAAAGTCATGTCAATTAAAGACGACGTTATAATTGAATACTTTATACTTGCAACAGACGTACCTATGGATACGATAAAAGAACTAAAAGAAGATGTCAAAAAAAACCCAATGACACTAAAAATTGATTTGGCAAACAAAATCGTTACTGAAATCTACGGCGGCGAAGCTGCCCACAGTGCTCAGTTAAATTTTCAAAAAACAGTACAGAACAAAGAAATACCAACTGATATCAAAGAGCTTAGTGCCACAAAGGATACCTTGATGCTGGATTTTATGGTTGAAAATAAACTTGCAGAAAGTAAATCCCGAGCAAAAAGTCTGATAGATCAGGGTGGGGTAGTATTTGACGACAATAAAATAGATGTTTTTACAAAAATAGAAAAAAGTGGTATCTTAAAGGTTGGAAAAAGAAACTTTGTAAAAGTAAATATAGACTAATATGGAATTTATAAGAAAAAATAAATGGTTTTGGAGGATTTTTGCAGCGATTCTGATACTCGCTATGGCCGCATCTCTTATCCTGCCTTATCTTCCAGGAATGGGACTTTACTAGATTAAATGACACTAAATACTCCGGTAGCAAGCCTCGGCTTTGTATATAAGGCCAAGAAAAAACCTCTGGAAAAAATAGGGATTACGACCCTAAAGGATTTGCTGTATTATCCACCTACAAGATACGAAATGTATCCAGATCCAAAACCGATAGGAAAAACACTCGATGGAGAGGATGTCGTCATCGAAGGAAAAGTTGCAACCATAAATAATCAGTACCTAAAGCGCAAATTATCCATTCAAAAGGCCACCATATGGGATGATACCGGAGAAATAGAATGCGTGTGGTTTAACCAGATCTATATTGCAAAAATAATACACGAAGGAGACACGCTGCGAGTAACAGGAAAGGTAAAATACTCTGGTAACAAAAAAAGTCTTTCTGTTAAGGATTATGAGCTGATCGTCGCAGGCAAAAAACCTATCCATATCACTAAAATTGTCCCGATATATAGCGAGACGCGGGGCATCTCGTCCAAATGGCTGAGAAACAGGATATTTGAAAGGCTAAATAGCAATCTGGAATTTGAAGACATAATTCCCTCAGGGATCCTGACCGAACACGATCTGCTACCGATCGAGGAGGCGATAAACATCATCCACTTTCCCAAGAGTATGAACGAAGTAGATAAAGCAAATCTGAGACTTTCATATGAAGAAATTCTCCTGAAGCACCTTGCCAGCCTGAAAATAAAGGAAGAATGGAACAAAAAACTTACTGCGCCAAAATTTGAATTAGAAAAATATGCCAAAAAAGTTGAAAAGGTCATAAAATCTCTGCCTTTCGAGCTGACATCTGCACAGAAAAAGGCTATCGACGCCATCTTTTTGGATCTTCAAAAGGAGAAGCCGATGAATAGACTCCTTGAGGGAGATGTCGGATCGGGAAAGACGATAGTCGCAGCACTTAGCGCTTATCTGGCGCATCTCAACGGCTTCCAAAGCGCTATCATGGCGCCGACCGGAATACTTGCAGGACAACACTACAAAACATTGGAAAACCTTTTGATCCCGCTTGGTATACGCGTAGAACTTTTTACCTCGAGCACTAAAAAGACAGGAGACTTTGACATAGCAGTAGGAACTCATGCTCTTATACATAAAAAGGTCAATTTCGAAAAACTGGGGCTAGTTGTCATAGACGAACAGCAGCGGTTTGGGGTGGAGCAACGCGCGATACTAAGAGAGCGGGGAAATAGTCCGCACGTTCTGACGATGACGGCAACACCCATCCCCCGCACGATCCTTCTTACTGCCTATGGTGATTTGGATGTGTCGATCCTTGATGAGATGCCAAAAGGAAGAAAAACGATTAAAACCTGGCTCGTGCCAGACGAAAAAAGGGAGAGCGGGTATGCGTGGATAGAAAAAAAGGTGAAAGGCGGCGATCAGGTATTTATCGTATGCCCTTTTATAGAGTCTTCTGAAAATATGACTACTGTAAAAGCTGCAACTGAGGAGTTCGAGCGGCTCAAAAGTGATGTGTTCAAGAATCTCAAACTCGGTCTTTTACATGGAAAAATGAAAGCTGACGAAAAAGACGCCATCCTGAAAGATTTCAAGGATAAGAAGTTTGACATACTTGTGTCGACTCCAGTAGTAGAGGTCGGAATCGATATACCGAATGCAACAATCATGCTCATAGAGGGTGCGGAGCGGTTCGGACTAGCACAGCTTCATCAGATGAGAGGGCGGGTAGGACGCGGAGAAAAGGAATCCTTTTGTCTGCTTTTCTCAGACAACCTAAATCCAAATACTGAAAAAAGGCTCAGATCTATGGAGAAAATCTTTTCCGGTCCACAACTGTCAGAGATAGATCTGCAGCTGCGGGGCCCTGGAAATATCTATGGCACAGCACAGCACGGACGCATGGAATTTAAATTCGCCTCAATCTTCGACAAAAGTCTCATAAATCTGGTAAAAAAAGATGCTGAAAGATTGATCAAAGAGCTTTCCAAACACAAACTATTGCGTGATGAGGTGAAATATTCTATAATACAGAAAGTTTCACCTGATTAAAGGAGGTAAATTTAATGCCACAAGAACCAAAAAGAAGACATTCTACTGCAAGAAAGGGCAAGCGCCGTGCAAGTATAAAACTTGAAATCAAAAGCGCTTCCCATAAGTTATCTCACGCAAAAAAGAGAAAACTTATCTAGCCTCTAATGAAAACTGCCAGCGATCCACGACACACAGCACGACAAGAAGTTGTGCAAGGACTGTTCTCTCAAAGCTTTTTATCTCAAAAGACGAAAAACGAAAAGGTAAAATCTATCGTCGAAAAATTTGACCAGATTGATGAAATCATAAAAAAGGTCGCACCCGAATTTCCAGTAGATAAGATAAATCGCGTGGACTTGGCTATACTAAGACTTGCTGTCTTTGAGATAGAAATCGAGAAGAAAGAGCCACCAAAGGTAGTAATAGATGAAGCTATAGAACTAGCGAAAGAATATGGAGGAGATTCATCTCCTGGATTTGTAAACGGAGCACTAGGAAAACTAATAAAGAAAAATGACTAACATACCAGAATTTATAAATCCGGAATTATTTGATCTAGCTTTTACACATAGGTCTTATCTAAATGAATCAAATGGTGCAACTGAGTCAAATGAAAGGCTTGAGTTCTTGGGGGATAGTATCCTCTCATATATAGTCTCGACCCACATATTCAACGAATTCAAGGATAGAAAAGAGGGAGAACTTACAAGTCTTAGGTCTGTGCTTACGAATACCGAGACTCTTTATGAGGTCGGAAAAAGGCTCAATCTAGGTCAAAATCTTAAGTTATCCAAAGGAGAAGAAGAGAGTGGAGGACGTGAAAGCAAGACAATACTGGCAAATACTTATGAGGCTGTCGTAGGAGCTTTGTATCTTGACCAAGGAATAGATGCTGTCCGAAAATTCATCGAGGAAACGATAATATCGGACATCGATAACATTGTTGCCTCACAGGGACTAAAGGATCCAAAAAGCGCTTTACAGGAATTCCTGCAGGAGAACCGGAAGATGTCTCCACGATACGAGGTATTGGAGGAGAGTGGACCAGATCATGATAAGTTGTATGTGGTCGGGGTATTTGTGGAAGCAGAGCTCCTTTCAAAAGGCCAGGGTAAATCAAAGCAGGATGCGGAAAAAAAGGCAGCTCACAACGCCCTAAAAACCCTGAGCTAAGAAATCACCAATTTGAATTGAAAACTTACATTAAACATGATAAACTATCAACCTTATGTCATTAGTAATTAGATTTGCGAAAACAGGTAGAAAAGGCGAGCGAAAGTATCGTCTTGTCGTGCGTGAGAAGAGAAGCAGGCGTGATGGAAAACCAGTCGATACCCTAGGTTATTACGAAAAAACCATAAATAGCATCAAAAAAGAGATCGACCAGAAAAAGGTTGATTACTGGATCTCAAAAGGAGCAAAAGTGAGCCCGGCTGTAGACAATAAGTTGTACGATAACAAGTATTCAAAACAAAATGCAACAACTGCTTAAACACATAACAGACTCGCTATTTCCTGAAAGCAATATAACTATCGAAGAGAGTACCAACGAAGGAACGACATTATTCACGATTTATGCACCTCAAGCAGAAATCGGAAGGATAATCGGCAAAGAGGGGAAAGTTATAAATGCCATGAAGCAACTTCTCAAAATAAAGGCCATGAAAGATAATGTTTTTGTTGATCTTGAAATAAAAGAACAGCAATAGTTTTCTCATGAAATTCTCCATAGTCACACTTTTTCCCGAAATTTTTTCTGGTGTCTTCGAACACTCTATAATAGGCAGAGCGGTTAAAGAAAGCAGGGTTCAGATAAATTTAGTAAACCTGAGGGATTTTGGCATAGGTCCTCATAAGATAGTAGACGACAAGCCTTATGGCGGAGGAACGGGAATGGTTCTGCGTGTAGACGTACTCAATAGTGCTATCAACTCAGTTAAAGAAAATGAAGGAAATGAAAAGGTAGCGATTCTTGACGCGCGAGGAGAAGTGTACTCACAAAAAATAGCCGAGGATTTTTCAAAGCTTGACCACTTGATACTTATCTGTGGAAGATACGAAGGCTTTGACGAACGAATCAAGGAATTTGTGGATTTTTCGATTTCGATAGGTGACTATGTTTTAACAGGAGGGGAAATTCCTGCAATGAGCATAGTGGACTCAACTGTCCGGCTTATTCCCGGTGTGCTCTCGAAAGATGATGCTACGGTAAATGAATCTTTTTCTCAGAGTGAGCATGGCAGAATACTTGAGCATCCACAATATACCAGACCAGAAAATTATGAAGATCTGAGAGTTCCTGAGGTCCTTTTGAGTGGACATGCCGCTAATATCTCAAATTATAAATCGGAAGAATCATTGAGAGTAACCTCCAAAAATAGAAAAGATATTAAAGTGACCACTCCCTCAAAGTAGAAAGCAGAGATTGTTGCTGCGCGTTAAGTGGCGCAACCAGAGTCTGAGCCTGAAATCCGGCAGGGTTCATGGGCTTGAAATAAAAATTCACGTCAAATCTTGCATCACTTTCGCTGGCTTCAATCGAATTTATCTCAACTACGGGAACCGACTCGTAAAGGACTTGGGCAAAGTTAGTAAAATCTGCAGCGCTTTGGCCAGTCGCGCGCACGAGTATATTCAAATATGGAACCCCGTCCACGTTATTTTTTTCGACTCCTTTCGCATTCTGCTCATAGACTGTTCCGACCTGTACATTTAGACTTCCTATGACGACATTTGACCGCAGTGCTGCTGAATTTAACGCTTCAAATATGGATCCGATACTTTTACTAAGTGGCAGGGCGGAAAGAACCAGATCATAATCATCATCCAACTGGCTATCTGAGATCGACGATAAAGTGCTATCCGAACTCCTCAGTCCCTCATTTGTATCTTCCTGTACGTCTATTTGAGTCCGTAGGTCCCCAATATCATTAAATTGCGGCAGGATAATAAAATTCGCAAGCATGAGCGCGGCAAGAATTAGCGCTGCTGGCAGCAAATCCTGCCTGTAACGTCTTAGGTATAATTTTAGTTGCTTTTCCATCTAAATAAATTCTATTGTGAAATTTGCCTTATACTGATTTGTTTCTGTGTCCAAACCAAAACTACTCATCTCGACTCTCTTGACCGTTTTTTGACTTTCCGTGGCATACTCCTCAATCTTGGTTTCGATCAGAGTATTCAACGAAGACAGGTCGCTGGCTACAACCTGGAGCACAACCTTTTCCTCATCACCCTCGATAAGCGAGATTCCGACATCAAGAGGAAGAGTCTGCGAAACCGATACCAAGCGGGAGTTGATGTTTTTTCTCTTACTTATCACTTTTTGGATTTCAGCTAATCTCTCACGAACAGAAAGATACTTTATCTTCTTCTCAGGATTGCTGTTTATGACAGACGTTAGACGTGCTTCTTCTTCCTTAAAATTGCTCAATTCTCCTGCAAGATAAAGCCTATACACGATAAGCCCCGCAGAAATCAAAAAAGCGAGAGAGAAAATAACGACCGCTCCCGTAAAAAAACGCTTATGGAAAGCGTTTGGTGTCCTCCTTTTTGAGACTAGATTTATCGAAGTTTTCATACTAAATCTTTAATTCCAAGACCTACTACAGTATTAAATGATGAAGACTCGCGCGCAAGCTCCTCGGGAACTTTTCCAATGTTATATATCTGAAACGCATTCCCAAGCATAACCTGTATATTGAGTTGATTTGTGAAGTAGACATCTATTCCTGGCAAAAGCGCAGTTCCTCCAGAGAGTATTATTTGATTTATCTGCTTATCTGTCGCCTTTTGTTTGTACATAAGCATCGTCTTTCGTACATCTCCCATGATAGATTCGAGGATCGGGAAAAGAGAGCGTCCGATCTTACCCTCAAAAGTCTCCTTGTTCAATCCGTAAACTTTTTTGAAAGATTCTGCTTGTGCAAAATCTATTCCGAGATCAGAAGATATAGCACGGGTTATAGCCAAGCCTCCTTGATCTATTGTAAAAGTAGACAGAATAACCCCATTTTGTACAAGCGCAATGCTGGTAGTCATAGCTCCCATATGAACGACGATGCTGGGGTTCGGGTTATACAAAAGAGGGTAAAGCGACCTATATACAGAAATCATTTCTGTCTCGATACTGCTTGTCAAAAGTCCTGCAGCCTCGACAACTTTTTCATATTTATTTAAAAGTGCAATAGGTGCTGCCACCAAAAAAACGCTTGTTATCTGTCTTCCTTCGACATTGCTTGTCCCCAGTATTTGCCAATCAGTTCTTACTTGCTCAAGAGGAAGCGGAATATATTGTTCCATCTCGTACTTGAGCGATGCAGCAAGCTCGCGTTCAGAAAGGGATGGCATGTCGATAATTTTCGTATATACCTGATTATCGGAAAGACACAATGCGACCTCGTCAGACTTGATACTTGCTTGACTGATGACTTCCTTTACATGACGCGAAAGGGTCTCCAGATCACTTTCCGAATCAGAAGTAATTCCGCGTTCAGGAGCTGGACCCACACCGATAGATTCCACCTCAATACCGCTTCCGCTTCTCTTGAATTTGGCAGCTTTTATAAAAGTTGAACCTATGTCTAAACCAAAAAGGTTAGTCTTCATTGGGACAGGATGTTATATGGAAATAACTCGACTGGCATTTGAGGGTACGACTGATAATAAGTGATCTTTCTAACGGTCTCCCCTGATGTTCCTGTTGATTCTACTACTGACCCCTGAGAGGGCAATAGAAGCGCTTCTCCCGATAAGTCAGTCGCGACTACAGCGACTTTCGTGGAATTGTATAAAGGAATAACTTTCATGATAATCCCATTTGTAATAGATATGGGGGTTGATGTCCTGTTCAAAAATACCTCCCCCGGTAGCCCTGAGACATTATAACTCCCATAGCTACTTCCATCTAGAGTACCCAGAGTACGGGACGCACACGTATCATAAAGGTATTTGGAATATGTAGGATTGTTCAAATCGGCTCCTTGCAGAACGACTATCTCAAGAGCTGGTCTGACTGGATCTGTCGAGCTACAATTCGTCTGCCCCTCTTCTCCCCAATAGACAGTAAGCCTTGCGTTTGCGATCTTATTTGAATAATCTGGATAGTCAGAAAGCCATACATCGGCCCCAAAATCCTGATCGACCTGTTCACCATTATTGAGAAGTGTCTCCGAACCCCCATATTGCGTAGCGCTGACAACAAAATTAGAGTTATTTCCCAAGGATTCCTCCAACACGATTTCTCCTCCTTGCTGCAAGACCCTGTCGATTCCAGCCTCGGCTGCGTTAAATGCCCTCTGACTTTCCTCATTTTGCCTCGAAATCCTAAGCTCTGTAACGGTTCGGGAGGCAACAGAAAGTCCTACAGTCAACGCAACAATCATAGTAATAACGACAATAAGCAGTATTTGTCCTTTTTCGTTCATTTTTTGATACATAAAGCCTATTTTTATAATAGACTGGGAGGCCTCTACAAGTCAAGCTAAAACTGACTAGTTTGGGGTATAATTCCGCATGAGAACTGATGTCTTGAATGGAGCAGAATCCCGGTTCTCGAAAAGTGCATCAGGCGATTTCTGGGTCAGCGTAAAACCAAACTCGACGATAGGTGGAGTATAGGGATCGTTATTTTGCTGTCTACAAGTAAAATAACAAGCATTTGGATCCGAGCTGTCAACACGCACTCTTGAAGTGTCAAAAAGCGATGCGCTATTTGATGAGATAGTATCGCTCGCGCATTCGTACAGAATCGTTCCCTGTTCCTGTGATACCAAAATTTCTATCGAATTACCCGTCGGACTAGGGTCACCTGTGCAGTCTGCAACGGCATCTCCGTCTATGGCAACGATATCTTCTGCTGAGATTATTTCGTTTGAGATAACTGTACTCGCATAATTACCAGCCTGGGCAATCCGATTTGTAATATTTGTTCTGCTTGTTCCTCTGAGAGTCTGGGTTATGAGCGCTGAAATAATTCCTGTCACTGCAACAAGGATCGTAACTACAGCAAGGAGCTCTATAACCGTATAACCGGCATTTTTGTTACCAGGATTATGGATAAACATTTACGCTCCTTTCGTACGGAATACAAGAAACCAGGGTAGTATTATGACAGAATCTTTCTTCCGCTCCACATTTGCCGCTTGACCACTGAACGACAACTGTCACTTTTTTTAGATTTAAAGCATCGCCATCTTCTTCCAGGCATGGCGACTCATCGGTTGTGATATTTATATTGCGGATATGAGAATTTCCGATATTTACTTGCTCGGTCGCGCCAGGACTAAGCTGCAGATCGTTCTCTCCATACGCATAATCTCCATTTAGAGTCGCGAATATATCTATTTCTTCTGCCTGAACCCGTCTCATATGCTCCATGCCTTGCTGTGCATATTTGTTAGCAAGATTCTGATTCTTTACAAATTGAGAATTATTTAAAGAGTTAGTGATAGCTATCGTTATTGCCGCAACTATCGTAAAGACAGCGGCAAGAGCAACAACCGCTTCAACTATCGTCTGTCCTGATTGATTGAACTTCATTTAGATAATGTTAACATTTCCCAGCTCATTTATACGTATCGTTTTTGTCTGTCCAAAGCCTTCTATGTCGATATCGCATGGCAATAAGGGGAGTCCACTTACCTGAAGCCTTACAGTCTCGTACACGACCTCATCACATGTAGTACCGACTCCCATATTTAGGTTTGAGGGCAGTTCGAACGTCTTTACCAGTTCTTCGGAATTGTTACAAATCATATGAAGCTCTATCGAATCGTTACCGACCGAGGATGGCAGTACGTCCACCCTATATGCAGTAACGTCTGTATCGCATGTTATTGCCTGACCAGTTGCGTCTACTTCAAGCTTCACTGACGAAACAGCATTAAACTTTGCCTCATCAAAAATACTTTTCGTGTTTCCAACCGATTGTTCGATTAGTTGAGTATTCCCATAATTAACCATCGAAAAAATTCCTATTCCTGATACCAGTCCCACCAGGGTTATAACCACAAGTAACTCGATGATAGTAAATCCACTAGAAGATTCTCTAATTTTTTTCTGTATCAATAAATTTATTAATCGCATTGATCATTTCCAATTTATGGATTTGTTAAGGTGAATGAAGCCGGTGTAGTGCAATTACTCGCAGTGTATATTGCCTCTTCATCCGCATCACCATCATTTTCATTCTCCAGACATGCAACTAATGTATATGTGGATCCATCTGCACTAGTATATGCATAAGGCGCATCCGTTAACGAGTCACAAGGAATCTCTGATAAATAAACTGCATCACCGCTTGAGAGGGCTCCTCCACATGTAAGCGTGAGGGGATAGCTGCCATTGTCTGCGCGATATAGCTCTAAGGCCGTCTGTATGTTGAAAAGGTTTGATTTGCGTTGTCCGTCACGGCCTCTTTGACGAATACCGACAAAATTTACCATAAGTAAAGTAGTAAGTACTGCAATAACTGATATCACCACTAAAAGTTCTATTAGAGTAAAACCTTTTTTGTTATTCTCCGAACGCCTAGTATTCATATACTAATTCATTGTAGTCCATATGTTTTTTTAATTGCAAATCCTATGGAGAAATATTCGGACTCGTGACTCCATAATTACATATCTCATCTCCTATTCCGCATCCACTGACTCCAGCAGGCAAATTTGCGCATGCAAGACCACCGTTGCAAGAATCCGGATCACTATCGCCTCTATCAAGTGATGCATATATCCTATATGACTGGAAATTATTCAATTCGTCAGACCAATAGATATAAAATTTATTGGAGTTAGGCTCAACAGGCAATATATCGATATATGGGGCCCAGGTGTTACCCCAATGCAAAGCGTCATCACCTTCACCATCTAATTCATTTATGGTGTAGGGGAATGCGCCTGTATTTGTGGCACCACAGCACCCAGTAAATGAAGGATAACGCCCAAAATCTTGATAATAAGCCTCCAACGCCCTTTGTAGTTGCGCTAGGTCACTTTTTCTCTTACTATCCTGAGCTTTTCGGAATTGTTCGATAGGGTTAAGGGCTGTAAATGCTATGGTCGCAAGGATAGCAAGGACACCGATGGCTGTTATCACTTCTATCAAAGTGAAGCCTTTTGAATTAATGGGAAAATCTAGAATATCATTCTGGCTATTGGCAAAATTACTTTTTCTCCAAACAGAAGTGCGAATACTGTCGATCCAACCAGAAATGGTCCGAAGGGCACCGTGCCCGTCCGAAAGCTTTTTTTCTTCCATAAAACCAGTATGATAGAGACAGTAGCGCCTGTCAAGAAAGCAAGGTAAAGCCCATAAATTACCATCGGGAATCCTAGAATCAATCCTAAAGCGAAGGATATCTTCACGTCCCCAAAACCCATGCCGCGCCCTTTTGTAAAGAAATAGAGTGCTGCGAAAAATAAAAGGGCACCAAGTGCCGCCTGCAGATGATTTAGGGGGTCGAAATCTCCTACATAGACATAAATTACGGCAACTAAAGTAAGAAAAATGGTCAGCTTGTCGGGAATTATTCCATACTCAAGGTCGATGAAAAATATCGCGATTGACGTAAATACGATTAAAGCCAAAATAATGAATACAACGGAAAGCCCAAATTGCATATAAAGAAAAAGCAACGCTATAGCGCATCCAAGTTCGACTAAAAGTATTCTGGGTGGAATCTGTGCTTTACAATGTCTACATCTGCCTCTTAGAAAGAGGTACGACAATATGGGCACCAGCTCGATAGGACCAAGAGTCTTTTTGCAGCTCTCACAATAAGATCTTCCTTTGGTGACTGACCTGTTTGTGGCAAATCTATCGATTATCACATTTAAAAAACTTCCTACAACAGAACCAAGAATAAAAAATAACAAACTAAGAAAGAGTAGAATAGGGGGATTCACTATCGTGTACACCAGTAGCAAGTACCATCTGCTGCAGATGCATCTGGGCAACTGTCAGGTGCTCCGGTATTATCTGCTCCAGTTTCATCATAGATAGTCTCAGGTGAAGCCTTTTGAGATTTTGATGTTGGGGCGAAGCAAATCGCGACATTTGATCCGTCTCCAGAATCCCAATTTACCTGAACCTTCGCTAGATCAGCAGTATTTGTTGTAAATGCTGACTTCAATTCTCCCTCAGCAACAAGAGAATTAGTTATACAAGAGGTCATCCCAGCATCGTTAAGCGCAACCGGGTCAATACCAGATGTCGCAAGATCAGTGCAGGCAGTATCTGAATTACCAGGGTCATTCCATGGAAATGCTCCATGAGTAGTGTAATAACGGATAAGCGAAGTCTGGAACTCAACTGCCATATTCTTTATTTTTGCGTCATCTCCTTTTTTCAACTGTTCGAATGGGTCAATTGTTGCAACAAGTGCAGCAGCTAAAATTCCGAGGATTCCGATAACTACAAGAAGTTCGATAAGAGTGAAACCTTTTTGTAAAGTTTTGCGGGCAGATAAATTCATTAAATTTAGCTAATCATATTAAAAAATCTTTGTCAAGAGGTTATTTTGAAGAAAAATTTTGGGCCATATAGCTACAAAATAGCACTTTCTAATCCTAATCTTATATTTAAGTTGTTGAATTTCACGAAATTTGAGACATCCAAAAGCTTCCTCAGAATTCCTGTATGTTTTTTTAACGCGACGCGATCATTGCTATCCAAAACCTTCATCAAGGCCTTTCTATATGACTGGATAAAGATGTCCATCTGCTGACCAGAGGAGACGTCTTTGTTACTATTGAGAAAACTGTCTATGGCAAGCAATCTTTGCGGTAGGTCGTCAGAGAGAATACCGTCGAGCTGTACTCCTAGATCACCTGCATCTGGGATACCAAGTTTTACTATAAAAAAACGTGACTTTATAGTGTCGATAATCTCACTTAGATCCTGTTGGGACAGTATTACCGATACGTTGTCAGAAAGCTCCTCAAAACTTTTAAGAAGGAGGTTTTGAGCAACCAAATTTATCTTCGCATCAATGACGATAAGACGCTTAGTAGAGTACTTATTCGATAAATCCTTTCTTATGGCTTTTGCCTCAATAATCTTGATTTCATCAGAATAAACTGTAATAGAATGTGAGGGAATGTTCTCGGTGGCGGCAAATTCTTCTATATATCGCAGTCTTTCTACCGAGTCTCCTGTAATTATGAAGCTTCTCATCTTGACTGTCTGCATTCTATCGAATACGATTATATAGTGCAACAGACTGCCCAAAATAATGCAGTAGGTAATGTTGGTGGAAATAATTTCTCCCACGACAGTACTTACAAAACAAACAAGAACATCGGAGACATCCTCATAGCAGAGGGTATCCTCAAACCTGAACAGGTAGAGCAGATAAAGATCGAGGCCGCAAAACGCGGTATCGATATGGAAAAGCTCATCCTCGAAGCTCAGATCGTATCTGAGGAACAATTTTATGAAGCACGTGCAAAGCTTTACAATATCCCCTTCGCATCAGTTGCGACTCTCCCTTTTTCGCCGGAAGCACTAGGCTCAATCCCCAGATCTGTTGCCGAACGCTTCAAGCTTATCCCATTTGCGATAGACGACAACACGAAGACACTTTCTGTCGTAATGTCTAACCCCTTAGACCTTGACGCAATAACCTTTATAGGACAAAAAAGCGGAAAGCAAATAAAGGCCTTCCAGGGGATACCGACAGAGATTGCCACAGCTATCCAGAACCAGTATAGTTTCGGATTGGTCGGTGAGGTCAAAGCCGCGCTTAAAGAAAGCGAACAAATCCAAAAAGTAAGAACTTTTGACAAAGACACTATCTCCTCTGTTATTAAAGAGGCGCCTATCGCAAAGATCGTATCGACGATTTTGGAGTACGCTGTAAAAAGTAGGGCGTCTGATGTACATATCGAACCTCAAGCCGACAGGATGAGGGTCAGATATAGAATTGACGGAATACTTTATGAAAGATTATCTCTTCCAATAGGCGTTAGAGAGGCAGTCATATCGCGCATAAAGATACTTTCCCAGATGAAAATAGATGAACACAGAATACCTCAGGATGGAAGGTTCAACTTTAAAGTAGGTCAGGAAGAGGTCGACCTCCGTGTAAGCGCTTTGCCTACTGCATTCGGAGAGAAAATCGTCATGAGACTTCTTAAAAAATCCGGCGGAGTTCCGACTCTTCAAGACCTGGGTCTGAGAGGCACGTCACTAAGAACACTTGAAGCATCGATCCTCAGGCCTCACGGAATAATACTTGTCTGCGGACCTACAGGATCGGGTAAAACGACGACACTTTATTCTGTCTTATCAAAGCTAAATACGACCCGTGTCAATATCCTCACACTGGAGGATCCTATCGAGTACCAGATAGCAGGAGCGAATCAGGTCCAGATAAACCCAGATGTTGGGCTGACATTTGCCTCAGGTCTCCGTTCATTCCTACGTCAGGATCCTAATATTATCCTTGTAGGAGAGATCAGAGACCAGGAGACAACGGAGCTTGCAATACAGGCAGCCCTAACTGGACATTTGGTATTCTCGACACTCCATACGTCTAGTGCTGCAGGAGCACTTCCTCGTCTCATAGACATGGGCGCCGAAACATTTCTTCTTGCATCGACGATAACTGCATCACTGGGCCAAAGGATTTCCCGAAAGATTTGCGAAGGCTGCAAGACGTCATATACACCTCCACGCGAAATCGTAGCTGAAATCAGGAAAGCGCTTGGTGACATGATGCCAAAAGTCGAAGACTCTCAGGTCAAACTTTATAAAGGGACGGGGTGTGAAAGATGTGGTCACTCAGGATTTTTGGGGAGAATTGGAATATATGAAGTCATGGCTATCTCAGAGGCTATCGCAAAACTTATCCTGCAACGCGCCGATAGCACGTCGATTGAAAAACAGGCAAAGCTTGAAGGGATGATAACCATAAAACAAGACGGATATCTAAAAGTGTTGGATGGATTGACTACAATAGATGAGATATTGCGTGTAGCTCAAGAATAAATATGGATCAAAACGTTTCTATACAGGATTTATTGAATAAGACGATCGAGCACAAGGGTTCTGATCTGCATATTGTGGCGGGTTTCAAACCGATAATAAGGGTAGACGGAACTCTTAGACAGGTAGACACCTATCCAGAGCTTCCTAAGGAGCTGACACAAAAAATAGTATTTGAACTTTTGACGGAACAGCAAAAGGAAATGCTTGTAGCAAATAGGAGTATCGACTTTTCATATGGATATGGAAGTGGTGATTATGGCGACAAAGGAAGATTTAGGGTAAATGCATATTACCAGAGAGACACCTTGGCAGCCTCTCTAAGACTTCTTCCATCTACTGTAAAGACTATAGAAGAACTAGGACTGCCGGATATCTGTCATACATTTGCATCCTACAAACAAGGCTTTATTCTTGTTACAGGACCGACAGGTCATGGAAAAACAACAACGATCGCATCAATGGTCAATGAGATAAATATGACCCGTTCTGAAAATATAATCACTATCGAAGATCCTATCGAGTATGTCTACGGAAAAGGGAAAAGTGTTCTTTCGCAAAGAGAAATAGGCCGCGACACTCATTCGTGGAACGAGGCATTGAAGAGCACACTCCGCGAAGATCCGAATATCGTAGTGATAGGCGAAATGAGGGACCCTGAGAGTATCGCGTCAGCTATCACTATAGCCGAGACCGGACATCTGGTATTTTCGACACTACACACAAATTCCGCCTCGCAAAGCATAGATAGGATTATCGACTCGTTCCCACAAAGCCAGCAAAACCAGGTGAGGATCCAACTCTCATCTGCGCTGGCAGGAATTCTTTCTCAAAGACTTATTCCAAGTATAAATGGCGGAAGAGTAGTAGCATCAGAAATACTCATGGCAACAAATGCGATAAAATCAAACATCCGCGAGGCGAAAACGCATCTTATCGATTCGATCATAGAGACGTCAAATGATGCTGGAATGATTTCTATGGAAGCATCCCTTGCTTCACTTGTCAGAAAGGGAGCAATTACACTTGAAACTGCAAAAGGCTATGTTTTGAGGCAGGATCTATTTGAAAGACTCTTAGGATAAATATGGAATTTAAATATACAGCGGTAAGTCTTGACGGCAAAAAAGAAACGGGAGAGCTGGATGTAAATACAGAGAAAGAAGTTCTGGAATTTTTAAGATCAAATAAATTGACACCCATTAAAATAGAGCTCCTCGAAAAGACCGAATCAACCATACTTGCATATTTTAATAGGGTAACAAATAGCGATATCGTGCTATTTACCAGACAGCTTTCATCTATGGTCCTTACCGGACTGACGCTTATAGAATCTTTAAATATCCTGAAAAAACAGTCAGTAAAGCCTAAGATGGCTAAGATGGTTGAAGATCTTATCGCTGATGTCTCGGAGGGAAAATCCTTCTCACAGGCTTTAGAGCGCCACAAAGAAGCATTTTCCCCAGTCTATATCTCGCTCATCACTGCAGCTGAGGAGGGCGGACTACTTGATAAGGTCCTTTTGCGTCTTGCGGACAATATGGAAAAGTCTGAGGAGACAAAAAAACGCGTCCGCTCAGCTCTTTTCTATCCTGGAATCATCATAAGCGGCGTTGTCATCGTCATCGTTCTTATGAATGTATTTGTCATTCCGCAACTGGGCGATCTATACGAAAGCCTGGACCTAGAACTACCGCTTATGACACAGATTGTCGTTACGATGTCCAACCTCACCCGAACATTCCTTCCGATCGTTATAGTAGCGTTAATAGCTGGTGTGATATTTCTGAGAAGATACTCAAAGACAGAGGCCGGAATCAAAATCGTAGACAAGGTAAAACTAAAAGCACCGGTGTTTGGAGATATAATAAAATTATCTGCTTTTGACGAGATAAATAGAACACTTTCCTTGCTCGTAAGCTCTGGTGCATCGCTTATCTCTTCTATAAAAATCGCAGCAGACGTATCGGGAAATTATTACTACAAAAAGGCGTTGATGGACGCCTCGACAATGGTCGAAAAGGGGGCAGGGCTGTCGCTTGCTCTCGAGAACCAAAATGTCTTTCCACCCCTTATGATCCAGATGGTCAAAGTGGGAGAAGCAACCGGAAAAATTGACGAAAGCCTGCTTAAAGTATCGGAGTATTTCGAGAGAGATCTTGATCTAAAAGTCAAAAATCTGACCACAGCTATCGAACCTATTCTTATAATCGTGCTCGGAGTCTCAGTCGCCTTTCTTATAATCTCCGTGATAACTCCTATCTACGGCCTCATATCCCAAATCCAGTAACTTGCAAAAAGTTTTTAAAACTGTTAATGTTTTTATCTTAAGAGTAAAAAGGCTGATATTAAGCACAATTTGCTGGCTTTTTTGCCTTATTTTTGCTATTATTATTACTTATGCCAGGTCAAAGCTATACAGCAGAAAATATTCAAGTTTTAGAAGGACTTGACCCCGTCAGAAAGCGCCCCGCGATGTACATCGGATCCATAGACACCGTTGGATTACACGAATCTCTCAGAGAAATAATCGACAACGCTGTAGATGAAAGCTTGGGAGGGTTTGCCAACAACGTATGGATATTTCTCAACAAAGACGGCAGTGCAACCGTAACGGATGATGGTCGTGGAATTCCAGTCGACATGATGAAAGGCTACAACAAGTCGGCCTTGGAAATGGTCATGACAAAGCTCCACGCAGGAGGAAAATTCGGAGGAGGAGCTTACAAGGTATCCGGAGGACTTCATGGAGTAGGAAGCTCTGTGGTTAATGCTCTTTCTACAAATCTTTGGGTTGAGGTCAGACGTGAGGGAAAAATTTATAGGCAGGAATACAAACAGGGAATACCCCAAACAGAACTTACGACTCACACTCTTAGCGAGTCAAAACTTAAAGAGGTTACAGATAGTAAAAGAGTTCTCAATTTAAAATCAGGAACAACTGTCAGCTTCACCCCCGACAACTCTATTTTTACGACGACTGAATTCATCCCCGAAACAGTTCTAAGACTGATAACACAAAGAGCGTTTCTGGTATCAAAACTTTATTTCCATTTCTACGATAACATTTCCGAAAAACCCTCAGAAAAGCATTTTTATTATGAAGGAGGAATTGTTTCACTGGTCAAAAAAATCAATGAGAACAAAGGACCGCTGCATAAACCCGTATTTATCAGTAAAGAAGTAGACGATGTTCTTGTGGAAGTGGCTATTCAGTACAACGATGGCATCTCGGAAAATGTAGAGAGCTTTGTAAACGTAATCAACACTGTAAATGGAGGAACTCATGTCACTGGATTTAGGACTGCCCTTACACGTGTCATAAATGACTATGGAAAAAAGGCACAGCTCATAAAGACTGGTGAGGAAGCCATTACCGGCGAGGACAGCCGTGAAGGATTGTCGGCAGTAGTTGCCATCCGGATGGAGCAAAACAATATCCAATTCGAAGGTCAAACCAAAGGAAAACTAGGCAATTCTGAGATCGCGACACTTGTCCAAAGCGTTGTCAAAGAGGGACTGGATACATACTTTGAGGAAAATCCATCTGAGGCAAAAACCATCGTTGCGAAAGCGCAACTTGCGGTAAGAGCACGCCTTGCGGCACGTGCAGCAAAAGACGCGATACTTCGAAAAGGTGCATTTGAGGGCGGGTCACTGCCTGGAAAGCTTGCCGACTGTCAGGAAAAAAGGGCAGAGTATAGTGAAATCTATCTGGTCGAGGGAGACAGCGCAGGAGGGACAGCAAAACAAGGACGAGACAGGAAGTTTCAGGCGATTCTTCCCATCGGAGGAAAAATCCTTAATACAGAACGAGCAAGGCTTGACAAAATCATGGAGTTTGAAGAGCTAAAGGACCTTATCATAGCACTTGGCATGGGAATAGGCGAATCCGTAAATCATGAGAAGTTGCGCTATCACAGAATCATCATCATGACCGACGCTGACGTAGACGGAGAGCATATCGCGACGCTTCTTCTCACATTTTTCTACAGACACTTAAGAGACATAATCGACCAAGGCTACCTCTATATCGCAAAACCACCGCTATACAAGATACAAAGCGGCAAACAGATAGATTATGTATATACAGAGGACGAGTTAAAGAGCTACTCAAAAGGCAAGGAAATGAAGGGAAAATCCATCCAGCGCTATAAAGGTCTTGGAGAGATGAATGCAGAGCAACTCTGGGAAACAACTATGAATCCGGCAAACAGGATACTCAAGAAAGTGAATATCGAGGATGCAGAAGAGGCTGATGCAGTATTTACTATGCTTATGGGATCAGAGGTTCCACCAAGAAAACACTTTATACAAGAAAACGCGAGGCTCGCGAATTTGGATATCTAAATTATGGAAAATCACGAAATAGAAAACACAAGAAGGTATATCAATATGGTAAATCCTGCTGACATACCTAACAAAGAAATAGATGAAGACTATGAGCATTTCATATACCCTGATACAATCATTGGAAGTATTGGTGTTGGGCATTTATTCCTGACCAGACCATTAGCAGAGGACCCTCATGCAAAAGGAATTGGCCTAACTCTTGATACAGGCGAAGTCCTGGAAAAGAATGCTGCGTTTGGCGCTGGATACTATGACCTTAACTGTGAAATATCACATCCATCCGCACGTTTTTCTATGCCATTTACAATGGAGGTTGTAATTGACAGGATAGAAAACACTGCTTATGGAACGATGGAAAATGAGTCTAGGGATGAGGAGGAAGCCTCTGAAATATTAGGCAGCAAGATGGAGCATGACGAGACTAGACTGCTCAGACCACCAAGTTGGCATATCTCAACCGGTGAAAACGTAAACACGTTATTTGTAAAAAACGATTCCGCAGAGCTTTCAAAACTATTATTTCGTTTTGAAACTCAACAGTGAGGAGGTGACAACTAGATTATGAAATTAACATACGGAGAAAAAGCGCCAGAACTCGTTAATGTACTTATCGAGGTACCGATGGATAGCAAGGTAAAATACGAATTTGACAAAGAGACGGAAATGATAACCGTGGACAGGTTTTTATTCTTTGATAAGGGTTATCCTGCAAATTATGGATTTATCCCAAATACGCTTTCCGGGGATGGTGATCCCGTTGATGTCTTGGTGCTGTCACCAGAAGTACTCGCCCCTGGAGTTGTCATCTGCGCAAAACCTATCGGGATGCTTGAGACCGAAGACGAGAGCGGAGAAGACGCAAAAATTGTTGCGGTCCCTACAGAAAAAGCAAATCCGGAATTTGGCAAATATAACGACATCTCAGAGTTACCAGAGGAGATTACAGAGAAAATCAAATACTTTTTCGAAAACTACAAGAAAAATGAACCTGGGAAATGGGTGAAAGTGAAAGACTGGAAAGGACGCGATGTCGCTATTTCTGAGATCAAAAGCGGAATGGACAACGCAAAGTAGAATTTGGATACTGGTATTTAGCGTTTAGACTAGAGAAATACTTTCTAGACGCTATATATTAGGAGCCAAATTATGAATGAAATAGGAAAATTAGAACAAGTAGAAATAGTAAAAGAGGCCAAAAAAGCATATCTCGACTATGCGATGAGCGTTATAGTCGCGCGTGCTCTTCCTGATATAAGAGACGGATTGAAACCGGTTCATCGAAGGATTCTTTATGCCATGTCTGATATGAACCTGACGCCTCAGGCGAAATTCTCCAAATCCGCAAAAATCGTCGGAGAAACGATGGGAAAATACCACCCCCATGGAGATATGCCTATCTATGACGCGCTTGTGCGTCTCGCGCAGGATTTTTCGATGCGTTATACACTCGTAAACGGTCAGGGTAACTTCGGATCGGTAGACGGTGATCCGCCCGCTGCCATGCGTTACACCGAGGCAAAGCTGCGACCTCTCGCGATGGAGATGCTTCAGGATCTTGATAAAGAAACTGTTGAATACATAGACAATTTCGACGGAACGATGAAAGAGCCAGCATACTTGCCGGCAAAAATCCCGAATCTACTGCTTTCGGGATCAGAGGGAATTGCTGTAGGTATGGCTACAAAAATCCCTCCACATAATTTGGGCGAGGTCGTAGACGCAGTTTTGTATACCATAGACAAGACCAAATTTGACGCTCAAATAGAACAGGATAAGACAACTCCCGAAAAAGCCGCCGAGGAAATGGCCGAGAAAGCCGAGGAACAAGAGACACCTTCACAAACGAAATTTACCGATGAGGAAGAGTTTTTGAGTAAAAAAGTAACACTCAACTCGGAGGTAACTGTCGACGAGCTTCTTCAATTTATCCAAGGACCGGATTTCCCGACAGGCGGCGCGATTTATGATCAGACAGAGATCATCAACACTTATCAGACAGGTAGAGGAAAAATCATCATAAGGGGTATCGCGAGTTTTGAGGATATAGGACAGGGCAAGAGTGCAATTATCATAACCGAACTGCCTTATCAGGTGAATAAATCTGCTCTGGTCGCAAAAATTGCACACCTTGCAAAGGACAAGAAGATTGACGGGATAACAGACCTGCGCGACGAATCCGATAGGCAGGGAATGAGAGTTGTTATCGAGCTAAAGCGCGATCTGGCTCCTAAAAGGGTATTGAATAAACTTTATAAATATACCTCTCTTCAGACAAGCTTCCCTTCAAATTTCGTTGCGCTCGTCGATGGAATTCCAAGGACTGTAAATCTAAAGACGATAATAGACGAGTATATAAAGCACAGATTCATTGTAGTTATCAGGCGCTCGGAATTCGAACTGCGGAATGCAAAAGCCAGACTTCACATACTGGATGGCTTGAAGATTGCAGTTGCCAATATAGATGAGGTTGTTGAAATCATCAAAAAGTCCAAAAATACCGACGAGGCTCGCGATAATTTGATGAAGCGCTTCCTACTAAGTGAAATCCAAACGAATGCGATACTTGATATGCAATTAAGACGACTTTCTGCGCTTGAGATTGAAAAACTCGAGCAGGAGTGGAAAGAAGTAAAAGCATTCATCGACTATCTCGAGGGTCTTTTGAAAGACCCTGCAAAGCTTATGGGTGTGGTCAAAGACGAACTGACCGAAATCAAGGAAAAATATGCTGACGCTCGAAAGACTAGGGTATTCAAGTCAAAGGTCGACGAGTTCTCCGATGAAGACCTTATCCAAAACGAATCAACAGTCATAACCCTCACCAAAACAGGATATATAAAACGCCAATCTATGACGGGATTTAAGACTCAAGCGAGAGGCGGAAAAGGTGTCCGCGGCATGACGACCAAAGAAGAAGACACTATAGATCAGATACTTTTTGCCGAGACTCACGACTTCATATACTTTTTTACAAATAAGGGCAAGGTGTACCAAACGAGAGTATTTGAGATCCCGGAAAGCAGCAGGACCGCAAAGGGACAGGCCATAGTTAACCTGATAGATATAAGCGCAAATGACAGCATACAATCGGTCCTGGTACGAAAGGGAAATGAATCAGAGAAAAAGAACCTTTTTATGGTAACGAAAAAGGGAGTGGTCAAAAAAACCAGCTTCGAACAATTCTCGAATATAAGAAAGAATGGAATAATCGCAATTTCGCTGTCAGATGACGATAGACTCATCTGGGTAAAAATGACCAGCGGCAACGACGACATACTCCTTGTCACCAAAAATGGAAAGGTGATCTGCTTTAGCGAAGAACAGGTGAGACCAACTGGAAGATCAAGTATGGGAGTTAGAGGAATCAAAATCTCCGGCGATGATGAAGTAATAGGCATGGATATAGTCAGCAATGCCGATAAAGAGGCAGAAATTATAATAATCGCAGAAAACGGGCTTGGTAAAAAGACCAAAGTTTCCGCTATCCGCAATCAGAATAGGGGAGGCCAGGGAGTAAAAATCGCTAACATTACAGCAAAGACCGGAAAGATTATTTATGCGGCCGTACTAGACAAAGAGCTCGACTCTGTAATCATAACTTCGGAGAAGGGCCAGGTCGTCAAGATTCCGGTAAAAACCATACCCACGCTTTCAAGAAACACTCAGGGAGTTATCCTAATGCGCTTTTCAAAAGGAGACGACAGGGTAGCTTCTGCTACTACGACAGGCAAAAGTGAAGATGAATCTGATCCAAAACTTGATACTCCAGAAGCAAAAGCTGCTTAATAGAAAATCTGAAGATTCTATTCCCTTACATTTCAAGCTCAAACAAACTATAATATAGCCATGGAAATAAATGGCAAAAAACTTCAAGAGGATTTAGTCAGGAAGCTCAGCAGTGAAGTAAAAAGGCTTAAGGAAAAGGGTATTGATCCTTGCATTGCAATCGTCACTCTAGGCCCCGAAAAAAGCTGGGAAGCTTATGTCAAACAAAAGCTAAAGCTCGCTGAAAAACTCCACATCAAAGCAAGATTCATCAACTTAAGGCCTAAAACGACGGAGGAAGTTATCGAAATTGTCGAGAGTTTGAATAGAGATGAATCAGTGCACGGACTTATAGTTCAGAGACCTTTTCCGAATGAGATTGATACAGAAAGAGTTATTCAAAGTGTATCAAAAGATAAAGATATCGATGGGTTTAGAAAGGATTCACAATTCGGTGTTCCAGCCTGGCTTGCTGTAAGATATATTCTCAGTCATATCGCCTCACTGCTAAATTTTTCCGACCTACGATCCTTCCTGTCAGATAAGGCTATTCTCGTAATTGGAAAGGGTGGAACAGCAGGTCAGCCGACCATAGAGGGCCTCAAAGATCTAGGTTTTGAACCGCAGGTAATAGATAGTAAAACTGTAGACAAGAAGCAGTTAATACGCGAAGCGGACATAATAATTTCTGCAGTCGGAAAGAAAAAAATAATTTCTGCAGAAAGTATAAAAGAGAAAAGTATCCTTATAGGAGTAGGGATCCATGGAGAAGATGGAAAGCTATTTGGTGACTTTGATGTAGAAGACATACAAAAGAAAGTGGCATTTTTTACTCCTACGCCGGGTGGGGTAGGACCGGTCAACCTGGCTTTTCTTTTTATGAATCTATTACAGGCTGTTAAAAATTCAGAATAGAGTATGAAACGATTTGATCTAAAAGAGGAACTTAAAAGTCGCATAAAAAAAAGCGGGGGATTTACTAATTCGCACGCTCATATAGATCGTGCCTATACAGTAAATAAGGATAATTTCAAACTAATAAATGCTCCTCTGGAGCAAAAGTGGAACCTAAATGACGAATACAAAAAGAGTGTTACCGTCGTTAACCTATATGACAGGATGGCACGCGCAATAGAGATCATGCTCGACCAGAACGTCACCGCTCTGGGAACATTCATAGATGTCGATCCTCAGATAAAAGATAAATCGATAATGGCAGCCGAAAAAATCCGTAAAAAATATTCCAGACAGATCGAGATTAAATTCATAAATCAATGCCACAAAGGAGTTCTGGAAAGAGAGGCAAGTAAATGGTTTGCCTATGGGGCGGATTTCGTCGATATCATAGGTGGACTTCCCAGAGCCGATATAGGCCGCGAAAAAGAGCACGTGCAGACACTTTTGCATACGGGGAAAAAGCTCAACAAGATGGTACACGTCCATGTAGACCAGCTAAACTCAGCTAAAGAAAAGGAGACCGAGCTTTTGGCAAAGCTGACGATAAAAAACAATATGCAGGGTAGAGTAGTCGCAATACACGGAATATCGATCGCAGCACATAAGAAAACTTATAGAAAAAAACTGTACTCGCTTATGAGGGAGGCAAAGCTTATGGCCATAGCTTGTCCGACGGCATGGATAGATAGCAGAAGAAGCGAGGAAATATCCCCTATCCATAATGCTCTAACTCCTGTCGATGAGATGATTGATGAAAAACTTACCGTAGCACTTGGGACAGATAATATAGCTGATATCTACAAACCTTTTTCTGATGGAGATATGTGGATAGAGCTTAGACTACTACTTGAGGGGTGCAGGATTTCGGATCTCGATAAATTGGTGAAGATAGCCAGTAAAAATGGGCGCAAGGTCCTGGGGCTATAGTGGGCTATAGTCAAACGACTTCTTCTTCGAGGATTGCTGTTAGGCAGTGTGCGCCGCCGCCAGCCTTCATGAACTCCCTCAGATCGACTTCTATCGATCTATATCCAAGCGACTCCACTTTATCTTTAAAAGTAGGGATGCCGCTTTGCATCACCACATGGTGATCGGTTGTTATGGAATTGGCAGCAAAATTCTCGACCTCAAAATCTTCAAAAGGGATAAGAAGCGGGATGTTAGCTTTCAATGCTTCCAGGGATTTTTTTGTAAAGGCTCTTGGATAGTAAAAAGCAATTCTGTCATTTAATGGGAAAAGTGCAGTATCTAGGTGAAAAAACCTCGGATCCTTTAGCGAGATAGGCACGACTTCTATCCCCAAAAATTTTTCGATAAATTTGCATGCGCGAATATTTGTCCTGAATCCTACACCTATAAAAATTTTATTATTGATAAACAAACTCTCACCGCTACCTTCAAATGTGATATCTTCCGGAAGAAAGAAAAATGTAAAATTTTTGTCTTCGAACCATTTTTTGTAAAAATCGCGCTCTTTTTGTCTCTCCGGATATTTGAAATTACTGACAACGATCGAGTTATTGTAAAAAATGCCTTGATCTGTCGCAAAAACCATATCAGGAACACCTTTAACTTGATCGATTATCTCGACCTCTATCGAGAGCCTTTTATAAACTTTTACAAGCTGGTTCCATTGAGAAAGTGCTTTTTGGCCATCAGCGGATCCTTTGACCATCCAAGGATTTATACTATAGTCGACGGAGAAGTATTTGGGCCGGCACATCAATACTTTTCTAACGATCTTTGTCTTCATTTACGATAGCCAAAATCGTCATAAAGCTTGTCGACGAATTGCTTTGCGACTCCCATAGTGGTTATGAGATGGGTGTTCGTCTTGATAGCAAAATCGCGGATGATATTTCTGTCTGTCTTTTCTTTTTCGTCTTCATCTTTCTTATTTTCGATACTGATTATAAAATCGAAGCGCTTTGAATCTAGCAAGTCCAGTAGGTTTGGTTTTTTGTGAGGTTGTGAGATCTTCTGAACCAGAATAGAAGGTATGCCATTTGATATCAGGAATTTGTGAGTCTTATACGTAGAGTAGAGCTTAAAACCGAGAGAATTCAACTTTTTAGCATATGACAGGAATTTTACTTTATTTGCTCTTTTTCCGATAGAAAGCAAAGCGGTTCTCTCGCTTCGCTGTGCAAGCCTCATCTGAAGAGTGTAGAGCTCTATAAATCCTGCCGAAGCATTCTGGTTAAAGGCATCTGACGACATGAACGTTGCCAGCTTTTCCTCAAAAATAGTATTTGGTGTCTGGACTGCAACAGCCTCTGCCATACCTTTAAATAATCTTACCTTAACTGTACCCGTAACTTTCTGATTGATCTTATCGATAAAGGCATTTAGATCATCCATCAAAGGTTCGAGCCAAAAAGCACCATAGCAAAGATATGCCCATTTGGTGTCTACCTCTGATTTGAATTCGTTTTCCTGACGGGTACTAACATATTTCTCCAGGTTCTTATGGGCAGTTATTATTATCTCAGCAGCTGGTGCTTCATATATTCCGCGGACCTTTAATCCCACAACCCTGTCTTCTATGTGATGCGCTATTCCTATTCCATGCTTTGCGCCTATTCTATTTAAAGTATCTATGATTTTTGCCAGCTTCATCGACTTCCCATTTACGCTTACAGGAATTCCTTTAACAAACTCAACCTCAACTATCTCAGCCTTATTCGGAGCTTTTTCGGGGAGAGTACAAACAAGCAGTATATTCTCGAGGGGTGGGACGAGAGCGGGATCCTCAACTTCGCCGCCTTCGGCCGTTACACCCCACATATTGTCATCATAAGAATAAAGTTTTTTTGCACTTTGTCTTACTTCGATTCCATGCTTTTTTGCATACTTAAGTTCTTCATCGCGTCCCATCGCCCATTCGCGCACAGGTGCGATTATCTTTATGTCAGGATTTAGCGCAAGAGCAGTACCTTCGATCCTAACCTGATCATTTCCCTTACCTGTACATCCATGAGCGATCGTGTCTGCGCCTTCTTCCATAGCGACACGAACTGCGATTTTTGCCAGAAGCGGACGGCCCAAAGGAGTGGACAAAAAATACCTTCCCTGATAAGAACCATTTGCCTTAATTCCTTTTGCGATATATTCCTCCGCGAATTCATCTTTCGCATCGACGACGACTGCTTTTATGGCTCCGAGCTTTAAAGCCTTTTTCTTTATTTGTTCGAGGTCATCGGTCTGCTGACCTATGTCTATCGTGAGTGCAATTATCTCTGCATCATATTCTTCTTTTATCCACTTAAGCATTACTGATGTGTCCAATCCACCGGAGTAGAGAAGGACGACTTTCTTGATCTCGCCTTTCTTCCCTTCGTAGGAGGCTACTTTTACATATTTTCCGTTTTTTGCCATATGTAATTAAAAACTTATATTATGAAGACAAAAAATATACTAATATTCTTGCCTTTAACCATACAATAGTTAATTTCGTATATTTTGTCAATATACAAAATCATACTTTTGACAAAACTTTTAAAAACATATAAAGTAGTTTTTGTAGGAATGTTCAAGAAAGATAAAAGAATCCGCATTCTTTCTTTTGCCCCGAGAAGAACTAAAAGGTCAAATTTTTTCAAATTAAGCCTTTTTGCTTTTGCATATCTCTCGCTTATCGGAAGTCTGTGCGCTCTATATATGCTTACGATCCCTGAGGGGAATGCCCAACTGGAAAAAAGGACGCTGGGTGAAAAGACGGAAAATGTAAAAAGGGCAAATATCGGGTACCTGGAGATTTCTCCTTCGCCTACACTGGTAGCTTCGGTAACACCTACTCAAGCTCCAGAACCAACACCTGTTCCACCCACAGCTACGCCAACTACTCAGGCTCAAATCGACAATAGCACGCAATATACTGCCGAGAAAATCGGAGAAAACACTTTCAGGGTGACAGGGGTAACGCTTGATAACAGCATGGCAAGCACCTCAGATATATTAGATGCCCTTAATTCGTATAGGCAGGGAAGAGGAGTTGGGACTCTTGCATGGGACAGTAACCTTGCGACCTTCGCACAGGATAGAGCCAACTTTTTTAGCTCAAATAGTACACTGGACAACCACACGGGGTTCAAAAGCTTTATGGATAACAATGGGTTTGAGATATCCGGATTCAATGGTCTAGGAGAAAATTCAGCGCATCTTGCGGGCCCCATGAATGGCGACAGAATCATCAAGGAGATTTTTGGCGCCGATGCACCGCATGACAACAACCAGCTTGATTCTTCCTGGACTCATGCAGGCGTCGGGGTAAATGGTAACTACATCAACATCAACTTCGGAAGAAACAAAAGATAGGCAAACCTTAGGCTTATCTCTTATTTCCCTGATGGAATTTCTTATGGACTTGTTTGAGCTGAGGATTTGTTATATGCGTATATATCTGTGTCGTACTTATATTCTTGTGCCCCAACATCTCCTGAACAGAGCGTAAATCGGCGCCATTTGATAGTAGATCCGTCGCAAACGAGTGACGCAGTGTGTGTGGCGTAGCTTTTACAGGAATCTTGGATTTTTTAACATACTTTTCGACGATCCGCTCTATCGATCGGGGAGTAAGTCGCATTTTTTCTCCATTGTTAAGACTATCTTTACCTTTTGCATAGCGAATATAAACAGGTGCGTAGTCGTCTTCGCGACGTTCGAAGTATTTAGTGAGCCAGAAAGCCGCACTATCAGAAAGAAAAACTATGCGTGCCCGGCCGCCCTTCCCTATCACTCCAAATTCACGGCTTTTAAAATTAATCATATCGCGATTTAACCTGGAAAGCTCACTTACGCGCAGCCCTGTCGAGAACAAAAGTTCCAGTATCGCACGGTCTCTGAGTCCCTTTTCTGTTGATATGTCTATGGAATTTACGAGCTCTCTGAGGTGATCCTTTTCCAAAAACTTCAAAGACTTGCTTTCTCCTTTAGGAAGATCAATTTTCTCAGGTGCAAGTGTATCGATATCGTTTCGCACGAGATATCTCAAAAATGAACGAAGGGCGATAATATGATAGCTCTGAGTGACTCGTTTTAGTGTCATATTATTCTGGTCGGTAAGATCAGAAAGATACTTCCTGTATTTGCGTACAATGTCTAGATTGAGGCTATTTAGCTTCAAATTTGGATGAAATTCGGCGGCCCAGTCTGAAAAACGGCTTAGATAGAACCTGTAATTGCGTATTGTAAGCTTGCTGGAATTTTTTTCGATCTCGAGATACTCGAGATATTGTTCTATATATTTATTTAGTTCTTCCATAGAGCAGAGTAGTATTATTGTGCGACATAATTAGTATGCACATCTTTGTACCAAAATGTCAACGGCGTGCAGAAATAAGCCTAAGTGGTTTTTGCGATTAACAGCAGTTAAGTTGTAAAAGGCACAAAACATATATAGGAAAACCTTCTAGATTGTGCGACATAAATATTCACGGTGATATAATTACTTTATGAGTCCTGAATTACATCCTGTCGTTATGATCAAATCCGCTTGGAAATACCTTTCAAATCGCGATCAAAAACTTATGAGGTTCTATAATTCCAATTTCGTCAACAGTCCCATAAGTGATTCGCAGATAGATACCGATTTGCTTATTAAAGACGACGCCGTAACACAAGATATTGAAAGAAATACCCAAAATCCTGATAACACATCCCAGTAATATTTGAGCTCATATACAACGCACGAGGATGCGATTTAAGGCCCCTGAAATAATTTAAAGCACTACATACACCTATTAAATAAAGTCTTATATTCCCCAAAACTTAAACTACGTTCATTTGAATTCATATTTATCCTATAGTAGGGTAGTGTCCTTATAATTACATCCTTTGAACAAAGAGAATATTGCAAGCGATCAACTAGCGGAAAGGTAAAGCTAAATCAATAAACATTAAAAAGGAAATTTTGCGTATTTGAGTAAATATAGCCACACTCTCGGCATGTCAGGTTTATGTCGTAAAAGTATTATTGTGCGACATAATTATATACCACCCCCCCCAGCCTAGGGCAGGACGAATATATGTCATCTTCCACCTCTTGGTTATATTGCAAGAAAAATTAAAAACTTTAGATGGCTTATTTGATCTCAATTAGCACTTCTCTCGTAAAAGAGTCAGGACTCTTAAATGCGGTATTTAGTGCTATTTAGCTTATGAATACGGTAAAAACGTCAATTTTAGCCTCAAAACGAGGCTTATTTATCAACGTCCTTACGCTCTTTTGGAGCGGTTTAGAGCCTAAAATCAACAAAAACAATAGTTTTAGCTTCAAATGTTCGAGATTTGTTCGCTTTTTTTTCATTTTCAGGTCTATACTTGGAACTACAAGCAAGGCTATATCACCCTTAATCCAAGGTAGTGCTTAACTTTAATTATCTTAAGAAACCATTTGCATTCTACCAGATAAACCATATCAGCCTCTACCGTTAGAGGGCGAGATATCCGTGAAAAGACAGTACTTAACCTCGTGAAACTATAAGTCCCTTTTTACCTAGACGATCTGACTTAAATGACTTAAAATAATTATTATAGGATATAATTATAGGATGTTAAAATGCATGTATCAAACTATATCATTTGAATCTAATTATTGCACTCTTCTACTCCGTCTTCCTGCCATCAAAAAATTATAATGAGAATAAAATTAGATTAAAAGCTAAACTCCCCATTGGGAAAAAACTACAAGGAATAAAACAGAAATGAACCCGACCCATATATATTCCCAAAGGATACCTTTAAAGAGCCTGCGCTCAAGCCAGGCATGAACCAGCCCCGAGTAGGTATAAAATATTCCTGTTAAAAAAAGCGCATATACAGCTGCATTTACAGGCCAAAGGATCATTACGATAGCAAGCTGCATGAGCGAGAAAGAGATTACAAATGACGAAATAAAGATTTCTTTAGCCTGTGATTTATTAAGACTGTATGACCAAAGGCTCTCAAAGTTCATGAATAAAGACACCAGGAAAACAATAACCGGAGGCATAAAGTAAAGCTGCCTTAATGAAAAAGCAAAGTTAAATAAGAAAAACAGAACCAAAAGCGTCAAGATGAATGACACGATCCTCGCGCTCCTAAGCAGATTTATCGTCCTGATTCCTGAGACCGCAAAAATATTTTGCGTGAGAAACAATGAATAAAGCCCAAAGGCATATAAAGACGTAATTATTATCTGAGAAATCAATCTATCAGGCACCAAAGAGTAGAAAAAAGGAAATGAAAGTGAAAAGAAAAACGGCAGGACAAGAATCGGATAAAAGAAAGTCCCCTTCACGTCTTTCCTAAGTATAAAAAACAACAGAAGATCGGTAAGAACTGCAAGAATCAAAGTCCCGACAAAAAGTCTTAGATCGGTGAGGAATTGAAGGAAGAAAAAAAGCAATGAGAGAACCATCACCGACAGGACCAGTCTTTGTCTTTTATTTAGGCTCAGTAATTGCTGAAGTTTCTTTATCACCTTTAAACTGAAAATTCAAAATTGGTATAAACCTTCTGTACATCGTCAAGATCCTCAAATTTTTCTATCAATCCCTCTATCCTACCCTGATTTTCGGGACTTGAAATAAAAGTTTTTGGTTTGTAAATGATTTCTGCTTCCTCAACTACCATTCCGCTTTGTTCCAATGCACTTTTTACCTGCATAAGACTTGTGGGCTGAGTATAAAAATAGGCCAAATCAGCCTCATTTTCTACGTCAACTGCTCCACTTTCAAGCGCAATGTCCAAAAGCTCTTCCGGTGTTTTTCCTGCTGATTTTGCTATGACTTCACCCACCCTGTCAAACTGATAACTGACTGCACCCTGCGCCCCCATCGATCCTCCATTTTTCTCGAAAATATTCTTAACTTCGGCTACGGTTCTTTGTTTCTTATCCGTTACCGCCTCAACAATTAATGCAACCCCTCCAGGTCCGAACCCCTCATATGTGACTTCCTCAAGGATACTGTCTCCGCTACCCCCAGCACCCCTTAGAATTGCTCTATCAATACTGTCTTTAGGCATATTGGCAGCCTTTGCCTTATCTACAGCAAGTCTCAGACGCGGATTACTGTCTGGATCTGACGTACCACCCTGCTTCACGGCGATCGATATCGTACCTGCGATCTTGGTGAATAACTGACCACGTTTCGCATCAGTTGCTCCTTTTGCTCTCTTGATTGTTGCCCATTTACTATGTCCCGACATACTTTGATTATAAATCATAATTATAAGTTCAAAATACACCTGTTGCAAGTTTTTGCGATCACAATGCGATACCTTATTTTTTGCACGATTGACAAACCTTGTCTTATTTCCTAAAATGATTGAATTAAATTCGCCCAATGCTACCTCTAAAAGATCAGGCTATAAAATACGCTCTAGAAAATAATTGGAAAGAAGCAATCCAAATCAATCAACTAATCCTCGAAAATAACCCAAAAGATATAGACGCTCTAAATCGACTCGGATTCTCTTATCTCAAATGTCAAAAGTTTAAAGAGGCAAAAAAGATTTTCGAGAAGGTAATCTCATTTGATAAAACAAACCCTATTGCTCATAAGAATATCAAAAAAATCGAAGCGCTATCTGGAAATAAAATAAATGAGAGCAATAATATCCACAATATAGACGGACTCTTTATTCAGGAAACGGGGAAAACTAAATCTATTGAGCTGCGGAATCTAGCTGATAAAAAAACCCTCCTACTCCTCGAAACAGCAGATGAAGTAAATTTGGTCATAAAAAGATCTAAGATTTTCGTCCAAAAACCTGATAAGACCTTCATCGGAATGCTGCCTGATGATATAGGAATGAGACTAATCAGCCTTATAAATGGTGGGAATGAATATAATGCATTTATAATGAACTCTGATGACAAGAAGGTAACGATATTTGTTAAAGAAGTCAAAAAAAGCAAGAAATTTGCAAATCAACCCTCATTCTCCCTAAGCTAATCTTTAAGTTCGAAAAGCACAACTTCTTCACCATGCTTTAGTTCACCATTTATTTTTTTAGAATGCATCTTCTCTGCTCTTTCTTCCTGCTTTCTCAAGGCCCTTTTTAAAGAATAAAGCGCCCACAAGAAAGAAATAAGCAGCAGAAAAGGTATCAAGAAAAACATCAGCATAATTAATCCAGACTATTTTCGAAATCGAGTTCGGACTCTTCACCTATTATAAGCGTGATATCGGCGATTTGATATTGCTGTGATTTCACGAGATCAAATTTAAAACTTTGCGCTATAAAACTGGCATCCTTTTCATATTCATCACCTGTATAGTAGATTACAGATTCCTTCATCTCCGGACGGGTCAAAACAGAAACAACATTGTACCCGGTCCTTGAGTACATCTCCCCTACTTTAGTCGCCAGACCATTTATATTTGTCCCATTTATAACCTGCAAGCTCGTCTTCCTACTTATTAGGCTCGAGTCTCTAAATAACGCCCCATCCTCATCAGGCAAAAGAGCGTTTAAATCTTCTATAGAACCAAATGATTTCGTTATAGATTTCTCGGATTCTACTTTTCTACCCAAAACATAAAGCTTCATCCAATCGAAAAACGAGATATTTCTTATCCTAAGACTCCTATCGACTATCATATCCTGAATGTTTCCCAAGGAAAAAAAGTTTTTCGTAGGTGCCTTTGGTTCTTTGTCGTTAGGATAGGAAATTATCGCATGAATAGGAATTCCGAAATTTACACTCTGGAACATTATATTTTCTCTTGTTATATCGCCAGTTTTTTTGGTTACCAAAACAGACGACAGGCTTTCGTTATTGTCATCCAGACCTATAACTCCGACATATTTTTCTGATAATACCAAAATATTATATGTGTTGTGTGTGAACGACCTGTCATAATAAGAGCCTACTGCCCTAAAAAAGATAGCAATAAGGATGATTACGATAACCCCTATCAAAAAAATCTTTACGTAGGAAAATGCACTTGTCTTTTCTTTAGTCATATAAAGGTCTGAAATTAAGTTTAGGCAAAAGGAATCATGAAATCAACAAAAAAACTAGTCTTCCGCTTTTTCTAGAATCTTTAGGAACCCGGAAAGATCATCGGTCAATTTTGAAATTATATGCATTGTCTCGTGGCTCTCCGGATGCAAAAAGGTAATTTCTTTTGCGTGTAGAAAATGCCTTCCCAGTCTCTTTCTATCTCTACTCGAAACTTTCCGTCCTGCATAAAGAGCATCCGAATAAATCGGAAAGCCTGCATATTGTAGATGAACTCTTATCTGATGAGTCCTCCCCGTCTTTGGAAATGCTTTTACCAAAGACAGCTTTGACTTCGGATCATCTGGATCTATATACAGTTTTTCCAACTTAAAATCTGTTACCGCGCTTCTCCCATCGGGAACTATTCCAAAGCGCATCCTATTCCAGGGAAGTCTTCCTACCGGAGCAGTAATATTTGCTCTCTCTGGAAACTGCCCATGCACAAGCGCAACGTATACTTTCTCAACTTCTCGTTCCTTGAATTGTTTTTGTAAACTGACAAAGACCTTTTCGTTCTTTGCGACCAGAAGAACTCCTGAGGTCTCCTTATCAAGCCTATGTACCATCCCGTCACGGAGAAAAAAATCTGAAGCATCGTCGGACTTGTCTTTTTTAATAGATAGGTTTTCCTTCACCCAATCCTGCAGTGTATACTCATGTCGGGAAGTGTCAGCGTTATTTACTATCATCCCATATGGCTTTATTACTGCTGCCATATCATCATCTTCATACGCGATTTGCACCTCTGAGCTTTTGTTAATATCAATCATTTTTCGTGGAAAAAGTTAATTCGGATAAGCACAAGACAATAGGCAGAAATCGCGATATCGACTAAGGCAACTATCTGTATAGGAGAATACAACGCAATACCCTTCTCGCGCACAAAACTATATCCCAAATAAGAAATAGCTGAGAGAATAAGGATCGTGAAAGACACTATCCCGTCTTTTATTTTATATCCACTATGCATTTTTATAAGTATTGGAAACAGCAATAGGGACAAGACCAAATATCCTACAGCAATCCGAAAATCAAAACTACCTGATACGAGATGGTAGATTGCTACAAATATCGTCAACGGATAAAAAGATATCATATATATATCCAGTATCCTAAATAAATTTTTTCTCTTTCGGTAAAGAAGGACTACCCCCAGCGCAACTGTGATAAAAAACCCTAAGAGTAAAAATCCATAGTACAAAATCACATGCAAAAAGCTTAGAGGGTCTAGGAAAAATTCGTACAGCCTCTCATCGATTAAATAAAATATCCTGGCCACAAGTAGTGCAAAGAAAGTGATTATAAAAGCCTTATCGAAAATCAGTCTTATAGAGATATTCTGTCTGATAAGCACAAAATCATGCCTGGATGCTACGAATAACACAAACGAACAGATGAATAAAAATAGTAGCAAAAGTAAAAACATTTTAATTTTTCTTTAGGTTCAATCTTTTGATTCCGATAGAAAGGATAAGTATGGCAATCGACGTAATTATCACCTCTGCCCCGAAAATATCAGCAAAAAGTCCTGTCACTATTATTGGCACAAGCACTAGAACTCCAGCTAGAGTAAAAATCAAGCCATATATCTTTGATCTATAATGATCCTCGATATTTGACTGAATTATAGTCTGGGATGGCACGAATATCAAAGCGTTTGCGATCCCTGCAAAAAAGGCAACTATCACAGTACCGACCACCGGAGGAATAATAGATTGGAATGGAACTAGCGCAAGGACAAAGAACACGAAGGACGACAGGAATATTCCAAGGTTCATCAAACTATTTCCGCTTCTATTTTTAAAATATGCGCCTATAAAAAGTGACATAAAAATCATTCCAAAGGCAGCGGGCGCAAAAACTATAAGCGACATATCTTCCGCATCAATCCCCAGTCTGCTAACAGCAAAATCTGGAATTATTGTAGCCATTATGAGCGTTATTACTTGCGACAAGGCCAGGAACAAAACAGCAGACCCTATCTCGGTGCTTTTCTTTGCAAGACGGATCGAATAACTAAGTTCCTTTATTACTAAATCCAATATCTTTCTATAGTTTTTAAGCCCATTTTTATCAGTAAACCCTATCTTTACAGAAGGAGGTATATTTGGGATCAGATAGGCAAAAAACGTCGCTGACAAAAACAATGCTCCTATGAATAGGAATACATAAGAGTGTCCAAAAAACTTTATAAATGGGCCACCGAGGACGTACCCTATCAGTACTGACCCGAAAAGAAATACTCCGAATAAAGAATTTGCTGCAAGTAGATAGTGTTTACTGACGACATGCGGGATTATTGGTGTTTCTGCCGGAACATAGAATTGCGTAGTTGAAGATATGATAAATGAAGCCAGGTATAGGTAAAATAATGAGTCCCCGAAAAAGAAAAATCCGGCTACAAAAAGCGCTCTAATTATATTTCCGGCTATAAGGATTATGCGTTTATTTTTCGCATCACCTATGATGCCTCCCATAAAACTGAAGAGTGCTTGGGGAACAGTGATCGCGAGTATCAGAAACGAAACTGCAAGATTTGATGAAGTAAGCTGGAATGCCAAAAATATCAAGACGATATTCATCATATTGAAGGCAACCTGTGAAAAAATTACAGAAAGAGAGAATATGAAAAATGCGGGATTTTTCAATACGTCTATCAACCTGGGACCAGGTGTATTGATTATTTGAGACGGATCTGCGGACATTATGCTCTTTTAGTATAGCTTTTATCCCGCGTATCGACAACAATAGAATCGCCGATTTCTATAAAAAGAGGCACGCGAATATTCATTCCGTTCTCGAGGGTCGCATCCTTATATACATTGCTTGCAGAGTTTCCTTTGACACCCGGAGGAGTATCTGTAACCTTTAATGTAACTTTTGGAGGCAGCATGATCCCCAAGGGATCGTTTTCATAGAATTGCAAGGTAGCCAAATCACCCTCCACCAGAAATTCGTGTCCGGGAATATTTGAAAGCGGAACATCTTTTTGCTCAAACGTCCGCGGGTCCATGAATGATGCGTTCTCAGAATCCTTATAGAGAAATTGCATCTCTTGATTTGTAAGCTGGATACTGTCGACATTTGCGCCGTTTGTGTACCCTTTTTCTACAACTGATCCCGTCTTTAGATTTCGTACTTTTACTTTGATATTTGCGGATCCCCTACCCATTTTTATGTGCTCATAGGAAATCACCTGGAGAAGTTCACTTCCCTCTCTGTAAGTTGTTCCTGATCGCAAATCTGTTACTGAAATCATATTATTTTTTAGTGTTCCTTTTTACCCTGATAAGTCCTGAGCATGGAATTACCTCAACTCCTCTTTTTTCTATCTCGTCAAGGTATCTATTTGCACCGATGCTATCTGCTGCCATGTGACCACAATCTATTACATTTACGTGAAGTTTTTTTAGTTCCTGAACTGCCTCTTCCGGAACGTGCATCTCAACTACTGTCCCTACTCCTGCTTTTGCGAGTTCTATATATAGCTCTTTAGATGGATTCGTTCCTCCGGTAAAACTCACCACGACCTTTCCGGTTCTTGAGCTGGGGCTACCTGCCACTATGCTTGGCGCCGCCTTTCCTTTCAACGCCTCCATGAATTCTGGAATTTCGTTTATCGCATCCAGAAGCGCTCCCAGATTCTCGAACTTCTTTGCTTCGATATTCTTATTCATGAAATCATTTCCCAGATTGTCCCATACGGTGTGAATTGCCATAAGTGGCATGTCCAAAAGCCTTGCGGTATCTACTGCCTGTGAATGATTCAGCGGACCTATCCCTCTCCTTACTCTGGATTTTCGTTCTTCAAAAAGAGAATGCGCAATATTTTCAGGGACACCGGCCTGAGCGTACATATCGACCTGGACATCCATCACCTCATCAAGCGATGCGAGCGCGTTTCCTGTCGGATGGTGCGAGATCACGAGGTCAATCTTTTTGCCTTTATCAGAAAGTCTATCAGCAAGAAGCACCTCGGATCCATCTGCATCAATTCCAGCAAGCACCCTTTTTATCTCACGCTCAGGGTCTCCATACAAAACTCTCGTATCTGTATATGGATTCGTAAAGTTTTCGGTGTCGAAAATCTTCTTCTTTTTATCAGAAAGTTCTTTGTAGGATTTTTTGGCGTTGTTCAAGACTTTCTTAACCCCATCTTTACCTCTTGGATCGGCACCTATGCCCATCTCGATCGCCAAATTGTACATGTCTTTCAACTTCATAATATTGTTTAAAACAAGTAAAAAGTATATAATAACTAGGCTCAAAAGTAAAGTCTTTTGGCAACTTGGGCGAGTGCTGGAATGGTATACAGGTTAGTCTCAAAAACTAATGGGAATTTTTCTCATGAGGGTTCGACTCCCTCCTCGCCCACAAATTAAAAGTCACAGACTTTAGTCTGGGAGTTTTAATTATCGGAAGGATTCGAACGGCCGGACTGAGCGTTAGCGAAGGAGGCGGGGTCGCGAGTCCGAACGAAGTGAGGAACTTGTGACTCGACTCCCTCCTCGCCCACAAATTAAAAGTCGCAAGCCAATAAAATCTATCTATAAAATCCTCTCACGTCTTCGGGTAAAAGTTCGGCAACTTTCCTCATCATAAAATCATTGACCGAGTTAAAGTCTGATATATCTATATCGTTACTAACAACATCCTCGATTTGAAAAACTTTTCCTATGTTTACGTAAGCAAGAGTTGATGGACGAAGCCCTATTTTTGATTTAACAAACTGAAACTTAGTCCTTACTGTCGGATCCGTTTTTCTGGGCTCAATTATCCTGTTTGCGTCAACAATGCCTGCGGGTAGAAATGCTATATTCCTTCCTGCCCTAACCGCTCCCCCGATTAGATCCGAAAACATCTTATTGTCTACTTCCTGCAGCCCTTTCCTGCTGCCATCCTCACCTTTCATTCCACCCTCTGTGGTAGCTTCTGGAAAGAACATAAATCCTGCGTCACTTTGAAGAGTATCCATTATCCTCTGCTGGCTTTGTCTAGTCTCTGATATCAACCTCCGTGCCGATTCAACATCTTTTTCACTGCGGTATTTCTTTAGGTCTTTAGACCTCGCAAGCGGGATGAAATGTACGTCCTCACTCTCCAGAACTGGTTTAAGCGAGTTAGTAAAATCAGCAAGACTTTTACCCTGGTCTCCTTGATCCAGCGAGTAAGCTGTCGCAACATACAAATCATCCGGTCTTATGGGAAGACGATTATAAATACCTCTAAATGCTGCGATATTAACGTGCTGGGTATGATTTGAATATATAACGGGATAATCTCCCTCTAAAATTCTTTCAGAAAGAATGTTCAAAGAATCATATGGATCTCTAAATTCATGAAGTCGCTCTGCAAAATCAATTTGCTCTTTAGCTTTCTGTACTATTCCATCAAACACTATATTTTCATGTATATGCATTCCCCTCTCAGCAGTCATACGGTGTAATTTATAGGGAATTGTTGAAAAAGTCAAAGAAAAGAATTACTATATTGCGTAATGCTGGATTTTTTAAAGAAGATAAGCTACAAAAGATATGCGCTATATCTGATACGCTGGCAATTATCTACTCCACTTCTAGCTCCTATCGTCGCATATTTTAAAGGGTCTACTTCTATCTTTGGCACAGCTGAGGACTGGTATGCTGCGACGATCGCAAATCTTATCGGGGCTCTTATTTTTTTCTGGGTTGATCAATACATCTTCACATCAAAAGCACTTGCTGCATCGTGGGAGGTTAGAGACAAGATCCGATGCGCAGACTGCGGAAGATTGTGCCGCGGTTATAGGCTTGTCAAAAGCGATAACTATGACAAGACGCACGACAGATATCCAAAATTCAGATGTGAAGTGCACTCAAAGAGAAAAACAGCAAAGCTTCGAAAAAGCGGTATAAACGTTTAGTGGACCTGCGGGGAATTGAACCCCGACCACTGCAATGCGAATGCAGTATTGTACCGTTCAACCACAGGCCCGCGGACCTAGATTGCGACTAAGCAGGAGCTTCGCCAGCATCATTTCGTCTTCCCTCGATGTTATAAAATTTTATCTTGTCTCCCCGAAATAATAATTCCTTTTCTCCAACAGGACCATTTCTATGTTTTGCGATAAGCACATTTACGATCCTTTGAGATGTAAATTCCTCCTCAGGAGAGTAAAGAAACATCACGACATCGGCATCCTGCTCTATCGCCCCAGATTCACGAAGATCTGCAAGCTGAGGTTTTCCTCCGCCCCGCTGCTCGACAGCACGGGAAAGTTGAGATACTCCAATAACAGGAATCTTTAGTTCCCTTGCGATGTTTTTCAAGCTCTGAGAAATGTAGCTGACCTCTTGCACGCGGCTCTCAAACTTCCTACCAGGATTTACGAGTTGTAGATAGTCGACAATCAAAAGCCTTAATCCGTGCTCCGCGTGAAGACGTCTGGCTTTAGACCTCATATCAGCAACTGTAAGCCCCGGTGTATCATCAATAAATATAGGAGCTTCTGCAAGAGATCCCATCGCGCGCGATAGTGCCTCATAATCACCGTCAGACATCTTTCCTGTCTTGAGTCTCCAAGCGTCTATCTCTGACTGACTCACGAGAAGTCTATCGACTAGCTCCTCTTTGCTCATCTCGAGAGAAAAAATCCCGACCGGATGCTTATTAACAGAGCCTACAAATTGCGAGATGTTGATCGTAAACGCGGTCTTTCCCTGACCAGGACGAGCTGCCAGAATTATGAGGTTTGAATTTTGGAGCCCTGAGAGGATGTTGTCTATATCGATAAATCCGGTCTCAAGCCCCCTGAGCCCTTCACCTGTTTTATGTAACTCGTCTAATCTATCAAAACTTTCGGCCAGAGTTTCTTTTAGCTGTATAAAGCCTTGGGAAATATGCTGTTGTGATACCTTAAATATCTCGGCTTCTGCCTCGTCCAGAATTTCTGATGCTTCCTTTTCCTCCTCAAATGCCTTATCAGTCATCCGTGATCCCATCTGGATCAGTGATCGTCTGATGTAAGCATCCTTGACTATCTGTGCATAGTGCTCACTATTTGCAGAAGTCGGAACAACATTCGTGAGCTCTGACAGATAAGATGCTCCACCGATGTCTTTTATGAGCTTTCTTTTCTTGAGACTATTCGTGAGAGTCAGAATATCTATAGGCTTTCTTTCATCATAAAGTATAAGCATAGATTCATAGATAATCTTATGCTTTTCCTCATAAAAATACTCTGAGAACACAAGCTGTGAAAGAGATGTCATGATATCTTTGTCTATCAGGATAGATCCGAGGATAGCCTGCTCCGCTTCATTATCATGTGGAGGAACCCTAACTACTGCCATATCGTCTATTGGAGTATGTAAATATTTTTTTCTTCTGGAGTGATTTTTTTCAGATTCACATTCTTTATTTTTTCCGCCTCAATTTTTCCATCCAGAACATTTCCTTTATCGAGGTAAATCGTCGGATAAGAAATCTTATTTATCTTTGTGGGATCCAATTTTTCGTTTGTCTCGATTACTACAGCATCATACATTGCGTCCTCAGGAATATCTGAAATACCATCGCTGCCGGTAAAATAGACTTCCCTGTCGTTGTATGAGATAACGAATGACAGAACGCCATTTTTCTTAATGCCTTTTATATATATGCCGGCAGATTCATACTCTCCTGGACCCTCGATGATAAGTCTTTCATCATTCGTCTCGGATTCTCCTTGTGTGTCTGTATATATAACTATTCCACTATCAACTTCGCTTGCTGGGTTTATGAATACACCGGAATTTCCTGCGCCTACCTTTACTCCATTTGAATGTTTTGAAATGTCCATCGTTAATTTAGTATTCTATCCTACCACAATAAAAATTTCTTGACAACATAATTTTTTTAAACTAATATAGGGTACTTCATGAAGGAGAGGTTGATAATAATTGTGCTCGCAATAATCTCAGGACTGATCATAACGACAGTCGCTTTTTTCGTATATCAAAACTTCATATCATCAACAGATTCTGCGACAGACAAAAGACCGGTTGTAGCTGATGAACCAGAACGCACTGACAACTTACTGCTGGAAGTCTCGCAACCTACAGACGGAAGCCTCACAGATAATAGAAGTATTTCGGTAAAAGGAACGACAAATCCGGAAAATGTAGTTATCGTCTCATCCAATCAGGAGGACAACTCAGGAAAACCATCGGGTGACGGAAACTTCTCGATAACTATCGATATTGATGCAGGAGCAAATTTTTTGATAGTAAGAAGTATCGCGCCAGATGGAAGTGAAATAAGCAAAGAAATTGTTGTAACATATACTACGGAAGAATTCTAAAATGAAAAAGATTATTTTTATATTACTTACTATTGCCATAATCATCCTCCCGACTGCAGTAAGCGCACAGGAAGAAACCGAAGAACCTACTGCCGCACCGTCCACTAATCAAATTCCAGAAAGCGATGAAGAAATCGAAAGGGTTCAAAGAATAAAAGACATCGTAGCCAGCAAAGTTGCAGAACTAAATCTGGTGGAGAAAAGAGGAATCATCGCGAGCGTTGTTGAAGTATCCAGTACTGAAATAAGAGGAATAGACAATAAAGGAAATGAGATAACTATAGATGTTGACGAGTTGACGAATTTCGATTTTGATGATGAGGACTTTGGGATCTCAGACCTGACGACTGGTGAAATCTACTCATTCATAGGACTTTACAATAAAGACAGCGAGACTCTTCTTGCAAGATTTATCGCTGAGGCCGATTCTATTCCTGACTACATCGGAGGGGCTATCACATCAATAAACGAAGACGATTTTCAAGTCGAAGTCGTAGATAAGAACGGAAAAACCACAATAATCGATATAGAAAGTTCTACCGACACGATGCTCGTTGATGAAAATGGTGCGCTTGAAGAATCCGGATTTTCGGGATTGTCAGTAAACCAGAGAATTATCGTGGTAGGTTTTGAAACAGATGACGAAATAGTGTCTGCTACAAGAGTCATCCACTTTGCCGATATCCCTCCTTCCTCAGAAGTCCTTGCCAACTTAAAAACAGAAACAACGACAGCAACAGGAAGTAGCAATACTGTCGAAATACTGGAAGTTGAAGAAGAATAAATTATATCCGCTTTAAAACCCTACTTTTCTTTTCGCCGTCTTCTATAATGTATCCCATCTTCTCTATCTTCATCCTAAATTGATCGGCCACCAGATACTTCTTTTGCTTCCGCATGGAGTCCCTCTCACGGCTCATCTCTTTTATATTCTCCGGTACGTCCATCACGATTTTTGCATTCTCAAAAATACTCAGTCCGAGTATTTGATCCATCAGCTTTAGTGTTCCTATTTTTCTGCTTTCACTTTCTTTACTGCGAATAAGCTCCCACATAACAGCTACTGCTTTTGGCATGTTAAGGTCAGACTCTACTGCTTCCATAAATTTTGCTTCGTATTTATTTGATACTTCGTTGCTATTTGGATTTTTTGCCACAAAATCAAGGAGCTTCATATAAGCGCTTCTTGCTGACTTAAGACTATCCCAGGTAAAGTTCATATAACTTCTATAGTGCGTTAGATATGTGAGGTATCTAAAATCCATTGGGCTAAATCCTCTTTCCTGTAGGTCTTTTAATATGTACACATTCTTTTTGGATCTGCTCATCTTCTCGTCGTCAACCAAAAGATAGCTCGTGTGCATAAAATATTTCGAAAAAGTTTTCCCCGAAAAAGCTTCGCTTTGCGCTATCTCATCTTCGTGATGGGGGAAAATCAAATCTTCCCCTCCTAAATGGATATCAAAGCTTATCCCCAAATACTTCATCGACATAACTGAGCACTCTATGTGCCATCCAGGAACTCCCTTTCCCCAAGGACTATCCCAACTCATCACCCTATCCTCTTGGGCCTTCCATAAAGCAAAGTCCGCACTGTCTTTTTTATCGGTTTCTTTAGATACGCGCACAGCTTCAAGTAGTGCGTCTGCCTTATCTAAAGTATTACCCGAAAGCTTTCCATATGAATCGAATTTTTTTACATCAAAATATACGTCGCCATTTGTCTCGTAAGCAAATCCTTTATCGATCAAAACCTCGATCACCTCAATCATTTCTTTTATATGCTCGGAGGCTTGGGGTAGCTCGCTTGACGGTTCTATATTTAGATTCTTTGCATCTTTGAGGAATTTTTCTGTATATCTTCCGGACAATTCCAGAGGAGTTATGCCTAAAGAGTTTGCCTCGTCAACGATTGGGTCTATAACCTTGTTCTTCTCATCGGAAAACCTAAAATGCCCAACATCAGTTATGTTCATGACACTTTTGACATCAAGATCCTTGTACCTAAGAAGGCGGACCAGAACATCAGTTGTCAGATAGGTCCGGAAATTTCCGATATGAACATCACGGTATACTGTAGGACCGCAAGTATAGATCCCTACCTTTCCAGTAGTTATCGTCTCAAAATCCTCCAAGTTTTTTGATAATGTGTTGTAAATTCTTACCATGAGGCAATTTTAGCAGAATGAGGTTGAATTAGAAAGACTAACGGCTAAGCTCCTGAACTGCTCTTATTATCTGATTATCCAGTTCCTTCTCCTCGAGATCTGCGCTTGCAGATGCATCGTATTCGACCAAGATATCTGGATCAAGTCCTTCTGTCGCATTTACCCAATTACCGTTTGGAGTGAGCCATTTGGCAACCGACACATGAACACTTGCACCATCCGCGACATCGACGGGCTGCTGAATCGTTCCTTTTCCAAATGACTTTTCTCCAAGCAGTGTAGCGCGGCCATTATCCCGTAGCGCACCTGCAAGTATTTCTGATGCTGAAGCACTGCCTTTATTCGTCAGAACTATCACAGGCAAGTCCAACATCACTCCAGTCCTCTCCACATTCAAAGGAACTCTTCTCCCGCGACCATCTTCCTGAATCACTACAGTCTTTCCGGACGGTATGAACTCGGACGCGATATATACGGCATCATCCAAGATGCCTCCAGGATTTGATCTTACGTCAACTATGACACCACCGAAATTGTTTGACGAAGTAATCTGAGGCATCAATTTGTTCACCTTGTTCATCCACTCATCATTCGTCTTCTCACCAAATTGTGAAAGCCTCAAGTATGCTATATCAACACAATTAGTACAGTCCACTACTTCCTGACACGAAGAACCATTGCAGCTAAATGACCTGAACCATGATGTGACACTCTCAAGCTCTATGACGTCCCTGACTATCTCGATATCTACAAGATCCTGCGCATCATCATGAAGCACAGTTAGAGTTACGGTCGTACCCCGCTCGCCACGTATATTTTCAACCGCCTTTGGCAAGTCCCACCCGGCAGTCGATTCACCGTCAACCTTTGCGATGATATCTCCACTTCTTATTCCAGCTCTCTTTGCAGGCGATCCATCGAGAGGCGCAACAACTGTCACCTGATTATCTTCATTTAGGGAAAGCTCTGCTCCGATTCCTGAAAATTCTCCCGCCAGTTGAGTCTTGAATCCCTCGTTTTCTTTAGGTGGGAAAAATGACGTATATGGATCGTCGAGACTACTTAACATTCCTGAGATAGCGCCATAAAGCATCTTTGTAGCGTCTATTTTTGTCTTATCGTAATACTTTTCATTTACCTCAGAAAGTACAGTATAAAAAAGCCCCATATCGAGGCTTTGCGCGTTAGGGACGTCCTGATTTTTAATCTCGAGTATCGGACGGAAATTCTCCCAACGGGCATTTATCTGGAAGCGTCCAAATCCATACCCTACACCAATGGAAATAAGGACTATCAAAACTACATGAAATAGGCGTAAATTCAGTCTTTTTTTCATATAATGAAACTACAGGAATAACGTTTAGGGGTTTAGTTTAACATGAATCAAACTACCCGTGCAATCGAGAAATTATAACCAGGAGAAAACTACTCAGGCTTTACAATAAAAGGGATAAATGCCAAAAATCTTGCTCTTTTTATCTCAGTCGACAGCCTACGCTGATTTTTTGCGCTAAGACCATTTCTGCTGCGAGGTAAAATCTTACCCCTCTCGCTCATAAAATTCATCAAAGTCTCGTACTCTAAAAAGTCTGGCTTTTTATTGTTCTTCTCGAACCAATCCTCCATGACCTCATGGACTACTTTTCTTTTTTTAATTATTTTTCTTTTTGCCATATTTTTTGTTTTAAAAAGGTATATCGTCTGGGTTTATCTCTTCGTTCGTGTCATTTTTGTCTTCTTTTTTTTCTTTCTTCTCGCTTTTGGGAGCTTCTTTTTCTGTTGGCTCTTCGGGTGTAAAGTCTTCTCCCGTTCCGCTCTCACCGTCTCTTTTTGAGTCTAAAATTATCATGTCATCGATCACAACCTCTGTCGTGGTCCTCTGTGCTCCATCCTGTCCAGTCCAGCTTTTTGTAGAAAGTCTTCCCTCAACGTAAACTTTTCGTCCTTTTGATAACAACTGCGAACAAAGTTCTCCCAATTTATTCCAAGCTACTATCTTATGAAATTCCGCCTCTTCTTTTTTCTCTCCACTGTCCGTTGTCCAACCTCTATTTGTAGCAAGCCCGAATGAACAAACTGCTGTCCCTTGCGGGGTGTATCTTAACTCCGGATCACGTGTCAGATTTCCTATCAACTGTACTCTATTCAAGCTTCGTGCCATATCGTTATTATAGTTTAATTCATCCTCACCAGCAAATGACGTAAAATGTCGTCGTTAAGTTTCAATTTTGGCTCTAATTCTGATGCTACTTTTTCAGATTCAAATTCCCAAACTATATAGTTTCCTGACTGCTCACCTTTGATTTTGTAGGCAAATTTTTTCTCGCCTAGCTCATTGAGCTTGTCATTTTTTACCTCTCCTGCAAGCTTTTTTATGTCTGCGACGATCTTTTCTGCTTCCTTTTTATCCAAAGCTCTTTTTAGTATAAGTACTAATCTATATTTTCTCATAAAACGTATAAGACGGATGAACTCCGTTACAATCCACCAATAATACACAAAAAAGCTTCAAAATACAAGTGTAAATATTATCTTTGAAATCAACAATGTGTAGCGTCTACACCTTTGATAAATTGTTTGACAAAAAAAAGATTTAATAGTACACTTTAACCTTAACTTAGCCTCAATAAAAGATGAAAAGACTTCTTATTCTCCTTGCGGTTTTGATAGGTATAGCATTCATTTTCGAGATAGTGTCTCAAAATTTTCCATCTCTCTCCTCTATCTTCGATAACGCCAAACAGGATGTCACAAACGAACCTAAATTACTTTTGAGTGAGGAGACTGCAGTCGTTGATGTTGTTGAAAAGGTCGGCCCTTCAGTCGTAACGATAGGCATCAAGAACGAATCTGAAGTGCAAGATGATACACTCGACCTATTTTTTCCAGAAGACGATGCCACTAAGACACCAGACGAACAGTACATAGGTTCGGGATTTGTGGTGCAGGATGATGGACTTATCGTCACCAACAAACATGTAGTTTCGGAAAGAGGGCTCGAATACGTGGTTATCGATGACAATGGCGATAGTTATGATGTAGAAAGTATTTACCGTGATCCTGCAAATGACATAGCAATTCTACAGACATCTCAGTCTCCAAATGGCGGTTTCAAAAAAATTGAGCTCGGAGATTCCTCAAAGCTCAAAGTCGGACAATTCGTTATAGCGATAGGAACTGCACTTGGTGAATTTCCAAGCACGGTAACAACGGGTGTTGTTTCGGGTCTCGGGCGGGGAATTACAGCAGGTAACCCGTTCCAGGGATTTGTCGAGGAACTTGATAATGTGATCCAGACGGATGCCGCGATAAATCCTGGAAATTCGGGCGGTCCTCTCCTCAATTCCTCCGGGCAGGTGGTTGCAGTGAATACAGCTGTATCTGGTCAGGGAGAAAATATAGGATTTGCTATCCCTATAAATATAATCAAGGATTCTATAGATAATTTTAATAGCACCGGCCGTTTCTCACGCCCATATCTGGGCATTTCGTATACGGTAATAACTGAGAGAAGCGCTCTATTGAACGATGTCCCGCAGGGAGCATATGTGCAGGGAATCGCCCGCGGATCTGCGGCAGAGGATTCGGGCCTGCAGATAGGCGACATAATTACACAGATAGACAATAATAAAATCACTGATGATCAGGAAAGCCTAGCGGTACTCATTTCTGGAAAAAGTATCGGAGACACGGTCAATATAACAGTATTTAGAGACGGGCAAACATTGACTTTAGATGCTACACTAAAGGAAGCACCAAATGAGTGATAAAGTATCCTTCGTACCGGAAAGCGTAATAGAGGCAGCAGACAATGCTGGTCAGTCACTTAAGAAAGAGCTCAAAAAAGGCCTCAAGGAAACCATCTCCCAGATATTTGGAGCAAACTCCGTAGAGGTTAAAAAACAACAGGAACAATCAAAAAAGATTGCCGAAAAGGCGGAAAAATCTGGCCGCAGTATCGAAGAACAAGCAAAGATCGAATCTTTGCGGCGACAACTTCATGCACAGATAACAGCACCCCGTCCTAGCGCTCCCGAACAACCTAAAGCACAGGAGGAAGATCAGGTGGGAACGAACGAACAAATGCAGTCTCTCGGTGACTCCCCCACTCAGGATCCAAATGCCCTACCTCCCCTCGCTCAGCCTTCCATGCGCCATGGCGAGCGTCTCAAAATCCGCGAATAATTGGGAAAGACCCATTTTTTCTGATAAAATCAGAGCATATGAAAATAGAACCTAGAACTTTAAAGGGTTTTCGGGATTTTTTGCCAGATGAAGCGCGCAAGAGACAGTACGTGATAGATACTCTCAAGCGTGTATTTGAATCTTATGGCTTCGAACCTCTTGAGACTCCGGCGCTCGAGTATGCGCAAGTACTTACAGGAAAGTACGGTGACGAAGGAGATAAGCTTATGTACAGATTCAAAGACAATGGTGACCGCGATGTCGCGCTCCGCTATGACCAGACCGTGCCTCTTGCCAGGGTCGTTGCGCAATATAAAGACAAACTCCCCATGCCTTTCAAACGCTATCAGATCCAGAACGTCTGGCGAGCTGAGAATACCCAAAGGGGAAGATATCGAGAATTTTTGCAGTGCGACATAGACACTGTGGGCTCAAAAAGCATAAATGCAGATGTAGAAATCATAAATTGCATTTCAGATTGTCTAACTGAGTTGAAATTCGAGAATTTTAAGATTCTTATAAATGACAGGGCTGTCTTCCAGAACCTTCCAAAAGAAGCTGTCATCACAATCGATAAATTAAAAAAGTTAGGTGAAGAAGCTGTCATAAAAGAGCTTACGGATAAAGGTGTCGATGAAAAAGTGCTATCTGATATAAAGAATGCAAAACCTACCCCAACGGTCAATTCCATTTTAGAAAAAAATGACAAAGTTATCTTCGAGCCTACACTAGCGCGAGGCCTCGAGTACTACACAGGACTTATCATCGAAGTCGAGGTAGAAGGCTATTTGGCAGGATCGGTTGTTGGAGGAGGCAGATTTGATGAGCTAGTCGGAATATTTGCAGACCAGGCGATACCTGCAGTCGGCGCTGCATTCGGATTTGACCGTATAATTGAAGCGCTGAATGAACTAGGTCTTTTCCCTGACGATTTGGCGACAACAAAGGCTCTCGTACTCAACATCAATGGCTCTGAAATGATCGTTGATGAGACAGCTAAAAAATTACGGTCAAACGGTATAAATTCCGAGATTTATCTAGATTCGAATGTCGAAAAGGCAAAACAATTCGCTTACGCTGAGAAAAAGAACATACCCTACACCATAGCAGTTGGTGAAAATAACACCTATACCCTGGGATGGAAAGATGAGGATGGAAAAATAAATAAAAGCGAATCATTAACTTTTGAGAATCTTCTTGAACAACTGCGCAAATAACCTCTATACTAAAGAGTGATTAAATTTCTGAGAGGACCACTTCATATTCCTGAAAAACGCGAGGCACTACTCGCTTTGACTCTTGCAGCAATGATCTGGGGGGCAAATGCACCCATAAGTAAATGGACACTTCAATTTATATCAGTAGAAACGCTCGCCTTCATCAGGTTCTATTTCGCATTCATACTTTTTTATCTCATCTTCAGACCGAACCTTAAAGTAAAGAAAAAAGACATTCCGCTTATGTTCCTATGCGGATTCATCGGGATATCACTCCACATCCCCTTTCTCTACATCGGCCTTACTTTAACTGGCGCTATAAATGCAGCAATCATCGCTTCATCTATTCCGATCCTGAGCTTATTTTTCTCGAGTTTTTTCTTGAAAGAAAAAATATCCAGAAAATTTGTCATCGGAGGAATGGTCGGGCTTTTCGGCGTAATATTCATAGTACTTGAGCCTATTTTTGAAGAAGGTCTCTCAAAAGACCTGCTGGGAAATGTATTCCTTCTAGGGTCAGCTATAACCTTTATCATCTACGAGGTGATCTCAAAAAAACTTACAAAAAGAAATTATCACGCAAAGACCATAACAACCTACTCTTATCTGATAGGACTTGTCACATTCCTTCCCTTTTACCTAATCGACATAACCCAAAACGGAATATATTTTATGAATTCCCAGGCACTAAGGGGAATATTTTTCATCCTGTTTTTTTCATCACTCGTCGCAATCCCTCTGTGGCAGTGGGGAATATCAAAGCTTGAGGTGAGCCGCGTAGGATTTTTCTTATACCTCGATCCTGTGGTCGCTTTTATTGTCGCCTTTTTCCTACTGGGAGAGATCATTTCGCATCCTATGATAATAGGTGCCATACTCATCTTTGTTGGGCTATATGTAGCTGAAAATACCCTACACTTTCCCCATTTTCACCTCTATCATTCGCATATTAAAAAAATACGGGGGTAATCCTTGTTTTTCAAGCTATTTTTCGCTATAATATAGCTTATGAAAGCAAATACTCATCCTACATATTTTGATGATGCAAAAATTATCTGTTCTTGTGGTAATTCTTTTACTGCGGGGGCAACTGTTGCGGAAATTCATGTCGAGCTCTGCAATAAGTGTCATCCATTCTATACTGGACAGCAAAAATTCGTAGATACTGCATCTAGGATCGATAAGTTCCGTAAAAAGCTTGAGGTCGCAAAGTCAAAGCCTCAAAAATCAAAGAAGGAAGTTACGCGTGACGATTCTGACAATGGTCCTCAGACACTTCGCGAAATGCTGCAAGCACTTCGCAAATAACCCACTTTCTAAAACTTTCTTATGGAAGATTCATATTTGAAATCTCAGCTTGAGATAATCAATAACAAAATCCTTGAAGCCCAACTGCTTTTAAACGACTCCGAAATGAAAGATCTTGCACAGCAGGAAATCGATGAGCTAAACATGCAAAAACAACAACTCCAAAGCTCTGCTGACTCGATAACCGAATCAATAAATGCAAAAGGAACTAATTCACTTGATAATAGGAGCGCAATTCTCGAAGTAAAGGGAGCTGCGGGAGGAGACGAGGCGAAAAATTGGGCAAAGGAGCTTTTGCGCATGTATATACGCTTTGCTGAGGAAAATAGATATTCAATAGAACATATCGATGACAATTCGATTAAATTCACCCAAAAAGGCACTTTCGGGATGCTGAAATACGAGGCTGGAGTTCATCGAGTACAACGCGTTCCTGACACGGAAAAAAGAGGCCGGATCCATACGTCCACTGCGGTGATATCCGTACTTCCAGAGCTCGAGGACATAGATCTCCATATAAGCAGCGACGATATAGAATTTGAGGCTTTCCGTGCTGGAGGAAATGGAGGACAGAACGTGAACAAAGTCTCGACTGCTGTCAGAATAAAACATAAGCCTTCGGGAATCGTCGTAACTTGCCAACAGGAAAGGACCCAAGGCAAAAACCGTGACCTTGCGATGAGCATGCTCCGTGCAAAACTGTGGGAGATGGAACTTGCAAAACGCCATGAGCAGATTGCGGAGCTAAAATCTACTCAGGTCGGCGCCGGCGATAGGAGTGAAAAAATCAGAACCTACAATTTTCCGCAGGATAGAATTACTGACCACAGAATCAAAAAGTCTTACTCTAACCTACCCGTTGTTATGGATGGAAAAATCAAAGAGATACTTAACGACCTGAAATCGAATATTTAATGCCTGAGCGTAATCTTAGCAGAAGAGATTTTATTTTTGGAGTGGGCGCTTTGGCGCTCGGTGCATCTCTTGGCACCAGCAATCCCGAAGCCTCTCAGAATGACACCTATCTAGATATCCTTAGAAAAGCCACAGACATTGATACTCTAATTCACAATGCTGAAAAGAGACAGGGATATGACACGCAACCAAATGATGCGCATTTTCTGGAGATAGACATAATGAGTATGAATGGTATAGCCACAATAGGGCACTCCGATACAGAGGTTACTTACATTCCATCAGACCTAGAGGACTTGTCAGATACTTTTAAACGCATTGTTGCTAACGGCTCGAATGTACATATTGACCTGAAGGATCCGGATACGGATATAGGCAGGAATGTCTATAAGATTTTGCCCAAAGGATCTTTTATATCTACTCCACACCATGAAGTGCTGGATGCATTGAGAGACATGGGAGGCGATACCAAACTGCTTTACACAATAAATTCCAGCTCCAAGAAAAAGGATTTTGCATCCCGGATAAGATCCGGCGAAGACTTTACCAACTGTGGAGTTTCTATCCACTATTCTTTGCTTTCGGATAGCGACGTCAAGTCTTACCAGGATTCTCAGCTTTATGTGCTAGCGTATCCCGCAAATAGGCTGGATGTGGCAGCTCAGCTTTGTGAGTATGGGGTAAATGGCATAACTAGTGACAGGGAGGATCTACTTAGTCTTATTGCGCAGAGATAATTTCGATTACCTGCGAAAGTGTCAGCTTACTTCCTTTCATGTCTGGATTTTTACTACTACCATTGAGAAGCATCTTGCGGCTCACATGTAAAAACCACGAAGAATCAGGGTCTTTTTCTTTTATCTGTTCGTATACCCCAGTAAGATCGATCTTGTCTTTTTCCTCCTCATTTCTTTTAGAAGGTCGCGCTTTTATCCTAACAAAGTAGTTTTGCGGATCTTTTCTGACGACCACGCAATATCCTTGGAGCTGTGCAAGCTTTAACACTGCGTCGTTGAGAGTCTCAATGCCTATCCCCTTTCCCCACTTCGTGTCAAACTCGATACCTTTTTCCTTTATTTCATTTTCGGCCCAGATTTTAGCTTCAAATGTATGAAGCAGTGAATCCAGCGCCTCGAGTATCAAAGTCGTGATTTTCTCGTCATCGTGCTGATACATGAGCTTGTAGCCCTGCAGGATTCCTCTAAGCGAAAAATCGTAGTTATCACTATCAGGATTCGTATAATAAAATTCTTGAAAATGATCATCATCTACTATAAGATTGATGATTCTTTTTACTGCCTCGCGCTTCGTATCATGCCTGTGCAGGCTTGACTCGGGATTTGCCAGAACGTACTCTAACGTAAGACTTGCTCCACAGATATTATTGTCTTGTGTCTGATGATGGTCCAGCTTCCCAAGCCCCGTATCAACGTGAATAGTTTCTACACCATCTACCATCTCTATCACGCTTCCTTCATTCTCGTAGTTCCCTGACAGCTTTTCTCCAGCGGATACGAACTCTACTTTCGCATCTTCCCACATAGGAAGAAAACGAAGCAAGAGCCACGCGGATCCTATCGCGTCTAGGTCGGGCGATTTGTGGGTAACTATGCGTTTCATGAGAAGTTTTTTAGTATACCCTATTTGAACTTACTTGACAATATACCTCCCGGATACCTAATATAAATATATGACTGATCAGAATAAACCTCCACAAAATTTATCTCCGGACCTGAAGCAAATTTATGATCGTGTTATGAATACGCCCGCAAAAGGAGGGGCTACTCCTACGCCACCGCCACCTGCACAAGCTGCCCCTGTCCCACCACAACCTAAGACTCCAGCTACTGATTCACAAAACCCACCATCCAGCGTGCCTGCTGGACAAAAAGTAGCTGCTCCTTCAGACAATCCATCAATCCAACCTCAACCTCCAATTCAATCAGCAGAGACTTCACAACCATTTCTCACGTCTGCTCCGCCCAGACCTCTTCAGGGATCCGTAGGAGTTAAAAGTTTTGCGTTGGGTAAAGACAAAAAAGAGGAACCGAAGGCACAAGCGTCAGGGGAAAAGAAAGGTCTTTCCAAAACCCTAATAATAATACTTGCTGTGATCTTTTTCGTAGCGTGGTCTTTCTTCTGGGTAGTATTCTTCTTCAATCCCTTTGCCTAAAGAGCCTAAGATTTCAAACTTGAGACTATCTCTTCTATCGAAGCGTTTTTTGAATCATTTTCATTTCTCTTTTTAACTTCAACTTGATCATTTTCCTGCCTATCAGAAACAACTATACGTGTAGGTATTCCTATCAAATCAGCATCAGAAAACTTTTGTCCAGCACTTACATCGCGATCGTCAAATAGTACGTCTATTCCGTTTTCCTGAAGTTTTTCATATACATTTTGAGCTCTTTCCGATAGACCTACCAGGTGAACTTGAAAAGGCGCAACGCTTTCTGGCCAAATAAGTCCTTTTTCGTCGTTAAAAACTTCCGCCAAAACTCCGACCATACGCGTAAGACCAATTCCGTAGCTTCCAAAATATGGGTATTTTTTATTTCCATCCTTATCTGTAAAGTTCACATCCATTTTTTCCGAATATACCGTCCCAAATCTAAATATATTGCCCACCTCTATAGCTGCCTCTGATCTTATCGATGAGTCGTTAAGTTCTTCCTCTGTCATAACTTCTTTATTTTTCCAATATTCCCATCCTTCCTTAAAGTAAATAGTATCCTCTCCGCTGGTAGATAGTACCTGAAATTCGTGGGTATTTGAGTCTGTAAATACTCCTCCTCCCGCTTCTGCAACCTTAGCATCCAATCCTAATCGTTTAAAAACTCTTAGGTATGCGTCTTTTACCTCCCAATAATACTTATCTAAATCTTCCTGAGTAGTGTGCAAGCTATACAAATCTTTCATCAAAAACTCGCGACCTCGCAAAATTCCAGACTTCGCCCTCAATTCATTGCGGAATTTGGTCGAAAAATGGTACAGCTTTACAGGAAAATCGCGGTAGGTTTGGAGATGTTTGCGGGCCAGGTCAAGCAATATCTCTTCATGAGTAAAAGACAATGCATACTCTTTATCATCTTTTCCGAACTGATACATGACTTCTGCCGCTGTTTCCCATCGTCCGGTTTCATTCCATACGCTTTTTGGGTGCAAAAGCGGCATCAGGATTTCTTGAGCGCCCGTCTGATCCATCTCTTCACGTATTATTTGCTCTATCTTACGCTCAACTAGACGTCCAAGAGGCAATAGACTGTAGGATCCTGCCATGAGCTTATCTATAAAACCAGCGCGAAGAAGCAATTTCGCATTTGTTGCGACTTCTTCACTTGGCGCCTCTTTAATCGTTTTAGGAAAAAGTGCCGAATAACGCATGACCTAAGTATATATTTAGCCCATATGGTTTGCAACCAACTGCCCTCTTTGCATCTTTAGCTCAAATATTTTCTTCTCAAGATTTCTCAGCTGGCTTTTTGCGCTATCCTTCCATGCTTCAGTAGGACCATCTACGGTTTCTGCTCCTCGCTCTTCTGATTCATTTATAGATGGATTCACAATCAAAAGCTTTATTACTTTACCGATAACGCTTGAAAGTGTGCTCCCGAGTTGGTCTCTCAAAGCGTCTCTTTGAAGCTCAAGCAGTCTTATGGTCGTGTTCAAGGTCTCAAGCTGTTCCCTAAAGTTTTCGTTCGCTTCTGCTTCGTTCTCATTTACTTTCTCGTCTTCCTCGATGTTTCTGAGCTCCTCTCGTGCGTCTTCTAACTCTTTTGCTGCATCATCGTACGACGCATTATCGGTTAAAGAGTCCTCGCCGTCCTCCATTGATGTCTCATCATCAAAAAATATTGATTCCTCCCCAAGTGCGTCGAAGTACGCAGGATATGCTACTTCGACGCCTGCTTCTATCGCGGGGTTGGTATTTTGCTCAGAATAGCTGGTGATTCTTGCATCCATCTCTATCCCGGACTCAAAAACATCTGCCACCGGATCGACCGCTATGTTTGTCGCAACGCTTGCTGTCATAACTTCTCCTGTGTTTTCCATGTTGGAAGCAGTATAAGGCCGAGTAAATGATTAAACTTGATATATTGCTTATATATACCTAACAATTAGCTTATATTTGACACCTGAGATCAACATGCTAGACTTCTATTTATGGAGCATAGTATCTGGAGCAAAGAATCTGTTATAAAAAGCCTTCCTGTCGTTGCGCCGCTCCTCAATACGCCGCGAGCGGTTGACGCATTGAGTAATGGAAGATATATGGAAGCGGCAATAGGAACCGCACTTGGAGTCGGGATCGGAGTTACCGCACGTATCATGATGCTAAGATCTATATCTAACGAAAAACCCGCTACTCAGCAGACGACATCAGAAATATCACTAAGGGAAGGGGTTGAAGTTAACTTCGCCCAAGAATCTTTGCTATATGAGGCGCAAGCGACAGAATCTCAAGATTTGGGAACATCTTCTCTTCGGGGACCGGAATCGCATCAGTAATAAAAATTTTCTCAGCCTTACAGTCTGCAAGCTTCTTGTGAGCATCATTCGCAAATACAGGCTGAGTCGCGAACATATAGACTTTTTTGGCGCCCTCCGAAAGACAAGTATCCACTGCATTTACCATCGTCCCTCCTGTTGAAATTATGTCATCTGTAACCACGCATATCTCACGTATCTCACCCTCTCCCAATCTGGAACCTGATAGTTTTCCGGTTGCAAGATCACGATCTTTGTTGATGGCGGCATGGACAGATCCCGGAAGAAGCTCCGCAAGCTGCTTTACCCGTCTTATTCCTCCCATATCAGGACTCACGATAGAGAGTTTTTCAGGCGAAAGCTCTAGCTCATTTATCTTGTCAGCAAATACGCTTAGCGCTGACTCCAGTCTGACATCGACCGAAAACATCTCGGAAATCTTTACAGTATGAGGATCTATTATTATGACCTCATCAAGGCCGGTCGACTCTAATGCTCTTATAATGACCTCAAGCGCCACAGCTTCACCTTCACGGAATATGTGATCTGCCCTCGCATAACCCAGATAGGGAATTATCGCGGTTATTCTTTTTGCGCCGCTCCGCTTTAGCGCATCTACTGTAAATAAAAGCTCCAGAGTATTACTATCTACTGGATCCGACGTAGATTTCAGAAGGTACACATCTGCATCCAATACAGATTGTTCGATTCGGATTCTCTGCTCCCCATCATCAAATATGTGTTTGTCCGGATATATGACATCTGCTCCGAGAGACTTACCCAAAGCATCAGAAAGACCACGATTATTTATATCCCCTACAAATAACATAGAATAAATTTATCAGCCACCTAGAAGGCCTTTTAGTCCTCCGCCGAGCTGCTGCATCTTCATAGCTGCTTTTTTCTGAGCTTCTTTCATGGCATCATTTAGAACGTCTGCTATATCTGAACGGTCTTCTCCGTCAACTTCAACAGATAGCACCTTCATATTTCCGCTGACTCTTACCCTAATGTCTCCTTTTTCCTCATTTACTTCAATCTGTTCCAGTTCGCGTTCAATTTTTTTTGCTTCGTCTCGAAGTTTTTTTAGCTCTCCTGCTTGTTTTATTGGATTAAACATAAATATCTAACACCTCCTTAAGTATTCATATAGACTATCAATTTTGGATAAAAACCGCAATACTAAAATCAAAGATAAGCCCCTATGCCGCTTTTTTTGACAAATGCTGCTTTTCGGGCTATATCTGTACATTTTTCAAGCTGCTTCTCTGAGAGAACACCCGCGTCTCTCAAAAGCATATACTGACGCCATAGATGAGCATCTGGAATGATCTCCGGCCAGTCTGTATTTATAGTAAATAAGACATTGTTTTTTTGGAATTCACCAAATATTTTCTTGAATTCATCATAATTAGATACGGCAAGAGTTGCGATGTTTGAGCCTGGACAAACCTCCAATACAGTTTTTCTTTTAGAAAGCTCTTTCATGAGCTCCACATCCTTATATGCAAGCACGCCATGACCTATCCTGTCGGGATTTAGAGTGAGAGCATCCCACATATCATTTGCATCTTTTACCTCGCCTGTATGAACCGTAATCCCCAGTCCTGATTTTTTTGCCTTTCTGACAACCTTTTCATAATCCTTATATGAAAACTTACTGCTTCCCATACCTGCAAAATCTATTCCCACAACCCCTCGCCTGTGATACTTTATTGCTTTCTCGATTATTATTGAATTCTGCTCAAAAGTGAACTCCCGTGCACAGCAAAGTATTACTCCTGCGCAAAGGGTTGGATACTCCAGAAGTGCTCTCTCCATCCCCCGAAGCATCGCAAGAATTATATAATCGAGGTCAGATCTTCCCTCATTGTTGTGCTTCATCGGATTTGCACGGAGCTCTATGATATCTATCCCATTCCTGTATGCTCCACTCATTATTTCATATGTAGCCTCCTCCACTGCATATGTCCCGGAAGATAAAGGGTCCAGAACCGTGTGGTAAATCCTGGAGAGATAATCATTGAGGGTCATATTCTTCGAAGAATCTATGCTTATGTAGTTTTTGAAATCTTCAAAATTTCTAGTCGTGAGTTTTATACCCTGCGTCTGGGCGATTTTCCAAAGGATTGATGGGTTTATCGAAGCACCCAGGTGTGCATGAAGCTCTACAAGTGGATAACGCGGAAATTTTTCCTCCATGTTGTATCTTATAACAGCGGTTTCCGGTAATCAACCGGCTCTAAATTGGAAAGATAAATTAATCAGTTGTATAATATCCAGATGTCTGCAGAGAACCAGAGACACAATGCTCCTGAGTCAAAGCCGGAAATAGTTTTGCCTAATCTCCAGGAAATATTAGTTGCAAGAGACTATGGTTTTTGTGGCGGAGTCCCGCCTGCAATAAATCTGGCAGAAAACTTATTAGACGATAATATTCCTCTTATTACAGACAATGACATAGTTCACAATAACGCTGTTATGGGCGAACTTCGTGGGAAAGGTTTTCAGAACGTAGGAGACAGTTGGATGGAAGATGATTTTGATGGCCGTGGAAAAAGATTTCTGGTCTCTGCACACGGCACGTCAGATGAGAGAAAAAAAATGCTTGAGGATAAAGGATTCGAGGTGTGGGACGCAACATGCAGGCTTGTAAACCGTGTACATGATGAGATAAAAACAGCAGAGAAAAATGGATTCCATGTTATATATAGAGGTGTCGCAAACCACCCCGAGACAAGAGGAAGCATGGGGGCAGCAGAAGATCCATTAAGCGTAACGCTGATTCAATCACCAGAAGACGTCGAGAAACTAGATACCGAAGAAGGGCCGATGCTACCTGTAGATAAACCTCTGATTATGTATTCCCAAACTACTTTGATGCCATCAGATGTTGAAGATTGTGAAATCGCGATGCAGGAAAAATATGGAGATAGACTAACGCTGCCTAAGAGACGCGACATCTGTCCCGCGACAATCAACCGTCAGGAAGCTGTTGAGGAGCTCTCACAAGAAGTGGATGCTTTTATAGTTATTGGATCACCTCACAGCCACAACTCTAACGAACTTGCGCGGGTCGCAAGAAAAGCTGGAATCCCTGCTTATATGGTCGACTATCCCGAAGATCTCCAAGAAGAATGGTTTAAGGAAGTAAAAAAACTAGGCCTTACTGCCGGAGCGAGTGTTCTGGATAGATTTATCGATCCCCCACTGGAATGGTTCTTAGAGAGAAATCCCAATGTACAAATCAGGAATATGGGAGAGAGACGTGATAAAGAATTCAAACTGCTTTCGGAAACTCAGAAACGATGGGACGCTTTAAAAGGTTTGTAAATCTATGGACCATTATAAAAAGAAGATAACTATCGCCAGATGCGATAAGAGCGGAAAGATACTTGGTCCCATCGAACGTTGGGAAGCTCACGAAAAAGGGATACTTCACAGAGCGTTTTCGGTAGCCCTCAAATATAAAGATTATTATATAGTACAGTTCCGCAAGCATCCGGTTTTTGATGGAGTTTTGGATGTCACATCATCTTCACATCAGATATACGATCCCAAAACTAAAATCCTCCAAGACACTATAGAGGCATCCATATCGACCCTTCTCCGCGAGTGGAAAATCAGCGAAAAGGATTTCTTAGGAAAACCACGCCTAACCGGGAATGTCTATTATAAATCCAAGGATAAATATTCTATCTACACCGAACACGAAGTTGATGACGTAGTCGAAATAGATGTAAAAAGAATTCCTGAACCGAATCTGGAATATGCTTATGGATCGTGTCTTATGACCACAAAAGAGCTTAAAAATAGCAAAAGAATCAGCCCCATACTCGCCCCCTGGGTCACCGCAATGCTTGAAGAAAAGCTTATCTAAAAAGACCGATAGTATTGATAATTAGATACGTGGTGGTATAATTTACATAACATTTAGATAAATAGGATAATTGCTTTCTTATGATTCTATTTGTAAATTCACACTCAACAATTTCATGAAAGTATTACTGTTGGGTTATGTTCGTTGAAAAAATGCGGAAGAATATGGGTGAATTTTCGGGCATTATGGTGCTCGGGAATTCACCCATATTACAGTGCTCTTTAGCGGATAAACCTACAGCATAAAAGAGCACTCGGAAAAGGAGATTAAACTCTCTGCCAAAAAAACACTAGGAGGTAACTTTGAGTCACCAATACTCATGGTGGCAGACACATGGACCGTTCGCCGATGCACCTGGGTGTTACCCATGGGCAACCAGAATCCATTGGTGGAGTCAGGATCACAGGATTCTAGCTCCAGTCGTTGCAGTTATTACTGCCTCGGCAGTAATCGTACTGGGAACAACTCCCTTCATCTTTTAGGAGGTGTCGCTATGTCTCATTTGGAGCCGGCTGCAGATATCGCTCTGCAAGACCATCGGGGTCCTCCGATGTCTCGCGTAGATCCCGACTGCACGGTGTGCGACGGGAAAGGCGTCAACACGAACCCTGACACGGGCAAAATCAGATATTGCCAGTGTCGCTACAAGATACCAAAGGAGCAACCCATGACAACAACCAACAACCCCGAAGAAAGACTCTGCCCGAAGTGCAAAAGCTTCATGCAGAAAGAGGGCAACGACCTTTACTGTCTTACTTGCAACTACACAGAAAAGCGCTAGCGACTTTCGAAGTTGCCACAAGCAAAGACAGACCCTTCCGCACCAATCAACAACTCGCCCTCCGGAGTCCGCTTAGCGGATGAAGGAGGGCTTTCTCTTGGAAAAATTAAGAAGTTTTTATTTCTAAATCTTTTATCTCGGGGTTTAGATCGAAAACACTTTTTAGGATAATTTCCCTAAATTCCGGTTTGGAGAGTTTTTCCGCATGCAGAGAATACGGAGTGATTAGAGTCAAAGTAGGACCATTTATGCCTGCTTGTTTGCAGCTCCTCAAAAATGCTGCAACCTGTCTACTTTCTTTATGTACCAGATCTATCAATTCTTTCAGCAACTCTGATTCTCCGCCAAGAGGTTTTTTAATCTCGGTATTATTAATCTGCTCATTCTCTTTAGGCTTCTGCTTCTTATCGTAACTATCCATTTTTATGATCTCGCTCCCTTTTTCATCCTCAGTAATACACCATTCCATCACCACAAGTTCAAGCGGAAGCTGGGGGACCACCGAAAATTTTGTAGTTGAATATGCTTCATTCAAAAGACTCAGTATCTTTTTGAAATCCGAGACCTTAAGCTCCGACTTTCCTGATGTCAAGTCCGTTCTCAACCTCCCGACCATTCGCTCGATAACTATCCTAAAATCTATTCCTTCACTAGAGATTTTCTCGATAGATAAAAGAGCTCCTTTCATATCTTTTTTGTAGATATATCCCAAGAGTTTTTCTGACTGAGAGCTTGTAGAACCTGACTTATAAACTTTGTTTACGGTTTCCATGGTGATTTTATTTCCGTCCGAATTGATCATAAGCTCTTCAAGGATTTTTGCACCGTCCCTAAAACTTCCCTCACTGAGTTCAAAAATCTTCTCATACACCTCTTTCTCTATACCGATATCCTCGCCATCAACTATTCTTTTTATTGAATTTGAGATCTCCTCAAGATTTGGAGATTCAAATTTGACCGAAAATACTCGGGACAAAATCGTCTGCGGTATTTTATGAACCTCTGTTGTCGCAAGTATAAAAACTACATGTTCAGGTGGTTCCTCGAGAGTCTTTAACAGCGCATTGAAAGCTTCGTTGGTGAGCATGTGAACCTCGTCTATGATGTAGACTTTTTTTGATAACCCAGAAGGAGAGAATTTGACTTTCTCGCGTAGTGACCTTATTTCATCTACTCCTCTATTTGACGCTGCGTCTATCTCAATGATATCTATATTTGATCCCTCGGTTATTGATTTACATATATCACATTTATTGCAAGGCTCTATGCCTTTTTTATCCTGACAATTTATAGCTTTTGCAAGAATCCTAGCGCTGGAGGTTTTCCCAAGTCCACGGGGACCCACGAATAAAAAGGCGTGCGGGAGATTTTTTGAGGACAAAATTGATGTCAATTTTTCGCGGACGTCAAAAAGGTCGAGCTCCGAGATCTCTTGAGGTCTGTATTTCCGATAGTAAACCATTGGAATTAGTTTATATCTTACTTTAGGTGAATAATCAAACTACCCGTGATGAATTCCCAGAAGATGTCTGACACTATGTTCCACAAGTTCTGATATTTTGTCATCGACCAACATGTTCTCACGACTTGACTCCTCGATGACCTTCGGATAAGCGATAACTATATCCCCGAGGTACAACTTATTCGCAACAGGCGCAACCACATCACCCTCCTGCTGGGGAAATGACAAAACATTTGTAGACTTGTCTATATTACGGAATTTTTTATTAAGTCCCCTCATCTTCCGGTTCCCAACCACGGCAACAGATACTTCACAGGAAGCATTGATCTTGTGCTCATCCAGAATATTATTAACAGACTCTTTAATCCTTTTGCGGTTAACTTTATATCTGCTTTCAATATAAATAGGAACGTTTACTGTAGCCATAGAATAGGGACCTACGGAAATTAGACGATATTTTTCATCTTTCGATTAAGCTCTTTCCTGTATTTTTTTGCCACAGAAGGCTTAAGATGAAATTCTCTCTTTTTCATTTCCAAAATTATACCCTCAGACATAACCTGTCTGGAGAATTTTCTTATCATACTGTCTGGCGACTCACCAGGTCTTTTTTTAACAAATACCATTAAAAACACCCCCTCTTGTTCAGAAAGTATATTATATTACAATTTGACTTGGAAAAAAAGAAACTATATGAAGATTTACGATTTGGCCTATACTTTCAATCCCAAAGGTCCTCTCAAATGAAAATGCAGATGGTCAATGGTCTGCGCTCCTCCAGCATATACTAGCACCTTATATCCTTTTCCATTTAGCCCTTTTTCTTCAACCACCTTTTTTATTCCTTTTCTGACAGATGAAAGGATCATATCATCACCATCTGAGAGCAAATCAAGACTATCAAAATGTTTTTTTGGGATAAATAGAACATGCACTTCTGATTGTGGATTTATATCATCGAAAGCTACGATATTTTCATCCTCAAAATGAAGCTCTTTGGGTATCTCTTTTTTTACTATCTTGCAAAATATACAGTCGTTCATTTTTTTATTATACCAAATCTCAATGCCTGAGCCTCTTGTCGACAACCTCCAGAAAGTGGTCTATCTCAAAAGGTTTTGCTATAAATTCGTCTGCGCCTGCTGCCTTCGCGCTTACATTTGCACTAGGATGTGCAGAAATCATAACAAGTGGTATATTTTTTGTCTTTTTATCGCTTTTTAATCTCCTCGCGATATCACGACCATCCTCACCTGACAAAAGCACATCAAGGAGTATCATATCTGGTTCAAACTCATCTAAAATCCCTGATATTCTTCCATTTTCGCTAGTTCTGACTTCATAATCATTTTCCTCAAGAATAAATTTGACGACCTCCAAAATCGCTTCATCATCATCAATCGCAAGTATTTTTTTCATAAATTAATAAATCGGCAGTGCAAATTGAAAAACCGACCCTTTTTTCTTCTGGCTTGTTGCCCAAATTTCCCCATTATGCCTTTGTATGATTTCTTTGGAAATATAAAGCCCTATCCCAAGACCAGGGAAGGTCTTATCATTTACGTCTTTTACCCTATAAAATCTATCAAATATCTTTTCTGCCTCATCTTTATCCATACCTATACCATAATCTTTCACACTTACCAATATGTTCTCGTTTCCATTTTTCATAGAAACAACGACCTTGTCCCTGTTCGGAGAATACTTGATCGCGTTGGAGATAAGATTTATGAGCACCTGAGAGATACGGTCACGGTCACCATTTATCTTTCTACTGATTTTGTTCCGCAAATGGATTTTATGCGTATTCGTAGTCTGCCTCAAATCTCCTATCACCTCTGTGACCAGCTCTGAAATATCAAAGGGCTCTGACTTATAGGAAAGCTTTCCAGTCTGAAGCTTCGAGAGATTTAGAAGATCTTCGATAAGCTCCATGAGCTTGTCGAGCTGAGCATCAACTCTATTTATAAACATTGCACTCCTACTATTCTGATAGTCTTTGTGCTCTTGTTTTAGAAGATGCATGAAGCCTTTGATGCTTGTAATCGGAGTCTTTAGTTCATGACTCGCGATACTTATGAAATCATCTTTTTTTCTCTCCAGCTCCTTACTTTGCGTGATGTCACTTATGATATTTACGACTGCACTGATTTTTTCGCTATTATCTTTTATCGCTCTTGCTTTTACGATTGACCATCTTTTTTCTCCTGTTTTTTTATTTATGAAAAAAATAGCGTCTTGTGGATTATGCTCGCCCGTAAGAGCACGCCTACCAGGAAGATTACTTGTATCATAAGGGTTATCGTTTTCATCCTTTACTTCATAAGCTTCCGACCATTTCTTTGGATTTTTTAGCATCTGCCTAACTGATTTATATCCTGACGCTAAAGCTGCTGCCCTATTCGCGTATACTAATTTCCCCAAACTGTCCTGTAGGGTTATGCCATCTGCTGTATTTTCGAGTATCGCCCCTAGCTGATCCCGCGAACTGCGCAGTTCATTCTCGATTTTTTTCCTTTTGTCGATCTCAAGCTTTGCCATATGATATAGCTTTGCATTCTCGACTGCCTGACCTGCCATATTTCCTAATTCTTGAGCAAATTTCAGATCCGATTCATCAAAATAACGGTTGTCCTGCGAAGATACAAGGCTTATTACTCCCAAAATTTTCTTCCCGCACTTGATCGGCACAGATATTACTGATCTAATGTTCAGTTTTTTAATTAGACGGATCTGCTCCTCACTTGCATCGGAATTTACGATAAGTTTGTCCGTTATTTTTTTATATAACTCAGACTTTCCAGTCTTGAATACTCTATAAGTCGAACTTTTTTTGTCGTCAGCTGAACCGAACTTTTTTTGCAGACCTTCTGCCCACTTGATCATATCAGGATCTTCATGCGCGATAACGACACTACTCAAAGTATGGCTATCACCGATATGGATCGAACACCAATCCGCAACCTCGGGAACCATGATCTTTGCAAGCTTTCTTAAGGTCACACCAAAACTTAGAGAAGAAAAAAGTATCTTGTTTGCCTTGACCAAGTAATCATCATATTCTTTGTCTTTCCGCCTATATGTGTTATCTCTATCAAAAACACTTGTTCCGATCACCTGGCCATCATCACCCACAATGGGAGATATCTTTGCTATTATATCTATCACTTTCCCCTCCTTGGTAACACGCACTGTCTCGTAATCTTCAAGAAGTTTACCCTTTTTTAACATTTGACTTATTTTTTTTAGTTCATCCTTATTGTCCTTGGGTACGAGAAACGAAAAATGCTTTCCGATAACCTCAGGGGCTTTGTATCCGAAAAGATTTTCTGCAGCTTTATTCCAAGACACGATATTTCCCTCTATATCTCTACTTATGATTGCACTATCTGATGATTGAACTAAATTTTTGTAATGCACCAACTCCTCATGTTTTTTTAATTCGTTTGTGATATCGCGTCCGATCCCTATTACACCTACTATTTTTCCGTTCTCCATCTCTGGAGCACTTTTGAATTCGCCAAGTATATAGTTGCCTTTTTTTGATCTGATCCTTAACCGATAATAACTCCTGGATTCTCCTCTCAGAGTTTTGGAAAAATTTATCAAGGCTTTTGGCAGGTCTGCAGGATGAACGATTTGTGCAAAATTTTTTCCTATCCACTCTTTTCGCTTCCAGCCTGTAATTTTCTCGAATGCTGAGCTCAGGGATGTAAAATTTCCTGATTTTGAGATTGTATATACTACGTCTGGAGCAAGCTCGACAATAGTCTTGTAACGAGCATCGCCCGGTAAATCATTATTCATAAACTATCTCAACTTATGTGTCGTGAAGTAAAATAATTATAAATCCCGAGAATAAGAAATATGTAAGAATGCGTTAAGAAATATAGTAAATCGAAAGTAAAAAAACGTCCTATACTATTTGCTCCTGGTTATCCGTCCGACCAGATGTCCCCAAATAGATTTTTCGGATTTCTCGTTTTTGTAAGCTGCATGATATGCATTGTTTATATCCTCTATTGCATCACTAAATTCAAATCTTTTTAGGTCCATGTCGCCACCAGCATGAGCTCTAAGAGCACTCAAAGATTCTATTTGAGAACGACTTATAGCAATATTCGTTTTTTCGGGAATCTTATTGCCGTTTAATGCAAGGCGGTTATCGAAAGAGTACGCTAAATCATCATAGGTATCTACTTGATACGGCTCGTACCCGAACAGATCTATGTTTCTCATGACATACTCGTTGAGGTGGTTTGCCATGACCAGAACCGAACTTGTATTAACCGCTATTTCCAGAAAAGGATTTTCGGATATTATTTTCTGCGCTTGCTCCACAGCGGCGGCACCATTCTCTCTTTCCATAATCTACCTTCCTATCTTGAATTCTACCACGTCTCCATCATTCATAATATAATCGCGGCCCTCCATCCGGGCTTTTCCTTTTTCGCGCGCGCCCTTCCATCCACCAAGCGTTATAAAGTCATCATACCGCACCACCTCTGCCTTTATGAACTTTGCCATAAAATCAGTATGGATAGCACCACTTGCCTCAACTGCATTGCTACCATTTTTTATCGTCCAGGCCTTTACTTCGGTTTCTCCGCACGTAAGGTATGAGATCAGATCCAATTTTTCGTAGGCTTTATTTATGAGTCTCTCAAGACCTGACTTTTCTACACCCAGATCATTTAAGTATTCTTCTTGCTCATCTGAGGAAAGCTCGGCGAGCTCCGATTCAATCTTCGCGGAGATAACTACAAACTGCGAAGGATCAAACTCCAAAAGCTGTGAATATTTCTGAACTGTTTCTTTTATTTTTTCCTCAGAATAATCGTTCTCAGAAACATTCAATACTATTATCTCCTGCTTCTGCGAAAGCAGATTTAATTCTCTGATAGACTCGTATTCTTCATCAGTCAGGTTGGCTGAGGAAATGCTTTTTCCTCCTGACAATATGTCTTTTAATTTAGTAACAGCAGATGCTTTTGTTTTATCCAGCTTGAGACTTTTCTCATTTATGTTGTCGAGTGTCTGCATATCTGACAGAATCAACTCATAACGTATAGTTTCATAGTCGCTTTTCGGATCAACTGCGCCCTCTTTTATGACGTCTGCATCATCAAATACTCTAACTACATGGGCGATAACTTTTACCTCCCGGATATGAGAAAGAAATTTATTTCCGAGCCCTTCTCCTTCACTGGCGCCTTTTACGAGACCTGCTATATCGACGAATTCGACTGTTGCTGATTTTATCGGAGGAAGATCTGACATACTTTCTTCTACCTTCGTAATTTCTGCAAGTCTCACCAAGCGTTCGTCGGGAACTGGAACTATTCCGGTATTTGGCTCTATGGTTGCGAATGGATAATTTGCAGCAAGCGCCGCCTGCTTTTTCAAAAGTGCGTTAAACAATGTGGACTTCCCCACATTCGGAAGTCCCACAATTCCTACAGATAGATTCATAAAGGAAATTATACCATGAAGATAATCTAAACTATTATCCTTATCTCATTTCTCACCATTAAAATGCTTGTGGTCCTTATGAAGATTGTTGTAAATCCAGTAGGGCAAAATTCCGATTATATTAACGATGCTCGATATTACAAATAACGTTTTAAAACCAAACTTGGTCGCTATTACTCCTCCAAGCGCGATAGCGATCCCCATGCCCGTAAATGTTATAGCATCATATGTGCTCCATGTCTTGGATGCCTGCTGCCTATTAAGATTTAGTGAAAACATCGGGTATTTGGCAGGCGATGATATTCCAAAGCTTATTCCCGCGATAATAAAGAATATATAAAAAGTTAAAAGACTGGGAATAAGTGCAATAAGTAAATAGCAGCATGACAACAGCACCATCCCAGTCGCATCCGTAACCATACGCTTTCTGTCTGATGGAAAGCTAATAAGGTTACTTACAAAGAGCCCAACAATCACCCTAACCAATAAATATAATGTAAATCCAAACGCTGCTGTTTGGACACTACCATTTGGCAACGCGCTGACAACATACACAGCGATTATAGGAGATACAAGATTCCACGCAGACCAAAAAAAGGCTTCAGAAAAAATGAAAGCAAGGACAATGGGATTTATTTTTCGCAACATCATTATATGAGTATATAGAATCTATAGCCTTGTTGCCAACCTGATTACCAGCATTCATTAATTTCTCAAAAATAATCTTCCTAGCTGACGAATAGGACAAACATACAAATAAATAGACTACTGCTTATAATTAGGCTAATATATTTATAAATGAATAGAAAGAAAATCTTTTTTGCTGCTGGGTTCATTGCATTAACCATAACTATATTCATTACGATTTATTTAGTCAGCCAGCAACAGGATCTTCGCCAACGAGCATCGGAAAGTATCCAGACACTGGTCGAATGCAACGCTCAAACTATTGCCTGCGATAAACAATTTCAGGACAACAAAGCGCTTGCGTGTGCGAATAAATCTATAGTTGTAACTGAACTCATCAGCAGAGATGAGTCGCCCTGCAAAGGCAAAGACAGAGCTTTTGTAGAGCAGCAACTCAACGATGCATGCGCAAATGGATGCTCAGGTCCTACTGCAACCCCCAGAAGTCAAACAACAACTGCGCCAACCCAAACCCCGACATCGTCTCCCGCACCCACAAGCACGCAACCTACATCAACCATCTCACCCAACTCTACGAATGCTCCCACAATTCCGCCAACAATCGTACCTACATCATTACCAGAATCCACATCCTCCCCTAGTCCAACACTTGCATCAACCATCATCCCAACACCCACCCCTATATCATCCACAAGTGCCACCATGACTCCAACAGGGATTGCACCGACAGCAACATTTACTCCTACACCTATAATAGAGAATCCTGGGGGTCTGGAAAGTACTATTCTGATAACCTTCGGTGCAATAACGATAATTCTGCTGGGTGGAATTCTTCTTTTTACCTTGTAGCTTTATCACCAAAATAGTTTCAACTTGTAACACTCCCCTTACATTTATTTGTAAAAATCTAAATAAATTTATGGAAACAAAAAAACTTATACAGATGGGTTTTATCCATTTTGTAATAATGTTTGTTCTGATGTATTCGATGGTCTATGCTTTCGACCATTTGTATTTTAATTTAAATAAGGTCTATATGGCAGCCATCATGACCGCCCCTATGCTAATTTTGGAAATTATTATGATGGGGCAAATGCATAAGAACAAAAAAGGTCTGGCGATAATCGCAGGACTTAGCATAATAGCACTCTTAATGTTTTTTATATTCATTAGACAGCAAACTTTTATTTATGACAAAGAGTTCTTGCGCTCGATGATCCCACATCATTCGAGTGCTATCCTGATGTGTAATGAGGGAAAAATAAATGATCAAGAGATTAAAAAGCTCTGCGAAGAGATCGTAAAAACCCAGAAGGAGGAGATCAATCAAATGAAAAATATACTTAGCAGATTAGACTAGCTCTGCTTCGTACCCTGTTTCTTTTATTTGATTTATCAGGTCTTTTACAAGAACCGAATCCTCGATTTCAACTTCACATTGCTGCTTTGCATAATTCGTGTTTGAATTTTTAACACCACTAATGTTGTCTTCCAATTCACAATCGATATTCATGGCACAACTAGTACAGTGCATACCACTAATTTTCAGAACTATTTTTTTCATATGACGTTTATCGTGCCTCTATACATTCCCATACTACACATGAATGGAATCTGGGTTTTTTTATTTGGCATTTTTAGCGTAATGGTTTCTGTGGTTCCCACTGCTATAATTTTCTGGAAGTTATATGATGGGATAGTAAATGCAGACGCACATGTATAAGATCCATCATTTCTGATCCTAAAGGTAACATCTGATCCTGCTTTTACATTAACAATCGAAGGTAAGTAACCATTATCAACAATTGCAATATCCACATCTTCTATTACTTCTGTTAGATCCAGTACTTCATTTTTAGATGAATCAGAATTAAATGAAAACCCCATCAGGGCAAGAGTGTTGTTTAAGTTAAACAAAGCAAGGATTATAAGAGCCGCTGCTGCTATCTTCATAAATCTTTTTTGCAAAGTATCACCCAACTTTGTAGCAAAATATCCTAATAGAAAAAATACTGGCGAGGTGCCTAGAACAAAAGCAAAAAGCACCCCTGCTCCCACAAGCGGACTTCCTGAACCAATAGCAAGTGCCATCATAGCTTGCGTAGTGCCGCAGGGAATAAAAACAGTAAACGCACCCAGGAGAACTGGAGCAAAAAAGTTTTTACTTTTTGACTGCTTTCTGACAAGTCGCGTTAGGGCTTTTGGCGGTTGAATTGCAAAATATCTAAAAATAGGATGCACATTTAAAATGTTTAGCGCAGTTCCAAGCATAAAAATTATTACTGCCATTTGCATAATAATTTGCGTGGTGATAGACATTTGAAATAGTGATCCAAACAATCCTAATAAAAATCCGAATATCGTATAAGCAAAAAGCTTAGATGAAATAAAGGCAATAATAATACCAGCATTTCCTCCGCCCTTAACCTTTTCTTTTAGCTTTTCTTCTTCACGTGTAGCGATAGTCGCCGCTAAAAGACCACCCTGCACAGCAAGGCACGTAAGCCCACCAGTCAAAAGACCTGTCAAAAAAATTGCCATAAAGTTAATCCCCTGACCTTCACCGATCTCGGTTGATGGTAGTATATTTGAAAATGAAGAGAACACACCCGACATTAGAAGAAGGTAAATTATCACAAATACAGATATAAAAAACGCTCCTATTACGAGTGCTGTCTCGTTAATTTTTATTTTCATAGATTAATTATAAAAGTTTTGCCCTTTTTAGCAACAGAGAATTACTTACCACAGATATAGAGCTACCTGCCATCGCAACTGAAGCAAAGATCGGACTTAAGAGAAGCCCGAAGGATGGATAAAGAATACCCATTGCAACAGGAATTAAAATGACGTTATACCCAAAAGCCCAAAAGAGGTTTAATTTAATAGTTCTCATTGTTTTTTTAGAAAGCTCAATAGCAGAGGCGACAGTCTGTAGGTCTTTATTGATCAGAGTTATATCAGCAGCCTCAATTGCTACATCTGTACCAGCTCCCATTGCAATTCCGACATCTGCTGCAACTAGGGCAGGTGCATCATTAATACCATCTCCTACCATAACAACTTTTTTGCCTTCAGCTTGTAGTTTTCGTACCTCAGCTTCTTTTTGATCTGGTAAAACATCAGCAAGCACACGATCAATTCCTACTTTCTTAGCAATTGCATTAGCAGTTCTCTGGTTATCTCCGGTAATCATGACAACCTCAATGCCTTTTTTCTGCAGTGCCTCAACTCCTGCTTTTGCAGTTTCTTTAATAGTGTCTGCAACCGCAACAAGTCCGACAAGCTTTTTAGCTACAGCAAGCAGCATGACGGTTTTTCCTTCATTTTCTAATTTGCTTATTTGCTCAAATACTTCATTGAAAGAAATATTCTCCCGATCCATTAAGCGTCTATTTCCGAAAAAGACTTGCTCTTTACCTACATACCCTTCAACCCCATGCCCAGCAATTGCTTTGAATTTTGATGCAACTTCCAATTTTATCTTCTGATCATCTGCTTCCTTTACAATTGCTTCAGCGAGAGAGTGTTCAGATCCTTTTTCAATTGAAGCTCCAAGCCGTAGTACTTCGTCTTTTTTTAATGTATTCAAAGGGATAATATCTGTTATTTCAGGCTTCCCTTTTGTGAGTGTGCCAGTCTTATCAAAAACAACGGTCTTTATTTTATTTGCGACTTCTAGACTACTTGCGTCTTTTATGAGAATTCCGTGCTGAGCACCCAGGCCAGTTCCCACCATAATTGCTGTAGGAGTCGCAAGACCCATCGCACAAGGACAAGCGATAATCAGAACCGCTACAGTATTTAGCATCGCAAAAAGAAAAGCTGGTTGTGGCCCGAAAATATACCAGACCCCAAATGTAAAAAAGGCAAGCATTATGACAATCGGCACAAAATAAGATGAAACAGTATCGGCGAGTCTTTGAATTGGAGCTTTACTTCCCTGGGCCTCCTCAACGAGCTTAATGATTTGTGATAGCATGGTGTCCTGTCCCACCTTTGTTGCTCTATACATAAAAGTCCCAGTCTTATTAAAAGTGGAGCCCACCACAGTGTCTCCCTTTGCTTTATCCACAGGAAGACTTTCTCCAGTAATCATCGATTCATCGAGCGATGATTCTCCTTCTGTAATTACTCCATCGACTGGAATTTTTTCTCCAGGACGGACCCTGATGATATCTTCCACCTTTACTTCGTCTACCAAAACGTCTATTTCCTTTCCATCTCTTAAAACGCGTGCTGTCTTTGCCTGAAGACCTATTAGTTTTTTTATGGCCTGCGATGTGCCAGATTTTGCTTTTGCTTCAAAGTATCGTCCTAATAAAATAAGTCCTATTACGATTGCAGCAACGTCGTAATATGGCATCGGATCAAGTCCCAAATTCGTGACGACGTTAGGATAAAAAGTAACAAAAACTGAGTAAGCAAATGCGACACTTGTGCCTATAGCAACTAACGTGTCCATATTTGCAGTTCTATGTTTTAGGGCTGGAATTGTCGCTCTATAAAACTCAAATCCCGCCCAAAATTGAACAGGCATAGCTAGAATTAACTGCACAAATGAATCTTTGAATATCTCAGGAGAAAAGTCCATCAGCCCCGGAAAGCTCCCCCACAATATTAATACACCAAGACCAAGACTGATGATAACCTTATGTTTTAGTGAATTTAATTCGCGTTTTTTTTCTTCATCGATGCTTTGAAAGGGTTTTTCTTCAATCTCCAGAGAGTAACCTGTCCCAGCTATAGACTGTGCTAAGTCTTCCGGTGTACATTTTTTCGAGTCGTAAGTTACTTGTGCTTTTTCGGTTGCAAGATTTACTACCGCATCGCTTACTCCAGGTGTTTTTTTTAAAGCACGTTCGGTTACTTTTACACAGGATGCACAGTGCATGCCCTTGATTTGAAATGACTTCTTAACTTCTTTCATACTTATTTAACTATAATTTTTCCATGGAACATATTCATTCCGCATTCAAATCTATATTCTCCTTTTTCTTTGGGCTCTATCTCTATCGTAGTTTTTTTCTTTAGCGCTAAGTGACGCCTCACTTTAAAATCACTTAGTACAACTTCTTCAAGGCAGCTTGATGGATCCTTGCGGAAAAAATTTAACTTAGTTTTTTTCCCTACTGGGACTGAAATAACGCTTGGTTGATATCCTCCATCTACTGTGATGTCTATAGAATCAGATGTTGCGACTACTTCCTTTTCCTTTTTCATCAGAAAAAACCAGTAGGTAAAAGCAATTCCTGAAATACTAAATAAAGCGACTAATAATTTATCAATTCCCATAATTATTTATTCACTCTTTTAAATAATGTGACTAACTCTTTTGTTGCTTTTTCTGGCTCCTTATGGAATTGATGTCCAACATGGGTATCAAGGTGTCGTTCAAATAGTACAGCGTCTAGGCTTTTAAGAGAATTTTGTATAGCAAGACTTTGATTTAGAACATCGATGCAATACTCGTCAGCGTCGATCATCTTAGAGAGTCCTTCTAGCTGTCCTTTTATTATGTTTAATCTTTTTTGGGATTTTACTTTCGCGTCCTCGTAGTGAGATTTCATTAATCTATCATATACCCCCTATGGGTATATGTCAAGATCGGTTCTAGAGCTATGAAGACGCGCGAACTTGTTTTTTTGTTAGATCTTCTTCGGTTTCTTTTACCAAATCCAGCTTTCCTAAATAAAGAACGATTCCAGCTCCAATAAGTGCGAGAACTATCGCAATTATTACAGATACATCAAAGACGACAGGCATGATATTTTTCTCAACTAGTGGCACGACTTCACCATGAGAATTAATTCGAGTAAGAACCACTTCTTTCCATGGCCAAATCTTGCGGACAGAACCCAACATAAAACCAGCTAGTATTGCGACTGATATATCATGGTACTTACTAAATAACCATGATAGGACTCTTGAGAATAAAGCGAGTCCGAATACTGCACCCAAAGCAAAGACTATGAGTGTTAAAAAATCTTTATTTATTACGGCTCCCAACACCTGTTGATACTTACCTAGCAAAAGCAGAATGAACGATCCCGAAATACCAGGCAATATCATCGCACAAATCGCTATCATTCCTGACAAAAAGAAAAAGATTAGATTGTTGGGTGTCTCTACGGGAACAGCACCAACTAGAATATAGGCTCCTACTGCAGAAATCAAAAATCCTATTGTGTTATTTATACTTTTTTTCTTTATTCTTTTACTGACGACAAAAACTGAAGCTATAACAAGACCAAAGAAAAACGCCCAGATAAATACCGGATAGCTTGTCAAAAGATACGAAAGCAAATTTGCCAATAAGAATATCGCGCCAAATAGACCCAGCGCAAGAGGAATCAAGAATCTAAATGGGATAAGTCTAAGTCCCTCAACAAACTTTAATTTAAGAAATAACCGCAATACATCGCCAGTAACCAATTTTATCGAAGCTATAAGCTCCTCATAAATCCCTGAAAGAAATGCTATAGTGCCCCCTGATACTCCAGGTATAAGGTCAGCTGCTCCCATTGAGAATCCCGTTACAAAAAGACGTAAATAATTTTTAGTATCTTTGCTCTTCATCTATAAATTCTGACAATTTATAGTACCATATGAACATCAAAGTCTTCAAATCAAAATTGGTATGTTGCTTGACACGACGGGCAGTAAACAATTAGTATAGTATGTCTATGGCCGAAGATAATAAGACAAATGAAATTTGCCCAAAATGTGGAAATCCGCTGGGGGAAATACAGACTACTAAAAATGGGCGAAAACTCCAACGCTGCTCTACAGGATCGTGGAATCCCGAGACTAAAAAAAATGAAGGATGCGAGTACGTCAAATGGCTTGAGATGGAGCCGGAAAAACTAGATGAGAAATGCCCGAAATGTGGAAACGATCTGGTTATAGCTTTTACACGCTTTGGCAAGAAAATGAAGAAATGCTCGACGAATAAGTGGAATGCCGAGACTAAAAAGGCCGAGGGATGCGATTATATAGAATGGATAAATGGAACGACAGAAAACCTTGACGAAGACTGTCCTACTTGTGGGAATAAGCTAGTGCTCTATACGACAGCTGCCGGGAAGAAAATGAAGAAATGCTCGACCTCAGGATGGGACGCAAAAGAACGCAAGGCAACTGGGTGCACATATGTGCAATGGCTAAAACCAGGAGAAGAACCAACACTCTCAAGTGATGGTGAAGAATTTCTCCCGCCAGAACCAAAAGACTAGGTTATTTTACAACCACTCCCCTCATTCCCTCCCATTCGGCCACTTCCTTTTGAATTAGTTCGTAATCGATTCCTACAGTCATCTGCGTATCTTGAGCTCTCATTTCACGTTTCGTCTCAAAAATGCTCATTCCATCATCATCTGCAATCTGCAACTGGATGTCGTCTGGAATATACTTATTTATTTCTGACATACCCACCTCCTTTCATATTTATAGATACACTCTAGATCCAGGATTTCTAGCAGTCAATTTTCTTAATATTATTTACAAATATATATAAATTGTTAAAATATTAACATGCTAACAGTTCCGGAAGCCTCAAAAATAATAATTGAACGCTCACGCTATCTATCTGAGGCTTTATCAAAGGACCTCATAAATCTATCCTCGCTAGCCCGCTATATAAAACCCGAAATAGAAGAGATGCTCTATAAAAAGGTGAATAATGGCTCTATCGTAATGGCTTTGAAAAGATTTAAAAAAGATTTGAGACCTAAAACGTCAAATGTTAAAATTTTTAAGATTCCCCCTCAGATCCATGTTGCAACAGGTCTTCATCTTTACAGATTTAAAGATTTCCCCTCCGAAGACGCCAATCTTAAGGATTCTTATGTGACCAGAGTAGACGATGAAACTGCAGTTGTTACGAGAAATGAATACAAAACTAAGCCTTTGCTGCGCGTAAATAATGTAGCGTCAATAATTATAGACTTGCCCGAGGAAACAATGTACGCATCCGGAATCCACTACTTTTTTCTAAAATCCCTTGCGTGGGAAGGAATAAATATAGTCGAGACATTTTCGACATCCAAAAAATATATACTAATTTTTGAAGAAAAAGATATACATCGGTCTTTTAGAATACTCACATCTTTATTTACTAAATAATGAAATGCTTGTTAAAAACTAAAACCCACCGTTTTGCGAATGGGTTTTAGTCGGCATTCCGGGCAGGCTTAGTCTAATAGAAATAGATTATTCTATTAGGGCCTTGGGGAATTCGAAAGTATTTATTTAGCATAACTTTTCTTGCTGAAAAATTATTTCGTATCGGAAAAATATTTTTGAGGTAATATTTTTTTCCTGAGAGCTTGTACTTTATTCTTCTATATAAACCTTTCATAAATCTATTGACCTCCCCCTTGTCCACCATCAACATTTACATCCACCTGTTCTGGAACACTTACTGATGGTGTCGCGTTATTTCCCCCCGCAAAAAACCCTCTACCGAATACGAAAAACAGAAAAATAATCAACGCTACAAGGATAACTGCTATCAGTACGCCGTTCATCGAATTACTACTTCCGTCTGCGTGATGATGTTCTTCAACTACTTCAGCCATATATTTCACCTCCTATCACTTTGAATTATCCACTTTGCCTGTAATAAATAGTCTCATTGACGGTAATAGAATTGTAAGAATATAGATCTAGGAAAAACCTACAGGCTCGCGCTTTGCAAGCTGATACCGCTTGATCTCCATCTCACGCACTTTTTTCTCCAGCCTCTTCCATCCCGTCACACTTATCCACTTATTGTTCCTGATCTTATGCGCCAAACTATAGAAAACCTTGTATTTCATACACCTATTAAAGAACACTTTTGTGAAGAACAAAATAGAATATTTTTAGAAAAAAGTAAGAGATTAGAGAGGTAGCTCTACTATAAATGTGGACCCTTTACCTTCTTTGCTTTGCACATTTATCTTCCCTTTGTGTGCTTCTACTATTTGGTTGCTTATATATAATCCGACACCCATTCCCTTAAAATTTTTTGCTGCAATAGTTCTTCTAAACAACTCGAATATATGCTTTTTTTCTTCCTCATTTATTCCTATACCTTTGTCTGATATTTCGATTATGGCTCTACCTCTGACAACACTCAATTTAATTCTTATTGGTTTTTTATCTCCGTACTTGAGAGCATTTGATACCAGGTTTGAGAAAACCTCTCCTAGTCTTACTTTATCCCACATCCCCACCACCTTTTTTCTATCAGTCTTAAATTTTATCCTCACACCATTTTTCTTAGATTCTAAATCAAAGGACGAAAGTGTGTCAGTCAAAAGATCGACCAAATCTGCTTTTTCCTTTTCGATCTTTAGCTTTCCGGTAGTAATAACCGATATATTAAGCAGATCATTCATAAGAGCCGATAGCCTCCTTGTCTGCAGTACACCCGTCTCTATCGCGGACAGTATGCCATCGTCACGGTCCTGCTTTTTGAGCCTTCTTACAGCAAATTGGAGGGTGAGAAGAATGCTTGTAAGAGGAGTCTTTAGCTCGTGTGATGCGATAGATATGAATTCGTCTCTCGACTGGATCGCCTGTTGAGCTTCGGAAAACAACCTGGCATTGTCTACAGCCAGCGCTGCCCTACCAGCTATCTCGTCAATAAATAATACGTCGTCTGGAGTATACGAAAAATTATCTTTACTCGACCCGATAGTTATGACTCCTATAACCTTACCGCGACTGATAAGCGGAGCAAATACCATAGACTTTAAATCTAGTTGCTTTACTGCCTCCTTCTCTTCCTTAATTCTAGAAATCGTCTTGAGCCATCTCTTGTCGACTTTTTTTATAAGAATCGGAATTTCTGATGTTGCAGCATCATAGATAGCCAATTTATTCTTCGGATCTGGAAGAAAATTAAAGAACTTGTTAGCAACCTGCTGGTCGCTCCTTTTGGAGGTGCGCACAACCACTCGCGTCATTTCTCCATTTTCGATAATATCGATAATGCAAAAATCAGCAATATTATCAACTATCAGCTTTGCGACACTGACTAAAGTTATGTTGTAATCCAAAGTTTTGGAAAGAATTTTACTGGCATTAGAAAGAAACTGTATTTTATCCTTAATAATATATGACATTACCAGCATTGTAACAGAAAGCATGTTAACTTGATAAATATGTTCTATGAGGTTACAATTAGCTCAAATTTTTGTATGCCCGAAAAAGACTACCGCTTTCATGCGGACGATTTCTTCGCTCACAGAGAGACTGGATCTTCTTATGTAAAAGCATCTCACCTTGAACCGCTTGGCACACTCACTGAAATCGATCTGGCAGAAGGAGTCTCAGTAGATCCACCCCCTGAACTTGATGAAATAATTAAGAACCTAGCCCAAAGTGGAGCATTTTTGGATTCGTTAAAGCATTACGATGCTGTAAGTATCGACCCTACGATAAGAAATATCCGCGATAGATTCGGCCTCTCAGAAAATCCTTATGTAGTAGTAAGCGGAGGCGGAAGTCATGAGATTATTGAAAGACTTGTACATCTAGTTCATAATCCAGACAGATTGCAGAGAATTTGGGGCATATCACCTCATTTTCCAGAGATTACGAATTTTGCCAAAAGGCTCTCGAGCGCCCAAACCTCTTCTCCACAACTGATATACGGCCCCATGGATATACCACTTCAAGCATCTGCTGAGGAGTCTCTTCAAATTGCAGAAAAACGCAGGAAGGCCTCACATTTCAAAAGTTTAACTCTTTACGTCTGTAATCCTACAACCCCAAAGGGTGATATCGCACCAAAAGAATCCGTGACCAATTTCGTCGAGTTCTGCGCAGACAAAGGAGATCTTGTAATAGTAGACGAGGCCTTCCGACCACGTGACGCATATTCTGTCATTCCGGAAACCGAAACCTATCCTAACCTCATAGTCCTGGATAGTTTTTCTAAAAGAGGTGGCGTACCAGGACTGAGAGGAGGATACGCGGTGATGTCAAAAGAAATAGGCCCCTATTATGACGAAATGCGAAGGGTCTTTGATATGCCCGGACCCCAAGCACTCATCCTCAATGAGATCTCCCGCCCGGATATCATCATTCCGCATCTTGAACGCCAACTCCCAAATCAGGTAGAACTCAAAAGACACTTCGTGGATAGACTCGACGAAGCAGGACTGTCGTATCTTACGACTCACGAAGAGGTCCCTATAATAACCGTTGACGGCGGTGATCATAACTTCGTAAATAACCTCGATCGTCTAAATGTAAAAGTCGCAAAAGGATGGGGTTTTTATGCTACAGAACCTCACGGTGGAAGAAGAATGCCTATGGGGAATAGGTATGCGCGCACCTCTGTTCCTCGAACCAAAACACTCATAAATGACGCTGTTCACAGAATGAAAGCGGCAAAGATCTCAACGCCTCTATAGGATTTTTTACTTCAAAGTATAACCAAAACCTCTGACTGATTGGATAAGCTTTCTATCAAACCCATCATCGATCTTTTTGCGTAAATAACCTATGTAGACATCTACGACTCTGGTCTCTATGTCAGGAGAGTATAACCATATGTGATCCAGTATCGTCTCGCGGCTTAAGACTACACCACTGTTTACCATCAGATACTCAAGGAGCTTGAACTCTTTTGCAGTAAGCGAAATCTTTTTCTCTCCGCGCTTGACGTCTAGCGTTGATGTATTCAACACCAAATCCTCTATTTGTAGCGTGTCAGATCCTTGTTGTTTGAGTCTCACCCTCGCACGCGCCAAAAGCTCATCTGTGTCAAAAGGCTTGGAGATGTAATCATCTGCTCCGATATCGAGACCATGCACTATATCTCGGCTGGTATTTTTGGCAGTTAGGATTATTATTGGAAGATGCGGGTTAGCTTTTTTTGCTTCAACACATACTGTCTCGCCACTGATATTTTCGATTCCCAAATCAAGGATAACCAAATCCAAATTATCCTCTTTTATCATCTTTAGGGCCTGCGCCCCATCTCCGGTTGCGACAGTACTAAAATTTGCATCCTTGAATGCCTCCACTAGATAATCTCTGATATTCTTATCGTCCTCTACTATAAGTACTTTATTTGTCATAACGCCTACTTTGGTCAAATTCTAACATAAACAGACAGAGCGGAAAACTCTTGCCCTTGTATCCGCCCTGCCTATGTTATGCGCGTCTGAATGCTCTTGCAATCCATATCACTCCAACTGCACCTACTATAGCGATAAGCAAGCTATATATATTAAATCCGGTTATCCCGGATCCACCCAACATGGATGCCACAAAACCTCCGACTATAGCTCCTACAATACCTAGAACTATATCTCCCACGATTCCCTGCTGCGCATTCCTTTTCATAACTATTGATGCGATCCATCCTGCAACTCCACCTAAAATTATCCACAAAAGAATATTCATATTATTTTTATCACCTCCCCTATTCGACTCGTGATGACAAGACTACCCAAAAGCTTGTTATTATTTTTTTCATAGGCAGAGGTAGTATATTAGATAGTGTCTTGAGATTTGGAAGTTGTAATTTGGTGCCCAACGATTTGTTGAGATCTTTTCTATAGAATCCTGTTGGCATCGATAAAGTTTGTGAACTCATGATTTAGATCATAGCCGAAGTTCGTTATAAACAAACAAAATAAATGTAAGAATAATGAAAGTATTAAATCTTAGAAGCTAATTGAGTCTGACAGGAATAGAAAATATCTTTTGATTTTCGGCAAGACCTGACGGATTTGCACTTTTTAGAATAAGCTCTGCCTCTCCCGACCCGTTTTCATAGCTGAGCTCTCCCTCAAAAGGGACGAGATCTACCGTCATCCACTCTCCATTTGCGCTAAGTATCGCAGTACCCAGCACTTTACCATCAGCATCTACCAATTCTGCTGAAAAATTTGCCTCAAAAAACCACGGACCCACCGCTTCTCCTTTTATGCTTAGGGGACTGGTCACTGATTCATTAGGACGCGGAGTCTCAAGTACGATATCGTATTCTACATTTTCGAGTTCTTCAGTAAATGCAGTGCCATCAGGGAGCACGCAGCGCCTGGGATAGCTTTCCTGAACAGGATAATTTGCCAAAACACAAGAATCGAATGAATTTATGGTTATATGATCATCCGAACGAGATGCACCTGGGCTTGACTGACTCTTTCGAATGTTTTCGAGAACAAAAAAGGCGACACAAAGACCAAATAGAATTCCCAATATGACTGCTGGTGTAATTATTTTTTTCATTTTAGATTTTCATTGAAAAACCTCACAGTGTCTTGCATAGCTGTCGTAAATGCAACCCCTGTTATATTGTGCCCTCCTGAGGAATACTCGTTCAACTCATATGTAACCCCGGCGTCTTGTAATATTTTAGACAATCCCCTGCTGTAGCCGATATTAACTACATCATCATTTATTGCATGATCGAGCTGCACAGCTCCACTAACACCTTCTAAATAATTAACCGGAACAACCATTTCCCAAAACTCGCTATCAGAGTCAAATTCACCATGTGCATTGAATAATTCTTCCCTATATCTTTGGCGCTGTGAATCGTCGCTAGGTGGACGATAACTATTGTCATTTAGTCCAAATTCCTGCCAATCCTCATATGTATACACAGCACCAGACCAAATAACTAAAGCCGGAATATTTTTTGCTGCGACAAAACTTCTAAAAGTAACATTTCCAGCCATACTGTGCCCCCAAAGGCCTATCTTTTCGGGATTAACCACACCCTCTCCCGCTATGGTAAAACCCTTCATAGCAGAAACCGCATTTAGGGTATCGATTATGTAGTCTCCTGAATAATATGCTCCACCAGGCTCTCCTTCGGATGTGCCATGACCCCTGAGATCTATTTTAAAAACTATGAATCCATTTCTAGCTAAATAATCTACGTAATCTGAGTAACTTTCACCATTAGTCTGATATATGCTGGGTGGTATGTAGCCATGAACGAAAACTATCGCAGGCCACCCACCTGTAGGCACTTGCCCACGTGGAATTGTAAGTAAGGCGTTGATATTCAAACCATCAGAATCGTAACTAGTCAGATAACTTGTGTGGGTTGAACTTGTAGAAACCTGCTCCAGTCCTCCTGTCTCACTTTCATAATTTCTTTCTGTCAAATAAGGAATAGTCAGCTCTTTGAACGCAAGCGAAGAATTTGCTGAGAAGACAGCCGGAGTCGGTGGAGCATCCATTCTCTCTATTTGCTCCAGACTCTTTTGACCTCTTATTAGAAAGTACGTGATTGCCCCAATAGCTGCGAGGAAAAAAAGTCCAATCACTGCAAAGATAACGATACTTGCATGTAAATGTGTCTCTTTCCTTAAATGCTCGGCAGAGTTAAGGTGCTCTTCAGACTCGTGGTGCAATTTGTGTACCTCTTCATGATCCATAATTTATCTTATTTTTATTACGACTTTCCCTCTAGGATGATCCTGCTCATGATATCTATATGCATCAGAAGCATCATCTAGCTGAAACCGCCTATCTATCTGCGGCTTTACGTCGTTTTCTTCAACATATTTTTTTAGTCTTTTTAACCTATCACTGGTTACCTGTGAATTCTGAGAAATTACGGAAATTTCTTTAGTATTGCTCCCAAGCTCTTTTGGCACGCTTGTCATAGACACTATGATTGCTCCACTTCTTACAATCTTAAATGACCTTTCATCCAACTTCTTTCCAGAAGCATCAAAGACCGCATCAAGATCAGTCAAAATCTCTGAAAAATCTTCTTTCTTGTAATCAATTATCCTATCTGCACCAAGAGACTTTGCAAATTCTACATTGTCTGTGCTTACCGTGGTCACAATATATGCGCCTATCTTTTTTGCGATCTGTATCGCAATGCTACCTATTCCACCGCTTCCACCTTGGATTAGAATCTTCTGACCTTTCTTAAGATGTATATGATCCTCAATAGCCTGAATAGCACTCGCTCCTACGAGTGGGAGACTGGCTGCTTCATAAAAGTCGGTATTCTCGGGTTTTAGATATATACTGCCAGGATTTGCTACAAGATTTTCTGCGATAGATCCAGAAGCGCCGCCAAATACACTAGCCTGCCCGTATATTTCGTCTCCGACAGTAAATTCCGTAACTTTGTCGCCTACGCTGACGATTCTTCCGGAAAAATCTCCGCCGATCGTAAGCGGGAACTCGGAGGGCATCCCGGGGATCATCCCGCTTCTGACTTTGTAATCAAAAGGGTTGATGCTTGCCGCATAATTTTCAACAAATACCTGGCTGCTCTCAGGCGTAGGGTCGGCGATCTCCTCTATCTTAATTACCTCGGGACCACCATGACTTGAATATCGTGCTGCTTTCACAGTTACTATTCTAAATGGTCTCATGTTTTTTGTAAACAAAAAGTGTGTGTTATAATCATTATTCCTCCTAAGATCCTATGAAAAAAAATATTCTTTTGATAATTCTTTTTATCCTTACTCCGATAGTAACCCTTATCGTGCGGGACAGATTAGTCAATATATCCGGAGCGCCTCCATACCACGTCGATGACGGCAAAGCACCTGTTAATCTCGGTAAATTTGGATGGCTGGATAATTGGGAACGGCCCGAAGGACCAGCCAGGGTTGGTCTACAGGTTGGACATTGGAAAAATGAAGAAATTCCCGATGAGCTTCACAGACTCGAAGGAAATACAGGAGCCTCCGGCGGTGGAAAGAGTGAATGGGAAGTAAATTATGAAATCGCCATGCTCACAAAAGATATACTGGAAAAAAATGGAATAGTTGTAGATATATTGCCAGCAACTGTGCCCAAGCGCTACTGGGCAGATGTATTCGTAGCCATCCATGCGGATGGATCAGAAAATCTGTTCAAGACAGGATACAAAGTAGCCTCTCCATGGCGTGACTACACAGGAAAGGCGAAAAAGCTTGTCGAGTTCATAGAGAATTCGTATGGTGCATCTACTCTGCTTTCTAAAGATCCTGAGATAACAAGCAATATGCGCGGATACTATGCTTTTTCTTTTTGGAGGTTTGAACATGCGGTGCATCCCATGACAGTGTCAAGTATTTTGGAGACCGGATTTTTGACAAACGCATCGGACAGGGCACTCATCGTAGATGATCCTCTCACACCAGCAGAAGGACTTGCAGTAGGGATAATAGAATATCTTATATCAGAAAATCTACTTGAAGGATAATTTTTTTGCTAGAAATTTCCTGTTAATAATTATCTGTGGAACAGCAAAGATCCCCAGAGAAATGATTATCGGCCAAGATATGCAGAACAGAAAATAGATAAAAGCACTTGCTAAAATGACTCCCACGAAGTTAATTAGTGTAGAAATCCTAACGCTTATTTTTTTGATGAAATACATTATGGAAATTAGCGCCTGAGCCACTAAGACCAATATCCACCAGTTACTGTCCGCACACTCGTCAGAAATTCCCATCACCTCTGATCTATCGCTCTTTTCTTCAGAACTTTCTCCAGCAACATCACCCTGCTCCTGCACCGCAGCTTGAGTCTGACCACCAAATATTGACGTAGCAATGCCTTCAAGTATTTGTCCTACTGTATTTTGAGAATTGTTCCCTTCGTTAGAATTTGTATCAGAATTGTTATTATCGGAACTATCCTCACTATCATTATCATCAGACAAATCCCTCTCAAATCCGAATCCGAAATCAAAGACCGAAGATCCGCCCTGGAGCTCATTTGATGCAGCGCTATCCATCTGCGCAGAGATAATAAGCTCGATTTGTTCGTCCTTGGAAAAATCCTCGATCAGTACTGTTTCGTCTTCAATCAGCTCTTTCAATATCCCTGTCCAGATAGGACTTCCCGCTCCTTGCTTCATGAGGCTAATTAGCATGTGCTCATCAAGCTCTCCTGTAGATTCGTTAGTCTTTATCCTGAGATAGATTTCCTTTTCGCTTTCCCCAGTATTTTTAACAAAAATGCTTTTTTCTACAGATTTTCCTGGGGTCCACATGTCATCACCTTTAAAGATCGGATCGTGGGACGAAATATTACATTTAGTGTCGTCACACTGGACATCTAGATCATATGCATATGAAAGTCTGCCAAAACCCAAGAAAATGATAAGACAGATAATCGAAACTAGGAAATTTTTCATTATGACTACAACTGCTTAGATAGCGTAAGCGCATCACCATCTATATCAATAAGATTGATATTTAGGTTGAAATTATGCGGATTTATTTGTGGAGTAAATACACCACCTGATTCTGTCCCCAAATCTATCTCCGTTACCTTGCTAGTCTCGCCACTTAGAGATGCGGACCCGCTTGCAAAGTCTGTTATTGTGTCTGTGTCGTAGATCAGGCTATAATCAAACCCCGTAAAATTAGAAAGATTTGAAAGCGTAAAGATAAATTTATAGGATGATGAGTTGTGATATGCCGTCAGTACTGGCTCGTAAGCAAATCCGACTTTACTCGCTACTTTTTCTTTATCGGAAAATCCGGTATTATCGATATTTTGGTATGCCAGAAATGCGATATTGAATTCGCAAATTTCTCCTTGTAGACTTTCGTCACTATTTTCATGGGTAAGCGCGAATTCCCACTCGTCAGTACTATTTGTGATCTGCGCTGACATAGTTGCAAGATTAAAGTCTTTCAGCGAACCTTCATAGACCTCGCTACCTTCTTTCGAGGCTTTCAATGATATCCCTTCACAAACATTGAGATTTCCATTTTTTAGTTCAAATTCTGGGTGGTAATAAAAATCCAGCGTGCCGGAATTTGAGACTTTGATTTTCTGGATTAGCTCTTCATCACCTTTTAATTTATTTTTGTCAAAAAGCAGGCCGGAAATCTCATCTCCACCTGCATCCAAAAGAGTGATGTCTAGGCTTGCTGCAGAAAAACTATTGTTCATAGAGCTTTCAGTGTCATATAGCAGCGCGTTAGATATACCCGTAAATGGAACCAGGGGCAAAATCAAAAGCAGTATTAGTTTTGAAATTCTTTCTTTCATGATTATTTTAATGGCCTCACTAGACGCCTACCCTTTCTATTTACGTAAAACTTTACTATCTGATTTTTGATATTCAAAAGTTCGCTATAGACGATCGCAACAGCAGGAATGATAACCAGTATCAGAAATCCTATCTGTGTCTGTGCAAATGACACCAGAATACCTATGAATGGAATCGTAAAGACAACTTTTCCTATAACATCCCCCGCAGGAACTGTTTCACCATCTGCTTCTTCGTTCGCGTCACCTTTAGTGACGAATTCATTTCCGTTTGGAGTTGTGACAGTATTCTCGATTCTGTGAGTCACCAATACGTTCTCACGACCGGATTGTTTGAAAGTGATTACATCATTTTCACCGTAGAAACTACTAGGCACAGTTATCACAACACTTTTTGTCATAATCTTAGGCTCCATAGAACCCGACTGTACAACGAGTGCACGAATGCCACCTATCCCGAATTTTCCAGCGAAAAGAACCACCGCAACGACAATCAGAAGTGATAGTCCTATCGAATAAATTGTGTTTTTTATAAATCCTATTTTTTTCATAATTTGGCTCTTTGTTCTCCCGGCATAAAGTCGGGAGAGAAAAAGTCAAAAGACTTTAGTTTTGCTCTAGGTGGAAAACTACGTCGAAAACGACGCTGTCACCCATTGCAAGATTATCGGTTGCACTTGAAGTCCATACTCCATAAACAACTATTGGCAAGCTTTCACCTGCGTTTAATGTTCCGATGTCGTATCTAACTCCTTCTGCATCATTTACTGGAAGGATTCCTGTTGATGGGAATCTAGTCCAAGGAGCAACGTTTTGCTGAAGGCTCGCTTTTGCAAGGCCTCCTAGTTCTCCTCCATTTTCACCAGTTCCACATGATGAATCTCCAACTTCCTGCTCTTGACATGTATTTTCGTAATTTCTTACGTCAGTAATTTCATACCAAACAGTTCCATTAACTGAACCTGCGTTTTTCAAAACTACTTGACCAGCATTTGCCCAGTCACCTGGTTTGATGTTTGCTAGAGTGTAAGATGATGTAGTTCCGTCTGCATCATTAGTTTTTAGATCTAGAGTTGCAGCTGTGAAAGTATTATTCGAACTTGTCTCCTCATCTGAAAATAAAGCCTGAGTTGCGCCGAAAGTTGCAGCAGATACTGCAAGAATCGTAAATACGCTTATTAATAATTTTTTCATTCTATATTTTCACCTCCCTTCAAACAAAAAAAGCCAGCCCGCGCTACGCGTCTGACTTTAAATTTAATTTCTTAAATAAGTTTTTCATTAATAACTTGGGCAGTTATTAAAAAGTTTTTTTGTACAAAAAAGCCAACCTTTAGACAGTTGGCAGAATTGGCCTGTAATATATCACAATTTGAATACAAATGCAAGTTATTGCAGGTTATATCTATGGGTAAAGACTAATTAAAAAGACCTTATAGGAAATTATTATTTGAGGTATTTATCAAAAAATTCTATAGAGCGTTGCATCGCAATCGAAAAATTGCCGGACAAATTATGGTCATCGCCATCGTATATATAAAGCTCAACTTCTTTACCCTCCGACTCTAGCTGCTCGGAAAGTTTTTCTGAGAATTCAAATGGCACAGATGAATCAGCCGTTCCGTGATGAAGCTGCACAGGACCTGAGATGTCACCTAGATAGGAATTCGAAGATATGGAGTTCCAAAAAGCAGGATTGTCTTGCGGTGTGCCGTACAACTCTATGAACCCATTCCTCCAACCTCCCCTATTTGATCTGGTTGGAAATGGTGATGGGGTTCCAGTCGAATTTACATTCCCCCTTCTCCATCTCTCAAGTAGATCAGGATAAGATGCTACTACGCCAGCCCAAATTACACCGGCCTTTACGTCTTTATTTACCACCATATTACGCAGCGTTATATGGCCCCCCATACTGTGCCCCCACATTCCTACCTTTTCAGGATTTACGTATTCAAGTTTTTTTATGGAAGAAACAGCATTTAATATGTCTATAGTATAGGCATTGCTCCCGTAGCCACCCTCAGCTTCCCCCTCGGAATTTCCGTGACCACGATAATCAGAACGCAAAACTACATATCCATTTCTAGAAAATCCGTCTGTGTAGGCGACATATCGTTCTGTCGTCTTATACTCATCAGGTGCTATATATCCATGATTAAAGATCACCGCCGGAAATCCTCCTTCCGGTGCGTCGCCGTCAGGAACGGTCAAAAGAGCATAGATCTTGAGCCCCTCAGAACGGTAGGAGGTGATATAACGGGAATAATTACTTCCCGAAGGAAGTGTCTGCTCGATCGTGATTTCGCTACCGGGATACTGACCACGCCGTAATGATTCTATCGATAAAGGATGGAGATCGGCTATGGGACCTCCTAGGTTTTCGTCGACAAAGTCCTCTACATTACTTACTATGCTTTTGTCGTCATAATTCTGGCTGATAGAATAACCTATAAATAAGAGCACTACTAGAACTAAAAAGATAACTATTTTTTTAATCATAAAAACTAAGAATCGTCAGTATTAGTTGGAAGGAATTTGATAACCTTCTGGAAGTTCGTACCCTTCAGGAAGTTGCTCCTGAATATCCTCCAAATTAGAAGAAAAATCCTGGAATACTACCTCAGAGGGTATCTCAAATATCCCATCTGCGATATTTTGCTCTGAGCAGTTTGCTTTATTTTCCTCGATTTGCTCGCTGATATATTCCTCATTTACGGCATATTCCGAGGCCATATTAGGATCGCTTTCATACTGACTAATATTTTCTATCGTGAGTCCTTCCGTGCTCCCAGTCTCCCAAGCCCAAAGCGTATCATCTTTAATTATTACGTTCCCTGAGGAAGACTCTCCATCACCAATAGAATCCATTCTCACCATTCCGTTCTTTATATATACTGTTGCTTGAACATTTTCTTGCTTATATGCACACATTACTGATCCGGATCCTTCAAACGCACTCATGACGATGTTTGCTTCTTGTTGTACAACCTGAGAGTCATCCGCTACTTGAGGCGAATCGTTATTCGAAGACCTATTCAACCAGAGATATCCAGCAACTATTATGACAAGCGCCACTCCTCCTAAAATAAGTAGATTCTTATTCTTCACTGTTCAAAGTATAATAGCATGCATAATAAAATTCAACTTTACGGTTTTCTGTCAGGAGCACTTCCTATAGTGCCCGAAAGATCCTGCAGGAGTTTTTCAACCAATGGTTTATTTGCACGCCTCAGCTGCTCAGTGATGGTTCTTTCCAAATATGCAGTATCTATCCTTTGATTCATTTTCTGAAGTTCCAGATCCTCCTTCATGCCCATTTGTTTTCTCATCTCAGCAAGCACAGCCAGTATCTTTGTAACCTCCTCCTCAACTATGAGAGATACTCCCATATGCACTTCGTCCCTGATTGTCGTTATGTATGACTGCCTGTGTTGGGAAACAAGTATGAATAGTGCCAAGAATATAGCCTCTAGAGACACTACAAGTGTCAAAAAACCAAAGGGATATGGGTCAAAGATAGGAATTAGAGGAAAATTCCCCGTATTTACTACTATCCAAAAAGCAAACCAGAATATATGGAGCATCAGAAAAGTTGTCGATCCGCAAATTTCTGTCAACTTATCGGAAACCTGAGTCAGCAGTGAACGTGTTCGAAGAGATTTTGCTTCAAATGATCTAAAATACTTGTGCCTATTCTGGGCTACTTGCATAGCTTAAGTTATCACAAATGTTGTGTTGATTTCAATTTTGCGATACTCTTTTAGCTGTGAACATAATAAGTGATGCGAATCTTCTCAAAAAGTTAAAACAGGAAAAACTCCGCTATGCTTCTGACAATTCTCCGGGTTACTTCAGACAAAAAATAAATGGCAAGTACGCTTATTATGATTTATCAGGAAAAAGGATTGCAGATAAGTCAAAGCTTGAAAGAATAGAAGGATTGGTGATACCTCCTGCGTGGAAAAAGGTCTGGATAGCCCCTCGTAATAATGACCACGTTCAGGCAACTGGGATAGATGACAGGAAAAGAAAACAATATATCTATCATCCTGACTGGATAAAGATAAGTCAGGAGAATAAGTTCGCAAAAATGCTCGACTTTGGCAAAGCGCTTCCTCTTATCAGAGGTAAAGTAAGATATGATTTATCCGACCATAATTTGAGCCGGAAAAAGGTAATCGCAACGATAGTCTGGCTTCTTGAAAATACTCTGATAAGGATTGGTAATGAACAATACTCTGAGGAAAACAACTCGTATGGTCTCACTACATTCCGCAACCGTCATGTGAAGGTTAAAAACGGACAGGCAATTTTTAACTATGTAGGAAAAAGTGGAATCGAAAATACACTCGCAGTAAATAATCCCGCAGTAGTCAAAGTGATCAAAAAATGCGTAGAGCTTCCAGGATATGAGCTCTTCCAATATGTCGATGACGATAATAACCGCCACGTGATAGATTCGTCTGATGTAAATGAATTCTTAAAGGATATAACCAAAGATGATTTTAGTGCGAAAGATTTTCGCACATGGGGAGCGACAAATCTCTCTGCGCACACGCTCTATAAAATTGGGCAAGCAACAGATCCAAAAATCCTGAAGCAGAACATAAACGAAACCGTAAAAAAAGTCGCCTCCCACCTAAATAACACAGTGAGTGTCTGCAGGAATTACTACATCCATCCTCATGTCATAAAGTCCTACGAGACAAATCTACTTGTCCCTCATTTTGGTAAACATTTCGGAAGAAAACCTGCAATTTCGGGATTGTCGTGGAACGAAGAAGCACTACTTAACCTTTTGCAAAAGACGTTAAAGAGTTAAATATCTGCCTAATCTTTTATCTGCAAATAATGTTTTAATGTCACTATCCAGTCCTCCTGCACGAATTCGCTTTGGAGTTTTTGATCGAGCATCCACTCGAGATAACCTCTGTCGTATGCTGCAACTTCTTCTATCTTTTTTCCTTTGTGCTTCCCGAATCCAAAAATCTTGAATATCACAGGCTCTTTCGAGATACGCTGCATTTCGGAGATTATCCTGCTTTCCTCCATTCCACTTTTTTTCATCCTCCCGAACAGAAAATAAAAGAGTGCCTCGAGGACCTTTATGTCGGATTTTGCATCATGCGAATAAGCATCTTCTACATTTAGGTCATGATAATATCTCAGATACTGCAGTCCATACTCCGGTATTTCGGAATCTACATCAAGGGCTCTGGCGACTTTTAATGTGCATATATAGTTAGGAACCTCGAGCCCTTCCTGCGATAGCATTTCCATATCAAACTCCGCACTGTGTGCAACCAAAATATTATCCTTCAGGATTTTTTCAAGATCCTTTTTCATTTCGCTATCCTCAAATCCAGGCTTTCCATCAACCATTTTGTTGGTAACATGAGTGATGCTTTGAGACTTCACAGAAATCGGAAGTGGCGGCTCAAAGTATTCGCAATATGTTTTGCCTTCAAATTTATAGGCAACTTCAAATAGCCTATCTATATAGTAGTTGTTGCCGGTAGTCTCCGTGTCCAGAAAAATAAGCTTATCCATGAAGTCCAATTATAACATTATGAAAATCAATCTATTTCTCTCTTTTTCGCAAACATATCATAACAAGCAAACTTTACTTAGGAGAATAAAGACCATCTGCTCTTTGGAAAAAATTTAGCCTAAGTTCTGGATAAGAATTCTGGATTTCCATAAGATTTTGCTGATACAAAACAAGATATACGATATTTTCCCCAATCTCTTCCATATATAGCTCCATTATCTTTTTCTGTCTGGCTTTCGGGTCAAAGCTCTCGGGATCATAGGGAGACGTCGTTATCTCTATAAAACATTCTTTTCCGGATTCCAGATCAATTACTGGAAAATCCGGCCGGTGGCTCATCAGACCATACTCTCCGGTTCTGGGATTTATTCCTGATACTTGAAATTCAACGGTCTCATAATCGGCCTTAACATTCTGCGTCCCTAGATATCTACCGAATTCTCTCTCGTGATGATGGGCTATATCTTTGAGATCATGAACACTCTCTATCTTTACACCGCCTCTTTCAATTCTCGGCATAAAAAAATACTACCACATAAATTCATTATTTCCTATATCTAAGGGCTAATTCGAGCGAAGTTACAATCCTAACTTTTTTGCGCAGAGTCCCCAGACTCCCCACCCTCTCTTTTGCTGTAAAGCTTTACCTTTTTCTATCTGCTCTTCTTTCGATGCGTCTGAGGGCAATCCTGTTCCCCCTACACTATTCCATGCACCTTGTGAGAATTGAAGACCTCCATAATATCCATTTCCCGTGTTTATACCCCAATTTCCCCCTGATTCACAAGATGCTATTGCATCCCATATGTCTTCGCTTCCTGCATCTTTGGCAGGTTCTGGATCTTTTATGACGATGTGGCTGGCGGAATCGATTTCGGAATAGTCGTGTGAAAGGGTCGATACCGACTCTACAGCATATGAATATGGAAAGCTTAGATAGTTATCGAACGTTAATCCTTCCTTTGTATAGCCAAGATAAACCTCCTCTTCCTCTGAAAATGCCTGATGTGTAGTCTCGATAAATAAAAGTCCTGTGAAGACAAAAATTACGAGCAAGAAAGCCAGTCTCTCACCCAAAAAATAGAACGACTTATGCGCAAGTGTTTTTGCTTTTTGCATAAAGGGCAATTCCTATTATAGCAAATCAGTTCCTAAGTTTCTTTTCCTAGGCTCTTCTGACCTCGCCCACAAATCAGATATACCGGAATTATGAAATATTGACTCTTTTCGAATTTTAGTCCTAAATAGTTATATATGACAAAAAAGAAAGGTCTTCCTAAAAGATATCACCTGATCATACTGGGGATTATCATAATAGGCAGTATATTATTAGTAGTCTTTCAGACCAGCCCGGGCATCTAATTCTCGACGGCGCGTGCCGCCTGACGGTATTTACAATAATCGCAATCTTCACCAGATTTGGGAATCGCATCCAGATTCAAACACTCTATTGCATCTCGAATTGTCCGCTCTACCCAACTATCATCTCCATCATATGGAAGGAGTTTTATGTTGAATTCCAACTTTGCGTCAAAAGCTTTTTTGTCAGCATCTCCGTTACAATAAACAAAATATCCAGTGTCGCTCACGTCAAATCCGTTTTTCCGGAATAACCACTGATATATTTCCATTTGCCTTTTGTATCCGTCTTGCCATGGCGCATCCAGGCTCACTTCACCACTTTTAGATGTCGCTTTATAGTCAACGATAATAAGCTTTCCATCCGCAGACTTCCAGACGTCATCTACTCCCCCGGTCACCACCACTTTCGTACCTTCTATAGGAATAGTAATTCCACGGCGCAATGAATCTCTCCACTCATCCATTTTTGAGTGAGAAAACGGTATGGCATCAACTCCATATTCTTTCATCAATGGATGCGCCGTGTTATTTGCCCTATGAATATCGAATTCTTTTTTTAAAAGTGCATCGACGGCAGAATTCAGGCTAAAAGGATATCCAGGAGGCTGACCGACACCCAGTCTCCTATCCATGTAAAAACATCTCGGACAACTTACGAATAGATCTATCTTTGAACGGCTTAGCCTAAATGGTTCTTGCGTGTTGGGGTCATATACATTTCTTTTTCTACTGGGGTTATAGTACTGGGACATCTATCAATTATACTACTTCTATTCATGCGCCGGAAAGTGTCTTTGGCTTTCTTTCCGGCGCTTATACTACTATCATAGTCAGCTAAGCAGTCATGTAGTCGTGCGCATTCTCTATGCGTCTGACCTGTTCAGCATTATGATCATGAAGGATTGTTGTTACTTCGTTCTCCTCACCAAATTGAGTTGGTACGGCTATAACAACTCCACCTTCTTTTATCCTCTTCTCGTAGGTATGGGCATCCTGAGCACTAAGTCCTAGCTGACCCAGGAGTCCTAATATTCCTCCTGCAAGAGCTCCGGTCGCAGCAGCCGAAGTCGTTACAGCTGCAGCTCCTCCGAGACCTAACGCAGCAGCGAGAGGACCTCCTATAAATAGAGCGCCCAGTCCGGGAAGGATGCCTGCGCTAACTAGAAGCCCTGCAAGAGCTCCTACTACAGCACCCGTTGTTGCGCCTCCGACAGCACCACCTGCAGCCTTGCCGCTTTGTTCTGTAACCCTGTTGTTATCATCTTTCATGATGATAGTAAAATCCTTCGGGTTATAGTCTTTCGCTTCAAGAGAAGCAATCGCTTCCTCAGCGTGTGCTCTGTCCGGTAGAATTCCGATTATTGTACTTGCCATATCATTTCACCTCCCTTCATGCACATAAACTTTAGTTTATTAACCTCAAGGGAGTTTGAAATGGGAGTAAACAAAATGTAAGAAATATTATTTAATCCAGCGAAAATTTTGGGCTATAATACACATATGCTCAGCTTTGTATCGACAAACAAAGACAAAATAAACATGGCAAAAAGGGAACTCGATACTTTCGGGATTAGATTTAAACCTGTAAAAATCGACCTGATTGAAATCCAAAGCGAATCAGCTAGAACGATCGCGATCGATAAGGCAGAAAGTGCTTATAAAATTGTCAGAAAACCGCTTATCATCTCAGATCACGTTTGGGAATTTCCGGCATTGAATAATTTTCCCGGACCTTATATGAAATACATGAATATCTGGCTGAAAAGCGAAGACTTTCTCAATCTTCTTAGGCCCTATACTGACAAAAGGCTCATTTTTAAAGAGAATCTAATATATAAAGACAAAGATATCCTAAAGATATTTTCATATAAATCAGAAGGCAAAGCTCTCTCTAAGCCTCAAGGCAAGGGACTACCAGCGATGAGGATAGTCAGCTTTTTACCTGACGGAAAATCTGTCGCGCAGTGTCTAGGTGAAAATATAAGATTTGCGAAAAATTATTCGATCTGGGAAAGATTTGCAAAATGGTATCTTAAGAAATCCAGCTAAGATTTATCGTCATCCTTTTCTCTATTTTGTTTCTTTTTATGAATCCTGCCGGAAGTTCAATCACAGTATCATATTTGGGATTCCACGCAAAGATTCTATTTCTGGAGAGATTTTCTTTTATCGTTAGGACCTTATTTTCTTTATCAAGCACGAGAACATCGATGGGAAATTTCATGAAGAATGTGTGGATCCCGAATCGCGTATTAAATAGTACTGGATAGGCCTCATCTGCTGTTATCAAACCGAAAGTTTTCTCTCTAATTCCCTTCAATCGCTTGACCTTTAGATTCATTAAATTTTGATAACCCTTCTAATACTCAGACCTATCGATCGGCTATCACCGTATTTGCTGATTCTTGAGCTTTATCATTAACCATAGTGTCTCCCCGCAATACCAAATATATAGCAAGCACAGTTATTATTCCCAGAATAACGATAAACACCCTCCTTTTATTTACTTGATTTTTGAACATACGAATTTCTATCTAAGAAAGCTGTATTTAAAGATGGCTAGATGGTAACGGAGACTGAGTCTGAAAGATGATCTACTTATTGAAGGTCTTGCTTTATAAAGATGGGCAACTTTTTTTTGCATTATATATTATTGATATAAATTTTATCCTATGTCAACAGTAGATTCTTAAAATATTGGAATATATTGATATAGAATTATACTCTTGACAAAAAACACCGGTGTTAATATATATAAATTAGTGATGAGAAAGCTGCTGCCTATATTTATCGCTCCACTTATTATTCTTCTTCTGATTTCATCCCTATATACACCTAACAAAAATGTCGCATTTGCAGAAACAGCGGAACACTTAGTAATCTCAGAAATTCAAATAGGTGGAGATGTTACCGGTGATGAATTTATCGAAATATATAATCCTACAGATTCGACCGTAACGCTTGATGGGTATAGACTAACAAGAAAAGCATCAGGAGCCGGAGCTGAAAGCAACCTGGTCGCAAGCATGTCAGGCACGATATCGCCGCACGGTTATTTTCTAGTAGCATCCAACGAATATGATGGGACAATTTCGCCCGACAATTTATACTCCAATACCGGAAACAGGCTCGGTGCCGGCAATGTTGTTGTCCTGTATAGTGACGCGGGGCTGACTGAGGTAGACAAGGTGGGATTTGGTGAAGCTGTCGATTCTGAGGATTCTCCGACAGAAAATCCGGCACCAAATGGCAGCATAGAACGCAAAGCTACATCTTCCGCGAGCACAGAGAGCATGGGAACTGGAGGAAGTGACGAAACGAACGGCAATGGCGAAGATAACGATAATAACTCCTCTGACTTTGTTCTGCAGCCGCTATCAAACCCTCAAAACTCGCAATCTGCAGTTGAGATGGTAGAGTCCAGCCCGACAGAAAGTCCAACAGAAACACCTAGCCCCACGGATGACCCAAGCATTACACCTAGTCCGACAGATGAGCCCACAGATACTCCCACAACAACTCCTACGGACGAGCCTACACAAACACCCACCCCCACAGATGAACCAACTCCGTCTGAAAGCCCTACTCCTACACCGACAGCAAAACCTACGTCCAGAATGCTACTTGGATTTTTCCCTCTGTCAAGAACGATTTGCTATGTTGATTACTCGAGAGGTTTCTTTTTCTTCTTCCCCAAAATTTCCTGCGTAAGAATCTAACGCTCTTTAATCCGTGATATCATATTTCTCATGTTAGTTTTTATCATCAATTTTTTTCTTATTATTATCGGCCTCCTGCTTATTTACATAATTTATATACTTTCCTACTCTATTCTTTTTGGTGCACCTTTTGCCGTAACCCGAAAGCCCAAAATGGAAAAGATGCTGGACATGCTTCGACTTAAGCCTGGAGATAAATTCGCAGACCTGGGATCAGGCGATGGAAGGATCGTGATCGCGGCCGCGCGCAGAGGTGCGCAGGCCCATGGCTATGAGTTAAATCCTATACTTGTTCTCGTAGCAAGACGCAAGATCAAAAAGGCGCACTTAGAACACATTGCATATATCCATAGGAAAAGCTACTGGGATGTAAGTCTCAAAAATTTCACTGCCGTAACAGTCTTTGGTATAAAACATATAATGCCCTCACTGGAGAAAAAATTAGATCTGGAGTTAAAAAAGAATAGTCTGGTGGTAAGTAATCATTTTAAGTTCCCGAAATGGAAAATATACAAAAAGGAGGAAAATTTATACTTATATAAAAAGTAATATATGATATCACAGGATACGATTGGTTGATTTCATATCCACGCAATATCTCTACATAACTATGCCAGCAAGTCTTACGACAAAACTTTTTATATAATCAGTAAAAGCGTTAGTGGTTTTCTTTTCGGACTTTGCGTTATCAGCATAAGAGTCCTCTAGATCCACACAGTACCAGCACTTTTCATGACGGTCGCTATAATTTTCCATAATTCACCACCTTCCTTATAGTAATCCTAAACTAATTTAATATAGTTCGGGATAGAAGACTGTAATGGATATTACTAAAGTTTTGTAAGAAATATTACATTAAATCTCTCCTAGTTGAAGATTCCGGCTATCAAATATATAAAGCCATATATGGCCAAAATAACAAATGCTATTATCCTTATCCAAAAGAAAAATTTGTTGAAATAGTGCATACGATTAGTATACACTATGACAACTTGCTACATGAAAAAAAGCATCTTTTTTCTATTGGTACTAGCGATCTTAGGTCTTATCATCTTCTCGCTACTTTCCTTTACAAAAATCCTGAGTCGCTCAAACCTTCCTCTTGAAAAAGTGAACATCATAGATGAAATAGAGATTCCTGCAGAGGATATTCCACGCGTGTCTGTCATCGCCGACAATCTCATGGTTCCCTGGGCCATCGCATTCTTGCCTGACAGAAAAATTTTGGTTACAGAAAGAAATGGAGGGGTAAAGCTGATTGATGGTGACAATGTAAAAAAGATAGCAGATATTGATGTCGTCAGTACAAGTGAAAGCGGTCTTCACGGGGTTGCTATCGATCCTGACTTTTCTGACAATAATTTTATCTATTTATACTACACTACGCGTCCAAATGGTGAGAATACACTCAATCGCGTCTCAAGATTTTTTCTAGATGATGAGTTGACGCTCCGGGATGAAAAGATAATTATTGATAATATACCAGGTGCTCCAAGACATGATGGCGGAAGGATAAAATTCGGACCAGATGGGTATCTTTACATAGCAACGGGTGATGCAACCGAGCCTTCCCTATCACAAGACAGAAATTCTCTCGCAGGAAAAATACTTAGAGTGGATAAGGGTGGCGGAACTCCTGCTGATAATCCTTTTGGCAATCCCATATTCTCCTATGGTCACAGAAATCCGCAAGGACTGGCGTGGGATAACAACGGAAATCTATTCAGTACAGAACACGGGAATAGTGCAACAGATGAATTTAACGCAGTTGAGATGGGAGATAATTATGGGTGGCCTCTTATCTCAGGGAATATGTCGCGCGAGCAAATGCACTCACCTCTTGTCCAGAGCGGAAATGACACGTGGGCTCCTGCCGGGCTCGCATTTATCGACGATAAATTCTATTTTGGCGGACTACGTGGAAATGCTTTATATAGAGTTGAAAAAGTAAATGATGAGTATCTCGTGAGCGAGTATTTCAAAGGAGAATTCGGCAGAATCAGGGAGGTGATCGTTGGACCGGATGATATGCTCTACATTACAACCTCCAATACCGACGGCCGTGGCATCCCATCTGGAGATGATGATAAGATTATTCGGATAAATCCGGCGAAGCTGTAGCTTCCTGATCTTCTATCTTTTTTACGTTATCCTCCACAAATTCTATAGTATTGATGAGTTTTACCAAATCCTCTTCAAGATCCTTATCTTCTTCCTTTATGGTTACATGAACAGCAAAGCTTCTTACGTCTTTGTTCGGGACCTCATTTGTGTAATAATCATAGCTAACATAGTCTTCGCCCTCTCTTACCCACTTTATCCATTTCCTGTCATTGATATCGAGCATATCTTCTGAGGCTATATCATCAGGCTTTAACATATCATAAGGAACCTCAGAGTAATACAAAGAATTATCTGTCGCTTCAGGAATATTTAGGACAACATCTTCAATGACTGACCCATTAAATGGTTCTCTTTCCTCAGGCTTCCATTCCGCAGGATGATAAAAATTTATCGTCTGGCCATCGTACTGTTCCCAATCGGCAGGCACCTGATAACTGTCTCCTGCTACCTGAGAACTCTCATCACTGGATTCATTAACTACAGTTTCATTAAGCACAGGGTTTCTTGACACACTGTACCCAAAATATCCGACTACACCTATAACCAGCAGAAGCAGTATCCAATTCTTGGAATCCATAGGCATATCCTACCACACACGGTTGAAAAATCGTAGAAGCAAAATAACTAGCAAGTCTATAAAGATAGGGACTCCCAGGTATAACGATCCCATATAGAAAATCTTTGTCATCTCGATACTTCCCATCCATTCGATAGAAATATCAGGGAGTCTTATTCCAACGACAAAAGACACTATGCCGATGGTGATGATTGCTGCCATAAAAGGAAGCGCCGCCTGAAAATCTTTTCTGCTTGCGTACATAGTATTTGAGATTACAAAAATCACGTAAAGGCAGATGACAATTTTCAAAATATTGAATCCGGAAAAATCCTGGAGCATCAGATAGACTATAGAAAGAATAGACAACACGCCCACAAATAGCGGGGCCACTCCGATAAGAAATTCTTTTACCAGATTACTTTTGGCAACACTTACACTTCCAAGTTTTACATAGTCCCCCTCTCTTTTCGGAAACAGGCTAACTTTTCCGGTCGGGACACCTGCAAATTTGGCCATCAGATAATGAGACAACTCATGAACAACCACTCCGGGGAAAAATATGAACGCCAGAAAATTTGTCGCAAGATTTTCTCTTTTTGTGACCTGAAAGATGAATAGATAAATCTCAGAAGTCAGTTGGCGTGAAAGTAAAAATAGAACCAGGATCAAAATATTGAATAGGGCAAAGTATTCCATCAGAATCTAATCAATTCTATCAGATATTGTGGAACTCTATCCTGCCAATTCTCATCTTCCTTCAATAATTTTCTTATTTTTGTTCCTTCCCATAGCTCCCTATTTGAATAACCTGCTCTCCACACACGATATCTGGAGTTCTCGAAAATTTCATTTACCCAATCGTTGTCACCTATTACCGTAAAATCTTTTATGCTGATTTTTTTAAGAGCGATTTTCAACCACTCATCATCGCTGGGTATATCTTCTATGTGCTCGATCTTTATGATCCTATCTTCTATCTTTTCTTTTGCGATAAACTTTTCTATCATCTCGATCCTGGAATTCAAATCCCAGGGATTATTTATATCATCGATATTTGATGAGCCCACGAGGATAATTATTTTTTCAAACTTTTCCAAAGACTTTTTTATAAGCCATGCATGGCCCAAATGGAAAGGTTGAAAACGCCCGATAATAACACCAATACCATTCGTTTTGTTTTTCATCAAATCACTTTAAAAATTGACAGCGAGCTTATCAATCAGATATTAACTGCCAAAACTATTTATATTTCTCCTTTCAGATATGCCTTTCTTTTACTATCATCGAATCTTTCGATCGCATATCTTAGCATCGTCCTTGGCATCGTCTTATATCTTGGTTTGAGAAATTCTTCAAGCTCTATACTCGACACCTTTTTTCCGGCTTCCCGCAGCATCCATCCCACGGCTTTCTGGATAAGATCATTCCTGTCGTTTATAAGAAGGTCCGCAATTTCATAAGTAGTTCTGCTATTTCCATTTATGATAAATTGATAAGTTGCGACTATAGCAATCCTTCTCTCCCAAAGATTTTTTGATGCAGCAAGTCTTCTGAGAAGTTCTTCTCTTTTGCTACTTATCATGTACTGACCAACTATTTTATATGCAGATGAGTCGACCAGATCCCAGTTATTTATGTATTTTGTGCTCTTGAGATAAAAATTAAATATCTCCTCCTGCATCTTTTCATTCCCTTTTTTGAATTTATCCACGAGGATAAAAAGCGAGATCAGTCTTTCTTCATGGATCGGAGAAGTTATAAGCTTTTCTATATCTGGTAGTTCTAGTGACTTGAATTTCTTCGCAATTTGTCTTTGTGCAGGAACACTGATCCCTAAAAATTTATCTCCATATGCATACCCCCCCTTACCTGTCTTGAAAAACCTTTGGAGAAAAATTGCCTTTTGTGGATCTCCGGATTGTTTGATTTCTTCCCTGACCTTATCTATCATAGGAGTTTACGGAATTTTCTCTTTGTCTTTTTCGTCTATAGTCACATCCATTTGGACATACTCCCTTTCCGTCCGGATCCAAACATGACTCACACATTATAAAGTGTCTGTGACATCCTACTGTGGAGCAATTTATATAGCGCTCTGATTTGGCAAAACACTTCTCACATGTGCCTACTATCTCGCGCTCCGGATCATCCATATTAAATCCCATTGTAACTCTTCCATCGAAGACATAAAGAGAACCCTTGAAATTCTCATTTGGATATTTTTCCATGTAGCTTACTATTCCACCTTTTAATTGATAGACATCAGAGAACCCACTGAGCAGCAAAAATCCCGATGCTTTCTCGCATCTAACGCCGCCCGTGCATACCGTAAGAACGGTCTTATTTTTTAGATGTTCTAAGCGGGGTAATTCTTTTTTCAAATCGCGGAAATTCTCAAGTCCCGGAAGGACAGAATTCTCAAATCGTCCGGAAAGATACTCATAATCATTTCGCATATCCACTATATAAAACTCCTTATTGCTCTCAAACCACGCGTGCAGCTCGTCGGGTTCCAGATACCTTCCTGTTGTTGTATTTGGATCAATATCTTTTTCACCGAGGTGCAGACTCACGATTTCGTCACGGACTTTTACGGAAAGCTTTGGAAAAGCACTTCCAGTCCCAACTGACTTTTTCCAATGAATGTCTTTGAATCTTTTGTCTTTTGACATGAACTCCATGTACTTTTGCGTGTTTTCGGTCAACCCCTCCACGGTTCCATTTATACCCTCTTTTGCGACTATGATTCTTCCCTTAAGCCCTAGCTCTTCGCAGATCTTGCGCTGCGCTTTCATCTCCCTTTTCGGGTAGGTGATTTTTACATATTTGTAGTACAAAAGTATCGTATACATGAGATGTATTGTAACAAAAAATGAAAATGAAAAAACTATTTGAGGATTTCGACAAGCTCTACTTCGAAAATTAGAGTCGAATTTGGAGGAATACTGCCAATACCCTGCTCCCCATATCCCATCGCAGGCGGAATTATAAGTTTTCTTTTCTCGCCAGGTTTCATACCTATGACACCTTCATCCCAACCTCTGATAACTTCCCCTACCCCAATCTGAGTCTGAAAAGGTTCACCTCTATCATATGAACTATCAAATACGGTTCCATCCTCAAGTGTTCCCCGATAGTGAATGACTATATCATCACCTGATTCTACGACCTGATCCCCTGTTCCTTCTTGTATGGTTTCGACAACTAATTCTCCTGTCTTTGACATAATATTTTCTGAGATGTCTATTGTATCATCTGATGTCACGCTTTGGGAAGTCAGAAGACCTGCCAAAATAAAACCAAAAATAACGACTGACAGGATAGACAATAAAACATACTTATTCACAATTTATTTATTTAACAAATAAAATAATATCAAGTCAAGTAGCGTTTATGGCTACCAAAAAGCCGTAGAGAATCTACGGCTTTTTTAAGATCTTAGATCTTATCCTTGTGAAGGATTGCCCCCTGGCATTCCTCCGCCTGTTTGGTCATCTGTTGATGGTGTTCCCGGCATAGGTGCGTCTCCTGCTCCTGGAGTTGGCATACTAGGCTCTGGTGTCTCAGTTACTGGAGGTGTTGGCATACCGCCTGGCACAGGTGCGTCTCCTGCTCCTGGAGCTGGTGGTACTCCTGTTCCTGGTTGTGGCACATCTCCGCTTCCTGGAGTTGGCATACTAGGCTCTGGTGTCTCAGTTACTGGAGGTGTTGGCATACCGCCTGGCATAGGTGCGTCTCCTGCTCCTGGAGCTGGTGGAGTATTGCTTCCTGGCATTCCTGCTCCTGGCATAGCTGGTTGTCCTCCTTGATTTTGATTATCGTCCATAGTGATTCACCCCCTTTTTCAAAAGTTATAAAATCATATTAACATGAAAGATGAAATCATTACAAGCCAAATAGAATCCACTACTATTCTTTTGCGCATGTATTGAAGTTCTGCACCTGGGAGTTATATGCGCCGACCAGCTCTTTCGTTGTCTCAAGTAACGCATTGTATTCGCTAACCAGATTGTTATACTCATCTACCCTCTTATTGTATTGTTCGCTTTCATCTCTTGTTGTAGGTTTGTTCTCAAGCTCCTTTTTCCTGTTCTCCAGATCGACCTTCATATTGTCCAGTTTTACATTATTACTATCTATCTGTGATTTAGTAGCATCATTTATCGCAGGGCACGCAGAAAGAGGCTTTGCGAAATGCTGGACAGCAAGCCATGTCTCACGACCCTCGAACATCCCCCTGCCAACTGCTATTCCTATCTGAGTATACGCACCCTTCAAGATGTTTTCCCTATGTCCGGGACTATCCATCCACGCCTGCAACAAAACAGTGTCATCTTTATAATTTCCCAATGCTAAATTTTCCCCTACCACTATAAATTCATATCCTACATCACTTACAAGATCCCCTGCACCCTCACCCGTAGGCGCATCGTGCTCGAAATATTGACGGGAGAACATATCATCAACTTTTTTCTGTGCAGAAATATTCAAGAGCGTATTTTCCTCAAGCTCGGGAAGTCCTGCTTCGCGTCTATGGCGGTTTGTTTCTGCTATCGCACCCTCTACCGTAAGTTTAGATCCCTCATCATCTGTTTCCTTCCGGAGTGGTTCACCACCAGTATTGACTCTTCGGGCTATGTTTTTCTCAACAAATTCAAACGACTTTTCCGAAAAACTTTTTACTATATCGTCGTTAATCAGCAGATAAGTTCCCAGACTTACAAATGCTATAAGAAAAATCAGGATACCTATGAGTTTTTTGTTCATACTTAACTATATTATACATGCATTTATCAGTATTTTAATTTAACTTATATCTGCTAGAATGGTATGAATAATGCCACGAAAAATTTCCACAAGCAGCAAGAATGAACTGTTCAGAATTGCCCTGAGAACCACCAACATAAGACATTCTCTGGTACTGGATTCGACAGCCCTTACTCCTGTAAATCTGCTGGAGGAAAAAGAAAGATTTTCCAAAAGTACAACATATAATCCTATTTTCGAATATGCTCCACCACCACCGGATAGATTTGATATCGAAATTGATGAACTCGAACAAAGAGTCGAGAAAATTGAGCTCCCCTATGATCTCCTGTATCATCTGATCGAATATCTTAACCATCTACGTTTTCTGTACCATGCCCGTCGCTCGATCGGAAGACCAACATTTCCTGTATACGCAAGGCTCGCATTCAACTGGGCCATCTCCGATCCTGACAAACTTATTGCGTCGCTACCAAAATTCAAATTTGAAAATGAGGACAAAGGGCCCCTGGTTCCGGCGCCTGAGATTGCACAACAACTAGGTGTCATCTTCAAAAACCGGTATGAGATCGAAGACTTCCCTGTAGAGGTAAATTATTTCTCTACCAACATGATATTCGTCGACTATAGTGTCATAAAAATCGGGAAAGACATAAAACGCTATCAGAACAATATAAATAGGCTGATCGTACACGAGATAGAAAGCCACGCCCTACAGAATCTCAATATCCGCAAATCCCAAAATCATCTAAGACTCATGTCCAAACTTTCCGACTCCTATTTATACTCAGAAGGCCTCGGGGTATACAACGAAGTCAAAACCAACACGATGACCAAAAAAGCTTTTGAAAACTACTATTATAGACTCAAGGCCGTAAAGAACTCACATCTGGGGTTCCGGGAAATTTATAATAATCTGATAAAAGACGGTCTTTCCCAAAAACACGCATTCAACATTTCGTTCAGGGTAAAACGTGGAATGTTGGATACCTCCAGATCAGGTTGTCACCCTAAAGACGCAGCATATCTTTTAGGATACAAAGCTGTACTGAAATTTCTCGAAGATAATCCGGAAGAAATAATGTATTATGCTAAAAATCCCCATCTGACAAAGCTACTTATGAAGTATAATCTACTAGGCGAAAAAGATTTGATGTTGCCAATTTTTTACGGTCAGTAATATGACATACTCTGTTCATACCAAAGTTACATGGGAACAAAAGGTGTCAACCAGTTGGGAAGATATATTTTATCCATCACTATCCAAAAAAATCAGGAAAAGTGATAGTTATTTTGACCAATTATTCGAACTGCAAATCTCTCCTATCACCGATATCCATGAGGCAAATGATTTTTTTAATCTTTATGACAAAGAGATAGCATCACGAGGCAACTACCTTTTTAAGCAAAACGAGAAGAAAGAACTTATCAACACTAAAATAAAAAGCGGCAAAAATTATTTTCAGGCAATTTTACGCAAAAAAGATACTAATGAATATGCGGGAGGAATTATTTTTACAACGATAGAAGAAAGACTTTCCTTTTCTTTTAGGGTTTTTGACAAGCAGATAAGATCAACTTACCGCGCGCAAACCTCTGTGGATTTTTGGGTAGAGAAAAAGATGTATGAATACTCTATCTCTAAAAAATTCCAGACAATTACACATGGGAACGACAGCTACCCAAATAAGGGAAGGATCGGGCTCGTCCTTTTTAAGTTAAAAGTAGGAGGCAAACCAAAAATATCCAAAATGCCTCACGATATACTGGAAGTTACCGATACGGACATCAACGAATTTAATGCGCCGACTCTATTTTGGGACGATCCTGATGAGAATAATTATTTCCAGAAAGCACACCTTTTTTATAATGAAGACGCGATAGACGGAAATGTCTTGCAGGAACTTATCAAAGTGATGTCGTGGACGGAAATAGAACTAGAGCTTCACAAAATCTAACAACGAAGTTATTTTGCCTACCGACTTGGGTCTACCATCTCTACATTGTCCAGTAATTCACTATATGCGGTTATATCATCCATCGTGGCTTCTCTGCTCCATACTGGACCTAAATCGCTACTTGAACCCATAGGGGTGTGCATATCAAATGGCCTGCGTCTATGCTCTTTAGACTCTACATGTGCAATTCCCGAAGCGGGGTTAATCACAAAAAGGCTATCAAGATCATGCAGATTTATAGTCGCAGAGTGCTTCGCTCTCGATAAAGTAACATCTACAGAAGACTCCTCATCAATGGGCACTGAAAATGTTTTCCTGATGCTTGCGCCTTCGCTCCACGCCCGGGATTTATTCACATCTTCAGCTAGCCTTCTCCTTCCCTCCTCAGTTATAGTCATACGGTTTCCGTTTTTAATGAACGACGGATGCTCTGGGTCTTCTGGGGATCTTTTCGCACTTTCTTCAAAATCTACCAATTTTTCTATCCTAGCAAGTAATTCCGGAGAATGCTTTTTTGCTTCATCTGCGCTTTTTTTTCTTGCTTCCTCCGCTCGCTTCCGCTCCATCGCCTCATTAAGAAGGCCTGCTTGTGCTGATTCTGGAACAAATCTTTCTGTCATTGTCTCCTCAATATTACAACTTTTTACTATTATGTCAAGATATTTGTTAAAATACTGATATGCAAATAGATGCCATCAAGACTCATAAGATAACTAGCTCAGACCAAAGTGTTTTTAAGATTCTGGATAAATACCTCACAGAGTTTGAGGAGAGAAATATTCTCTGTATTACCTCGAAAATCGTCTCTATTTGTGAAGGGCGTATAACTCCTGTAGATGGCAGCAATAAAGACGAACTTGTAAAGGAAGAATCTGAGTATTTTTTACCTAAAGAAGAAAACAAATACGGGTTTCATTTAACTATCACACAAAACCTTTTGATTCCTGCAGCGGGAATAGATGAATCAAATGGTAACGGATACTATATCCTATGGCCCGAAAATCCTCAAGATAGTGCTAACAAAATCCGTGAATATCTCGTAAAAAGATTTGACATCAGATATGCAGGAGCCATAATTACCGATAGCAAAACCACACCTCTGCGCTGGGGAACTACGGGAGTTGCTATCGCATACTCAGGGTTCTCGCCGCTAAATGACTACATAGGAAAACCCGATCTATTCGACAGAGAAATGCGTGTTACTCAGTCGAACATAATGGACGGTCTGGCAGCTGGAGCAGTTGCCATCATGGGAGAAGGTCAGGAACAGACCCCACTTGCAGTCATAAAAGATATCCCAAACGTAAACTTTAGAGATACTAACCCAGCAGATGAGGAGGTATCAAGTCTCAAGATAGATCTGGATACTGACGTCTACTCGTCTATCCTCAAGCGCGCGCCCTGGAAAAAAGGGAAAAAATAAGTTGACACTACTCCATTTTTTCATGTAAATTATATACTCATGGAAGCATCAGAAGCACAAGGTATAGTTGAAAAAAGGGAGCTGGAAAAACAGGCAAAAAATGGCAGTGCTCCACAGGTATCACCTATCACTACCTCCTCACCTGAAACACCTACGCCAGCTGTAACACCAGAACCTATTGCTCAACAGGTCCCGGAAACAGAAAATCCACCAATGGGGCCTACAAATCCAGAACCTATCGGAACTCCAAATGAATCAAATATCAGTCAATTTTCCCAACCAAACATCTCTACACCCACAGAGGAAAATCCAGCAGCTTAATACTCTCTTCTTCCCTCCAGTGCCCTGGAAAGAGTTGTTTCATCAGCGTATTCTATATCTGCACCGATCGGCAGTCCGCGGCCGATTCTCGTAACCTTCATGTCTGGATTTTTTTCTTTGAGCCTTTTATAGATATACATAGCTGTCGCCTCGCCCTCCATCGTAGGATTTGTCGCGATCAAAATCTCATTTATCTCCGGACTCTTTTCTACACGCGAAATAAGCTGAGGGATATATATATCATCAGGACCAATCGAATTTAGCGGATCCACGACACCGTGCAGGACATGATAAAGACCAGCAAACTTCCTACTCCTTTCAAGCGCTACCACATCTAAAGGGTCCTCAACGACACAAATAAATGTCTTGTCTCTTTTCTCGTCGCTACAGACTTCGCAAAGCTGTGTGCTACCTATATTAAAGCAACTCTCACAGACCTGTGTCTCTTTTTTGAGATTTGAAAGTGCCTGCGCGAATTCGTCCAGATTTTCCTGTGGCACATGCAGGAGATAAAATCCTAATCTTTGCGCCGACTTAGGACCTATACCAGGAAGTCTTTCAAAACCCTCAATTACCCGCTCTACTGCTTTTGGGATCTTCATAAAAATACTAAATAAAAACTGCTCTCATTAACTAAGAATCTAAACCGTCATCAACTCTTTCTCTTTTTGCTCGCGGAGGGAATCGATATTTTTGATATAGTCGTCGGTAAGAGATTGCACCTCTTTCTCGTTTCTTTCAATGTCGTCTTCCGAAGTATGCCCCTGATCTTCCATTTTTTTGATTTCGCGCATAGAATCCTGTCTGACCTGACGTATCATGACTTTTCCATTTTCGCATTTTTGATTTATCATCTTTACCATTTCTGCGCGTCTTTCCTCAGTAAGAGGAGGTATGGAAAGACGTATAAATTCCCCGGATACAGATGGATTTATCCCAAGGCCTGAATCATTTATTCCCTTTTCGATATCCCCTATGACAGAGAGATCAAATGGGGTTATAACTACTGTCTTTGGATCCGGGACTGAGATCGTCGCAAGCTCCATGATCTTTAGCCTCGCAGAGCCTCCATATGCAACGACTTCAATGTTTTCTACCATCTGACTGCTCGCTTTCCCACTTCTAACCGTCGCAAGATCTACCCTCAAGACCTCAAAGGCTTTCTCCATTTTTTGTTTTGCTTGTTTTACTATATCTTCCATATCTTAAAGTTCGGGAATCAGACTCTCGCCCGAAATAAGTCTACCCACATCAAATACAGTTATAAGCACCATAAGTGAAAGCAAAACTACCAGTCCTGCCGCATGCGCGTAACCTTCATATTTAGGGCTTACCTTTTTTCGTGTAACAAACTCTATTATCTGAAAGAAAAATCTCCCTCCGTCAAGCGCCGGAATAGGAAGGATATTTAGGACCGCAAGATTTAATGAAAGCAGTGCCACAAACCACAATGTCGCAACCAAACCATTTTGAACCACTGCACCCGTTAGCTGGGCAACTCCTACAGGTCCTGCTACTCCCTCAGGTGCCTGCCCAGTAGTCACCAGGTCTGATACCAGTGTCCCTAGACCCACCACTATCATTTTTGAGAAATTCAATGCTTCAAGTGTTCCATAGTATGGAGCCTCTATCCAAGAGTATTTCTTGAGTTTGATATTCGAAATTACGACCCCTATAGCTCCCTGCCCCTCTGGAGCATCGACACGCGGAGTAAGATCTACATCAAATTCCTGTCCATCTCTAAGAACCCTTAGGGTTACCACCTCACCCAGATTATCTGCCGTAAAGGCCACGAATTCTTCGCTGGTTTTTATCCCCTCACCATCTACAGCTACTATCTCGTCATTTTCTCTAAGTCCTGCAGCTTGTGCTGGAGAATTCTCTTGGACTTTATTTACAAGTACATTTTCTGTAGGCACGGCAACACCCTGCGTCGCAAAAAGTGTCGAGATGATTACAACTGCAAGCAAAAAATTCATCACGACTCCCGCGACAACTACACTCATTCTCTGCCATAAAGGCCTGGCATAAAACGCTCTTGAGATATCCTCATTTTTGATAGACGAATCCTTTATCTTTAGACTTCCGCCCCCTGCATCATCCTCTCCATAAAGTTTTACGAATCCTCCGATAGGAAGTAGATTTATCGAGTAAATCGTCTCGCCGACTTTTTTACCAAAAACGCGAGGCGGAAACCCAAATCCAAACTCCTCCACCTTTATCTTAAAAAACTTTGCGACCAGATAGTGCCCTAGCTCGTGCACAAGAACCAGAACAGAAAGAACCAAAATGAAAGCAATAATCGTTACCAACATAGACTCCCATTATACATAATAAATAAAATTCATAGTAGCCCTAAACATATTCCTATATTGTTATCGCTTTAAGCGATCCTCCCGCCTTCCTTGTCGTTGTGCGGAGATAGTATGAAAATCGACGCTTTCGAGCGTTAAAAAACTGAAAGGCGAAGTCCGGAGTTTTAGTGAGACAAGCAAGGTTTGAATACTTGAGACGCACACAGACAAGAGCTTTTTGCTACTTTTTACGGCAAAAAGTAGAGAGGACTATTTATATGGAGATTCTGGTAAACTTTCCTATCTGAATATTCTCACCAAGCTTTGCGATCGCTTCTTTGACAAGATCGCCAATCGTCTTGGACCCATCACGGATATAATCTTGAGCCAAAAGCTCTTTCTCGTCCTTAGGGTCCATAGCAGCTATCTGCATGGAGACTTCATGAGCAAGATTCTTGAATTCGTCAGTTCTTGCGACAAAATCCGTCTCACAAAGAACCGAGAGGACTACCCCGATCTTGCCGTTCAGATGAACATAAGTATCAACTAGTCCGCTTCCTGTCTCGCGGTCTCCTTTTTTTGCAGCTTTTGCAAGCCCTTTTTCCTTCAATAGGCTTTCGGCTTTCTTTAGGTCACCCTTTGCTTCTTCAAGCGCATTCTTGCAATCAGCAAATCCTGCTCCTGTCATCTCTCTTAGTTTTTTTATATCTGTTGCGTTAAGTTTCATAGTTTATTTCTTATCTGCCTTTTCTTTTTTCGCGGCTTCTTTTTCAGCTGCTATTTTTTCCTTCTCGTCTTTTTTACCTTTCTCGCGACTCCCCTCTATCCATGCATCTATTATATAAGATGTAATAAGCTCTATAGAGCCTACTGCATCGTCATTTGCTGGAATAGGATGATTCACGCTGGATGGGTCTCCATTTGTATCAACGATTCCGGCACTGGCGACCTTTACTCTCTTTGCTTCGTTCACTGCGGTTTTCTCAAAATGTGTGTCGATTATGAAAAGAGCATCAGGAGCTGCTTTTAGACTTCTTACTCCCTGATAGAAATTCTTTAGCTTCGCTATTTCACGTTCGAATAAAGCAAGTTCCCTCTTTGTGTATTCTTTTGATTTTTCTGTTCCGACGAGCGATTCGAGCTCATCAAGCTTTTTGAAGTTTTTTGAGACTTCAGGAAAATTCGTCAGGACTCCTCCGACCCAGCGTGAAGTTACATAATGAATAGTATCAGGTGTTGCCACTCTCGCTCTCTCTACCTGATCTTCAACGACTTGTTTTGCCTGTCTTTTCGTTCCTACAACTATCATCGTCTTACCTTCTGCAGCAAGATTCTTTACGAACTCCGCTGCATCCATAAGTCCTTTATGGGTCTGCTCCAGATCTATGATGTGCACATTGCTACGCGGTTCGAAAATAAATGAATTTGCTTTTGGGTTCGACCTATTTACCTGATGTCCGAAATGGCAACCAGCTGACAATAATTCTTCTAGTGTAATTTGTTTCATAGTCAATCCTTATTCCTCCATTCGGCTTGATGATTCAGGATTGCTCCACCGAATGTGCGTTATGAAGCTGATTATAGCAAATATATCCAGGCAAGACAAGTGGCGCCTTGACTATCTCGAATTATTGTATCTACAATAAACATATGGCAAACAATAAACGCGGTGGGATATTTTTTTCTGGCGGTAATAGCGGTGGGGGGTTCTCGTCACTACTCTCAGGCGGCAAACCTGTCTTTTTCCTATTTTTGGCAATAGTTATAGGTGGTGCATTCCTGCTTGGCGGAGGTAACCCATTCCCCCAAAATCAGCTCACAGTACCGGATGATGGAGTTTATGAGATCGATGAAGAATCACTAAAGGACCTCGATAATGCGCGTGGAAATCTACAACTAAAGACTATAAAGTTCAAAGAATGTGCAGGCGTGACGGCTATCACCATGATGCTTGATACAACCGGTTCTATGGAAACCCCCACCAGTAAAATAAATAATCTTAAAAGCTCAGTACTAGCATTTACCAGCTCTATGTCTGATGAGTCGGTAGTCGGAATCGAAAGGTTTAATGGAGATATCGGGGTCGTAACTGAAGTTCCAGTATCACTGTATAAAGATGTAAAGGACATAATTCCAGGAAGGATCAACTCCATAAATCCCAATGGTGGAACAAATACCATAGAGGCGTTGCAGAGGGCTCGAGAAACTCTAATACAAGCCCAAAGCGCGTATCCTGAACGTAATTTCTCGCTGATTTTCGTGTCAGATGGGCTCCCTAACATCCCAGGAGGTATCGACCTAAGTCCTCAAGCAGACCCACGTCAGCAGAATCCGAATCCCGCTGATGAGATAAAAAATCTCGGAGTGACAATATATTCTATAGGTATATTCGGAGCAGGCGATACTCAAGGACTAACACTTATGAGAGACTTAGCATCCAGGCCTGACACCTTTTACAATACTCCAAATGGCGCGGAACTTGAGAACATCTATAAATCGATATCACAAAAAATCTGTAGCTCTGTACAGACCGTAAATAACTGATGAAAAAACCTTATAGTATCGTCCGAAATCAAGAATCGGGTTTTGCTTTCGTTCTTATCATTATAATAGTAGTTCTTTTCTTTAGTATAACTCTTGTGTCGGGTGCAGATAAATTTGTCCTGTCTGAGGAAAAACCTCGCTCGTCAAGTAGCGGCACAGGAAATGCCCCCACCCCAACTCCGGCAGACTCTGGGTCAACCCCCACACCTACAGCAACGCCTACGACGACTCCACAGAATGCTGCGCCCGATGCACAGGAAAGACTTTTACAGCAGCAACAGCTAATCGAGCCAGCACAATAGACTCTCCGAGTTCATATTTCGTTGACTTTACGGTCTTTTTGGGCTATTATAGTTAGACTCATGATAAAGTCCCTATCCTCTACCGACCCTGAAATAGACAAAATCCTAAAGGAAGAAGAACGACGACAAAAAGAAACGATCGCCCTCATACCATCCGAAAATTATGCATCTACAGCAGTAAGATCCGCTCTCGGGTCAGTTCTCACGAATAAATATTCTGAAGGATATCCCAAAAAAAGATATTATCAGGGAAATAAAAATGCCGACAACGCAGAAATACTTGCTATAGAGCGCGCAAAAAAACTATTTAAGGTGGCTCACGCAAATGTCCAGCCATATTCTGGGTCCCCTGCAAATCTGGCGATTTATGTAGCGCTATGCAAAGTCGGAGACACTGTTATGGGACACGCTCTTCCAGATGGAGGCCATCTCACCCACGGGTGGAAAGCGAGCGTCACAGGCAAATACTACAATGGCGTCCAATATCATCTGGACAAAGATGGATATATAGATCTCGAGGAAGTAAAAAAACTAGCCAGACAGCACAAGCCAAAAGTTATCTTCATAGGAGCGACAGCTTACTCACGGACACTACCTTTCGCACAATTCGCGGAAATTGCAGAGAAAGCAAAAGCATATCTCGTAGCAGATGTCTCCCACATCGCAGGACTTATCGCAGGCGGCGCGCACCCTTCACCCAGCCTTTATGTTGATGTGATCATGACAACCACCCACAAAACACTACGCGGGCCGCGAGGAGCTATGATAATGGTTACAAAAAAAGGCCTTCGCCGCGACAAGGATCTAGCGGACAAGATCGATAGCGCGGTATTTCCAGGGCTTCAAGGAGGACCACATGATGACCAGACAGCGGCAATCGCTGTTGCACTAAAAGAAGCAGATTCTGATAATTTCAAGAAATATGCAAAGCAAATAGTTGCGAATGCAAAAACGCTCGCAAAAGAACTCACCAATTATGGATTTGATATCGTAAGTGGAGGGACCGACAACCATCTGATGCTTATAGATCTTCGGAATAAAAAAATAAACGGGGCGCTCGCTGCGTATGCTCTCGAGAAAGTAAATATAGTCGTCAATAAAAATTCTGTACCAAATGATACCAATCCCCCATTCTATCCCTCAGGAATCCGCATAGGGACTCCGGCCATAACGACACGTGGTATGAAAGAGGATGATATGAAAAAGGTCGCAGGCTGGATAAATGATACTATCGTCGCGTGCGGCGAATGGGGACTACCAACGACCAAAGAAAAACGGAATGTATTTTTCAAAGCATTTAAAGATGATATAAATAAGAATAAGGAGCTTGAAAAAATTGCGAATGAAGTAAAAAAAACTGCAGTAAAATTCCCCCTACCCTAGAAGTTTGCTTCGGGCTTTCCTTCTCTTAAATCATATTCTATTCCCTCGTTCATTCTTCTGTAGAAAGCAAGTGCCGTATCCATCTCTTCAGCCCGCTGCTTTCCCTCAAGATAAAGCTGGATTATACTATCTGCTATCTCTTCCTGAGCATACGCGATAAAAAGCGGAACACTCCCTGATGTAGTCTGCTCTGGGTCAAATTTATAAGGCGTTTTCTTACCAGTTTCTGTATCAACACTTATTGCTTTTCCGCCTCCGTTTAGAAGAAATGGTAACCCAGGGTCTATCTCCGACCTTGGCTCATTCATCATTACATAAGCATCTAAAGCACCCGAACCTAAATAAGCATATATAAAAGCTCCTCCTCCAGGATAAAGAAACTGTTTTCTCTCAAAAGCCTCTACCATGCTACTGAAATTCTTTGCAAAAGGAAGAAAATATTCTCCTTCGCTGACGAAAGACGCTATAGAAACGTTAGGATCCCTGAAGTCCTTTCTTTTTGATATAGAAAGCTCAGTTACTTCACCAGTCTCGACATCTTTAACTGTATTTTTATTCTTCGTAGACCTAAAGATTCTATTACCATCGATGTCTACTATCACAGCACCTATCGGATTGCGGGTCTTGTGATCAAAAGCACCCCCAACTGTATAAGGTCGAACATCAAGCCCTCTTATGTATGGACTCGTATTGTCGAGTGAATCATTTGTGAAGTCGACAAGAGGCTCCTGACCCTCCACAGTAGTATAGGTATTCTGCTCTCCGATTATTCTTGAAGGTAGGTTGTGCCCTCTGGCAATATTTGCAAATAAATGCTCTCCTACGGAGTCTATCAGGTGCATTTGCTCACCAGGCCTATTTCTAACATAGCCTAGTACTTCTTTTGCTCTTCCAGCTCTTATCATGGGACGCATGGTTGCAAGACTTTGCTCACCATACTCTGTAAGGACTGTATTAGTCCTCTGATTTAGCTCTCTGGTCGATAAGTGCTCTGTATTTTGTGGCGGCATGCCGCCTTCTGGAAATGACATTTTTCTAATATAAAATCACCCTGCTTCAAAAGGTGAAGAGAATTTTACCATAGTTATGGGATATTAACAAGCTGGGACTACCGATAATTGACCTTATGGAGTATAATTTGTAAGAATACGCTAAAATTATGAAGGTAGCAAATGTCATGTCCAGGCAAGTGGACTATATTTCTGCGGACGATAAGGTAGAATATGCCTCTAGACTTATCTTTGGAAGAGGTATAAATGGTCTTCCTGTCTGCAGAAACAAAAAAGTTATAGGATTTGTTACTGAGCACGATATCATCTCAAAAGTCTTCCCTACGTTCCAGGAATACATAGAGGATCCAGTACACAATCAGAACTTTGAGGAAATGGAACAGAAAATGTCCGAAGTCTTCAAGATAAAAGTCGAGAAGATAATGAGCAAGGACATTGTCTCCGTAAAGCCAAGTACTCCACTACTTGAAGCACAGTCTATCATGAAGACACACAACATCGGAAGACTTCCTGTTATCGACGAGGATGGAAAACTGATAGGCATCATCTCAAACAGCGATGTTTTCAAAGCAGTTGTCAGAGAGCGACTGGCAGTAAGCGTTGACGAAGAATACAACGACTGGCTTTCTAAAAATTATTACAAGACTGTCGATACTGAGGACAGGCTGGCACATGAACTTCCAGATTTAGTAGAGCTGTTCAAAAAAAATAAGGTAAAGACCGTTATCGATGTAGGATGTGGAACAGGCGACCATGTCATAGCACTTGCCAAAGAAGGCTACAAAGTAACTGGAATCGACAGAAGCACACTTATGATAAAGGAGGCAAAAAAGAGAATGACTGACCTGCCTGCGCATATCAGAAAGCGTATTACATTTATTGTAGGAGAGTATAACGATCTTACAAAGCCCAGAATCGAGACCACTTATGACTGCGTCATGATTTGGGGGAATACTCTATCCCACAACCCATATGTCTACAAAAAAACCCTTGATATGTCCTCAGACCTTCTAAGTGGCCCATCTCTTCTGCTTATTCAGAATACTAACTTTGAAAAAGTCATTAAGACAAAAAATCGACTTTTGAGTCTTTCTTTTGTTGGAAAAAATTCTTATAAATCGACGGGCGAAGAGCATGCTTTTCTGGAATTCTATGATCCACCGGATGAAGAAGAGATGACGATCCTAAAAACTTTTGCGGTATTTGATAAAACCCAGAATAAATGGGCAGCATATGGTGTAAAGAATTCTATCTTTGCATACGTTACGAAGATCGGAATCGAAAGACATCTTCTGGGACTAGGGTTCAAGGATATTAATTTTTACGGATCTTCATTTGATGGGAGAAGCTGGGACTACGTATTTCGCAAACCCTACAGCCCGCTTGAAAGCGATTGGATGAATGTAGTCGCAAAAAAAGGCTAGACAATTTCCTCATTTAGGGTTGACTTCTTCCCCTTATTATACCTAATATAGAATTAGACTATATTCAAATGAGATCATTTAGAAATCTTATCGATGGTGCTTTTTTTCATTCATGGCAACGCACTTCTATGGTTCTAGGGGGCATCGTACTAGCACTCGCTCTCCCCATAACAATCTTTCTCACCCAGCAAGAACAGGATATCAGGCAAGATGCTTCTGGCTATACGTGTGGCACAGGTTATCCTCAAAAGTCAGGAACTTGTCCTAATGGATGGGACTGTCAACAAGTTACGCAAAGCAATAACCCCTTTTATAATCGATACCAGTGTGTTGAAAGAAATCCTGCCCCTGGAACTCTACCCGGAACCAAACATCCCACCGCGACTCCTGCAACAAACGGAGGCACAGGTGGCACCACCGCATCTCTAACTTCTATCCCCAAAATAACAGGATATTCCAGTGTAACCTGCAACTCGATAACTATAAAGTGGGATCGCGCTGAACCAAATAATGCTATTACTGCCCAGAGGATTGTATGGAGGATTAATGACGGAACCACAAATTGGCAGTTTAATGCAGATGTTAACAAAAGTGCTACATCCTATACTGCTTCTGGTCTAAACCCAAATGTTTATTATATGTTTTCGGTAGGTGCAGCTGGTTCTGATGGACAATATAAATGGTCAAATCCGACTGGAACAAAAACTTCCTCCTCATGCGGCGCAGGCGGATTAGCTTGTCCAGTAAGGTCATCGAGCATTTCCATTAGCTGCACAGGGACTACTGTAAAATGTACAGTTACAGATAGTAATTCTGCAAGCATCCTAGAAGGATCTCTCAAATACAATACAGACATATATAGGATCGAATCTAGCCGCTCTGTAACCAACTGTAGGGCTGCTTATGGAGGAACATCTACATGCACCTTAAGTTCTGATGGAAAAGTCCTAACTCAGAAAAATGCAGCTCCTGGTGTCTATAAATGCGTATCAGCACCTCAACCCGCAAATAACAGCTGCGACACTCCTCAGAACAGAGAAAGCTCTGAGTGCACAATTAAAACTCCTACCCCAACGCCTCCACCATGCAACATGAGCCCTACCTGCTCAGGAAGCTGTAGCGCTCCCAATAACACGTGCGGAGACTCAAATGGCACTCAAACCTGCACATTCAATCGACACACTACAGAAGGAGGGAATTGTTATCCTGCACAGTCCACACGACCTTGTGGCGTGGACAAATGCCAGAATGGCAACAGTTGCGTAAATGGTCAATGTGCCGCTCCAAAAGCTACCAATACCCCTACACCCACCAGAACTCCATCACCTACCAGAACCCCTACGGTTGCAGTAACGCCCATAACCACAACAGCTCCCACTGCGACACCAACTGATGGAGCAGGTGTAGGTAACGACGAGACGCTTATCACCCTCAACATAACTCTCCCTGGTATAGGAGGAAACACGATCACATCAGGGCCAGGATCAACTTCAAATAATGAGAATCCAATTAGAACGACGAGAGACGTCGAGGTGCTTCTTGGTGATTCTACAGGCGCAAACATAACCACGCTTGCGACCGGCGATCAGGATCCTGCTAGCGGAACACTGACCTTTGATGCGACAACGTACTCATACAAAGGTGATGTTTCACTGGGAGATCTTCCAACTGGAAATTATCAAATATTTGTTAGATTCGATAACACGCTTTATCAGGCTGTGAGTGGCTACCCCCTAGTAACAAAAGGTCAAAAAACCAACATTGCCCAAACTAAATTAGCATCAGGAGACATCAGCAGGTCGGAAACTGGTGCGGACAACATGACGTTAGATGATTACACCCTCTTTATGGCTTGTTATAGAGAAATGGAAATCTGCACAGCGGAGGCAAAAGTAAGATCTGATTTGGATGATAACGGAACTCTTGATACTATCGACTTATTATTACTACAAAGAACTTTTGCCAACCGTGAGGGAGATTCACCATTATAAATACTTCCTTGACAAGTTGACCTAAGTTATAGAAGATTATACATATGCCGAAAAAAACAACTATTCTTATCGTAACTTTGTTCCTATTTACCATAGGGCTTATTTATGTGGCTATAAAAACCGAACAAAACAATCCAATACCCGTCATCGAGGAAGAGCAGCTAACTGAGGAAGATGCGCTCGATTTGATACCTACTATAAATCCTCAAACCGTAATTTCTTTTTCTCCTAATTCTGTTGACACAGCTCAAAACCCACAAGAGTTATATTCTGTGGACGTAAACGCGAATACAAACGGACAAAGCATCTCTGGAATACAGCTGGAGCTTGCATATGACCCAGGCATCATCACAAATGTTACCGTAACACCTTCTGAGAATAACCTTTTCGGCCAAAATCCTGCAGTTCTGATAAATAACGTAGACCCGGAACTCGGAAGGATTTCATTTGTAATAGCACTGGGAGGACTTGACGACGAAGAAGTAAATGGCAATGGCAATATAGCAAATATAACTTTTAATACTCTCTTCTCAGAGTCACAAACCACAGAAATTACCATACTTCCAAAGACTACCGTAAGAACTCTTCTAAGCACGAATTCACTTCTTAGAGAAGCCTTGCCACTTACCATAACCCTGCCTGCACCGACCCAAGAAATTACCCAGCCTCAACCTGAAATTACAACTGGAGAACAGCCTCTTTAAATTTGATTTATTGAGCCGTTTTTTGAAATAATGAAATCAATATGAATCCATTGAATAATAATTCTCCGTTTAATGGTCCGTTAACACCACATCAATTCAAACAAAATCAGAATCCCTCCACACCTGCCGCGCCGCAGGCGAGAGCTGCAACCAAATCCTTTTCTGCAGGGAGATATGTCCCCCTCGTTCTAGGAGGACTTGCGCTTCTTGTGCTGCCGGTCACTATCTGGCAAATAAATCAGCAGCAGGATATCCGCCAGCAGGCATCCCAGGAAGTACCCGCAGAGCAAAGACCGGTTGCCCGCGTAGGAAATGAATTCCTGACTGATGAAGATGTAGATCTGGAATATACCAAACAGCAAAACGCTACAACGTACCTTGCAACCCCAAGCTCTCTAAAAGAGAGAATTCTAAATGACCTCGTAGATAAAAAGCTTGTACAGCTAGAGGCTAAAAAGAGAAATATTACCGTGACGGATGACGAAATAAACGAGAGAATCAACATGCTGCAAGACTTCGATCCAGACAGAGCAGCCATCAACCGTGGACTCGTAAAAGATATGCTTCTTGCTGAAAAAGTAGCCCTTGTGGTCGCTCCGTCTGCGAACATAGATATGGTTTTCTCTGACAACACCAGCGAATCTACCAGATCATTCATGAACACTATCTACGAATTGACAGAAAGGGATGGGGAGCTTGCCACAACCGCACTGCCATATACCAGCCAGTCACGGGAAGTAAAGCTTTATCAGGACATCACGGTGCCGGAAAACAGCATCTTTTTTACGGATATCGGCAATGAATTTATCCATGAGCTAAGTCCAAACGACACAAGCGAGGTTTTTGAAGACAAAGAAAGGCTATACATAGTAGAGCTTTCCAGTAAAGAAGATGGAGAATTTACATCATTTGAGCAATTTTTGGAAAAAACTAGATCTGAAAATGCCCAAATCTCAGAGACTAACTAAATTCACGTATCAAAACTTGGCTTTTAAGCTTTTTTTTTGATAAACTCAACTGTTCTCTTACGGCGCGGTGGCGAAGTGGCAACGCGGGGGTCTGCAAAACCTCTATGCGAGGGTTCGATTCCCTTCCGCGCCTCAAAAAAAATTATTTATCTTCACTATATTTACTCTCCTGAGGTCCGCTTTGAAACTTATATTTAGCGAATTTTTTCTCAGTGTAGGGATTATCAGATGGCGTAGATAACTGTTCAAAAGTCATAGCACAAATCCTCATACCAGGATACAACGCGACGGGCATCCTGCCCAAATTCCCGAGCTCCAGTACACATTGTCCATCCCATCCTGGATCAAAAATGCTTGCGGTCGAATGGACGACTATCCCCAGTCTTCCCAAAGATGACCTTCCTTCCAGTCTCCCCAACAAATCTGCAGGAATCTTTATTCTTTCCTGTGTTACAGCAAGGACAAAGTCACCGGGTTGCATTATGAAAGAGTCACCATCTTTGACTTTTATTTGTGAAGTGATTTCGTTGGTATAGTCTTTTTTTGTGGGATCCAAATAGGCGTTTTTACTATGATCAAATACCCGGAAGTTATTACCCAGCCTCAAATCCAGCGAACATGACCCGAGCTGCTTTGAAAAATCAGGTTTTGGAACAACTTCAATCACCTTTTTTTCAACCAACCTTTTTATGTCTCTATCTGATAATACCATTAGAAAATTATACCAAACTTTTCCGGGCAAGAAATCAACAATAAACCTATCTATTTACGATGAAGCTTATCTCTACTGCTGTAAATCCATCTCTTTTTATTTTCTCGTAAGCTGGTTCTTCTGGATTATTATCCGAAATAACTCCACTATCGTTGATATAAAACACTATATTTGTATAGGAATCAGGCTGTGGCGTGAAATAAAGAGGAAGAAGTTTTTTGGACACCTGATTTGAGAAATGGGAGATAAATATGCGGGAAGACACGGTCTCAGATTTTACATATTTGATAAAGTCATAAGTCTCCTTCTCGTTCATTCCTAGCTTTTCGGCATATTCTGTAATTTTTTTATCGATCTCATTTCGACCAACTACGATTCCTTTTGTTGGGACTACATAATCTGCAGCTAGATCGTAATCAAATTCAAGTGATGCATATGTTTTTGCTCCTATATTTATTCCGCCATCACCACTAAGAGTGCCCGAATAACCAGCTGCTGGAGCGTATGCAGCATTGCTATTGTAAACTGGCGTACCTACTTTTACGTTAACACTGCTACCCTTCTCTCCGTAGAGATATAAAGGACTATTTGAACACCCAGCTGTTTTTGCCACAGACCATTGCTCTTTAAAACACGCATCAAAACTCTCGTCCTGAGTTCCTCCTCCGGATTTTGCCTGATCACCTGTAAAATCGGTTCCTAGAAGCTCATTACATGCTGCTGCTGCTACATCTCTACACCTATCTCCGCTTTGCTGCTGGACACGCTTAGGCTCTAAGGTTGGTTTTATGGTAAATGTCTGCAGCTGCAATTGTTCCTGAGTTTTGTCTTTCACCCCTCCACTATCAGCATCTGAACTTCCTGTAAGCATAGACATTGAGCTGCCAAAATACGACGTCGGCTTAACGGCGATAGGCTGCACAAATCCGCTTACAAGATCGAGGTTTACGATATCATTCTCATTCTGGTTATAGATATATATACCATCCAGAGCCTGTTCATAATGGCTACCTAGATTACCCAAAGTGCTTTCGCTTGTTGTCACGCTTCCTATAAGCGAAACGCCAGGGTTAAGCACGGAAAGGGTTTTTTTAGGCCCCTGTGAGACGGAATCCAGACTGTCAGTAAGGACCTTGTCAAATAGTCCTGACGGTAGATTGTAGGAATATGTACCTGTCTGGTCAGCATCCTTCGAGACCATAGAGAAAAGTACATTACCATTTGTCTCATCCCACCATGCTTTGGCATAATAATTTTCGTCAGAAAGGTTAGCAAGCCTCGTACGACTTAAAGTATTTAGATCTAAAACATCGACGGTATTTGCTGACAGCACTGCCCGTCTGACATCACGAACGACCTCTGTGCCATCTCCTTTACTGCCATCATATCCAGTAAATACTAGAGCGTCACCACTTGTCGAAAGCACGGGCTGCGAGCCGTATGTTCCATTTGTAACCGCGCCCAAGTCCTGAAGGTTGGCGCCATTTAT
>CAYVFE010000003.1:0-1574 GCA_964450885.1 uncultured Gammaproteobacteria bacterium
ATGATCTGATTAAAGCTGAGATGAGCATACCATCTAAGCTGCTGGAGCATATTGCAGGACGTATTTACAAAAAACTTTTCGACAATTATCCTGAAATAATTTCTCTGGAAGTTAGTGTTGCAAAGTTGAATCCACCTGTAGACGGAGAGATGGATAAGTCTGAGATAGTGATTAGTAATTAATCTGTAACTGCGAACTTTTTATTATATTTGTGGTAGTCTGAGGATATGAAATTGACTATCAACAGTTTTTGAAGATTCTCGCATGAAACGGGCAGTAGATAAGTAAGTATAAAGTGCTTAGGTACACTTAGTTTTTCATGCTTTCAAATAACTCTGTTATCTGTTTGCAAAGATAGGATTTCCATATTAATTAGCAAAGGATTGAAATAATTTCTTCCTGCTATACACATACAAAAGGTTTATCATTCGGTAAACCTTTTGTATTTTCCTTAGTTACATAGATAGTACATGAGACAACCAATTGGGTGCTTTTGATTTTACGATACCTAACAACCGGATTACAGACATTTTTACTCGCTTCCAAATTTCTATCGGAAAAAGAATATACATACCAGTTAGGTAATGCGCTATATAACTTACATTTACAATGTAATCCAAAAATAGAATACCCAATCTCCTTTACCAATACCACATAGAAAAATGTCTTTTGTATCATGTTAAACCACTTACAATCAACGCAAAAGAAAATAATCAAAAAATAGTGTACTAAACTTGTGAATACGGGTAATTTATCCTGCCGACCTTTGCAAAGCATCAATAAAACAAAGGATTATGGGAATAGTAATTATGAAATCAGGCGATTTTCAGGCACTCATAGACAGGATAGAGGCTATAGAGAAATACATCTATAAGACAGAACCGAAGCAACCTCCTTTGCAGGAAATTTGGCTGGATAACGAGGCTGTCTGCGTCTATCTGAAAATCAGCAAACGTACTCTTCAGCGTTATCGCAGCAACGGAGTGATTGCCTATTCACTTATAGGTAAGAAAACGTATTATACCATTTCGGAGATAAAACGATTGTTGGAAGAAAAGCGCATCCAACGCAATGTAGGTTCGCTGGACGAATTGGCCGCTAAAGGATTGATGACTTTGCCTAAAGACTGACCATGTATATAGATAAGGATCATTTCGATGGATGGATGCGGCGTATTATGGAGCGATTCGACAGGATTGAAAAGTTACATTCATCCGAACCGGCACAGAACATTCCTTTGCTGCCGGACGGCGACCGACTGCTGGATAACTTTGACCTCTGCCAGATGCTCAACGTCAGCAAGCGCACGTTGCAACGCTACCGTTCTTCCGGCGAGTTGCCCTTTCAAATGATATATCACAAAACCTACTATAAGGAGTCCGATGTCATAGCTTTTATTGACAAGCATTTCAGCAGTTTTCGGAATATGAATAAGAAAGGGAATAAATAGACCTTGTTTATTTTATTGAGGAGAAAAGCCACCGGAAAATATATCTGGTGGCTTTTTTTATTTTACAGTTTTGTCTCGTCCTACTATACCGTTACATAAAAAAAGAACTTATGAAAAAAGAAGA